>WIAL01000050.1 GCA_015519975.1 Hydrogenothermaceae bacterium | reverse complement strand
TGACTAACAAGAGATAAAGCTTTTAACTGAAGTTCAGGTCTCATAGAGAGTATTTTATATTATTTGGGAAAATAAAAAAAGCCCCCTCCCAAGGGGGGCCTATCATATAGGATTAGCTATTAAATATCGTAGTAAAGTTCAAACTCTTTTGGATGTGGAACAAGTCTTATTGCATCAACTTCTTCTTGTTTTGTTTCAATCCACATGTTTATGAAGTCTTCATCAAATACTCCACCTTTGAGTAAGAAGTCCATATCTTCTTTTAAAGAATCAATTGCTTCTTGAAGTGAAGCAGGCATAGATGGAACATCAGCAAGCTCTTCAGGAGACATTGCATAGATGTCTTTGTCAAGAGGCTCACCTGGATGTATTTTGTTTTCAATTCCATCAATTGCAGCCATTAATAAAGCTACAAACGCTAAATATGGATTTGATGATGCGTCTGGGAATCTACACTCAATTCTTTTTGCTTTAGGAGATGCAGAGCCCATAGGTATTCTTATAGCAGCAGATCTGTTTCTTGCAGAGTATGCAAGTCTAACAGGCGCTTCAAATCCAGGAACAAGTCTATGGTAAGAGTTAGTTGTTGGGTTTGTAAATGCTGCGATAGCTTTTCCGTGCTTAATAATACCACCTATTGCATAAAGTGCAGTTTCTGAAAGTCCTGCATATCCGTCTCCAGCGAACATATTTTCTCCACCCTTCCAGATAGAAAAGTGTGTATGCATACCAGATCCGTTATCACCAGCAAGTGGCTTAGGTAAGAATGTTACATATTTTCCATGTCTATAACCAACATTTCTTAAAACATACTTGTATTTTAATACGTTATCTCCAGTAGTTATAAGTTCATCAAATCTAAAGTTGATTTCACCCTGTCCAGCTGTTCCAACTTCGTGGTGTTCTCTTTCTACGGTAATTCCAACTTCTTCAAGAGTTTTTACCATTTCCATTCTTATTGCAGCCATTTTATCAAGTGGTGGAACAGGGAAATATCCTCTTTTATAAGGAGTTTTATATCCAAGGTTAGGCATTTCTTCTCTTCCTGTATTCCACCAACCTTCAATAGAATCCACTTCATAAAATGCGTGGTTTGCTCCGTTACTGAACTTAATATCATCAAAGATGAAAAATTCTGCTTCAGGACCAAAGTATGCAACATCACCAATTCCAGAAGCCTTTAAATACTCTAAAGCTTTTTTAGCTATCTGTCTTGGATCTCTGTTGTAAGGCTCTCTTGTAATTGGGTCAACAACATCACAAACAAGGGAAATAGTTGGTTCCTCAATAAATGGATCAATGAATGCAGATTTTGGATCAGGGATTAAAAGCATGTCAGATTCATTAATTCCTTTCCATCCTCTGATAGAAGATCCATCAAATGGAACTCCCTCTTCAAATGTATCAATTGAAAATTCATGTGCTGGAACAGTTAAATGCTGCCACTGACCAAAAGGATCAGAAAATTTTACATCAACAAAGGCAATGCCTTTTTCGGAAATTACTCTCATTACATCATCTGGTGTTTGACACTTAATCATTGCCATACAAAATACCTCCATAAAAATTTTTACTAAATTTTAATTATATTGCTTCAGGACCTCTTTCACCTGTTCTTATTCTAATTGCATCTTCAACAGGGATTATAAATATTTTTCCATCACCTATTCTTCCTGTTCTTGCAGCATTGGTTATTGTTTCTACTACTTTTTCTACAATTGTATCATCAACGACAAGTTCTATTTTCAGTTTAGGAAGAAAATCAATAACGTACTCAGCACCTCTGTAAAGTTCAGTATGCCCTTTTTGTTTACCAAAACCTTTTACTTCACTTACGGTCATACCGTGAACACCAATTTCAGTTAAGGCTTCTTTAACCTCTTCTAGTTTAAATGGTTTAATAATAGCCTCTATTTTTTTCATCCTATTCCTCCATTTATATATTTAGGCAAATTTTATGCCAGCTTTAATAAAAGTATTTACTAACCGTTCATTTAACTATATGCATATATTTTATGCATTTTATTAATCAAACTGCACAAATTTTATGCATTCAGATCAAAAATTACTGTTTTAATCTCTGTATAATCTTCAATTGCAAATTTTGGACCTTCCCTTCCTATTCCACTTCCTTTTATACCACCATAAGGCATATGGTCAGCTCTAAATGTAGGAATATCATTTATTATAACACCGCCAACTTCTGTATTTTCAATGAATTTCCATGCAGTTTTTATATTATTTGTAAAGACTCCAACCTGCAGACCATAATTTGTTTTGTTTACAAGATCTATAGCTTCATCTATAGTTTTAAACCTTTTAACTGTTACTACCGGAGCAAAAGCTTCTTCATAAAATAGCTTAGATTCTTCAGGCACATCCATAACGACAGTAGGTTTAAATAAAGTTTCACACTCTTCACAAACTTCCCCGCCTTGAGCAACTTTAGCACCTTTTTCAACAGCTTCTTGAATCCATGATTTTATTCTGTTTACTTCATCGACTGCTATAATCGGTCCAACATCTGTATCTTCTTTCATTGGGTCACCAAATTTAAGTTTTGAAACTTCTTCTTTTAAAAGCTTTTCAAACTTATCAGCAACATTTTCATGAACTAATATTCTCTGAACAGAAATACAAACTTGACCAGCAATCGCAAATCCACCTATTACCGCTTTTTTAGCTGCAAGCTGTAAATTTGCCCCTTCATCAACAACAACGGCAGAATTTGAACCAAGCTCCATAACTATCTTTTTTAAACCTGCCTGTCTTGCAATAATTTCTCCAACTTTTAAACTTCCAGTAAAAGATACTACCCTAACATCAGGATGTGTAGTCATTGCCTGTCCAACATCTGCAAATCCAGGGATAATTGAAACTGCTTCTTCAGGAACACCTGCTTCTAAAAATATCTCACAGAGCATTGTAGGTGATATAGGCGTTCTTTCTGAAGGTTTTAAAACAAATGGACAACCTGCTGCGATAGCAGGTGCAATTTTATGTGCTGTTAAATTCAACGGAAAATTAAAAGGAGTAATACAAGCTGCTATTCCAGCTGGTTCTCTAAAATAAAATCCTTTTTTTCCTACCCCATTAGGAGAAGCATCAACAGGTATATATTCACCGCCAATTCTTTTTGCCTCTTCTGCTGAAAAAGTTATCGTATTTACAGCTCTATCAACTTCCGTTCTTGCTTCTCTAATTGTTTTCCCTACTTCATAAACTATAGCTTTTGCTACTTCTTCTCTCTTATTTTTTAAGATTTCAGCAGCTTTCATTAAAATTTGGTACTTTTCATAAGCAGTTAATTTTTTTAACTTTTGAAGACCGATTTTTGCTTTTTGTATAGCTTTTTCTACGTCTTCAGGATTTCCTTTTGGAACTTCTCCAATTTTTTCATTTGTATAAGGATATATTACGTCTATTTTATCTTCTTTATCTACAGGCTGTCCGCCTATGTACATTGGGAATTTATACATGACTATCCTCCATTTATTTATTAATTTTAATATTTTATGATATATTTGTCATCAAAAATTGGAAAGTCAAAGTAATGATTGATTATATAAAAGGGAAAATTGCTGAGATCTCAAACGATTTTATAGTCATAGAAACCGGAAATTTTGGTATAAAAATATATACTCCCCATAAATTTGAAAAAAAAGATGCAAAAATTTATACATATCTTGCTTTTAAAGATGAATCTTTTAGATTATTTGGTTTCAAAAATAAACAAACACGGGAGCTTTTTATAAAACTAACATCTATCAATGGAATAGGTGTAAAACATGCATTTTCGATATTAAAAAATTTTGATTATGAAGACTTTATATCGGCTGTAGAAAATAACCGTATAGATTTATTATCATCTGTTCCAGGAATAGGTAAAAAAACCGCCTCAAGAATTATTTTAGAACTGAAAGGAAAACTTAACTTCTCAGAAGAACCAATATTTAACGACGCTGTAGAAGCTTTAGTTTCCCTTGGATTTGAAAAAGAAAAAGTTATAAAAATAGTCAAAGAACTTTCCCAAAAAACAAATTCTTTAGAAGAGCTAATAAAACTTTCACTTCAAAAACTATCCGAAAAAGGATAAAATAGGGTTATAAAAACTATAAAAGGTGATAATAAAGTGTGGATACTTGGAAATCACGATGAACCTGTTAGAAAGACAAGGAACTCTGTGCTGGAGCTTGTTGGCAACACTCCACTTGTAAAACTTGATAAATCTCTACCTGAAGATATAAAGAAAAAAAATATAGAAATATATGCAAAACTTGAAAGTTATAATCCTGGTGGGTCTGTTAAAGACAGACCTGCAACAAGAATGATTGTTGAAGCTATTCAGTCTGGGAAATTGACAAAAGATAAAATAATTCTTGATGCCACCTCTGGAAATACAGGAATAGCCCTTGCAATGGTTGGAACAGCCCTTGGATACAGGGTAGAACTTGCTATGCCTTCAAATGTAAGTGAAGAAAGGAAAAAAATTATTCAGGCTTACGGTGCAAAAATTCATTTTACAGACCCTCTTCAAAGTACAGATGGAGCTATTTTATATGTAAGGGAACTTATAAAAAAATATCCTGAAAAGTATTTTTATATAGATCAATATAACAATGATGCAAACTGGCGTTCCCATTTCTATTCAACTGCTGTTGAAATATGGAATCAGACAGAAGGAAGAATTACACATTTCATAGCTGGAATTGGTACAGGTGGGACCATAATGGGAACAGGAAGAAGACTAAAAATATTTAATCCAGATATACAGGTTATAGGTGTTCAGCCTGACAGTCCGTTCCACGGAATAGAAGGTCTCAAATATATAGAAACTTCAATAAAGCCAGGAATTTTTGATGAAAATAGACTTGACAGAACAATGTTCATAGATACTGATTCTTCTTATGAAAAAGCAAGAAAACTTGCAAGAGATGAAGGAATATTTGTAGGTCAGTCCTCAGGAGCAGCTTTTGAAGCGGCTGTAAGGCTTGCAAGGGAAATAGATGAAGGAGTTATTGTTTTCATATGTCCTGATGGAGGGGAAAAGTATTTGACTACAGCCCTTTGGGAATAATATAATTGATTTTCAAATTTTCAATAAGTTAATATTTACTAATAGGGGGATGCAGAAAACGATGAGAAAATTTTCCTTTTTTATCATGTTAATTTTGATTCTTTTTTTCCATTATACTTCCAAAGCCGAAGAGAAAAATAAAAATGAAAGTAAAACAAATACAGGAATAAAAATTGGTACCTTTAGTATACTCCTTAAATATGACTATTGGGGGAATAATTTTAACTTAAAAGATGATACTAACTCTTCAGATATAATTCCTAAGCAAAAAGTTAATGGACAAAGAGTCTATTTAAACTTAAAAGCTAATATTAAAAATTTATTAACTCTTGAAAAAACCTTAACTGTAAGTAATTATGATTATTTAAATATTCACCCTTCAGGAATAGCAGGTACTTTTATTGGATTTACTTACTATAAAATAGACCAAAACGATTTAAACTTCAAAAAATATTGGTTTGGTTTGCTCAGTGGATTATTGGCAGCTGAATATCAAAAATATAATTACAACAAAGATGGTGTTGTTTATAATGTAGAAAAAAACAAGTATGGAATAATCCTTGGTGAAGGGTGGAAACTCTGGTATGATGCTATTCAAGAAATCAGTGGTAATCTATTAAATTCTGGCGGAGGATGTAATTTTTATTTTATTTTTGGATACTGTAATACTGGTAGGTCTGTATATTATATGATTCCTGCAGGAGACTTTTATTATATAAAAGCAAAATATAAAACCAACAGCCAGCAATTTGACGCTACAGGTACAGGTATAGCTTTTGGTTTAAAACTAATATATGAATATAAATTTTCTGAAAATCTATTTTTAAGTTTACAGGGAAGATATGTATACGGAACCGAGAACTTATCTTATAAAGATAATAACAACAACGAGCAAAAATTAAATGATATAATTCAAGATTACTATGCTAGAATATTCTTCAGCTACAGATTTAGTTTATAACTAGATTACAAAATAATATTCTGTAATTTAATTAAAGTAGCCTGAGGATGTAACTAAGCTTAGGGGCATCTTTATATTCTTTTCCATCTATTATAATCTATGATAAATCTTATGGAATAATATTATCAGTATATTTATATTTTGAAATAATGAAGGAAAAAATTTTAGAAGTTATAAAACTTTCCAATAAGCCCTTAAAAACAGGTGATATTGAAAAACTTACAGGTATAAATAGAAATCAGGTTCAAAAGATTATAAACGAACTTGCTTTAGAAGGAAAAATTAAGGTTGATAGATGCTACAACAAAGTCCTTGGTTTAAATCTGGAGGATAATAATGAATGAAATAGATGTAAAACTTACAGTTGAGCTTGCACATCAATGTGTAAAATGTTCAGCGTGCAGGTCTGTTTGTCCAACTTATAGTGTGGTAAAAGAAGAAAGAAGTTCTCCAAGAGGTAGACTTTCTCTTGCTGAAGCTGTAGTTGATGGAATTATGCCGTTAACTGAAGATATTGTTGCCCAGTGGAATCAATGTGCAATGTGCAGAAGATGTGAATGGATATGTCCAAACGAGGTTGAGTATAAGGAAGTAATGTTTAGAGCCCGTCATATGGGTAATAAAGAACTTGGTAAAAAAGATTTAGTTAAAACTGCTGTATTTTCTGGTCTTGCAATGATGGGTAATGTAATTACAAAAACAGCTATGAAATTTGCTCCGTCTTTAATGGATGCGTATGGGAAGTTATTTAAAAAAGAAGTTCCGGAATATAATGCAGTATTTCTAGATACAGGTATTCCAAAATATACTAAATTAATGCCAAAACCAACTGCAAAACCTTTTGGATTAAGAGGTAAAGTAGTAAAACCTAAAAAAGAAAAGAAAGGAAAGCTTTTATTCTTTACAGGATGTATGATAGACGCTTTTTACGGCAAAACAGGTGAAAGTGTTTTAAAACTGATGGAAACGGCCGGATATGAGGTTGTTGTTCCTGAAAATATTAGATGCTGCGGAGCTCCCCATTTATACGCCGGAAATGTGGAAGCATTTGAAAAGCTTATGAAGCACAATAAAGAAGAGATAGATAAGTATGAATTTGACGAAATAGTTGTTGCCTGTCCTACATGCGGTGGAGCACTGGAAGAAGAGTATAAATATAAAGTTAAAAGTTTTGCTCAAATACTTGAAGAGCAAGGATATTTAACATTTAAAGGTGAAGGTGAAAAGGTTACATTCCATTTTCCTTGTCACTCTTATACAGCAATGAGCACCGACCCCAATGTTTACAGAAACGTTCTTAAAAGTGTTGTTGATGCAGATTATGTTGAAGGCGAAAAAGCCATGATGTGCTGTGGATTTGCTGGATATTTCTCAGTTGCAAATTATGAGGTAGCAGTAGAACTTCAAAAAGATAAAGTAAAAGATTTAGAGAAAACACAGGCTGAGTACGTTTTAAGTGACTGCCCGGGGTGTGTATTTAACATAGCCGATGGTATGTACAAACACGGAGAAGATTATAGAAAAGTTAAAGTTAAACATTTAGCTGACTATCTTGCCGAAAGACTTGTAGAAAACCCTGAAGAAGTAGAAAAACTGAAAGAAAATAAACAAGAAGAGGAAGTTCAGGAGCAGGGAGTAAGCTCAGTTTATTAATTTTGACAAATTTCATCTGCCAGAGATGAATCTTCCTTTATAATTTTCAGATAATTTCTATATCTCTGGCAGTCTATTTCTCCTTTTTTTACTGCTTCTTTGACTCCACAGTCCGGTTCCTTTGTATGGGTGCAGTTTGAAAATTTACAATCATATCTCAAAAACTCTCTAAAATAATCTTTAACCTGCTTTCTATCCATAAACATAAGTGCGTCAACACTTGAAAATCCGGGGGTATCTGCAATAAATGTATTTTGTGAGATTTTATAAAGCCTTACTCCTGTTGTTGTATGCCTGCCTCTTTCTGTTTTTTTTGAAACTTCCTGTGTTTCAAGGTTTAAACCTGTTAACTTTGAAACTAAAGAGCTTTTTCCACTACCTGATGGACCGGCTACAATTATTATTGAACCTTCTAAAGAATTTTTCAGCTTTTCTATTCCTTCTTCTGTTTTTGTACTTATTTTATAAACCTCATAACCGGCATTTTTATAAATATCTATAATCTTTTGAAGCCGTTCTTTTTCTTTATCATCTAAAAGATCTAGTTTATTAAAAACAATAACAGGCTCAACTCCTAAATAATCATAAACCACAAGGAGATTGTCAAGTAAAAAATCATCAAAAGGTGGCTGTTTCAATGTTTGAACTACAAGGGCTTTATCAACATTTGCAACTTTTGGTCTGATTAAAAGGTTTTTCCTTTCTTCAATATCTTCTATTGCAAAACTCTCATTATCAATAATCTCACCTAAAACATAATCACCGGCATATATTTTTGTTTTTTTTAAAACTTTTTTTCTTGGAACACCTGTATATACCTTATCTTCCTCAGGTAGATAAACACCTATATATTTTGCTTCTCTATCTACTACTAGACCTTTTCTCATATATCTAATTCCTCAAAACTTTTTATCTGTTTATATGGAAAATCTTCTATGTATGGATCATCTTGAGGTCTTGAAACTTTTGTTACCTGTAAACCGGCTTTTGCCGCTGCCTTTATTTCATCAGGGTTATCTGACAAAAATAGTATTTCCTCAGGCTTTAAACCTATTTCTTCAGCTATATATTCATAAGACTGACTTTCTTTTTTATTTCCTATTTTTGTATCAAAATGTCCTGAAAACCAGTCTAAAATATTGCCGTAGTTTGTGTGGGAAAAAAACAGTTTTTGAGCTCCTACAGAGCCAGAAGAGTAGATATATAACCTATATTTATCCTTCCACTGCTTCATTTTTTCATAAGCATCATCATATAAAGGAGCTTTTAACTGACCACTTTCAAAACCTTCTTTCCATATTAATCCCTGTATATCTTTTAAGGGAGCTATTTTTCTATCTTCTTCTATCCATTTTTTCAGAACTTCTATTATTTCATCTTCTGTTAACTTTTTTCCTTCAATCTTTTGAACTTCATCTAATATTTCCTTAACCTTAGGATTTTCTTTATTTTCTTTTATAAAACTTTCCATTCTTTCTTTTGAATAAGGAAATAAAACCTCTTTAACAAAACTTATGGGAGCTACTGTTCCTTCTATATCAAACAAAATAGCCTTAACCATAGCACCTCCTAAATCTCAAAGTCATCAAAACCATCTAAATCAAAATCTGTAGAAAAATCATCGTCTGTAACAATATCTTCATAATCATTGTCAAAATCTGAATCTGCAACCTGTGTTTCTATATTATCTAAATTTTCATCAATTTCATCTAATTTTTCATCAATTTCTCCAACTTCCTGAGACAGTTCATCTAACTTGTTTTCAAGTTCTTTAAATTCTTCTTCAGAAACACCTGCACTTTCTGCAAATTCCTGAGCTGAAACATTGTTATTAAAAAGAAGGTTAAACAAACTCATTCCTACAAAAGTTCCGAGAAGCGAGCTTAAAAATCCTGTTCCAAATCCTCCAAAACCACTTGAAGAAGCACCCATTTGTGGTTGTGAAGCTTGCTGAGAAGATTGAGGCAACACTTTACCATCTTCTTTTGCTTTTTCTGAAAGTAGTTTCATTTCAAGTTTTGTAACTCTTTTATCAAGCTCATCAACCTTTTTTACAACTTTATCTAAAACTACAGCCATCTTTTTTAATGTGTTTTCTATATTTTCTGCCATTTTAAACCTCTTTTTTTTATTTATTTTATTATAATATTGCCATGAATTTATTGATTGCAAAAAGTAAAGTTTTAAAAAGTATACGGGATTATTTTGATAGAACTCAGGCCTTTGAAGTTATCACAGATATTTTACAAACTTACCCTAATTTAGATTCTAATATTTATCCTGTAGAAGTAGAAGTTGTAAACGAAAAAGGAGAAAAATTAAAAAAATATCTGCACACATCACCTGAGATAGCCATGAAAAAGTTGCTTGCTAAATATAAAAAAGATATTTACCAGATAGTAAAGGTTTTTAGGAATTTTGAAGGTTCTAAAAAACACAAAATAGAATTTACTATGCTTGAATGGTATAGAGTTGGTTACAATTTGGAAGATTTAATGGACGATACCCAAAATATTTTTATGGAAACAGCAATCTCCTTATACAAAAAGCCTATAGTTGAATACAAGGGAAGAAAATATGATTTTAAAGAATCTAAAAAAATAACTGTAGATGAAGCATTCTATAAATATACCGGTGTGTACGCTGAAGATTATGAAGGACTTTTAAGATTTTTAAATAAAAGAGAAAAATTAAAAAAAGAAATAGATTATGAAGAAGCCTTTTTTAGGGTTTATGCATTTTATGTGGAGCCAAATCTTGGGAAAGAAAAACTAACATTTATTTATGATTACCCTCCAATGTTTTCAGCTCTTGCAAAAATAGAAAACGGCAAAGGTAAAAGATTTGAAGCATATATAGATGGTCTTGAGCTTGTAAATGGATATTATGAGCTTACAGACCCAAAAGAACAGGAAAAAAGATTTTTAGAAGATATAAAGAAAAAAGAGAAAGAAACAGGGAAAAAGTACGAAATAGATTATGAGTTTATAAAAAGTTTAAAAGATATGCCTGAGTGCAGCGGAGCTTCTTTAGGATTAGAGAGACTTTTTATGGTTTTGCTTAACAAAGAAAATATTAATGAGGTTGTTTTTTGAAGGTTTTAAAAAAGAACGAATATAGATTATTTAATAAGTCAAAAAATATGAATTTATTTAGTTATATATTTAGTTATATAAGCAAAAATTTAAAAATTTTAAAACTACATATTTATAATATTTTAGAGAATGAAACAAGTCCCTATAAACAAATATACGATATTTTTGCTCTCTTCATTGTAATTACATCATCTATAAGTATATTTATAGAATATATTCCAGCTCTTATTAAGAAAATACCTCCTGACTTAGATAAATTTTTAGATGATTATGAAGTTTTAGCTCTTTACTTCTTTTTGATTGAATACATACTCCGCTGGTGGGTAATTTCTAATTTTTGGGAAGATTTTACAAAGGCATACAATCAGCAAAAAAACATTTTTTATGCATTAAAAGAGGCTTTTAAACCAAAAATAAAATGGATGCTAACTTTTTATGCAATTATAGACCTTCTATCAATACTTCCACTTTTTAGACCATTTAGGGCTTTTAGAATATTAAGAGCCATCAGAATTTTAAAAGTTATAAGATATGGTGGAGCGTTAAGAAGTTTATTAATTGCTTTAAAAGAACAAAGTTTTTTATTTACTTTTATTTTTACATCTTTAGCAGGCTGGATATTTGTAATTTCTTTAATCGTTTATATATATGAATATAATGCTGGAAATGATAATTTTTCAAATATGTGGGAAGCAATATACTGGGGATTAATTACAGTTTCAACTGTTGGATATGGAGACATAACTCCTATAACCCCCGAAGGTAGATTTTTCGCATCATTATTAGTAGGTGGCGGTATAATATTAGTTTCAGGCCTGACAGGTACATTTTCTGCTGCTCTTGTTGGAAGGCTTATGGACATTAAAGGAGGTGAATTAAAATTGCCAAATCTTGAAAATCATATAGTAATTTGCGGATGGAATGAAACAGCAGAAGAAATTATGGAACAAATACTATCAATGGGAATAGAAAAAGAAAAGGGTGTAGTAATAATTACAAATGTTCCAAAATCACAGATAGGGATAGAACTTCCTCCATTTATAGGATATAAAAAAGGAGATTTTATACAGGACAATATTTTAATGGATGTTGGGGTAGATAAAGCATCTGATGTAATAATAGTTGCTGAAAGAGAAGAAGGATTAAGTGAAAGAAATATAGATGCAAGAACTGCTCTTGCTGCAATGGTAATATCAAATATAAATCCTAAAGCAAATATCTACGTTGAGGTTTTGCTTGACGAAGATGCAGATATATTCAAAAAGAGAATGCGCGTAAAAGAAGTATTAATTCACGGTCAGTTAATAGGTAAAATGCTATTTGCCGGAATTTTAAACCCAGGAACTACAGATCTAGTAAAAACACTTATAGATAAAGAAACTGGTATTAAAAAGATGAAAGTTGCTCAACTTGGAAGATTTGAAAATTTTGGACAACTTTTAATTGCAATGAGAGAAAAAGGATATTTACCTATAGCCATTGAAAGAAAAGGAGTTATAAAGTTAAATCCTGAGGACACTTTTATTTTAGAAAAAAATGATTATGTATTTTTAATATGAAAAACATTTTAATAACAAGAGAAGAAAAATTAGATTATAAATTAGAACAACT
Source organism: Hydrogenothermaceae bacterium (assembly GCA_015519975.1). Taxonomy (GTDB): domain Bacteria; phylum Aquificota; class Aquificia; order Aquificales; family Hydrogenothermaceae; genus Hydrogenothermus. The sequence continues at coordinate 19,315 of WIAL01000050.1, read as the reverse complement.
GGCAGAAGAAAAAGGTTTAAATATAATTTACTGTCCTTTAATTAAAACACAAAAAGTAAATTTTAAAGTTCCTGATTTAGATAAATATGATTATTTAATTATTACTTCCCAAAATGCCATTAAATATTTTTTGGAAGATGTCCCGTTTGGAAAAATCTCACATAAAAAAGTTATTGCTGTAGGAGAAAAAACAAAAAATTATTTAAAAAACCTCGGATTTAAGGACACCATCATACCTGAAATAAAAAGCGCTAGGGGAATAGAAAAACTAATTCAAGAAAAACAGTTTAAAAATAAAAAATTTCTTTTTATAAGAGCCGAAAAAGGCCAGGAAATAAAAAACGAAAACTTAGATTTATTAATTGTTTACAAAACTACTTTTAATAAACCTAAAAACTTTGAAAATTGTGCAGAAATGCTAAAAGAAGGAAAAGTTGATTATGTTATTTTTTCAAGTCCTTCAACATTTTATTCTTTTCTCGAAAATTTTAAAGATTATGAAAAACTTTTAAATAACACAAAAATAATTACAATCGGCAACACTACAAAAAAAGCGGTGGAAAGCAAAGGATTTAATGTTTATTTTGTTCCTGAAAAACCATCATTTGAAGAAATTATTACTGTACTATGATTTTACCTTTTGTTGGAAATATTCCAGAGCAGTAAGGGCAGGTAAATAAAAATTTCCCAGGATATATCATTTTTACCTTAACTTCTTTTGTTTCTCCCTTCTTTATGTTCTCAACCATAACATCATAAGGAGGGAGTATGTAAAAACAGTGTCCGTAGTATTTTTCTGTGTAATCATCGCCTATTCCTTCATCTAAAGCTGTTATTTTAAATAAAACCACCTGCCCTTTTTTTAAATGAATAACATCAGGTTCATATCCATTTTTAGAAACCTTTATTTCAACTACCTTATCTGCAGGTTTGTCTGTTTTTGTACAGGCCGTAAAAACTAAAAATAAACTAGCCAGCAGTAATAGTACTTTCTTCATATTTCTTTAAAATCTCTTTAAGTTTTTTAATTTTGTTTTCAATCTTTGCTTTTTCTTCTTTACTTTTTATCTTTTCTTTTTGTTCCTGAAGTTTTTTAATTTTTGATATTATTTCAAGTCTTACATCACTGTAAGGCTGTGCAGATGCTGTAAAAATTACTAAAAGTATACTTAAAATTAATCTCATTTTTCTTCAGCCTCTTGTTTTAACTTCTCATAAACTTTTTTAACTTTTTCTTCCAATTCTTTTAAGCTACCAGTATTTTCTATAACAATATCTGCATATTTTAACTTTTCTTCAATATCCATTTGCGAATTTATTCTGCTTAATGCTTCTTCTTCTGAAAATCCTTTATTTAAAAGCCTTTTTAACTGCAAATCTTTAGGAGCATACACAACTATAACTTTATCGTAATTTTTATAAAGCCCAGTTTCTATTAAAAGTGGAATTTCTGCAATAATTACTGCATTTTTATCTTTTTCATAAACTTCTTTTATAAAATGTTCTATCTGCTGTCTTACTTTTGGATGAAGAATTTCCTCAAGTTTTTTTTTCATCTCTGGGTTATTAAAAATAATTTTTGCAAGCTTTTTTCTATCAATGTTCCCACTGCTGTCAAATATATCATTACCAAAAACCTGCTTTATCTCTTCTTTAACTTTTTTATCCTGAAGGAGCCTGTGAACTACCTTATCAGCATCTATTACATATGCACCAAGTTTTTGAAAAATTTTTGATACAGTTGACTTTCCTGTTCCAATTGAGCCAGTTAAACCTACTTTTATCAAAATCTAAACCTTCCCGAAAGCAAATTCTTAAATGTTATATTAATATTTTTACTTACTTGAGAATTGAAAACTTTCCCACTAAAACTTCCTTCTATTTTTCCATTTGAAATTTGAAGCGGTAAATAAGCTTTTCCTGTAAAAATTCCATTTACATTTTGGGAATTTATGTTTGCTTTTAAGTTGTTGAAATTTTCCTTTGGTTTTACATTTGCAGTTATTTTTATATTTTTTACAAAAGGAAAGTTAGTTTTAGATAAGAACAACTGCAAATTAGAAGATATTAGAATATACTTTCCTTTTAATTTTATATTCACATTTTTTGCATTTAAATTTCCAAAAACTTGCGGTTTTACCTGATAATTTTCAAGTTTTAAATTTTTAAAACTTATATGTGCCCTTTTACTTAAAGGATAAATCTCAAATTTTTGCTTATTATTTACTACTGCAGAAATTTTAAGTATCTTATTTATTATTTTTAAATCTTCAACCTTAAAATTTTTATATTCTAATCCTTTTATTTCAAAAGAAAAAAGATTTCCTTTTATATCTGAACAAGAAACTCCATTTTTTGCTAAAAATCCACCTAATACTTCTCTAACAGGAAAGTTGTATATAAAAAAGAAAATAAAAGATATTATAAATGTTAAAAAATAAACCAAATACCTCATTTAAATACCTACTGTCATTCTAACTTTTAGATTGTTGTCCTGCCTTATATTATCAACTGAAATAAAATAAATATTTATTTTCCTTTTTTTCAAATTATTTATAAACTCCTGAAGCTGACTAGGAGAAATCTTTTCAAGAGTTATTTCAAACATATCTTTTCCATGGTAGTTTATAGGTTTTATAGATTGAATTTTATCTTTAACTTGGGAAATTTTAGCAATGTTATCTATTTCAGCTAAATTTAAAAACTCTTTTTTATGCAAAATACCCTTTTTGGAAGCATATATACCGGCAAGATTAATAAGTTCGTTATAATTTTTTATTTCTTTTTCTAATTTCCTTTCTAAATTTTTTACATTCTCGAAATTTTGAATAGTAACATAAATTCCTATAAATAATACTGTAAATATAACACCCACAAATAATGTGTATTTTTCCCTTTCTTCTAAAGCATTAAAAAATATTTCCAGTTTTTTCACAGCTTTATATTAATCCTAAATCTTATTTTGCCATTTGCATCTTTTACGCTTTCCTCAATTTTAACATTTGAAAATTTTGTATTTAAAGCCCTTCTAAATCTGTCAATAGTTTGAATACTGTCTGCAAATCCCCTTATAACAACAGATTCTGAAGATATATTTATATATATTATTTCAATTTTTGGTACTTTTAATTTCTGCTTTCCAATAAAATTTAAAATATACGCAGCATCTTCCTTTTTTGTAAAACTTTCTTTTAAAGTGGCAACTTTACCTTTAGCCTGTGCTACTGGGTCTACAGCAGTTCCTCCAAAATATTTCATATAAACAATTTTTTCTTTATTTTTTACTTTTTTTATTTCCTGTTTTAATGTATAAGCTTTTACAAAAAGTCCAATATTTATAAATATGAAAAACGTTAAAATTAGAATAGAAATAGAAACTATGTTTTTTAAATTTAGAAATGTTTCTTTATGTAAAAAATCAACTCCTATTCTATAAATAGGCTTTAAAGCATTTCCAAAAGCAATGTTTAATTTCGGATCTTTAGATGGGTTATTTAAAACAGGATTTTCAATATTTTCAGGAATAAACCCTGAAACCAAAATATTGTTATCTTTTTTTAAAATATCTTCTGCATCTTCTAAAGAAATAGATTGAACTTTTTGAGGGAAATTTTGTTTTACTTCAAGATAAACTGCATAACTTTCATAAAAATGAACAAGTTTAGCATTTTCTTCACCATTGTATAATAAAAGGCGAATAAGAGAAAAAACATCACTATCTATAGAATAAATATTATTATGTTCTTCTTTTAAAGAATAAATTAACTCTTTCTTTGTAATTACACAAAAAATTTGTAAATTTTCTTTATAATATGCCGCCCATTCAATTTCATTATAATTAGGAAATTCTACCTTTAAGGCAGTCTCTACTGCTTTTTTTATCTTTCTTTCATCGTCAAAATCAAAATTAAATATTCTAAAAGTTGATTCTTTAACAGGTATAGAGACTATAACCTTAGGATTTTTTAAAGATTTAACTACTTCTATCTGCTTTTTTAATGGATTAACTTTTGCATATAACTGAACTTTTTCTTTTTCTGTTAGCTGAATTGCTAAAATATTCATTTAATAGATTTTTCTCCAGATTATATCTATATTTTTATTCTTTCTCTGCAGTAAAGCCATTAAATGGTATATATTATCATTGAAATTTATCTTTATATCAACTAAAAAGTTTTCACTTTTTACGTCTATTAGTCCAAGCTTTTTTAATCTATAAACTATATCAGAAGTTACTCCATCAACTAAAGCTAGATCATTTATCGTTTTAAAAGGTTTTTCTTTTCTATAAGTTAGAATATTTAATACAATCTGCTGATCTATTTGAGGATCTAAAGACTGGAGTATATATTTAGAGGCGGTATTAATATTCACTTTTCCATTTGAGTAAGGAGAAAGCAAAGACCTTAATCCAGGGATAAATTGACCGTACATAACGGTGCCATTAAAAATCTCTGGAGTAATTCCATCAATAAGTTTAAGTTCTTCTAAACTATCTAAATAATCATTTTTTGCATTATATTCATCATAATTTTCTTTACCACCTTGGCTGATTCTATCTTTATCAATCCAATCAATAATGTTAAAAAGTATAGAGGTATCATATCCTAAAATATTAAATAGTCTTTCAAAAATATTAAAAACTTTTTTATTTACAGTCTTTCCGTCTTTATTTATTAAAAAGTTTGGATTTAAATATCTTTCTTGATCGATAATATTAATTGTTATTTGTGCTTCCTGTGTTATTATAGGTATTTCTGAAGCCCAAAAATCCTGAAAAGAATCAACGGCAGGATCATCCCTAAGTAAAAAGTTTTTTACTGCCTTTAAAGCAGTATCTGATATCAAATAAAGCTGCTGCCTATTTTTATAATCATTAACATAAGTTTGATAAATATATAAATCATCTGCTATCTGAGTGGTTAAAAATGTCAAGGACGAAATTATGGATATTACAAATATTAATATCATCGAACTATTTTTCCGTTTACAGTTATATAGTAATCATTGCCATTTATAGAGACTTTAATAACAGATGGGAATTTTTTATTTTTATAATTTATGTACCACTTTCCTCCGTCATATATTGAAATTTTTAAATCTTTAAATTTGCCAACATAACTTTTTTTCAGTCCATCAAAACCTAAATTACCGTCTACATAAGGAAATTCTTCATAATAAATGGTTGTATAACCTGTATTTTTATCTTTTTTTAAAACATACTCTGCCCTAACAAACCCTTCATAAAATATAGGATATCCTGTATAAAAAGAAATTCTATCCTCATCTATTTTTATATTCTCATACCTTTTTTCATATTTTGAAAAAAGCTGTGCTGTAAGCTGATTAACCAAGGATATTTGTGATGTAGAATTATTTATTTCTGAGTTAAAACTAAGCGTTGATTTTATATTATTTATAAAAACAAACCCACCAATAGAAAAAACAATAGCAATTAATGCAATAACTATTAAAAGTTCAAGTAGCGTAAATCCTTTATCTTGTTTCATAATAAAAAATTACAGGTTTGTCATCATAAATATAAATTTTCTTTTTTACTCCATATTGTGTATCTTCATACTTTTCTTTCACTGCAGGGATTTCCTTAAACTCTTCTTTTATATCGTAAATGTATCTTTTAACTTCCTGAATATCTTTTATATCTTTCTCTAAACTTCCATAATCTTTTATGTAATTTGTGTAAATTTTTAAAATTACTGACAGCGAAATTGCCAGGATCAGCGCTGCAATTACAACCTCAAGTAGGGTAAAACCTCTATTGTTCATCCCACACTGAAATATCATCTTCAGTTCCAACTTCCCCGTCTGGTCCTGCTGATTTTAGCTCAAAAGGATGTTTATCTGAAGGATATATATAAATAAGCTCATTTCCCCATGCATCTTTAGGAACCTGCTCTAAATACTGCTTCCATTTTTTCGGCACTGGTGGTGTGTCAGGTTTTTTTACAAGGGCTTTTAAACCTTGCTCAGTTGTTGGATAAGTTCCATTATCCACTTTATACATTTCTAATGCTCTTTTAACTTCTTTTAACTGTATTTTAGTAGTATCAATTTTGGCTTCATCAAGTCTTCCTGTAAGTTTTGGAACCAAAAGTGCTGCAAGTAATGATAAAACAACAATGACGACAAGAAGCTCAAGCAGTGTAAATCCTTTATCTTTCCTCATCTTCTCTCCTTTAAAGTTTTTTATTATTTTATCATTCATCATATGGAATTTCTTCTTCCATTCCCCATTCTTCAAGTTTTTCAGTCTTTATTCTTTCTTCCCAGCAGTCCCTGCAAAAAACAAGCCCTTCTATATTAGGATCTTCATAGAGCTCTTTTTTAGAACCGCATTTAAAGCATTCTTCATTTTTATCTTTCACTTTTTTTAATTTTTGATAATCCATTTTATTTCCTTTTATCGTTAATTGTTATAATTTAAAGTATATTAAAAACTGATAAAATTACAATGGAGGGAAATATATGCCTGAGTCTTTCGAACAAATAAAAAAAGATTATGAATTTACAGAAAAAGATGCTAAAAGAATAATAAAACTCAAACCTTATATGGAAAAATACTTGAATGATTTTATAAATGATTTTTATAAATTTGTGTTTAGACTTCCCAATGCAAAAAAATTTCTAAAAGATGAAGAAACAATTAACAGGCATAAAAATAAAATAAAAGAATGGTACATGGAATTATTTAGCGGAAATTATGATGATAAATATTTTGAAAAACTTCATAGAATAGGGGAAGTTCACGATAAATTAGGAATTCCTACTCATTATATAAATGCCTCCTTTAACTTTATAAGAAGATGGTTCATAAAAAAAATAAATCAGGAATTTGGATACTCTCGGGAAAGAAATCTTTATGTTGAGTCCTTAGGTAAACTTCTTGATATGAATCTTGATATTATGACAAAAGCATATATAGAGGAAGAAATAACCAAATTTTTAGAACTTTCAAAACTGGAAAGAAAATTAATAAAAATATCTAGAAAATTTGCTGATTTTTTAGACATGGTTCTTTTAGCTGCATTAATAATTATGGCAATTTTTACAATCGGTCTTTTTGGATATGATGTTTTTGAACTTGTTGCAGGGCATGTAAGTATTGAAAAAGGAATTATTACAACTCTTGGTAGTTTACTTATTTTATGGGCTGTAGCTGAACTAATGGCAGAAGAAATAAAGCATCTTCAGGGAGGAAAATTTGCTATAACTGCCTTTGTTAGCGTGGCTCTTGCTGCAGTTATAAGAAAAATATTGATAGTTTCACTATCTCCTGAAGATATTGAAAAAATAGTAGCTTACGGAGGGGTTCTTTTAGTTTTAGGAATAGTTTATTATTTGTTAAAAACTAAAGAAAGTGTTTAATATAATAGAATAAAAATTTGAGTCAGTCGATCGCAGATTTTCAAGCTTTAATTGAGACAAAATCTCAATGGAAAATTGGTAAAAATTTAGACCTTAGCCTTGCATATCAAGAGTTTGTCAATCTCTAGGGATTTTTGCCGGATTAGAGGTCGACCGAAAATTAACTTAATTTGACAGCAGGCAGAAATTTTTGTATATTTAATTTCAGTAAGTAATTTCAAAGTTTACTTGGCAACTGAATATGAAACTGTTTTCAGGGGTTTTTAGCGTGCCTATGAGGAATTGAAACTGAAAAAGTTTTTAGGGTGGAAAGGTGAAAACTCTGATAGTTTTTAGCGTGCCTATGAGGAATTGAAACTTTCGATTTCAATAAAGGAACATCTTTTGCTTCTGGTTTTTAGCGTGCCTATGAGGAATTGAAACGTTTCTGGCTTGCAAGGGTTTGGTTTTGCTTGATGATAGTTTTTAGCGTACCTATGAGGAATTGAAACTGAAAAGAATGATGAAAGCAAAAAAAGCGGCTGGGTTAGTTTTTAGCGTACCTATGAGGAATTGAAACAGAGATAATACATTTCCAGTTTTAACATATCCAATTAAGTTTTTAGCGTACCTATGAGGAATTGAAACAGCTCCTGCGACTGCTTTTTTCTTTTTTTGTTTCTTGTTTTTAGCGTGCCTATAAGGAATTGAAACTCTTAGGGTTTCTGATCCTGCCTAGAATTGGACTGGGCTGAGGCACGCAGAAGCTCTAAGAGTTTTCTATTTACAAAACCAGTTTATGACTTATCTTTATTTTGTTTTTCTCTGTATCTAGTAAAAATACACTCCAAGAATTTACTTAACATCAAATATTATTATCTTTTTCGATTTTTACTAATCTTCTTCTCACTTTTTATCCAAAAATATTTATCTATTTTTAAAACCTTCCTATTCTTTTTTAATAAAAATCTATTTAAAAACTCAAAAGACATCCCTTTTACTTTACTTATTGCAAATAAGTTGCATTTGAATTTTTATTATGATTTAATATTTGCAAATTATTTGCATTTGCACAAGGAGGATTAAAATGGCAGTTAAAACTACAGTTTTTGGTTATCCTAAAATTGGACCAAACAGAGAATTAAAAAAGGCTGTTGAAAGCTACTGGAAAGGTGAAATTTCAAAAGAAGAAATGCTTAAAAGGGCAGAAGAAGTTGATATTGAAAGAATGAAAAAAGTAATAGATGCAAATTTAGATTACATTCCATCTAACGATTTTTCACTTTACGATTTTGTATTAGATATTTCAACAATGATTAATGCTATTCCACAAAGATTTCAAAACATAGAAGACAGTCTTGATAGATACTTTGCAATGGCAAGGGGAACAAAAGATGCTATTGCCTGTGAAATGACAAAATGGTTTGACACAAATTACCACTATATTGTTCCAGAATTAACTGGTGGATTTAAATTAGTAAAAAATAGACCTTTAACTTCTTATAAATGGGCAAAAGAAAAATTTGGAGTTGAGACAAAACCTGTTCTAGTTGGAGCATTTACATACTTAATGCTTTCTAAAGTTTACGAAAGACAGGAAGGCTCTCTTTTAATGAAAATGGTAAAAGCAGATGAAAGCGAAAAATTTAAACCTTTACTCCTTGAGATAGCTTCTGTTTACAACCAAATGCTTAAAGAATTACAACAAGAGGGAGTAAAAGCTGTTCAGTTTGATGAACCTGCACTTGTTTTAGATTTAGATGATGAAAAAATAGATGCATTAATTGAGGCTTACAAGGTAATAACTGATGGAATAGATAATATTGAAATTTTCGTCCATACATACTATGAAAGCCTTGACCACTTTAAAAGAATTACAAATGAGCTTCCAGTTGCAGGTATTGGGCTTGATTTTGTTGTAAATAATGAAAATCTTGAAAATCTTAAAAAATACGGATTTCCAAAAGATAAAAAACTACAGGCTGGAGTAATTTCAGGTAGAGACCCTTGGAAAACAGATTATAAAGAAGTGTTAGCTTTAATTGATGAGATTAAAAATTATGTTGATGAAGACAGAATTGTTTTATCAAATGCAGCACCACTTTTCCACTTACCAGTGTCATTAGAACCAGAAAAAGGACATTTAGATGATAGATTAATCGGTCTTTTATCATTTGCAAATGAAAGACTTGAGGAAATTAAAACATTAAAAGAAATAATAAATGAAGGAAAAGAAGTTCCTTTACAATCTTTACAGGCTCTTAGAGATGAATTTAAAAATGAAGAAGTAAGAAAGAAGGTAGAAGGAATAGACCAGCAAGAAATAAAAAGACCTCACGACTTTAAAGAAAGATACAAAAAGCAAATTGAAATGCTTGGTCTTCCAAGGTTCCCAACTACCACAATAGGAAGTTTCCCTCAAACAAAAGAAGTTCGTCAAATGAGAGCTAAATTTAGAAGAGGAGAAATTTCAGCAGAAGAATATGAGAACTTTATAAAAGAGCAGATTAAGAAGGCAGTAGAAATACAGGAAGACCTTGGACTTGATGTATTTGTTCACGGAGAATTTGAAAGAACAGATATGGTTGAGTTCTTTGGTGAAAAAATGGATGGTTTTGCATTTACTAAAAATGGATGGGTTCAGTCTTATGGCTCAAGATGTGTTAGACCACCAATTATTTATGGAGATGTTTCAAGACCTTCCGCCATGACAGTTAAAGAAATTGTTTATGCACAAAGCTTAACAGATAAACCAATGAAAGGAATGTTAACTGGTCCTGTCACTATCTTAAACTGGTCTTTCTATAGAAAGGACATACCTAAAAAAGAGATTGCTTATCAAATAGCACTTGCATTAAGAGATGAAGTTTTAGACCTTGAAAAAGAAGGAATAAAGGTAATCCAGATAGACGAGCCTGCATTTAGGGAAGGTCTTCCTCTTAAGAAAAGAAAACAGGAAGAATATCTAAAATGGGCAGTTAAAGCATTTAGATTAACAAACAACACAGTTCAGGAAACAACTCAGATACACACACATATGTGTTATTCAGAATTTAACGAGATTATCGAATGGATTTATGCAATGGATGCAGATGTTATTTCAATTGAAGCATCAAGGTCTAAAGGGGAAATTATAGAAGCCTTTGAAAGATTTAACTACGACCACGGTATTGGAGTTGGAGTTTATGACATACACTCACCAAGAATTCCACCAGTAGAAGAAATGCTTGAAATAGCAGAAAGAACTGTTCAGGTAATAGATAAGAACCTAATCTGGATTAACCCTGACTGTGGATTGAAAACAAGACAATGGGAAGAAACTATTCCTGCATTAAGAAATATGGTTCAAGTTGCAAAAATCCTTAGAGAAAAATACGGAGCAGAGTATGATTGGGTTTGATATAATTTCATAAAACACTGCTACGAGGTTAAAAATGGGATTTAAAATATATCAGATTTTGTGGGAGGCACTTTCGGTGCTTCTTCTTTTGTATGGAGTCTATCTTTTTTATGCTTTTTTATGGTTTTCAGCATCTGAAATTTTAAAAATAGATGTAGGTACAGCAAAAATATTATCAGGAATAGTAGCTATAGGAATAATTATTTACTCAACATTTAAATGGTTTAAAAAGAAAAAAGAAGAAATTAAAAAGCTGGAAGAGCAGGAGGAGACAGTTTAATCCTCCAGCTCTTTTATACTATCTTTTAAACTGTCTAAAAAGTAGTTCAACTCATCTTCAGATATTACAAGAGGAGGCATTATTACCATTACATCTCCAAGTGGTCTAACCCATATACCTTTTTTTAGCATACTTTTTGCAACTTTAAATCCTGTTCTTTCTCCATAAGGGAAAGGCTCGTTTTTTTCTTTATCCTTTACAAGTTCAACACCTGCCATAAATCCATACTGTCTAACATCTCCAACATGTTTTAAATCCCAAAACTCTTTAAGTCTTTCTTCCAAAAGTTTTATTTTAGGTTGTAATTTTTCTAAAGTCTTCTCTTCTTCAAAAACTTCTAAATTTGCTATTGCCACATTACACGCAATAGGATTTCCAGTATATGTATGTCCATGATAAAAATGTTTGGCCTCTCCAAATTCTCCTAAAAACTCTTGATATATTTCATCTGAAACAAGTGTTGCTGCCAAAGGTAAGTATCCACCAGTAATTCCTTTTCCAAGTGCCATAATATCTGGTTCAACACCTTCCTTTTCACAGGCAAACATATGCCCACTTCTACCAAATCCAGTTGCCACTTCATCAACTATCATTAAAATATTAAACTCGTCACATATTCTTCTAATTTCTTTCAAATAACCTTTTGGAAATGGAAGTATACCTGCTGCCCCCTGAACTCCTCCTTCTAAAACAATAGCAGCTATATCCTGATGGTGGTGAAATACAAAATCCTCAACTTCTTCAATTAAAAGTTTTGTTGTGTCATATTCAAGGGCTTTTTCTCTTCCAACTTTTTTTAATGCTTCAAGATACGGAGAAGGAAGTTTATAAACATCAAATAAAAGAGGTTTATATTTCTCATGAAAAATATTTATACCACCAACAGAAACACTTCCTATAGTATCTCCGTGATAAGCTTCTGAAAGGGTAACAAATTTATTTTTATTTTTTTCTCCTTTATTATGCCAGTAATGATAAGCAATTTTTATTGCAATTTCCATTGCTTCTGAACCATCTTCACTATAAAAAACATGTTTTAATTTTGGTGGTGTAATATCAACTAAATTTTTAGCAAAAACAATAGCCGGTACATTTGAAGCTCCAAGGGTTGTAAAGTGAGCTATTTTATTAACCTGCTCTATTACTGCCTGATTTAATTTAGGGTGATTATGTCCATGAACATTACACCATAAAGACGCAACGCCGTCCAAGTATTTATTTCCATAAATATCATAGATATATACTCCTTCTCCTCTTTCAACAATAACATTATCTTCCTGGGTGTAAACCTGCATTTGTGTAAAAGGATGCCAAAAATACTGTTTATCCCACTCTTCAAGATATTTTTTGCTTAACATTGACTCTCCTCTTTTATATTTTTTCTCATAACTGAACTTTCATTAATGATATATGATTTTTTATATTATATGCAATTATTAATTTACTATGGAGTTTACAATGATAAAAGATAAATTCGGTTATATTTTAAAAGAAGGAGCATTGAAAGATGAAAGCCCTTATGTAATTGCAACTGAAGATAATATTGACTCTCCCAAGGATCTACTTTCAGTAAAATGGGCAATATATGTTTACGAAACTGGAGAAAGGGTTTCAGAATTTTTTGATTGGATAACACCTCAAGGACTTGTAAAAAATCAATCTCCTTATTTTAGAGCCACTTTAAATAAAAAAGAAGCAATTTTTTCTTTGGAAAAGCAAGAAACCCCGTGGTATAGAAAAATTAGGGATAGAGGAGTTTTAACGGGAGAAAGTAACTTTTACTGGGCTAAAGAAAAAGCCCATTATGCTCTTTACAATATAAAAACTGGAAAAAAGCTAACTCCGGATTTTAAATCATCTGTTTTATTTGGAGCTGTTATTGGAGATACAGATAATCTCGTTGTAGGTAGCTTTGGAGAAGAAATATTTTTTATTTATGATATAAACAAAAAAGAAATAGTTTCAAAGGAGTTTGATGAAGATAAATTAATTGAAATTATGAAACTCGGCAGTATAAGGGAGTCTTTAAAAAAATTAGGGGCATAAGCCCCTTTTAAATTTTTATGCTTCTTCAATAAATTTTTGAAGTTCTTTAGGCATCTCTGCCTCTACATCTTTTATTTCACCGTCAGAAACATGTCTTTTAACAACTCTTAAAACAGCTTTTATAGCTTCTTTAGCTTCTTCTTTGCTTCCGAAATCTCTTGGAGCAACTCTTCCATCTTCATTATATACTTCATCAACAAACTCATCTATATGTTTAATTTTTTCAGGAGTTTTGTCTATTTTCCATCCATCAACAGCAACTGCTTTTAAACACATTGGAAGTTGAGAAATAAGGTCAATAAATTCTTCAGGCATAAGTCTATTTCTTAAACCATGAAGTACAGCTCTTGTTATTCTTAAAGCCCTTTCTTTGTCTGATTCTGTAATCTCTTCTCTAGGCTTTCCTGTTAATTCTTCTGCTACTTCTTTGATGAAAGCGTTCCCTGTTGCAACATACTTTTCGAACTTCATTTAACACCCTCCTTAGGTTTTTTTATTTAACTTAAGTACATTATTAAATATAAATCATAAAAACAAATTGGCAATATGTTTTATAATTTTTTTTATAAAGTTTATATGAGGTTTTAGAACTTGGAAAATGTTAAGCTTTTAGCTCCATCTATTTTATCAGCAGATTTTTCAAAATTAGGTGAAGAGATTAAAACAATTGAGAATGCCGGTGCAGATATTATACATCTTGACGTAATGGACGGCAGATACGTTCCAAATATAACTTTTGGAATGCCCGTAATTGAAAAATTAAGACCTTTAACAGATAAACCATTTGATGCCCATCTTATGATAGTAGAGCCAGAAAAGTATATAGATGATTTTGCAAAAGCTGGTGTAAATATGATTTCTTTTCATATGGATGCAACTATTCATTCACATAGACTTGTAGAAAGAATAAAATTCCATGGGATAAAAGCCGGTATTGCTGTAAATCCAGCAACTCCTATAAATACGTTAGAGGAAATTATCCATTACATAGATTATGTTCTTATAATGTCGGTTAATCCCGGGTTTGGAGGACAAAAATTTATTCCTCAAACGCTTCACAAGGTAAGAAAATTAAAAAATTTAATGGAAGAGACAGGAAGAACTGATGTTTTAATTGAAATGGATGGAGGAATAAATAAAGACAATATAAATGAAATATCTAAGGAAGGAGTTAACATATTTGTAGCTGGAAGTGCAGTATTTAAAGGAAATCCAGCTGAAAATGTAAAAATTTTAAAAGAGAGAATGAAGGTTTTCATTTAATGTTTTCAAACAAGGCAAGAGAAGAAATTGGAAAACTTTTTATAAATATGGCTCTTGCAAGCTTTGTGTTTGCTATATTACAGCCATTTTTGAAAGATAAAGGATTTAGTTTGCCTGATTTTATTTTTGGTTTTATATTATGGTTATCATTTTTAATAATAGGTTTTGTAATCCTTAACTCCATAAAGGAGGAAAAGAAAAATGGAATATAATATCTCATATTATATAGGTCTTTTAATGTTTGTTTTTGTCGGCATAATTATAGCCTATCTTGTTATCAAAGAACCTAAAAAAGAGGTGAAGTAATTGAGTTACAGAATAAGAACCTGGCCAGATAAAATTTTAAAACAAAAAATGAAGGAAGTAGATTTTTTTGATGACCCAAAACTTCAGGAATATATAAATGTTATGTTTGAGAAAATGTATGAACTTGAAGGTGTTGGTCTTGCCGCAAATCAGATAGGTATCCCTTATCAAATACTTGTTTTAGATACAAATACAAAAAAATACGACCAGCAGGAAGGCGAAGAAGGCGTAAAAATGGTTTTAATAAATCCTAAAATAGTAGAAAAGGAAGGACAGATAGAGTCTACTGAAGGATGCCTTAGCTTTCCTGGAGTTCAGATAACTATACCAAGAGCAGAAAAAGTAAAAGTAGTAGCAAAAAATGAAAAAGGAGAAGATATAGAAATAGATGCAGACGACTTTTTAGCTATTGTTTTACAACACGAGATTGATCATTTAAATGGAATACCTTTCATAAATCATCTTTCTCCCGTAAAAAGAAGAATGGTGTTAGAAAAATACTTTAAAACCTTAAAAGAAACTGCAAGGGCTTAAATTTATGTTTCCTGATTTGGTTAAAATTGGTGATTTTACTATACATACCTACGGTGTTTTAGTTGCTCTTGGGCTTCTTGCTTCTTACTTTACTGCCATTTATTTTGCCAAAAAAGAAAATTTAGATGCTAAGAAAGTTGAAAATGTAATTATTTTTGCAGTTTTAGGTGGAATAATCGGAGCAAGAATTGCCTACGTTATAGAACATCCTGACCAGATGAAATCAATAATTGATTATATAGCCGTATGGAAAGGCGGGATAGACTGGTTTGGCGGGTTTATAGGAGGGCTACTAACTGCTCTTTATTTTATTAAAAAGTACAAAATACCTATATGGAAAGCAGGAGATATTGCAGGAGTTTCAATTATAATAGGGCATGCTTTTGGTAGGCTTGGATGTACTGCGGCAGGCTGTTGCTACGGAAAACCCGTTCCTGATGATTCTATATTTAAAGATATAGCAATAAAATTTCCTCAACATCCAGATACGGCAGCACCCTCTGGTATATCTCTTTACCCTACACAGCCGGCAGAGGCATTAGGCAATTTCCTGATTTTTGCAGTTTTATTTTTAATGTATAAATATAAAAAGTTTGACGGTCAGATATTTGCTTTTTATTTAATATTTTACGGATTTGAAAGGTTTTTACTTGAGTTTTGGAGAGGTGTTACACCACCACTTCCAGGGATAGGACTGACGTGGAACCAGATAATAACTCTTTTAATGGTAATAGCAGGATTTGGGATTATAATTTATTTTATGAGAAAAAAGCCTTCAGAGGTTTAAAATGAGCATTGTTTTAGAAAAGAAAAAAACAAAAAGAGGAAGAAAAAAGATACCGGAAAACTTAGTATATGAAATACTTGGAAATAAAAAAATATATTACAGAGACTATAAAAAGGTCTTGTCGGGAGAACTACCGCCGGAGGCTGTAATAGGAAACAGTGATTTACAGGCATGGATAATATCATTAATAGTTGAATACCTTTTTAAGAAGGTAGATAGAAAAAAATACATGATTTTATTTAATGAGCTTGGATATTTCTACACACCAAAAAGACAAGGAAAATGGCTGAATTTAGACATTGCTGTTGTAAGTAAAGAAAAATTAAAAAAACCAGAAGGAACGTATTTAAAAGTCCCTCCAGAGGTTGTAATTGAAGTTGACACAAAAGCAGATCTTTCAAAAATAGGAGATAACTATTATATTGAAAAGACAGATAAACTTTTAAAAAGTGGTATTAAAAAAGTAATATGGATTTTAACCAGTCCCAAAAAAATAATCGTTGCCGAGAAAGATAAGAACTGGATAATAACAGAATATAACAGTGATATAGAAGTTTTAGATGGGATAGTATTAAACTTAGAAAATCTTTTAAAAGAAGAAGAAAACAGTTAAGAATATTGAAGCTATATAGCCTTTTTAATAAAAAAGTTTTCAACATACAGCCCGATCTTGAGAGAATAAAAAAAGCCTGCAAAGAGATTGGAAATCCTCAAGAAAATTTTAAATCTATTTTAATTAGCGGGACAAACGGTAAAGGTTCAACTGCTGCCTTTTTAGAAAGTTTACTTAGGAGTAATGGATTAAAAACAGGACTTTTCACATCTCCACATTTAGTAGAAGAAAACGAAAGATGGCAGATAAACAGAGAAAAAATATCTAACGAAAAATTAGAATATTATATAAACCAGTTAAAACCCATTATAGAAAAATATAACCTAACATATTTTGAAAGCTGTACACTCCTTACATTTAAATATTTCTCAGACGAAAAGATTGATATAGCTGTACTTGAAGTTGGTCTTGGAGGAAGATGGGATTCTACAAACATAGTCAGCCCTGAAGTTTCAATAATTACAAATGTTTCTTTAGATCATACCCATTTACTTGGAGATAGTATAGAGAAAATTGCTTTTGAAAAAGTTGGTATAGCAAGACCTGATAAACCTTTAATTATCGGCTCACAGCAAAAAGATATATTAAATGAGGCTTTAAAAAAAGGTGTAAAAGAAATTTACCAGTTTGGTAATGATTTTTTTGTAAAGTATAAAAATGGACTGGTTAATTATAAATTTAAAAGCTATAAACTGGAAGATCTTAAGCCGTCTTTACTCGGAGAGAGACAAAGTCTTAACCTTGCATCTGCATTAACAGCTTTTTTAGTTTTTTTTGAAAAAAATAATTTAAAAATAGATGAAAATAAAATCAAAAAAGCAGTCTCCTCAACCTACTGGCCTGCAAGGATGCAGATTTTATCTGAAAAACCTTTAATAATATTAGACGGAGCTCACAATGAAGACAGCTTGACAAAAACATATGAGGAAATAAAAGAGCTTTTTCCAGATAAAGATATAATTACAATTTTCTCAGCAATGAAAGATAAGAATTTGGATAAAATGGTAAATATTGTGAAAGATAACTCAAAAAAAGTAATATTTACCTACAGCGGAGTCTCAAGAAGTATAGATGAAAAGTACGTTAAAGAAGATATTTTTATAAAAGATGTAAAACAGGCTATTGATACGGCAGTAGATATATCTAAAAATGAGATAATTCTAATTACAGGTTCACTTTATTTATCAGGAGAGGTTTTAAAAATATGGACGGGATACTGCTAATAGATAAACCAAAGGGTATAACTTCAAATTATCTTGTGCAAAAAGTTAAAAAACATATAAAAAAGACTTTTAATGAAAATATTAAAGTTGGACATACAGGAACATTAGATTTTTTTGCAACAGGATTAATGATATTAACACTTGGAAAAGCTACAAAGTTAACCCAGTATTTTCAAGGTTTAGATAAAGAATATATTGCAATTGGAGAACTTGGAAAAATAACGGACACATATGATGTAAATGGAAAAGTTATAGAGGAAAGAAAGTGCAAAATTGAAAAAGAAAAACTTATTCAGATAATAAAATCTTTTGAAAAAACATATGATCAGTACCCTCCGCCTTATTCTGCAAAAAGAATAGAAGGGAAAAGAGCTTACCAGCTTGCAAAGGAAGGAATAACTCCTCAGCTAAAGCCAAAAGAAGTATCCATATACAAAGTAGAGATATTAGATATAAATTTGCCGTTTTTTAAAATAAAAGTCCACTGCTCATCTGGAACGTATATAAGAAGCTTAATAAAAGAAATTGGTGATGAAGCAGGATGCGGTGCTTATACTAAAGAACTTAGAAGAACAAAAATCAACGGATTTTCTGTTGAAAATGCTTTACCTTTAGAAAAGTTTTTAAGATTAGGAAAAGAAGAAATAGAAAAAGTTGTTATCCCTGTAGAAAAATCATTACCTTTTTTACCCAAAATAACTTTAGATGAAGGGTTTGATTTTAGATTTGTAAACGGGCAGAGATTTAAAGTAAATTTTGCAGAAAAAACAGGAATTACAGCAGTATTTTCAAATACAGGTAAATTTTTAGGTATAGGAAAAGTGGATGAAAATAAAATACTTCATCCTGAAACAGTTTTTAGATAAACTTATTTTTCTATATAAAAAGAAACAATAGAATCCTGATTTGATATGAAATAATCAAGAAAGTGGTTAAACACCATACTTAGAGCTATAAAAGATATAACTGCCGTCACTATAAAAAAGCCTTTCTTAAAATTTAAATTTCTCATAGCAGTAATATTATCGGCTTTATTTTTGAATTTTTTAATGTTGTATAATTTTTTAGCAAAAATTTTTGAGGGCTAAGAATGAAAGATTTAATATCAGTAAATCAGCTTGATGAAAAAAAAGTGTTTGAGATTTATGAGATATTCAAAGATTACAAGAACAGATATAAAAACGGCGAAACTAAACTCTCTGATTTAAGAGGATATTCTGTTTTACTTCCATTTTTTGAAAACTCAACAAGGACAAGAACATCTTTTGAGCTTGCAGGTAAAATACTTGGAGCAGATACAATAAACATTTCAGCTTCCACATCTTCTGTAAAGAAAGGAGAAACTTTATACGATACTATAAAAACTTTGGAAGCAATGCAGTCTGATTTTATAGTTATGAGGCACTCTATGTCAGGAGCCCCTGCTTTAGTGGCAAAAGAGGTAAAATCCCACGTTATAAATGCAGGAGATGGAGCAAACGAACATCCATCACAGGCT
>WIAL01000049.1 GCA_015519975.1 Hydrogenothermaceae bacterium | reverse complement strand
AGGAAACATCTTCCTGAAACTGCCATACACATTGCACCATGTATAAATATTTCTATTTCAAGGTTTGTTTTTCTTTTAAGGTCTAAAAGTCCTTCAAGTTTTACTTCTCTTGCTGGAACAATTCTTTTAATTCCCATTTTTTCGTAAAATTTTGCAGCCTGAGAGTTTGAAACTGATGCCATTGTGGAAAGGTGTGTTTCAATACCAAGTTCTAAAGATTTTGATAGAACAGCCATATCCCAGCCAATAACCGCATCAACTCCAACTTCTTTTAACTGGTGAAGTGTTTCATTTATTTCTGGCAGATCATCTTCAAAAACAATTGAATTTAAAACAATATACTGCTTTAATCCGTGGTCTTGGGTGATTTTTCTGATTTCTTTAACGTCTTCAATTGTGAAGTTTGATTTTCTTGCTCTCTGGTTAATTTTCCCACACCCCATATAAATTGCGTCAGCACCTGCTTTTATAACTGCATAAAGTCCTTCATAATGTCCAACAGGTGCAAGTATTTCAGGTTTGTTTATTTCAGACATGATTTGTCCTCCTAAATTTGAAAATTATTTGATAGGATACAAATTATACCAGTTTGAAAATGATAAAATAGTATGAGGAAATTCATAAAGGAGAAACCATTTGAATATACTTGATAAAATCGTAAAAACTAAGTACGAAGAACTTGAAAAATATACAAAAGATTACATAAAACAGCTTGAAAAGAAAACTGAAAAAAGAAAAGGTGTAAAAGATTTTAAAAATACACTGCTTCAGGACAAAATTAATATAATAGCCGAAATAAAAAAAGCATCACCATCCAAAGGAATAATAAGGGAAGATTTTAACCCTGTGGAAATAGCAAAGATTTATGAAGAAAATGGAGCCGCTGCAATATCTGTTCTAGCTGATGAAAAATACTTTAAGGGTCATATAGATTATGTTGAAGCAGTTTCCAAAGTTGTAAACATTCCTGTAATGAGAAAAGATTTTATTATAGACGAAAGACAGATTTTAGAGGCCTACGCTAAAGGAGCTGACAGCTATCTTTTAATAACAAGAATTCTTGAGCCTAAAAAGTTAAAACAACTCATAGAGTTTGGAAGACAGTTAAATATGGAGCCTTTAGTTGAGGTTTTTACAGAGGAAGAGGCAAAAATTACAATAGATGAAGGTGGGAAAATTGTAGGTGTAAATAACAGAGATTTAGATACTTTTAAAGTTGATATAAATAAATCTAAAAATCTCTGCCCAAAAATAAAAGAATGGGGGGCTGAAGTTGTAGTTGCTGAAAGTGGTATATCTTCAAAAAAAGAAATAGATGAGCTTAGAAATTATGGAGTAAATGCCTTTTTAATAGGTGAGTCTTTAATGCGTGAAAAAGATATTGCTTCTAAATTAAGAGAGTTTATAGAAGGCTGAGAAAGAGGCTTTTACTTGGCCTCCTTCTCTTTTACTATTCTTTCAAGTTCCTTTTTAATTTCCTCTTCCAAGAGTTCAAAAGCGTATTTACTTGAGTTTTCCATATCTTTTAAGAGCTCTATAACTTCTTCATCAAGCTTATTTTGTTCAACTACCCTATTTATTATCTGACGGGTTTTATCGTGTACATTTTTGTGGTGTTCGGCAAGCTCATCTAAAACATATTTATCTTTGATTAATTTTACAAGTTCTGATGAGTACCATTTACCAAAGTTACATTCTGTTTCTTTTACAATTTCTTCTTTTTTCATAAATGCAATTGCTTCATAAGCTTTTAATTTAAGCAGTATGTGATCAATTTTTCCGACAATTACTTTAATCATATACAGAACTTTTAATGTGTTTTCATCGATTTCTTCTGCGTTTTTAATTATCTGGTCTAAATCCTTGTTAAGTTCGCGAAGCATTACTGAATCAGCATGCAGTTTTTCAACAAAAATATTAGATATATTGTTTATTTCATCAGCTTCCTGTTTTAGTTTTTCTATGTTTGCAGAAACTTCTTCTGTGGCTTTGCGTGTTCTTTCCGCAAGATTTCTAACTTCATCAGCAACAACAGCAAATCCTTTACCGTGTTCACCGGCCCGTGCAGCTTCTATTGCAGCGTTTAATGCAAGTAGATTTGTTTGATTAGAAACATCTTTAATTAATGAAATAACATTTGTTATTTCTTCTGTACTTTTATTTAATGTTTCTACAACATTTTTTAAATTATTAGAATAATTTGTTAATTCTTCTATTGAGTCAATTACATTTTTGCTTTTTTCATTGGCTTTTTCTATCTTTTTAACGTTTTCGTGGTTGGCTTCAGTTACATCTTCAAGTTCTTCAGATGATTCAATTAAAAGTTTTCTAGCAAAAGACACTCCATCTTTGTAGGATGCAATTAAGGTTTCTAAAATTTCTCTTTCAATCTTGAACTTTTCAGCATTACTTTGAAGTTGTTTTTCAAGTTCATCTACTTTCATGTCCATCTTTTCTTTTGAAAGATCCATATTTTTCCCCTATCTTTAAGTTTATTTTAATTTATTTTCGGTTAGTTAGCACTAAATTTTAATCTTTTTTATAAATTTTCTAAAGTTTTTATAAAACATAACGATAATATTATTAACACTAATAGTATCTGGTAATTATTATGATTCCTCAAACTATAAAAGGTAAAATAATACTTGTATTAACTCTGATTTTTATAACAGGAAGCTTTTTCCTTTACATATTTTTCAAGATAAATCTAGATAATTTGCAGAGCAAAATAGTAAAAAATGAAATCTCAACTCTTGCAGAAACTGCATTTAGGTCTTTAAGAATTGCAATGAATACAGGAAATCCTGATTTGGTAGAAAAAGCTGCGGAAGAAATAAAAAAAGTTAAGGGCCTGGAAAACTTTCACGTATTTAAATCACAGTTAGTAATAAAACTATTTAGGCCTAATGAGAAATTCACTACAAATCCGATGGTACTTGATGTGTTTAAAACAAAAAAAGAAAAAATTTTAGAAAAGAAAAAAAATGGAATTAAGCATGTTGAAATTTATAAACCAGCTGTGGCTGAAAAATACTGCCTCATGTGTCATGTAAATGCAAAAGTGGGAGATGTACTTGGAGTTATATATATTGATAAAAACTTAAAAAATAGTGAAAGTATAATAAAAGGAGCTTTATTTAATCTGGCGGTTTTTTTAACAGTCGGCACAGTATTTATTATTTTAGGTTCATTTATTTTCTCTAATATTTTTATATTCAAGCCTTTGAACTTATTAATAGTAAGAAGTAAAGATCTGGCAGAAGGGGAGGGGGACCTTACGAAAAAAATTGAGATTAACAGAAAAGATGAAATTGGAACCGCTGTTAATTTTATAAATAAATTTATTGATAAGTTGAGAGATATGATTATTCAAATAAAAAATAAAATTTCAATTTTAAGCAAAGCCAATGAAAATGTAGACAAAGCAACAAAAGTAATAATAGAAGATGTAAAGTATCAAAATGAAGAGATATCAAATGCTAAAAAGCTTTTAAACGATATTAAAGAAAGTTCTTCTTTATCTGAAAATTCTTCTAAAAAAGTTCAGGAAATAGCAAGTCAAAATTATGAAGAGTTGAATAAAGTTGTAAATGCATTATCTAATCTTGTAAGAGACATACTGGAAATAAGCGATAAAGAAGAAAACATATCCAGAAAAGTTCTGAATTTATCAGATAAAACTGAAGATATACGCAATATATTGAATCTGATATCAGAAATTGCTAAGCAAACTAACTTACTTGCATTAAATGCTGCGATAGAGGCTGCAAGAGCTGGTGAATTTGGCAGAGGTTTTGCCGTTGTTGCTGATGAAGTTAGAAATTTAGCGGAAAAAACAGAAACTACAACTGTTCAAATAGAAGAAAATATAAAATCAATAATAGATGAAATTAATGATGTAAGCAAACAGATACTGGAAAATTCGGAATTTATGAAAAAAACAAGTGACGATGCTCTTGCTTTAAAAAATGAAACAGATAAGTCAAAAGAAAAAATTAAAGATATGATAGAAGTATCAAATGAGGCTTTATCATCTGCTGTAAAAAATATGGAAAATGTACAAAGGCTTCTCAAATCTATGAACCTTATTGTAGATAAAGGAAATGATATAAGCAATGCAACTAAACAACTTCAGCAGGCTGTTAACTCTTTAAATGAAACTCAAAAAATGCTTACAAAAGCAGTAAATATGTTTAAAACTTAAGGCTTAAATCAAGCCATTTACTTGAGTGTATAGGAGCTCCTGTTGATATAAAATCAACACCTGTTTTAGCAATTTCCTTTATATTTTCAAGGGTTACGTTACCTGATGCTTCTACTTGAGCTTTTTTATTTATTATTTCTACAGCCTTTTTCATATCTTCTATGCTCATATTATCAAGCATTATTATGTCAACATCTGCTTTTAGAGCCTCTTCTACCTGCTCTAAATTATTTGTTTCAACTTCTATTTTTACCATCGGAGAAACATTTTTTCTTATTTGATTTACTGCTTCTTTTATACTTCCTACCAGTTCTATATGGTTATCTTTAAGCATTACCATATCATAAAGGGCAAACCTGTGGTTGTATCCTCCTCCTACTTTTACAGCATACTTTTCAAATGCTCTAAACCCAGGGGTTGTTTTTCTTGTATCAAGAAGCTTTACATTTGTTCCTTCAAGGGCTTTTACAAACTGCCAAGTTTTTGTTGCAATACCTGAAAGTCTTTGCATTATGTTTAAAGCAAGTCTTTCACCTTTCAGTATAGATTTTCCACTTCCTTTTATTTCTAAAAGAACATCTCCTTTTTTTATTTCTTCACCTTCATTTTTTATAATATTTATCTGAAGCAAGCTGTCTACCATTAAAAAAACTTCTTTTGCAAAAACTGTTCCAGCTAAAATACCGTTTTCTTTTGTAATTATTTTTGCATTTACATTTTTATCTATTTCAAGATTATCTGTAGTTATATCTTCATGTCCTATATCTTCAAGATAAAATCTTTCAAGCTGTTTTTTTAAAAAAATTCTGTCCATTAGAATGGTCTCACTATTACCATTATTACTATTATTATCATTAATATAGTTGGAATTTCATTATAGAATCTTAAAAACTTTGAAGAGTAAATGTAATTTTCCCTTTCTAAATTTTTTCTAACGAAAGACATATGAATATAATATCCAATCATTAAAATAGCAGCGGTTAATTTTAAATGTATCCATCCGCCAGATTTGAAAACAGCAGGGTTTAATACAAGCATAAGAACACCTGTTATAATAGTTGCCCAGAAAGCCGGAATACCGATAAATTTATGGAGTTTATATTCCATAACCTTAACAACTTTTACAAATTCTTTATTGTCTTTGTTTTCAGTATGATAAATAAAAAGTCTGGGAAGATAAAATAAAACTGCCATCCACGAAATCACAGATATTACGTGAAAAGCCTTTATCCATAAATACATGTTTCACCTTTGTTTGTGATTTTTATGGATAATTATAAATGAAAGGTAAGGAGTTGGGAAGAGTTGTTAAATGAAAAAAGCGGGTAAAAACCCGCCTTTATAATAGTTAGATTGTTAGCAAGAGAATGAGCTTCCGCAGCCGCAAGAACCAGAAGCGTTAGGATTTTTAATAGTAAATCCACCGCCCATGAAGTCTGTTACATAATCAATGGTTGCACCTTTTATGTAAGGAGCTGAAAATTCATCAACAACAACTTTTACACCGTCAACTTCAACAACTTTGTCATTTTCAGATACTTCTTCGTCAAATCCCATTGCGTATTGGAATCCAGAACATCCACCAGGAACAACTCTAACTCTTAATATAGGATTTTCTATTCCTTGCTCCTGAGCTATTTTTTTAATTTCGTTAGCTGCTGCCTCTGTAACAATGATTAAGTTTTCTGTTTGCTGCATAATAATTACCTCCAAAATATTTAAATTTCTTAATTAAATCTTATACTATTGTAAGCATATAGGTATGATAAATCTCAGAAACTCATCAGGTAATAAATTCCTGAGTTTAAATCTAAAAGGTTTAAATTTATTTTAGCACCTAGCAACTTTTCAATTAAACTTTTTTGCTTTCCAATTTTTATTACGATAGCTGATTTTCCCTCTTTTCCTATAAGTTTTCTTGCTTCATCTACAGCATCCTGTAAATTACCTAATTTATCAACAAGTCCAAGTTTTAAAGCCTGTCTTCCACTGAAAACTCTACCGTCGGCATACGGTCTTAGTTTTTCTTTATCTATTTTTCTGTATTTGACAACAGCATCTAAAAACTGTTCATAGACATCTAAGATTGTTTGCTTTATAAGTTTTGCCTCTTCAGGTTTTAACTTATGGTTTGGATAAAGAATGTCTTTATTTTTCCCACTTTTTATGTTCGTTATTTTAACTCCAATTTTATTCATTAGATTAGTTAAATCCATATGCTGAACAATTACACCTATGCTTCCTGTAATTGTTCCTGGATTTGCAAAAATCTCTGTTGCTGCTGCAGATATGTAATATCCTCCAGATGCAGCAACATTACCCATTGATACAATAACAGGTTTTTTTGCTCTTATCTTTTCTACGGCTCTGTATATTTCCTGTGAAGCACCTACTGCACCGCCAGGGCTGTCTACATTTATAACTACTGCTTTAATACTGTTATCTTTTAAAGCAGTGTTTAAATAAACGAGAGTTTCTTTATAGTCTCCTATAACTCCTTTAATGTCTATTAAGGCTATTTTAGGAGTCATTTGCTGCCTTATATTTAGAATAAAAATAAATAAAATTACCAATGCTATTACTGCAATTAGTATTTTTTTAACCATCTTTACACCAGCTTATACTCATCAGGATGAAATTTTAATTGGGGAAGTCTTCTTAATTTTAACTTTTTTGAAAGCAGATGTCTAATATAAGGGCTTCTTTTGTTAAGCATTTCAACTACGCTATCGACGTCTTTAAGGGCAGAAATATAAACGTCTGCTTTGTTTAAATCTGGTGAAGCAATAACGTACATTACAGTTATAAAGTTATCTGTAGAATAGCCTAATATTTCTTCTTGAATAATTTCACTTATTGCCTGTTTTAATGCACTGTTTACTTTATCTTCTTTAAAAGATTTTTTCATAATTACCTCCGATTAATAAAATGACAAAATGCTACTGCAATAGCATCTGCCTCATCAGTTGAGTCAATTTTTTTGTTGAATAATCTCTCAACCATATTCAAAACTTGTTCTTTTCCGGCCCAGCCGTATCCAGTTATTGAGTTTTTCACCTGCTGTGGAGTGTACTCAAAAACTGGAAGGTTTTCAATTGTTGAAATTAAGAGTATAACCCCTCTAACTTCACCGAGCCTTATTAAAGACTGTGGATTTTTCCCATAAAATGAGGATTCCAGAGCTATTTCTTCAGGTCTATATTCATTTATAAGTTCATTTAATTTACTAAATATATTTTTTAAATTTTCAGGTTTTTTTCTGCTTTTTATAACACCTGATAAAACAAGCTCTGTCTTATTCCCATTTATATCAAGAAAAGAAAACCCTGTATTGTAATTTCCAGGGTCTATTCCAAGTATTCTCATTCTTATGCTAATTTCTCCATAAGCTCACTTGACATATCAAAGTTTGAGTAAACTTTTTGAACGTCATCTTGTTCTTCTAAAGCATCAAGTAATTTCATAAGTTTTTCTGCTGTTTCGCTGTCTTTTATCTCTACAGTAGTTGTAGGTATTTTCGTAAGTTCTGCTTTTTCTATATTTACTCCTTCTTTTTCTAAGGCTTCTTTTACAGAGTATAGATCTTCTGGAGCTGTTCTAATTTCATAGTAGTTTTCATCATCTGTAATTACGTCTTCTGCACCTGCTTCTATTGCTTTTTCAAAAATTTCCTCTTCAGAAATGCCTTCTTTTGGTACAAGAATTACTCCTTTATCTTCAAATAAAAATGAAACACATCCAGATGAACCTAAGTTTCCACCATATTTTGAAAATAAATGCCTTATTTCTCCAGTTGTTCTATTTCTGTTGTCTGTAACACATTCTACAATTACTGCAACACCCTCAGGTCCATATCCTTCGTATGTAACCTCTTCATAATTCACACCTTCCAGTTCTCCAGTTCCTCTTTTTATTGCCCTTTCTATGTTTTCTGCAGGCATATTGTGTTCTTTAGCTTTTTCAATTGCTATTCTTAGTCTTGGATTAAATTCGGGATCTCCTCCACCTTGTCTGGCAGCAATTGTAATTTCTCTTATTAGTTTTGTGAAAATTTGCCCTCTTTTGGCATCCATTTTTGCTTTTTTATGTCTGATGTTGTGCCATTTACTGTGACCAGCCATAATTTAAACCTCCTTTAATATCTTTCACAGCGGTGAAATTATTTCAAATTTAAAAGTTTGCAATATATTATTTTACTATGTTAATGGATGTTTATAATGAGCTTTTAGAAAAATATGGAAAACAAAACTGGTGGCCTTTAACTGGATATTTTGAGCCTTTTGAAGAAGTTTGTATAGGTGCAGTTTTGACTCAAAATACAAGCTGGAAAAATGTTGAAAAAGCCCTGCATAATTTAATAAATGAAGAAATTACATCTTTTGATAAAATTCAGAAAATCTCACAGGATAAGCTTGCTAAGATTATCAGACCAGCAGGATTTTATAATCAAAAAGCAAAAACCCTAAAAAGACTTGCAAATTTTGTCGTTAATAATGGAAAAGAAAATTTAAATAGGGAAAAACTTCTTTCTATAAAAGGAATAGGAAAAGAAACTGCAGATACAATTTTACTGTATGGATTAAATAAACCTACTTTTGTTATAGATACTTATACAAAAAGGCTTTTATATAGGCTTGGAATTATTGAAAGCGAAAAAATTGAATATGATGAATTGAAAAAAATTATAGAAGAAAATTTACCTAAAGATGTAGAAATATATAAAGAGTATCATGCTCTTATAGTTGAGCATTGTAAAGAATTTTGTAGAAAAAACCCTGTGTGTGATAAATGCTATATAAAACATAAGTGTTATAATTATTGTTATGAAAAATAATAAATATTATTCTGAATTTGGCTATAAAATATGGTTTAAATTAAAGCCTTTTGTAAGAGCTTTATTAAGAATAAAAGCAGAGGGTTTAGAAAATTTCCCTTCAAAAAGTGGTTTTATTATAGCTGCTAACCATCGTAGTCATTTAGACCCTCCTGTTATAAATACTATATCTCCTTTCCCTGTAATGTTTATGGCAAAAAAGGAACTTTTTGAAGTACCTGTATTTGGAAAGTTCATAGAAAAAGCAGGAGCTATTCCTGTAGAAAGAGGAAAAAAAGGGACTAAATCTTTAATAAAAGCTTTGGAACTTTTAAAAACTAATCATACAATTGGGATATTTCCTGAAGGAACTAGAGCAGATCCTGGTGAATACTTAAAGCCTCAAGCAGGAGTTGGACTTTTAGTATCAAAAGCTAAAGTTCCAGTAGTTCCGGTAAAAATTGAAGGTACAGATAAAGTGTTCCCAAAAGGAGCAAAATTTCCTAAACTCTTAACTTCACCTATAGAGGTTAAGGTTGGAAAACCTTTAAATTTTGATGATGATTTAAAGTATGAAGACATATCAAATGAAATAATGGAAGTTATTAAAAAACTTTAAGTTTGGAGGTTAATGATGGCTGAAATAATAGTTGCTGAGTCTGCCGGTTTTTGCTTTGGCGTTAAAATTGCAGTAGAAGCAGCAGAGAAAGCAGGAAAGGAATTTGGCGGAGCTTACACAGATGGACCAATTATACATAATAAACAGGTAGTATCTTATCTTGAAAAATTAAATGTTAAAGAGTTAGATAAAAATCAAGAATTAAAAGAAGGAGACACAGTTTTAATTCGTTCTCACGGCGTACCTCCTGCAGAAGAAAGAAGACTCAAAGAAGCAAATGTAAATGTAATTGATGCAACATGCCCATTTGTTAAAAAAGTACATGAAAAAGTACGTCAGCTTGTAGAAGAAGGTTATTATGTAATAATTATCGGAGAACATGGTCATCCTGAGGTTATAGGAACATTAGGGCATCTTGAAGAATCTGGAGGAAGAGGAATTGTAGTGTCTAATATGGAAGAACTTGTTAAAAACTTACCTAGGACCGGTAAAGTAGGTGTTGTTGCACAAACTACACAAAGTGAAGACTTTTTTAGAGAGGCTGTAGGATACATAGCTGAAAATATTGAAGAAGTAAAAATATTCAATACAATCTGTGACGCTACATCTGTTCGCCAGGAAGAAGTTAAAAAAATAGCTCCAAATGTGGATGTTATGATAATTATCGGAGGAAAGCACAGCGGAAATACCAACAGACTTGCACAAATATCAAGATATTTGAATCCAAATACTTACCACATAGAAAAAGCAGATGAAATAGACCCAAAATGGCTAGAAGGAAAAGAAAAAATAGGAATAAGTGCAGGAGCATCAACTCCAGACTGGATAATCAATGAAGTAGTAGAAAAAGTAAAAGAGTTAACATCGGGGTAAAAATTTGGATGAAAGGGTAAATATATTAGTAGATGCTTTTAGAAGGACAACTCAGCAGGGGGTTACCTTAGAAGGTGTACTCCTTGTAATTTTCTTGTTTTCTTTTATTGTTTTATCACTGGTAATTAGTTACAAATTAAAAATTTATTTTGAAGAGCATAGATTAAAAAAACTCTTTTTAGAGTATTCAAAAAATATAGGACTAGCAGAAGACGAAGCAGAGATTATTTGGGAAACTTCAAAAAAAATAAATAGAGATCCCTATTTAGCCTTAGAGGTAAAACAAACTTTTGAAAAAATAATTGATTACTATATTAGAACAAATCCTAACTTTGATGAAAATAAAATAAGACATATGAGAAAGGTATTGGGATTTGACTATGTTCCTCCTTTCATACCTTTAACATCTACGAAAGATATAGAGCTTTATCAATCAGGTGTTTTAGTTAGTGATAAAGGATCTTTTAATGTTGCCTTGGTTGATAAAGATGAGCTTTATATGTACTGGGCAATATTAGATAGTATTCCTGTTAGGTTGGTTAAAGGAGATAAAGTAAAAATTAATTTCTTAAGAACTGATGATGCATATTACACAATTGACGAAGAAATAGAAGATATATATAAAGAAAAGGATAGATATATAGTAAAAATACCACATACATTCCATCTTGTTAGGACCCAAAAAAGAAAAGAAGTGAGAATAAAAGTTAATCTTCCTGTTGAAGTCCATATTGATAAAATCAAAATAAATACTGAAACTGAGGACATAAGTCTTGGCGGGCTAAAATTTTGTATACCTAAGACCGAAAATAGTTACATGGAATATTTAAAAGTTGGGAAGTACATATACTTACGACTAAAGATAGAAAACCGCACAATTACAGCCGAAGGTAAAATAAAAAATGTAATTGAAAAGGAAGATAGAATCTGTGCTGGTGTTGAATTTATTGATCTTGATAAAAATCAACAGCGTATATTAGGAGAATTTATAAGTAAAAAGCAGATGGAAATAATAGAACAGTATAGAAAACAAAAAGGATTGTAACAGATGGATATAGCTACGCTAATAGGTATAGGCGCTGCATTTTTACTTATTATTGTCTCTATAGCAATGGGTGGAAGCCCGTTAGCATTTGTAAATATTCCTTCTTTACTTATTACTGTCGGTGGTGGTTTTGCTGCTACTATAGCTTCTTATCCCCTTCCAGAATTTTTAAGAGGTGTTAAAGCTATAATAAAGGCTATTAAACCAACAATTCCAAATATACAAGAACATATAGATTTTTTAGTTGAAATACTAACAAAAGTTAGAAAGGATGGAATTTTATCTTTAGAAACAGAAATTGATTCTTTTTATGAAAGGGATCCATTTTTTGGTGATATGATGAGAATGCTTGTTGACGGTATTGATATAGAGGAAATTAAAGCAAATGCCGATGCAGCACTTACTAAAATAGAACAAGAGTTATCTACAGAAGTTTCAGTTTGGGAATCATTGGGAGAACTTTTCCCAGCATTTGGTATGATAGGAACATTAATTGGTCTTATTCAAATGCTTCAAAACCTTAATGATCCATCGGCTTTAGGGCCCGGTATGGCTGTTGCGATGATTACAACCTTATATGGTGCGATTCTTGCTAATGCTTTATCTATACCAGTTTCTAAGAAACTTAAGTACTATAAAGATGTTGAGCTTATAGTTAAAGAAAGCTATCTTCTTACAGTTGATGCAATTGATAAAGGAACAAACCCAAATATTTTTAGAGGTACTTTAAATACTTTATTTGGAATAAAAGGCGGTGAATAGTTATTGCCCAGAAAAAAGAAAAAAGAGGAATGTAAAACCATACCAGCATGGCTTATAAGTTTTGGCGATTTAATGTCACTTGTTTTGACATTTTTCATTCTTCTTTTTTCTATGGGTACTATATCCCTTGAGAAATTCCAGATGGTAATTAAAGGTTTTACAGAATATCTAGGTGGTAGAAAAGTTTTTTTAGAAGAACAGCTTCTTAAAGAAAACAAAGCTCCTGTAGAATTTAAAAATATGTACCCTAAAAAGGAAAATAAAAGAAAGATCCTACAGAAAAAACTAGCTACTTTAAAAAGTATATTATCAGCCGCAGGCATAAATGCTGAAATAGATAGTCACGGATCGGAAGTTAGATTTAGAATAAATACTGATAGGATGTTTCCACCAGGCAGTTATATTCCTTTAAAATCTGCTGTGCCTTATTTAAGAGAGATATGTAAATCATTAGTTCCCTTAGGACTTCCTATAATAATAGAAGGACACACAGATAATACAGGAAGCTATAAATTGAATTTAGATTTATCTTTAAAAAGAGCCCTTTATATAATGAAAATGTTCATTTCCTGTGGATATTCTCCTGATTTA
This sequence comes from Hydrogenothermaceae bacterium, assembly GCA_015519975.1. Lineage (GTDB taxonomy): Bacteria > Aquificota > Aquificia > Aquificales > Hydrogenothermaceae > Hydrogenothermus. Next base: position 58,930 of record WIAL01000049.1, on the reverse strand, counting down.
TTGAGTGTTAGAGGATATGGTCCTTCAAGACCTGTTGCTGATAACAGCACTCCTACAGGTAGAGCAAAAAACAGAAGGGTTGAGTTTGTAATTCAAACTAAGGATTATTAAAATGCCTAGAAAAAAGAAAGAGGAATGTCCGGCAGCACCAGCATGGCTTATAAGTTTTAGTGATTTAATGTCACTTCTACTTACATTCTTTATACTTCTTTATGCTATGACAGTTTTGGATATAAAAAAACTAATGAAATTTTTGTGGTACTTCCAAGGAGAAAGGCCGCTGGAAACTACTAAAACTGTGGCTGTAATTCCTCCAATCAGTATGATGAAAGAAGATGTAGCAAAAATTATAAAAAAGAGACTTGCAAAAATTTTACCAATTTATGCTTATCAAATAGATAGTATTGAAAATTATGTTTTAATTAGGCTTTTTAATGATATAGCATTTAAAGAAGATTCCTATCAGTTGACAAAAGAAGCAAAAAAAGCTCTTAATGAAGTGGCAAAAAAGATTAAAAATTACGAAAAATACTTTGATGAAATTAGAGTTGTTGGGCATGCGTATGTAAAGAATAAATCTAAACTTCCTCGTGGAATTAGAGATGCCTGGGATCTATCTATAAAAAGGGCAGAAGTTATTGCTGATATTTTAATAAAGAATGGTATAAAAAAAGAAAAAATTGTTCTTGAAGCATATGGAGATAAAAAACCAATTTACAGATGGAAAAATCCTATACTGCAGAGAATGAACGATAGGGTAGAAATTTATCTTAATGTAAAACAGTTAAGGCCTGATATACTAAAAGAAAAGAAATAATATTTATACTATTGGGGATTTATTACCATATAAAAAAACCTCGCCTGTTTATTAGTGCTTTTTTCAAAGCAGGTAAAACCTATTCTATTTTTCCATCTTTTAAAAGGTGATAAATTTTCAACGTATAAAATATTGTTTTTTATTTTAGGTTTTAACCAGCCAAGTTCTGACACATAAATACCGCAGTTTTTATAATTATTAAAATTTTTTATTTTTGCCTCTATTTTACCTGGCGGATTTTTTCTTAAGATACCATATTCAGGATAATAACTTTCTATATATAAAGGTTTCATATTTAATATTTTTATAAAATGCTTTAAACTTCCCCAATGACCGACGATAGGCTGTCTGGGAACTGTGAAAAAATCATATGAGTATGATACACTAGAAGGATCTTGCGTAAAAGCTGCCTTATATCCTAATTTTTTAAGTATATTTGCTAATATTTCATTGTAATCTCCATAAGGATATGCATAATATTTTGGTTTATATCCTATAAGTTTTTTAAATTTTTCTTCAGCTTTTAAAGTATCTTCTATAAACTGCTTCTCGTATTCTTTTTTATTAAAACCTTTTTTTACTTTTGCAAAATGTTTATGTGAATATGAATGATTTCCAAAAGTAATATACGGATATTTTTTTAGCTTTTTTATCTGATTTTTTGTTAAATAAGCTGGATATCTTCCAATGCCTTCCATGTATAAAAATAATGTGAAAGGAAAGTTATATTTTTTCAAAACTTTAAAAGCCTTCATTGTGGATTTATATCCATCATCTATTGTGATTACTACAGTTTTTGGAGGAATGTTTTTGTTTTTTATATACTGAATAAGTTTATCTAAAGAAACTACATTATAATTGTTTTCATACAGGTATCTCATTTGATTTTCAAAATCTTTTATAGGTGTAGAAGTTGATGGTGAATTCAGTTCATCAAATTTATGATAAATAAGAATAACAGCATAACCATTTTCATCTGCTAATGTAGCTTGGACTAAGTTTACACTTATCATAATAAGTGAGATTATTATGCTGAATAATCGTTTTAATTCTCCTAACATACGTTTTCCTCAAAATAGAGTATTTATCTAAATAGTTTGCAAGTTTTAAAGAGTCTTTAGTTGTAAGTCTAACATATCTAAAATTTTTATATGCCCAGCTCACGTTAATACTGTAATAATAATCTTCAATAGAAGCTAAAATATCAGGATATTTTTTTAGATATACATTACTTTTTTTAGCTTTTATCTTAGATGCCTGTTTTTTATTAAAAGTCCACATACCAAATATATTATTTGCTTCTAAAAAAAATCTAGATGTTCCCCATCCACTTTCAATAGCAGCTTGAGCTATAATTAAACTTGGTTTGTGAACATTTATTTTTATTAAAAGTTCTTTAATTGAACTTGCCTTATATTCATCAAGTAATTTACTTAATAATTTCTTTTCTTTTTCAGTTAACTTTTCCCCATTTTCAAGTTTATTTTTTATTTCAATAATTTTTTTTCTTAACTTCATTATTTTATGATTTGCTATTAGTATAGATGGTAGTATTAGATCAATAAATTTTCTCTTTCTCAAATTTACAGGAATATTTTTTAAAGATATTGTATTTTTGTAAACAATAGGTAGTACAGATTTGCATTGGATGGGAACAATATCGTCAATTGTTTTTATTGTTTTGTAAATTATTATAATATTTTTATTTTGAGAGGTTTGGTTAATATTTGTAAGATTAACTTTGTTAACATTTATATTTATATTAGGTAAAATCGGAACAACTATAACATAAAGGGAAATAATTGTAATAATAACTATTAAGAAAATTTCCCATATATTAAGATTTTTAAAGAAATCTTTTAACTGGCAAAACATTTAAATATTATAATTATATTTTAAAATCAAATATATGCATTTTTATCATATTTAAGGAGAATTCATGTTTAGAGGTAAAGTAAATCATATTCATTTTGTAGGAATAGGTGGTTCTGGAATGAACGGCATTGCTCAGGTTTTGCTAAATTTAGGTTTTACTGTTTCTGGTTCTGATTTAAAAGAAAGCAATTCTGTAATTAATTTAAAAAATAAGGGAGCAAAAATATACATTGGGCATAGAGAAGAAAATATAAAAGGTGCAGATGTAGTTGTGTATTCCTCTGCAGTAAGTGAAGATAACATTGAAGTTAAAAAAGCAAAAGAACTTGGTATTCCAGTTATTCCAAGAGGAGAAATGCTTGCAGAGCTTATGAGGTTTAAATACGGCATAGCAATAGCTGGAAGTCATGGAAAAACCACAACAACATCTATGGTTGGAAGCATACTTGGTAAAACAGGATATGACCCAACAGTTGTAATTGGTGGAAAATTAGAGGCTTATGGAAGTAATGCAAAACTGGGAAGAGGAGAGTTTTTAGTGGCAGAGGCTGATGAAAGCGACGGATCATTTTTAAGACTTTCTCCAACTATAGTATCTATAAACAATATAGATTTAGAACACGTTGGATATTATAAAAACTTAGAGGATATAAAAAAAGCATTTATAAAATTTGCAAATAAAGTACCTTTTTATGGAGCTGTAGCTTTAAACATAGATGATAAAAATGTTAAGGACATACTATCCAAAATAGAAAAAAAAGTTATAAAGTTTGGAATAGAAAACAAAGAAGCAGACATTAATGCATATGAACTTGAGCTTGTAAACGGAACCTATAAGTTTAAAGTTAATGATTTTGGGCAAATTCATTTATCTGTTCCAGGAAAGCATAATGTATATAATGCACTTACTGCTGTAGCAATAGCAGATGAACTTGGAATTCCTTTTTGTGTAGTGAAAGAAACCCTTGAAAACTTTAAAAACGCAAGTAGAAGATTTGAAATTAAATATGATGGGAATATTAAAGTAATAGATGACTATGCACACCATCCATCAGAGCTAAAAGCTACTATCTGTGCAGCAAAAGAAAAATATCCAGATAAACGAATAATTATTGTTTTCCAGCCCCATAGATATACAAGGCTTCACTCACTATTTGACCAATTCGCTGAAAGTTTTGATAATAGCGACATTGTAATAATTACTGATACTTATTCTGCTGGAGAAAAGCCAATAGAAAATATTTCTGCAGAAAAGTTAGCTGAAAAAATAAAAGAAAAAGGCAAAGAAGTTTATTTTGCAAAATATTTATCAGATGTTGAAAAAATATTAAAAGAAACGATTAAAGAAGGAGATGTTGTTTTAATTTTAGGAGCTGGAAATATAACACAGGTGGCTGAAAAATTAGCAAAGTATCTGGAGGAAATAAATGCTTAAATTTGGATTTGTAAATAAGTCAAACATGTGTCTTTTAACTGACCTTTATGAACTTACAATGGCTCAGGTTTACTTAAAAGACAATATGACAAAAACAGCTGTTTTTGATTTTTACATAAGACCAACAGAAAAAAGGTCTTTTTTTATAAATTCTGGTCTAGAGCAACTTTTATACTATCTTGAAAACATAAAATTTACAGATGAAGATTTAGATTATTTAAAATCTCTTGGTTTTGAAGATTTTTTCTTAGACTATTTAAAAAATTTTAAATTTACAGGAAATGTTTATGCGATAGAAGAAGGACAAGTTATATTTCCAAACGAACCTGTAGTTCAGATAGAAGCACCTCTTCCTGAAGCTCAAATAATAGAAACATTTTTAATAAATACCTTACAGCATCCTATTTTAGTGGCAACTAAGGCTGTACGTTGTTATATAGCAGGTAAAGGAGAAAAGGTTCTGGTTGATTTTGGACTTAGAAGAGCTCATGGAACAGACGCTGGAATGAAAGCAGCAAGGGCTTCTTATATTGGAGGATTTGCAGGAACTTCAAATGTACTTGCCGGTAAAGAGTACGGAATACCTGTATTTGGAACCATGGCTCATTCTTTTATTTTGGCTTACGGTGATGAAGAAAAAGCTTTTGAAGCTTTTGCAAAAATGTATCCTGATAAAACTATATTTTTAATTGATACGTTTAACACCGTTGAAGGTGCAAAAAAGGCAGTTGAAGTAGCTAAAAAACTGGGAATGAAAACTTTTAGAGGAGTTAGATTAGATAGTGGTGATTTGGTTAAACTTTCAAAAGAAGTTAGAAAAATTTTAGACGAAGCAGGATATGAAGATGCAAAAATCATAGCAAGCGGTGGAATAAACGAGTATGTAATAAAAGACCATATAGAGAAAAATGCTCCAATCGACGGCTACGGGGTTGGAACTGAGCTCGTAGTATCCGCAGATTTACCTTATTTAGACTGTGCATATAAACTTGTTGAATATGACAGCAGACCTGTCATGAAATTCAGTCCTAAAAAAGCAACTCTTCCATCTAAAAAACAAGTTTATAGGTTTTACGAAAATGGAAAATTTAAAAAAGATATTATTTGTCTTTATGATGAAAAATTTGACGGCACGCCTTTATTAGAAAAAGTAATGGAAAATGGGGAAATTTGCACAGATTTACCATCATTAGAAAAAATAAGAGAAAAAGCAATTGAAAACGTAAGTAAACTTCCTGAAAATTTGTTAAAAATTGGGAATGAAGAATTATATATTCCCGAAATTTCAGAAAAAATGCAAGAGTTAGTTGAAGAATTAAAAAAGGAGTACTTAAATGCATAAACTCTTACTAGCATTTTTATTTTTAGTTAATACTGTGTTTGCTCTGGAAATAGTTACCACAATAAAACCACTTGCAGATATTTCAAAAGAAGTTGTAAAAAGTAAAGCTAACGTCAGTTACATTATTCCTCCAAATGTTTCTATACATCTTTACGAATACAAAATTTCAGACATTAAGAAAGTGGCAAAAGCGGATTTGTTTTTATACATAGGAAGTGGAGAACCAAATATTAATAATTTAATAGAAATAGCAAAAAGAAAAGCACTTTTACCTGTTAGCAGTATAGATGGAATATTTTTAATAAAAAAATTTGAATTTGAAAAGCATAATCACCACAATGAAGATGAAAATGAGGCGTTTCATCCGGCGTTGTGGCTTGACCCTTATAATGCTAAAGTTATAGCCAAAGAAATCTATATAAAAGTGTCAAAATTAGACCCTGAAAATAAAGAGTTTTACAAAAAAAATTATGAAAGCTTTGCTAAAAATTGTGACGAACTTATAAAATATGGAAAACAAAAATTCAGCCAATTAAAACAAAAAGATTTTATTTCATACCACTACACGTGGCCCTATTTTACAAATAGATTTGGATTAAATTATGCAGAAGTTATTGAACTTGGTCATGGAAGAGAACCTTCAATAAAACATATTTTAAAAATTATTAAGCTTATTAAAACTAAAAAAATAAGCTCTATTTTTGCAGCAAGACAGTTTTATAATCCAAAGTTTACAAATTTAATAAAAAAAGAAGCCAATATTAATGTAGTTATACTTGACCCATTTGGAATAAACATGGACTATATTAAAATGATGAAATTAAATATTGATAAAGTTTATGAAGGACTTAGATAAATGGACAGCTTTTTAAAAATAAATAAAGAAAAATATGCAGTTATAGGAGACAGCCACGGCTGTTATTACGAGCTCAAAGAACTTATTGAAACTATCTGGTCAAAATACGGAGAAGATACTTTTATTATAAGCGTAGGAGACAACATAGACAGGGGAGATTACAACTTAAAAACATTAAATTACTGTATCGATCTCTTTGAACAAGGAAAGTTTATAGAAGTTCAAAGCAATCACATGAATAAATTTGTAAGATGGCTTTACGGCAGAAACGTAAAAGTTAGCTACGGCATGCAAAAAACAGTTGAAGAATTTAACAACCTGCCAGAAGAAGAAAAAATAAAACAAAAAGAAAAGATACTGAATTATTATGCAAAAATGCCTCTTTATTTAATAGTTAATGAAAATGAGTCTGTAATTGCCCATGCCGGAATTAAAGATAATATGATTGGACAGGTGAGTAAAAAAATAAAAGATTTTGTTTTGTACGGGCAAACTACAGGAAGATTTTTAGAAAATGGCTTTCCTGAAAGGCTTGACTGGACGCTAGAAAGAAAAGTAAAACCTGATAGTCCAAAAATTATTTACGGTCATGTAATTTACGATGAGCCTTATATAAACAATAAATGCTATGGTATAGATACTGGATGCGTTTTAGGAAACAAATTAACAGCATATCTACCTCGAGAAGATAAGTTTGAGTTTGTAAAAGCAAAAAAGCAGTATTATTCTTTTTAAGCATTGCTAATATTAACATTATTCTGCAATCAAAATTATCTTATAATATTTCAACGCATTACAAAAATAGGAGAAAGTCTATTAATATGTATCTCCCACCAGAATGGAATAAACACTATGGAACTTGGACTACGTATCCACAGAATCCAGAAACTTTCTTTGATAGAATGGAGCAGGCAAGAGATGAGTTTTGTCAGATGGTTAAGTACATTTCAGAGGGAGAAAAGGTTCATATTAATGTAAATAACGAAGAAACAAAAAAAGACCTTGAAAAAAGACTTCAGAAAGTAGATGCTGTTAAAGAAAATGTTCTTATTCACATAATCCCAACAAATGATGCATGGTGCAGAGATTACGGGGTTATATTTGCGAAAGATAGTAATAAGTGGATTGGGCTTAATTTTGAATTTAATGCATGGGGAGGTAAATACCCTTATGAGCTTGATAATCAGGTAGCCCAAAAAATGTGCCAGATTTTAGATAAACCCTGTAAAAAAGTTAATATGGTTTTAGAAGGTGGTTCTATAGATGTAAATGGAAACGGCAGTTTATTGACCACAGAAAGCTGTTTATTAAATCCAAATAGAAATCCAGATATGTCAAAAGAAGAAATTGAAGAAAATTTAAAAAAGTACTTTGGTGTGAAACAGATTTTATGGCTTAAAGATGGAATAGCTGGAGATGATACAGATGGTCATATAGATGATATTACAAGATTTGTGAATGAAGATACTATAGTTACAGCTGTAGAAGAAAATAAAAATGATATAAACTATGAGCCTTTAAAGGAAAATTACGAAAGACTTAAAACTTTTAAGGATATAAATGGAAAACCTTTCAATATTATTACCATTCCGATGCCAGAGCCTCAATATTATGACTATCCAGATGAAAAAAATTATAGGCTTCCTGCAAGCTATGCTAATTTTTATATAACAAATAAATATGTAATTGTGCCTATTTTTAATTGTAAAAAAGATGAAATTGCTCTAAATATTTTGCAAAATATATTTAAAGATAGAAAAGTTGTTGGAATTTATGCTTATGATATAGTAATAGGACTTGGAGCGTTTCATTGTTTAACTATGCAAATTCCGCAGTTTTAGTTTTATTAATAAGTTTTTTAATTGCTGTTGCAAAACCTTATAAAGATGAGGTTATAGTTTATTTTAAAGATGGTGTATCATCCCAAAGTATTAGTGGTCTTTCCATTAAAAAAATAAATGGAAAAAAAGCTGTTATAAAACTTCCAAAAAATAAAGATATGAAAGAATTTCTCAAAGATCTAAAAAAACGTTCTGACATTTTATACGCAGTCCCAAACTACATAATAAAAAAACAGCTCGTTCCAAATGATCCTATGTATAAGGATCAGTGGTATTTGAAAAAAATTAATATAGAAAATGCATGGGATATTTCCACAGGCTCATCTACAGTTTATGTGGCAGTTCTTGATACAGGGGTTGATTATAATCACGAGGATTTAAAAGATAATATATGGTTAAATCAAGGTGAGACCATAGGAGTTGATAGTAATAACAATGGTCTAGATGATGGCTGCGAAAATGATGTAGATGATGATAATAATGGATATATAGACGATTGTTACGGGTTTAACGCAGTTGCAGGAAAAGGCAGTGCTTTAGATGATGATGGACATGGAACGCATGTATCTGGTGAAATAGGTGCCATAGGTAATAATAATGTTGGTATTGCAGGCATTAACTGGAATGTTAAAATTGTCCCCTGTAAGTTTTTAGATTCTAATGGATATGGTGACTTAAATGATCTTTTAGAGTGTTTAAAATATGTAAAAACATTAAAAGATAATGGATTGAATATAGTAGCTGTAAATGCAAGTTATGGATATAATGGGACAAGTCAAGAGTTGAATATAGATTGCAACCAAGTACCGGATGCCGAAAAATGTCTAATGCAATCAATAGATGCTCTTTTTACAGTAGCATCAGGAAATGGGGGAAGTGATTTAAAAGGTGATGATAATGATAAATATATATTTCTTCCATGTAATTATTCTACAGTTTTAAATAATGTTATATGTGTTGGTTCTACAAATTCAAATGATGAAAAATCCTCTTTTTCAAATTATGGAGCAAAAACGGTAAATATTTTTGCTCCAGGAGGAGAAATTAATGGAATAAAATCTTCCATTTTAAGTAGTTGGTTAAAAACTAATAATAACACATCTAAAAACGAATTAAGTACAGGAATAATTAAAAATTTTTCTGCTACTATAACAGAAGGAATAGGTATAATACCTACGACATATAAGTTTACTTGGAATCTGAATAATTTTTATCAAAGATGTGGAATAGATTTTGATAATGATGGAAATATTGATAGAACAATAAACAATTGTAGTATTAGCAATTTCACCACTTATACTTATTATAAAAATAACTATTACGCTCAGCTTATAGTTTGTGGAACTAATGGGGATGTGATTGATACAAAAATAACTCAAGCATTAGTAGAACCTTATACATCAGAAGTAGGAACTTCTCAAGCTGCCCCAATAATTGCAGGAACAATTGCATTACTAAAAGCAGCTAACCCTAATTTGACGTTACAAGATATAAAAAATAGAATATTAACAACTGGAGATAATTTATTATCTTTAACAGGATATTCAACAACATGTAATAGAGTAAATGTGTATAATGCCCTTATTGATGAAGAAAGTCCAAAAATATGTATAGATAAACATTTAGTAAAAATTAATAATGAATTAATATATGATATTAGTGGTTTTTCTAAAGGAAACTTATTAAGTTTTAATATTAAAAATACAGGAAGTAGACAATTAATTATAAATAGCGTTTATTTAAGTAATAATATTGATTTTTTAATCCAAAATAGTAATTGTATTAATAAAGTCTTAAATCCTTTTGAAAGTTGCAATATTACAATAGAAGTATTAAATAACAATCCTTCAGAGGATATACTCAACATAGAGACGAATACAAAGTACAATATACTTCCAATTAAACTTACAAGTAATATAACTACTGCTTCAATGCAAAATACAAATCTATCTAAGAGTTCTAATGTTAATTTATTTACAAATTATTTAATACAAAAAGTTGATACAATAATTCCTAAAAATTATAAAGATTTTTGTAGTATTGCAATAAATAAAGATAACAATACAAATAATAAAGATTCAGGAGGATGTAGTTTTTCTCCAAATAGCCTTAATATATACTGGATTATACTTTTATTACTAATATTTATTAGAAGAATAAAGAAATGAAAGAACTTATACTTTTAATTCATATCATTGTTGCTTCTTTCTGGATTGGCGGAATGCTTTTTATGGCAATCGTTTTATCTCCTTATGTTAGGAAACTACCAACAAGTGTCGAGGCTTTTCAGGAAGTTGGTAAAAGATACAGTTTCTGGGGAACTGTAATAGGTCTTCCAATTTTATTCATAACGGGTATTTTTAACTCCCATTTTATTGGAGGATTAAATTCAATTGGTGATTTATTCCAAAGCTATCCTTATGTAAACACATTAAAATTAAAATTACTATTTTTCTTTATAACAGTTGTTATTGCAGTATCCCACGATTTTTATTTTGGTCAAAGGGCACATATAAACAAGAAATATAAAAATATTACAAGAGTTTTAGGAATAACAAACCTTATCATTGGAATTTTGATAATATATTTAGCAGTAAAATTAAGATTTGGCGGTTAGAAATGTTTTATGTGTCTAAAATTACTCCTTTCTTTTTTATCCTTGCATTTATAGATTTATTTGCTTCTTTATTTATCAAAGCAAAAACTGGGAATTATATTCATTATGGACAAATTGGAGTTTTTGGATTTATATTACATACAATACTTGGTGCTTTTTATCAGATAGTTCCAAACTCCCAGCAGAAAAAACTTCCTTTAACGTGGATTTCTAATATAGTGTTTATTATTTCTATTTTATCTTCAGTTTATTTATACATGGGTAATTTTGAAATTGCTTACTTTTTTGTAGCTTCTTCGGTTTTAATTTTTGCCCTTCATATTTTAACAGTTGTTAAAGATGTATCTTCTTTAACTGTAAAGTACATATTATCTGCTGTAATTTTTTTGATTTTCTCATCCATATTTTTATTCTTATCTTTAAAGCAGGAAGGATTTTCTATACAGATTGCTATCCATACCTTTACAGTTGGTGTAATGATTAATGCTATTTTAGGTGTTCAAACTGCATGGATACCTATGATTTATATGCAGCCTCTTGGAAAGACTAAGACAGGAAAGTTTATAATAAACAATTTGTTTTATATTCAGCAACTTGTAGTTTTGGGAATTATTTTCAGCTTTTTTATAAGAGATTACAAATTTCTCGCCGGATTTGCTTTGTTTGAATTTGCTGTTATTTTCTTATTTTTAAAATTTATATTTTTTGACAGTATAAAACCTCAAATTAAACTTCATGGAATTCCTTATACTGTTAAATACTTTATAACAGGTCATGTATTTTTGCTTGTAGGTTTAATTATTGCACATGTTATTGGAGTTGCTAATCTGTTTACATTAATTCCTTATCACATAGATTTTATGGTTTATGGATTTGGACTGTTTACAATAATAGGTGGAATGCTTCATCTTACTCCAAGAATTATTTTCAGTATGAAGGAAAATAAAAAAGGAGCACCTCTCTCAAGAAATAAATTTGAAAATTTATATAAATTCCTCATAACTTCCTACATAATTTTTATTGGGCTTGATATTTATGGATTATCTATTTATGGAACGCTTATTTTTATTTTCGCTATTTTGATTTTATTTATTCTATCAACTATAGATTTTATAAAGCTTTATAAAGCATAAATTATTTAATTTCCTCCACTATCATAATCTTTACAGGCGTATTAGGCTGGGCTTCATTTTGGGATAATCCCATTATAGATTGATTGTTCAGTATATATCCCTTGGTTTTATAATCTTTTATTTTTCCATTTTCATTACAGCTTATTTTTGATATGTTTCCATAAAATCTATTGAATTGTGGATTGTATATAAGTTCACCAACTGCGTTGCAGTTTTGAAACTGAGGTGAGGTTAATGTTATAGAAACAGGATAAACCTGAGGGGGTTCTTTTTCTTTTTGTCCCTGATAAGGCATTTGAAAGTTTTGCTGGTTATTTGAGGGAATTATTATGCCTATATTTAAAGTGCCATCTATAATATCACCTTTTTTTACCGGAAACTTTTTTGCGTATGAAAAAGATACGAAAATAAGTGTTAAAAATAATACAACCTGTTTCATAAAGATACAGCCACCTTTTTAAGTTTTTCTATTTTATCTCTAAGTGCAGCAGCTTTTTCAAATTCCCAGTTTTTAGCATGCTCCCACATCTGTTTTTCAAGCTTTTCTATTTCTTTTAAAAGGTCTTCTTCTGTATTTATATTATCGGGTATATCCTCATATATTTTTATTCCAACTTCTTCAAGGTTTATAAGGTCTTTGATTTCTTTTTTTATTGTTTTTGGAGTAATTCCATGTTTTTTGTTATATTCTTCCTGCAGTTTTCTTCTTCTGTTTGTTTCCTCTATTGCTTTTTCCACTGCAGGAGTAATTTTATCTGCGTATAAAATTGCTTTTCCGTTTACATTTCTTGCTGCCCTTCCTATTATCTGGATAAGGGCTGTTGTAGATCTTAAAAATCCTTGCTTGTCAGCATCTAAAATAGCAACAAGTGAAACTTCAGGCATGTCTATTCCTTCTCTAAGGAGATTTACTCCAACTACTACATCATAAATACCTTCTCTTAACTCTTTTATAATTTTTGCCCTTTCTATAGTATCTATTTCTGAATGGAGATAAACAGCTTTTATATCTCTTTCCTGCAGATAGTCTGATAAATTTTCAGCCATTTTCTTTGTTAAGGTTATTACTATAGCCCTTTCATTTCTTTCTTTTACTTTCCATATTTCAGATATTAAATCATCTATCTGTCCTTCTGTTGGTTTTACTACAACTTCCGGATCTAAAAGTCCTGTAGGTCTTATTATTTGCTCAACTATTACTCCTTTACTTCTTTCAATCTCCCAATCTGATGGCGTAGCAGATACATAGATAGCTCTTTCTATTTTCTGTAAAAATTCTTCAAATTTTAAAGGTCTATTATCAAAAGCAGATTTCATTCTCCAGCCATATTTAACAAGGTTTTCTTTTCTTCTTCTATCTCCATTGTACATAGCTCTTATCTGAGGTATTGTTACGTGGGACTCATCTATTATGAGTAAATAATCGTCGGGAAAATAATCTAAAAGAGTATAAGGTGCTTCTCCAGGTTTTCTTCCATCAAAATATCTTGAATAATTTTCTATTCCCTTACATGTTCCAAGTTCAAGTATCATTTCAATATCATAATTTGTCCTCTGCCACAGTCTATTAGCTTCTATTTCTTTCCCAAGTTTTCTAAACTCTTCTACCTCTTTTTCAAGATCTATCTGTATCTGTTTAACAGCTTCAGCTATATCAGGCTTTGGTATTACATAATGGCTTGCCGGAAATATTACAGCCCTGTCAAGTTTTCTTTTTACATTTCTATTAAAAAGATCAAGTTCTGTAATAGCTTCTATCTCATCACCAAAAAACTCAATTCTTAAAATTGTATCCTCAGTATGGGAAGCTAAAACTTCCACTGTATCACCTTTTACACTAAATGTTCCTCTTTTAAATGAGTAATCGTCTCTTTGATATTGAAGTTCTATTAATCTTCTTAAAAGCTCCTGCCTGTCTATAGGCATTCCAATATAAAGCTGGAGTCTTAACTTTTCATAAAACTCAGGTGTTCCAAGACCATATATGCAGGAAACAGAAGCAACAACTATAGTATCTGGTCTTTCTATAAGACTTTTTGTCGCAGAGTGTCTAAGTCTGTCTATTGCATCGTTTATAGAGCTGTCTTTTTCTATATAAACATCCTTTTCTGGCAGATAAGCTTCTGGCTGGTAGTAATCATAATAAGAAACAAAATACTCAACAGCGTTATCTGGAAATATTTCTTTCAGTTCCCTATAAATCTGTGCTGCAAGGGTTTTGTTGTGGGTTAAAACAAGGGCAGGCTTGCCGTATTTTTCAATTGTTTTTGCAAATGTGACAGTTTTTCCGGTTCCTGTGGCTCCAAGTAAAACCTGCTCCTTTACTCCATCTTTTAAATTTTGATAAAGCTGTTTTATTGCTTTCGGCTGATCGCCTGCAGGTTCAAATGGTAGTTTTATTTTAAAAGGGGTTTTTATCATATTTTAACCTCAAAAATCTTTTTAAAATAAAATTATTATAAAACTTAAAAATTCAAGGATTTTTAATGGATTTCATAACAAACCCAAAAATTGATGAATATTTAAGGTCTTTAGTTAATATAGATGATCCTGTTTTATTAAAAATGGAAGAATTAGGACATAGGTTAAATTTCCCTATTGTGGATAGACTTGTTGGAAATTTCTTATATTTAATTACCAAAATAAAAAATCCCAAGCTAATTGTAGAACTTGGCTCAGGATTTGGATATTCAGCTTACTGGTTTGCAAAGGCATTAAGAGATGGAAAAGTTGTTTTAAATGATTATAAAGAAGAAAATATAGAAAAAGCTAAAAAGTTTTTTAAAGAAGGGAATTTAACAGAAAAGGCTGTTTTTGAAGTTGGAGATGCTGTTGAAAATGCAAAGAAATATAAAAATATAGATATTCTTTTTTTAGATCATGAAAAGTCAAGATATTTAGAAGCAGTAAAGGAACTTGAAACTAATTTATCTGAAAATGCTTTAATAATAGCAGATAATGTTTTATGGCACGGCAAAGTAATTGAAGAAAATCCTAATAATAAAACAAAAAAGATACTAGAATTTAATGAATATATGTTCAAATCTGGAAAATTTTTTTCAAGTATTGTTCCGCTTAGAGACGGTATATTACTTGCCTTAAAAATTTAGTTGTCCCAAAAAGAAATCTTTTGTCCCAAATTGGACAATTTTTAATATTTTTACATTCAAAAGAATTAATTTAAATTTGGCATAAATTTTGCTTATATAAAAACTATCTGTGGCCGATGCAGGTGATTCTGCTGCTGTAAACCTACCTTAATTTCCTGGGAGTCCATCCCCCGCTCCCAGGCCTTTTTTAATTTTCATTACTTAAGGAAATTTAAAAGTGATAAATCTTTATTTTGATTAAAAGATGCAAGTAATGCTTCATAAGACGTTCTAACTTTTTCAAGTTCAGATATTACAGATGCATAATCTGCATCTTCAAATTTTGATTTTAATTCGGAAAATACTGTTTGTAAAAATTCATTTTGAGGTTTTAAATCATCAATAACAGACATTTGAGTTCCTATTCTAGAGCGAGCTGCTGCTACCCCGTTAAATCCTTTATCAAATGTCTCAAGTATCGACGAAACATTTCCAATTCTTTTTGATAAAGCTCCAGAGCTGTCAGAAACTGTAATTGGAATAGATGCATCATTTTTGGCAACAAGTCCAAGCCTGTACACACCGTCTTTATCCTGAAATACAAATGCTTCAATATACTGGTTTGTTGGATCTGTGTTTATAGCATTTACAAGTTCATTAAGTGTAGAAGGATTTGGAGATGTTGTATCTCCATCATAGTTTACATTTAAAGTATAGGTTCCATAATTTATTGTTAAAGTTCCACTTTCGGTAGCACCAACTAAAGCATTATTAGGATCGTTATATCCCATATCTGAAAAATATCCATGGAGCTTATAAATATCTCCACTATCTATTATCTGAATAATATCATCAAGAGCTTTAACAACTCCAATTTTATTACTTACTTCTGTTAAATCAACATTATTATCTGCATTAGCATCATTCCATACACCAGATTGAATTGTCCCTAAATACTCTATACCATTGAATGTAGTGTTTAGCTCTACACCTTTAGATATAGGAACTTTTGTTTCTAAAGTTTGACCTTGATATATACCTTGAGTGTTAAAAGGATCAATTTGAGCATTAACACCGCCAAATATTCTTGAATTACCAACTGATACGTTAGCTTGTTTAATTATATAATCTCTAATGCTTTGAAAATAATCTTTTAAAATCTGAGCATCTTCTGCATCCATAACACCTGTGTTTAAAGTCTGAATAATATGAACCCTTGCTTCCTGAGAAACATCTACAATATTTCCAAGTGTACTTTCCGCAGTTTCAAGTACTGCCTGTACCTGATCCATATTTCTATTGTAGGTAGAAATGTCATCTATAATTTTGCCTAGTCTCAGAGATTTAGCTGAATCAACAGCATTATCTGAAGGCTGAAGTATTTTTTTACCTGATGAAAGTTGATTTGTATATTTTAATAACTTATTTTCTTTTATCTCGTTATTTTTTATAAACGTATTGTAAAAGGATATATCAGGCACTCTCATAGCCAAAAACCTTGATTTAAAATTTTATACATATTATCGGAAATTCCTATATAAATTTTAGATTATTCTAATTATTTTACAAGGCCTAATATAGTTTGGAGCAGTTCATCTGTAACGCTTATTATTTTTGCAGCAGATTGGTAAGCTCTTTGATACTGCATCAAATTAACAAGTTCTTCATCTATGTTAACACCGGAGTTTTCTTCTATTTTATTTTGAACAGCATCTCTTAAATTTTTATTTGCTTCAAGCCTATTTTTAGCATCTGAAATTTCAAATCCAATTTCTGAAGTAAATCTTTTTGTGTAAAGTTCTTGGAAAGATTTTGAGTCAAGCAAGTTTAAATTATCAACATTGCTTATTTTATAATAATTGCTTCCTATTTGAAGACCTGTCTGGGTGGTTAAAAGAGTTTTTTCTTCAGGATTGTACAGTGATGAATAGTTATCGATTCCTCCAATGGAAGAATTGAAGCTACCTGTGTCATTTTGTATTTTAATGGACGGGGATAGTTTTATGTCTTTTGCATAAAGCTGAACATAAAAGTTTCCACTTGAGGGTGGATTTTCGTAAGTTTGAGCTACAACTAGATTTTGGGCTGAGTTGATTTTATTTACTATGTCATTTAACGTATCTGTAGCTGTATAGTTTATAGTTGCTATTTTTTGATTGTCTAGAATTAAGTCAAAACTTCCGCTTCCAAATGTTGCCGTTGAAGAAACTGCCGTTTGGCTGACTTTAGTTGTTATTTCATTGAAATCTTTTAAGGCAAAAATTGATTTTGCAATTGAGTTATCTGCATTTAAGTAATTTGGGTCTGATGCAACTGCAATTTGCTTATAGTCAGTTATATTTAATGCTATATTTGAAGCATTTATGTAGTTTAACGAGCTGTCAGGTGATATTTTGAAAAAATCAATTCCTGTATTTCCATCTAAATCATATCCTTGTCTGTGAATTTTATTTACAGAAGATGTAAAAAGTGCAGTAAAATCATTTAAGTCATTTATTTTTTTGTTAATAAAATCAATAGCTTTTATTTTTGCACCTATTTGACCTTTTTTGAACTGTGAAGTTAAATCTGTTGTATCAACTCTTATTATGACACCATCTTCTTTAGCCTCGTATGTTACTTCATAAGGCTGGTCGTACGTCACGAGCGCATGACCTTTAACTGTATATATGTCTGTAGTATTGTCATCTCTGTAAACAACTTTTATATCAAGATAGGAAGAAAGTTCTTTTAATAAGGCATCTCTTTGGTTTAAATAGTTATTTAGTCTTGTCTCGTCAAATCTAAATGCTTTAATATCTTGATTTAACTGGGCAATATTTTTAACAATATCATTTACCCTACTGACATTATCCTTTATGGAAAGAGAAATTTCATCTCTTATTTTCGTCATATAGTTGTAAGTATCTCTTATATTTGCTACTAGTTGGTTTGCAGCAGATATAACAGCATCTCTTGCAGACGGATCATCAGGATTTATAGCTACATCACTAAATGAGTTAAAAAACTTATTTATATTTTCATAAAATCCTGTACCCTGTATGTCATTAAACATAGTTTCTATTTCTGATAATAAGTTTGTATATGTTTCATCACCACTTACTTCTTGATTTAGATTTAAATATCTTTTAAAAAGACCATTATCAAATACCCTTTCTATACGTTTTATATCCACCCCTTCAGGAACGATATCTTGAAGAGAGACATTTTGCCTTGCATATCCATCAGAATATTGATTTGCTATATTTTCATTAGTTATATTAATGGATTTTTGATTTGTTAAAATAGCTTGACTTCCAAGGGATAAAAGACCAAATATTGACATGACAACCTCAGTTTACTAATTATTAATACTTATAGTATATTATCGGCATAAAATCATATTTTTTTATTAAATATACCGCTTTTTTGTCCCTGAGATATTTCGCCGTAAGGGTTGTATTTTTCAATATCTTCTTCAAATATAGCTGAGAAAAGTTCATCTATAAAAGCCATGTTGTTATTTGCAAGATTTAAATTTCTTTTATTTAAAAATTCAATCTCTTTTAATAGCTCAACATATTTTTCAAAATCTTCCTTATTGTATTTAGATAGTTCTGACATTATTTTCTTTTTTTCTTCAATAACATTTAACAGTTCTTGAGGATTGTTTAACTTGAGAAGTAACTGATATTCTTTTTCTAAACTTTCTTTGAATGCTGTGAGTTTATCTTTTAAATCCATACTTTAAATTTAAATCAAATCTTAAATAATTGCAATTTTTTTCCGAAATCTATAGTATTAAAATATTATGTATTAATGAAAAGAGGTTATAAATGGAAAATAAAAGCATATTAGAAGAAGTAAAAAATCTCATTATGGTAATAGAAAAATATAAAGAAGAAGCATCTGATCTTGGCGTAAAAAAAGAAGGATTTGAAGTTGTAAAAAACCACCTTAATTTGGTTGTAAAAGAAAGCAAATCTTCTGTAGAAAAATTAATAAACAATATCAATACTGTTTTAAGCAATTTAGAAAAGATGTTGGAGCTTAATAAAAAATTAGAGAACATTGCCGATAAAGAAATAGTCCAAGAGCAAAAGAAGATAATAGAAGACTCAATAAAAATTTTAACAGAAAGTATAACATTAATGGAGTTTCAAGATATAATTTCGCAAAGGGTAAATAAAGTTTTAGATTTTCTTCAAGATATTGAAAAAAGGATATTAAAAATACTGCTTTTACTTGGTATATCTGATGAAGATTTTAAAGAAAAAAGAGAAGAATTTAGAAAAAAACTTGAAGAACTTGAATGGGAAAAAGAAGTTAAACAAGATGATGTTGATGATATCTTAAAGGAATTTGGATTATAAATTTATTTTGAGAGAGGAAAGGTTATGAAAGTTAACATTCCAGAGGACATGAAAGAAATTTTGGATGAATTTTTGGTTGAAGCTGATGAAATTATTGAACAATTAGACAATGATTTAATTGCCTTAGAAGAAAATCCAGAAGATAAAGAATTATTAAACAAAATTTTTAGAGAAATTCACACTTTAAAAGGCGGGGCAGGATTTTTAAACCTAACAACTATAGTTGAAATAGCACATAAAATAGAAGATATCTTTAATAAACTTAGAAATGATGAGCTTAAACTTACATCTGATATGATGGATATTATTTTGGAAGGAATAGATAAACTAAAAGAGGGGATATATAGGCTTAGAGAAGATATGGAGATTCCGGATGAAGATGAAGTAAGGGAAATATCAGAAAAATTACAGGCTATATTAGAAGGAAAAGAAATTCCTTCGGTACAGCAAAGTGGTGAAAGTGAGAAAGAAAAAACAACTCCTGAAGAATATGAATTTGTAGAAGGAGTAGATGAAGATATAAAGGATCTTATAACTACTTTTGGAGCTAAAAATTTAGAAGAGTTGCTTGAGGATATAATTCTTCTGCCACCAGCTGAAAGACCTCCGATGTCTGTAATTGAAAAGCTTGAAAAACTTATAGAAGAAGGAAAAGATATAAAGGATTTAATTAAGCCCAAAGAAGCTTCTAAACCTGCCGGGGAAAAAAAAGAGACTCAAGCAACTCCAGAAGTAAAAGAACAAAAAGCTCCTCGAAAAGAGGAAAAAGCTAAAAGTGCGAAACCACAACAAAAGAAAAAATCAGAGAAAAAAGAAGATGTAATAAGAGTTGATGTTGAAAGGGTTGAAGCACTTATGAACCTTGTTGGTGAACTTGTTCTAGATAGAAACAGAATTGTAAAACTTGCGTCTTTACTGTCCCAAAAGGAAGACCCATTAGTGGAAGAGCTTATTGAATCTATTACAGGAATGAGCAGAACTGTTAGTGATTTACAAGATGCTGTAATGAAGCTCAGAATGCAGCCAGTTAAGAAAATATTTAGTAAATTCCCAAGGGTTGTTAGAGACCTTGCTAAGAAATTAAATAAAAAAGTACAGCTTATACTTGAAGGTGAAGATACAGAAATTGATAGAAGTATTCTTGATAAACTTGAAGATCCTTTAATACATCTTGTTAGAAATGCTATAGACCATGGAATTGAACCTCCTGAAGAAAGAATAAAGGCAGGTAAACCTGAAGTTGGGACTATTAAGCTCGGTGCATATCAGGAAGGAGATAGAATAATTATTTATATAGAAGATGATGGAAGAGGTATAGATCCTGAAAAAGTAAAACGAAAGGCAATAGAAAAAGGTTTAATAACACCAGAACAAGCAGAAAATATGTCAGATAAAGAAGCTTTTGAACTTATATTTATGCCTGGCTTTTCTACCGTAGAACAGGTAAGTGATGTATCAGGTAGAGGTGTTGGAATGGACGTTGTTGCATCAACAATCCATTCTTTAAGAGGAAATATAGAAATAGAAAGTCATCCTGGACAGGGAACAAAAATTATTATGAAACTTCCTTTAACTGTTGCTATTATCAGGACACTTATGGTTGCCGTTAACGATAGAATATTTGCCATACCTTTATTCTCTGTAGTTGAAATAGTCAAATACAAACCTGAAAATGTAAAAAGAGTTGGACACTTTAAATCATTAATGCTCAGAGATGAAGTATTTTTACTATTTACATTAAATGAACTGTTTGAAATAGAAGATGAGAAAGAAAAACGTTACGTTGTTATTGTAAAAGTAGGAGAGAAAAATATTGCAATAGCTGTAGAAGAGATGTTTGGGGAAGAAGAAATTGTTATAAAACCTCTTGGAGAATTACTGGAAGATGTTAAAGGAATTGCAGGGGCTACAATAACAGGTGATGGAAAAGTAGTTTTAATTGTAGATCCAAATTCTTTAATACAAGATATTAAAACTAATATTGTAGGGGTAATTTAAAATGGCTAACAATGGAGAGATGCAGGTTGTAGGTATCAAAGAACTAAAAGAGGAAATAAGCCGAGAAGAAAGGATAATAACTTTCAGGCTCAATGATGAATTGATTGGAGTTGATATAAATGATGTTACTAAAATAACAACAGATGTGGAAATAACGCCTGTTCCAAAGACTAAACCTTACATAATGGGCGTAATGAACCTGAGAGGTAATATAATACCTGTAGTTTCTTTAAAGAAAATGTTTAATCTTCAAGGTCAAGAAGAAAATTTGGAATCTGCTACAGTTATAGTTGTAGAGACAGATCTTGGAAATATTGGAATATCTGTTGATAAAATTGAAGGAGCTGTTAAAATTTTTCCTGAAGATATTCAGCCTCCACCTATGAATGCAGTTGGCATCGATCCTGAATATATAAAAGGCGTAGTTATGCTTAATAATGATTTGCTAATTTTACTGGATATTAAAAAAATATTTAACAAACGAGGATAAAAATGGCAAAAAAGGATTTTTTACCAAAGATTTTAGAAACAGGATCAAATGAACTTGAAATAATAGATTTTAGGATGTATGAACAATTAGAAGACGGCAGTATATATGAATGGATTATGGGAGTTAATGTTGCAAAAGTAAAAGAAGTAATATTAAAACCAAATAATATAATCAAAGCACCTGGCCTTCCCCCTGAAGCAGAAGGTATGGCAAAAATTAGAGGAGAGATTGTACCTATTATAAATCTTGCAAAATGGATGAAGATTAAAGAGCCTTCGGAAGATGCAAGTAAGTATGTAATTGTTATGGAATTTTTAAGAGAAGTTGTAGGAATTATGGTTCATGAGGCAAAAAGAATCAGAAGAATAAGATGGTCTGATATAAAAAGACCTCCTCCAAGTGTTGATGAAAGGCTCGGTGGTAAAGTTATAGGAGTTATAGAAATAGAAGATGGAAGACTACTACTTTTACTTGACTTTGAAGGTATACTAGATGAGCTTGGAATGATAAAAATTTTCGGAGTTACAGAAGAAGTACCTGAAGAAGAAGTGGAAAGAAAAGGTAAATTTAGAATATTAATATTAGACGATTCTCCTGTTGCAAGAAGAATAATAAGAGGAATTCTTGAAAAAGACGGCCATGAAGTAATAGAAGCCCAAAATGGAATGGAAGGATTAGAAATTTTAGAAAAACTATTACAAGAAGCAAAAGAGGAAGGTGTAGATATAACAGATAAAGTTCAATTAATTGTATCAGATATTGAGATGCCTGGAATGGATGGACTAACATTTACTAAAAGAATAAAACAACATCCAGAATTTTCAAAAATTCCTGTTATAATAAATACTTCTTTAAGTGATAAAGCAACTGTTGATAAAGCTAAAATGGTTGAAGCTGATGCGCATCTTGTTAAATTTGATGCACCAGATTTACTTAAATTAGTTCATAAATACGCTGTTAAGCCTAAACATAAGCATAAGGAGGTATAAATGGCACTACCACCACCAGATACGAAATTTTTAGTAGTTGATGATATGGCTACAATGAGAAGAATTATTAAAAGTTTATTAAGTCAACTTGGCTATAAAAATATTGATGAAGCTGAAGATGGTGTGGAAGCGTTAAATAAACTTAGAAGCCAAAAATATGATTTTGTTATTACAGATTGGAATATGCCAAACATGACAGGTCTTGAGCTTGTTCAAGAAATAAGAAAAGATCCAAACTTAAAACACTTACCTGTATTAATGGTTACAGCAGAAGCAAAAAAGGAAAATGTAATTGCTGCTATAAAGGCAGGGGTAAACAACTATGTTGTAAAACCATTTACAGCTGAAACATTAAAAGAAAAAATAGAAAAGGTTTGGGATGCTGTATCTAAATAATACTTAAGGAATAATTATGCCGGATGAAAAAGATAATAAAAAAGGTAAGCTAACAGGTGCTGAAAAAGCGGCTATTCTTTTATCTTTACTTCCTGAAGAAAAAACAGCAAAAATTTTCAAACATTTAAAAGAATCAGAAATTG
The DNA here is from genome assembly GCA_015519975.1 of Hydrogenothermaceae bacterium. GTDB lineage: Bacteria > Aquificota > Aquificia > Aquificales > Hydrogenothermaceae > Hydrogenothermus. The sequence continues at coordinate 35,557 of WIAL01000049.1, read as the reverse complement.
AAAGGTTAGTTAAATATATAATATCAATGGAACCGCCTGATAAAGAAACTACAAAACAGGTTCTTAATGAAGCTCTTGAAAAATTAAAGTCAATGGCACCTTTAAAGGTAGCACCTTCTAATATTAGAAAAATATTAGAGGAAATTTTACCTCCTGATAAAATTGAAAAGCTTTTTGGAGAAGCTTTAACGGTAGAAGAGGGAAAGGCTATATTTAGAGAACTTGAAAAGCTTGATCCAAAAATGATAGCTAACATTTTACAAAATGAACATCCACAAGTTATAGCATTGATTCTTTCTCAAATGAATCCTCAAAAGGCTGCAGAAATTATTCAGTATTTACCAAAGAGACTTGGCGTTACAAATGTAAGGGAAGAAGTAATAAAAAGAATTGCAAATCTAGAAAAAATATCTTCTCAAATGCTTAAAACTGTTGCTGAAACGCTGGAAGAAGAGCTTTTAACAATAAGTGCAGGCGAAGAAGAAACTTTAAAAGGGTTAGATATAGCTGCAGAAATAGTCAATGCCCTTCCTAAAGATCTACAAACTGAAATTTTAGAGGATTTACATAAAGAAGATGAAAAACTTGCAACAGAAATTGAAGATAGAATGTTTAAATTTGAAGATATTGTTAAATTGTCAGATAGAGATATTATAGAAGTATTAAAAGCTGTAGATAAAAATGACTTACTAATAGCTTTAAAAGGAGCTCCTCAAGAAATTTTAGATAAGTTTTTAAATAATATGTCAAAAAGAGCTGCTCAAATGTTTTTAGAAGATATGGAGCTTTTAGGACCTGTAAAAAAGTCTGAAGTTGAAAATGCACGTAAAAAGGTTATTTCAGTAATCAAGGATTTAATCGAAAAAGGAGTAATAGAGTACGGTACAGGTGAAGAAATGATTTAACGGAGATACTAAATGTCTGAAGAGTTCTTATCTCAAGAAGAGATAGATGCTTTACTAGGTGGGGGAAAAGAAGAAGAAGAAAAGAAAGAAGAAGAAAAAGTAAGACCTTTTGATTTTTCAAAGGTTGAGCATATAAAGAAAGGCGGACTTCCCGGTCTTGAATTTATTCTTACAAGATGGATAAAGATCTTTAGAGATGAAGTTAGAAAAATAGTTCCTAATGTGAATATGGTTTCTCAAAATGATATTTATATAACAAGATTTAATGATTTTATGTTGAAAATTCCTCTTCCTGCAAGCTATACAATAATTTCAATGAAACCTTTAAAAGAAAATGCCCTTTTGGTTTTGGATTCGAGGTTAGTTTTCACTATTGTTAGTGTCCTTTTTGGTGGACCTCCAAAACCTTTTAAAGTTGAAGGAAGAGAATTTACAAAACTTGAAATGAAAGTAATAAATGACTTTATTAAAACTATACTTGAAACATTTGAATCTGTTTGGGAGCAGATTTATCCAGTTAAAATTGAAATAAAATCTGTAGAATTAAACCCAAATCTTGCCCGTATAGTTTCTCCAAGTGAAAAGGTTATTGTTGTTGAACTTTCCATTGATATAGATGGATATGAAGCACCTATATTCTTTTGTTTTCCACAAAATATGTTTTTACCTATAAAAGATTTTATTTACTCTGAAGTAACACAGATAGAAGAAGATGTTGCCTGGAAAAATTATTTACTTGAAAAGGTAAATAAAATAAAAGTATATCTATGGGTTGAGCTATTAAAGGATACTTTTAAAGTAAAAGACATACTTGAATGGAAAGAAGGAACTAAAATAGAAACTAAAATTTCAGTTAATGATTTATTGAAAGTATATGTTGAAGACAAACCTAAATTTTTAGGAAAGCTTGGAAAGAAAAAGGATAAATTTGCTGTAAAAATTAAAGATATTTATATAGGTGAGAACAATGAGTGAAGAAAACAAACCAAATGAAGAAAATCAAGAAGAACAAATAGATCAAGAGGAAATGGCAAAACAGTGGGAAGAAGCCCTGCAACAGCAAGAAGGGCAAACTGAATCAACTGAAAGTCAAACAGAGGAACCTCAAGAAACTGAAGAAGAAGTAGATCAAGAAGAGATAGCAAAACAATGGGAAGAGGCTCTACAAGAGCAGCAGTCAAAGCAGGAAGAAACTGTAGATCAGGATGAAATAGCAAAACAGTGGGAGGAAGCTCTTCAAGAGCAAAAAGAAGAAACTAAGTCTGGAAAAGTTGAAGATGAAAAATTAGAACTTTTGATGGACATTCCACTTGAGATAAGTGTTGAGGTTGGTGGTAAAGAAATTCTGCTTGAAGATGTATTAAAACTAAATCCAAATGCTGTTTTAGAATTAGATAAATATATCAATGAGCCAGTAGATATAAAAATAAATGGGAAACTTGTGGCTAAAGGTGAGCTTTATACTGTCGAAAATAATTTTGGAGTAAAAATTACAAGTATTGTTACAGTGCAGGAGAGAATGAAACTCTTACTTGAAGGCGGTAAGTAAAAATGGCAGTAAATTTTCAACCTATATATGTTTTAGCTTCTGGAGGAGAGAGAGCCCTAGAACAGCTTGATACGATTACGAATAATCTTGCTAACGTTAATACTCCTGGATTTAAGAAATTACTTTTAAAAGAAATGAGTCAAAAAATACCAGACAATCCTGGGCAGTCTAAAGAACTTCTTGTTTTCCCAAGGTTTCAGGATACACCTGTCGTAATTACCCAAGGAAGTTTGAGAAAAACAGATAGACCTTTAGATTTTGCAATAGATGGTGAAGGTTTTTTCCAGGTAAGATTTCAAAATCAGACATTCTTAACAAGAAATGGGCATTTTAAACTGGACAGCACAGGAACCCTCGTAGATGTTAACAACAACCCTGTACTGGATACACAGGGTAAAGTTATAAAACTAAGCTCAGTTGAAAATATAACAGTTACAAAAGACGGCAGTATTTACCAGAATAATGAACTTATTGCAAAACTTAGTATTGTGAATTATCAAAGTGTTAAACCTATAGGTGAATCTTATTACTCACCATCTTCCCCTCAAACAACGGCCAGTTATGAAATTCATCAAGGCTTTTTAGAAAACTCAAATGTCAACCCTATACAAGCAATGACAGAGCTTATAAATGCCCAAAGAAGAATGGATATGTACGGTAATTTAATGAAAGCATTAGATAATATAGAACAAAAAAGTACAGAGATAGGCAGAGCCTAAAGGAGGTAATTTGTTATGATTAGAGCATTATGGACTTCAGCAACAGGTATGCAGGCACAGCAAACAAATTTGGATGTTATTTCAAATAATATAGCAAACGTAAATACAGTTGGATTTAAGAAAAGCAGAGCAAATTTTGAAGATTTAATATATCAGAACCTTAGAGATCCTGGAGTAATGAGCTCTACTGAAACAAGAGTTCCAACAGGTATGCAGGTGGGACTTGGTGTTAAGCTTTCTGATATATCCAAAACATTCTCTCAGGGAAGTTTGATGAAAACTGACAGACCTCTTGACATTGCCATACAGGGTAAAGGGTTTTTTAGGATAGAACTTCCTGGAGGTGGAGAGGCATATACAAGGGCAGGAAACTTCCAAATAGATGATCAGGGATACATTGTAACTGCAGAAGGTTACAGATTAAGTCCTAATATTCAGATTACTGCACCAGAAACACTTATAAGTATAAATATCAGCGAAAACGGTAATGTTTATGCAGTAAGAAATGAAGGAGGAGTACAGACGACTGAAGAGCTCGGGCAAATAAATCTTTATAACTTTATTAACCCTCCAGGACTTCAGGCAATAGGGCAAAACCTTTTCAAACAAACAGATGCATCGGGGCAGCCTATAGAAGGTGTTCCTAATACTGACGGTTTTGGAAAACTTGCGCAAGGGTTCTTGGAAGCTTCCAATGTAAATATTGTTGAGGAGATGGTGAATCTGATCGTAGCACAAAGGGCTTATGAAATGAATTCTAAAGGTATTACAACTGCAGATGAAATGCTTAGAACTGTTAGCACGCTTAAGTCTTAGTTTTTTTATTAGCTTATTTTTATATTCTTACTCTTTTGCAGTTGTTGAGATTAAGCTTAAGAAAATAGCAAATGTTGAAACCCAGCAGATAAAACTGCAGGATATTGCCCATATAAAATCAAATAACCAAAACTTTGCTAATTATATATCTTCACTTGTTGTAAAAAAACTTTCATCAGACAAAACAAAAATAACAAAAAAAGAAGTTTTAAATATTTTAAAAAATAACTATGTTAGCCTTAAAGATGTTGTAGTTAAAGGTGACTACACTATAATCATACTTAAGAAAACTACTGTAAATAAAGATTTCCTTGAAAGAAGGTTAAAAGATTTTATTAAAAAGCATTATCAGAATATAGAAGTGGAAAAAATAAATTTGCCAAATATAACTGTTGAAGTTATCGGAAAGCCAAAAATAAAAATTGTTCCAAAAGGAAATACCCGTTCTTACATGTATTTTGATATCTTTGTAGATAACTATAAAACATCTGCAAGTGTAAAATACTTCAAAACTACAAAAGCAGTTGTCGCAAGAAGATATATTCCAAAAGGTAGTATAATACAGCCGACCGATGTTGCGGTAAATAAAGTAAAAGCTAAAAATGACGAAAGGTATTTCACGGATGTAAATGAGATAATAGGTAAGAAGGTACGGTTTGCAATTAGAAAAGGTCAACCTATTACTTTGAAGTCTTTAGAAAAAGAATATTTTGTACTTCGTAATACAAATGTTGAAGTTCTGTATGAGAAAAATGGATTTAGGATAAAGCTTCTTGGTAGGGCACTTGAAAATGGAGAGATGGGAGATCTTATTAAGGTAAGGAATACCTCTTCAGGGAAGGTAATATTATGCAGGGTAATTGGAAAAAACAAAGTAAAATTCATTTCAGGAAGGGATTAACTTTAGTAGCAATATCTTTACTATTTGTATCCTGTGCTAAAAAAAAGGAAGTTTATAAACCTTTCGATCCAAAACCTCCAGAAATTGTTGATGAGAACATAAAAACACCTCCAGGGTCTTTATACACTGGTTATGATAATCTTTTTTCAGATGATAAGGCTTTAAGGGTAGGGGACACTATTACTATTAAAGTAACTGAAAATCTTTCAGGTCAGGGAAGTGCCCAGAGTGATGCAAAAAAAGACTCCAGTATGAACTATGATTTTCCATCACCAAAATGGCTTGGAAAAGATCTGGTGAAGAAAACTCCAATTGCTGGAATGACGGCAAAGTCATCAGATAGCTTTAAGGGTTCAGGTAGTACAAAAAGACAGGCAAAACTTATTGCAAAAATAACGGCAAGGGTAGTAAAAGTTTACCCAAACGGAAATTTATTTGTTGTAGGGAAAAAAATAATAAGGATAAATGACGATACCCAAATATTAAAAATATCTGGGATAGTAAAACCAACTTACATACAGCAAGATAACTCTGTAGATTCTTCAAGAATTTCAGACATGTATGTTGAGTATAATGGGAAAGGCTATATAGCAGACCATCAAAGACCTGGATGGCTTGCAAGATTTCTAGCTAAAATATGGCCGTTTTAGAGGTGAAAATGTATAGAATTATTTTAATATTCTTTTTCTTTTTAATAGGAATTGCTGACGCAGGAAATAAAGTAAAAATTAAAAATGAAGTTAATGTACTTGGAGTAAGGGGGAACTATCTTGTTGGATATGGTATTGTTGTAGGACTAAATGGTACAGGAGACGGTACTACAAGCATATTTACACTTTTAAGTATTGCAAACATGCTCAGAAAAATGGGTGTTTATATAGACCCCCGTCAGGTTAGAACAAAAAATGCAGCAGCTGTAATAGTTACCGCATCACTGCCTCCATTTGCAAAAAGCGGGATGAGATTTGATGTAAATGTTAGCTCCCTTGGAGATGCAAAGAATATAGGAAATGGAGTCTTGATACGAACTCCACTTAGAGGACCTGATGGTAAAGTGTATGCATTTGCACAGGGACCTGTTTCTACAGGAGGAGGATTTTCTGAGTCTAATAAAGGTGGAAAGATAGTGAAAAATCACCCAACTTCAGGAATTGTAGTAAACGGCGGAATAGTAGAAAGAGATTTGCCGTTTTCTTTTGAAAATCAAGATAAAATTGTTTTAACACTTAAAAACCCTGACCCCGATATTGCTACAAAAATTGAAACCGCAATAAATAATTACGCTGGAGTAAAAATAGCATCAGCTAAAGATGTATCTACTGTTGAGGTAAGAATCCCAAAATCTGTAAAAGATAAAGTGGGATTTTTATCTGCAATACTTAACCTTGAAATAGAAGTTGATAATGAACCTGTAATTGTTATAGATGAAAGAACAGGGACTGTTATAATGAGTGGAGAAATAAAACTTGATACACCAATATACGTTTCTCATGGAAATATATATGTTGAAGTTGTTAAAAAGCCTGTTGTTTCACAGCCAAATCCTTTGTCAGGTGGACAAACAGTAACTACCCAGCAAACCCAGACAAAAGTAGTTGAAGAAACAGGTAGAATATTTGGTGTAAAATCTGCAACTTTAAAAGATCTTGTTGATATTTTAAATGAAGTTGGCGTATCCCCAAGGGATCTAATTGCTATAATACAGGCAATAAAAAATGCAGGAAAAATACATGCTAAGATTAAAATAATGTAGGTATAAAAATGAAAATAAATGAAACAGATGTTACTGCTTACTGGGATGTAAATAAAATAAGTACCAAAAAAAATATAGATGATGTAGCTAAAGAGTTTGAAGCAACTTTTATTAAAATGATTTTAAAAGAGTTCAGGAAAACAATTCCAGAAGGGATTTTTGGAAAAAGTTTTTCTTCTAAAATGTATCTTGATATGCTGGATATGACTTTAGCTGAAAAAATTTCCGAAACTGACTCTTTAGGTCTTCAGTCCTTTATTAAAGAAGCAGTAAAAACATATACAAAATACTCAGGTGATAAATAATGCCTGAAAGCCTTTATCTTTTTTTAGATAAAGTTCAAAGAAATTCAGACATAATAGTTATAGTTTTGCTCCTTGCGATACTCGGAGCAATGGTTTTGCCAGTCCCTCCTTTTTTACTTGATATATTACTTACTGCAAGTATTACTTTCTCTTTAACAATTTTAATGTCTACTATTTATATAAATAACCCACTTCAGCTTTCTTCTTTTCCTTCACTGCTTTTGCTTGCGACCCTTTTTAGATTGTCTTTAAACGTTGCGACTACAAGAAGAATTCTTTTACACGGTCATGAAGGAGTTGATTCTGCAGGTCAAGTAATAAAGGCATTTGGTGAGTTTGTAGTCGGTGGAAATTATATAGTAGGAATTATAGTTTTTATTATACTTGTCACAATTAACTTTATAGTAATTACAAAAGGTACAGAAAGAATTTCTGAAGTTGCAGCAAGATTCACACTTGACGCAATGCCTGGGAAGCAAATGGCTATTGATGCTGATTTGAATGCTGGAATAATAGACGAAAGGGAAGCCCAAAAAAGAAGAGAGCAGATACAAAAGGAGGCAGATTTTTATGGTGCAATGGATGGTGCAAGTAAGTTTATAAGAGGAGATGCTATCGCTGGTATTATCATAACACTTGTGAATATTATTGGTGGTATAGCAATTGGTATGTTCCAGCATAATATGGATCTAAAATCTGCACTTCAAACATTTACAATACTTACAGTTGGTGATGGTCTTGTTTCACAAATACCTTCTTTAATAACTTCAACAGCTGCTGGTCTAATGGTAACCAGAGCTGTTGCAAAAGAAAATCTTGGTGTAGAAATAGTTAAAGAGTTAACATCGTTTCCAAAAGCACTTTACATGGCTGCTTCAGCACTCTTTATCATGGGAATAGTGCCAGGTATGCCGACTGTTCCTTTCTTTTTATTAGGGGCTCTTCTTGCAGTTACAGGTTATATTATGCAAAAGTCTATGCAGGAAAAACAAAAAATTGAGGAAGAAGAGAAAGCTAAAGAGATGATAAAAGAAGCCTCTAAAGAGGAGGAAGAACCTGAAGAACTTATAACACAGCCTGAAACTATAACTTTTGAGATAGGATACGGCCTTATACCTCTTGTGGATGAATCTCAAGATGGACAGATAATAAAAAGAATAAAATCTTTAAGAAAACAACTTTCAAAAGAACTTGGTATTATTATTCCTTTAATACACATTAAAGATAATTTAGAGTTAAAACCTGGAGAGTACAGAATACTTATTAGGGATGTAGAGGTGGCTAAAGGTGAAGTAATGCCGGATCATTTGCTTGCTATTGATACTGGAAATACAAAAGGTCCTATAGAAGGAGTAAAAACACAAGAACCTGCTTTTGGACTTGATGCATACTGGATAAAACCTGAATTAAAAGACAAAGCTAAAATGCTTGGATATACAGTAGTTGATATACCAACAGTTATAATAACTCATATGTCAGAGGTTATAAAAAATCATGCTCATGAAATACTAGGAAGAGCAGAAACAAAAGAAATAGTTGATGCAGTTGCTAAGAAATATCCAATTATTAAAGAGATTATTCCAGAACAAGTTCCATTAAATATTCTTCACAGGGTACTCCAAAATTTACTTAAAGAAGGAATACCTATCAGGGATATTTTAACAATTGTAGAAACTTTATCTGATAATATAATTAAAACAAACGATCCAGATATACTTACAGAGTTTGTAAGACAAAGTTTAAAGAAAATTATTACCTCAAAATATGCTAAAGATAACAATCTATATGCAGTAGTGCTGTCTCCTGAGACAGAAAACTTTATTTTACAAAAAATAAGAGAAGCAGATGGTGAACTGCCTCCTTTAGATCCTTCATTTATTCAAAATTTAATAACAAAATTAAGCCAATCTGCCGAAAAATTTATTATGAATCAGGTAACACCTGTACTTTTAACGTCACCAGCAATTAGAAGATATGTTAAGCAAATGATTGAACCTTATCTTCCTAATTTTGCTGTATTATCATATAGTGAAGTTGACCCAAAAGTTAAATTAAATATATTAGGTTCAATAGATGCACATGAATGATGATATAAAAATTTACGAAGGCGAAGACCTTCAAAAGCTTATTTATAAGGCTAAAGAGGAGCTTGGAGAAGATATAAAGATTCTTCATTACGAAGAAATTTTCGAACGAGTAAAATGGTTCCCAATAAAGAAAAAGAAAAAGTTCAAACTATTTGTTGAGAAAAAAGAAATAGAAACAAAGCCTGAAATTGATTTTGATAAATTGCTTGAAAAAGTTGAAGCGATAGTTGAGGAAAAGATAAAAACAAGTATTCCAGAAGTAGAATCTAGTGAAAAAAATAAAACTTCTGATATTGATGTAAACCAGTTTGAAGAATTTACAGGAGAGTCTATAGATTTAATAAAACTGCTCATAAAAAAAGATGTTGAGCCTGAAGTTGCAAAACAGATAGTTAAATCTGCATGTGGTATAGATATAGATACAGGCAAGCTTGACCTTACTACTTCTACTTTTGAGGAGGCTTTAATTAAAGGATTTGAGGAAAATATTAAATTTTACGGTGAATTTAATATAAAGCCTGAAGAAAATTCATTTAAGGTTTTATCTTTTGTAGGACCTACAGGTGTTGGAAAAACAACAAATTTATTTAAAATAGCTTCTGATTTTATTTTGAACAAAAACCTAAAAGTCGGTGTAATTTCTACTGATACTTTTAAGGTTGGGGCTGTACAGCAGGCAAGGTTTTATGCAAATATTTTAAACATTCCTTTTTATACGTTAGCAGATTCTAAAAACTTAAGAAAAACACTTCTTGAACTTTCAGATATGGATGTTGTTTTAATTGATACTGTTGGTAGAAGTCATTATGATTCTTGGAAGTTAGGAGAAATAAAAGAAATCCTAAAAGGCGGAATAGACTGGCTTGACAGCATATTAACAATAAGTTGTAATTACTCTTACAATGAAGCCTTAAATGTGATAAAACGATACAAATCTTATTTTCCTGTTAAATATCTCTTGTTTACGAAAATAGATGAAACATCTTCCCCTGGATTAATTGTTAATATTGCAGTTAAATCTAAAATACCTGTAACTTATATAAGTACAGGCCAAAGAGTACCTGAAGATATTAAAGTTCTAACACCTAAACTCCTTGCAAATTACCTTTTAGAGGAATTAAATGAATGAACAAGCTAAAGAATTAATTGAACTTGTAAATAAGAAAAATTTAGAACAGAATAACAAGTTTATAGCTGTAACTTCAGGTAAAGGCGGTGTTGGAAAAACAAATTTTGCAGTTAATTTTGCCTATCATCTTGTAAATTCGTATGATAAAAAAGTTCTTTTGATTGATGCTGATATTGGAATGGCCGATATTCATATTGTTCTGAATCTAAAACCTGAAAATAACCTTAAAAATGTGTTGAATGGAAAGAAAATCGAAGATGTAGTGGTTACAAGATTTGGTATTGACGTTTTACCTGGATTTTCAGGAATTGATTCTATAGATGAAATGGAAGATTTTCTTATTTCTAAACTTATTCAGGACTTATCAGAATTTTCAAAGAAATATGATTATGTAATTATTGATACTTCTGCAGGTATTGATAATAAAGTGTCTGCTTTTGTTAGAGCAGCAAATAGAAGTTACGTGATAACAACGCCAGAACCAACGGCATTTTTAGATGCTTATGCATTAATAAAATCTATTTACAAAATTTATGGTTATTCAAATTTCAAACTTATAATAAACATGTGTAAAAACAAAAATGAAGCCTTAGACACTTACGAAAGATTAGATCAATCTTTTAGAAAATTTTTGGATAAATCTTTTGAACTATATGGGTGGATACCTTGGTCTGAAAATGTTAATAAAGCAATAAAAGAAAAAAAGCTTATATCAGAAAGTTATCCTTCCGATCAGTTTGTAAAGCAAATAAAAGAAATAACAGCGAAAGAGGTTGGAGAACCAATTTCAGAAACAGAAGAGAGTTTCTGGAAAAAATTAGTAGGATTTCTAAAGAAATAAGATGCATAATCTATCTAAAGAAGAAAAAGATAAGATAGTTTTAGAAAATATTAATTTAGTAAAAAAGGTAGCAAGCAAGATATATTATAGACTACCTAGAGGGGAAGTAGATTTTGATGAACTTGTAAATATAGGAGTTATAGGTCTTTTAAAAGCCTTAGATAACTACAACGAGGATTTTGCAAAATTTTCAACTTATGCATATATCAGGATAAGAGGAGAGATTTTAGATTATTTGAGAAGTCTTGACATAGTACCTAGGGGAATTAGGGATAAAATTAAAAAAGAAGAAAAACCGATAGATGAACAAATGGAAATACCTTTATCTTCATCAGCGATTTTTTTGAGTATCGAAAAAGCTATTGGAGGTACAGAAGATCTCAAACTTATAGACACTTTAAGATCAAAAGCAGAATCTCCTGAAGAATATGCATACAAAATAGAGCTAAGAGAAAAAATAGAAGATACATTAAATCTACTTACTGAAAATGAGAAAAAAGTAATTCAGATGATATTTTTTGAAGAAAAAGATTTAAAAGAGATTTCAGAAATACTTGGTATATCAATGGGAAGAATTTCTCAACTAAAATCTCAAGGTTTAAAAAAGCTAAAAAAATTATTAAAAGTGTAGGTTGCATCTGCCGAAATAATTTATATCCTTAAATAAAGAGATAATGTTATGCATTTAGAAAAAAATACTCAGCTTTTAAATAAGCTATTTATACCTAAAGGTAAAAGTAAGCAAATAGGTAAAAAAGATTTACCTGTCGGCGGAAAACACATTTCTTTTGGTGATTTATTGAATGAAGCGTTTAAGTCAGAAAAACTTGGAGATAAAACTGCTAATATAAACTTTATTTTAAAAGAAAACAAAATACTACATAAAGATTTATTAAAAAACAAAGATATTAACAAACAAAAAGTAAATTTAAGTTCACAAAGTCAGATTTTATATAAATTACAAAATTCATCAAAAGAAAAGATAACAAAATTATCTAAAGTCAGCGTTAATATACAAATCTCAAAGGATGAAATAGTAAACATAAAAAATTTTCAAAAAGAAGAGTTAATAAAAAAGTTTAATTTAATAAATAAAGTAGAAAAAAATAAAAAATCTCATAAAAAAATAAATAATGTAATACAAGAATTCAAACCTTCCAATAAAAAAGAATCTAATATTAAAAAAAAGAATCCTTTTGTGTATGAAAAGTTACTAGAAAATACTGAAAGAAAAATTGATATTAAAAAAGCTTCAACATCAAAAAAAATCACATTTATAAGTTTAAAACCTGTTAAGGAAAATATTGTAAATAAAAATGTAGAAGAAAATAATAAAAAAAGAAGTAAAATAGTTACTTTTGATGTAAAAAAAGAAAAATCAAAATATATTTTAAACAGCAGTAAAAATACAGATGTCTTAAATAAAAACATAAAGAAAATATACTTAAGTAAGGTAATAACAGCTAAAAACTTGCAGGATCAAAGCTTTATAAGCCAAGATAAAAAGTCAAAAATAGAAAATAAATTACCTATAGATAATAAAAACGTTAAAAAGTCTTTTATACATAAGAATGTAGAAAATGAAAAAAACATTTTAAAAATTACCGATAATTTTAAAATTAAAATTGCCGATAAGTCCCAAGATAATATTGAGAAGAATATTTTTACAAAAAAATCTTTAAAAGAGCAAAAAAAAACTAAAAGAATTCAAAATGAAATAAATATAACTGGAAATAACATTTATGATAATAATGTTTTTCACTATAAAAAACAAGAAAAAATTAAATCTTCTCAAGTTATACCAAAAGCAAAATATGGATTTTTAGATATTTTAAAGTCAAGTAAAAGAGTTGAAGTTTTTTATTTCATAAAAAATATAAATAAAAATAAATCAATCGCAAAATATGCTAATGAAGTAGATTTTAAAAATAAAGAATTACAAAAAGAAAACACACTTAAAAAAATATTTACTTTAAATATGCAAGAAGAGAAAAATGTTAGGGATTTTAATTTTATAAATAAAAATACAAAGAATAAAAATAGTAATGTTTTTCTTAGAAATTTAAAAACTGAATTGAAGGGACACGAAAAAAAACAATACTTTATAGAAAAAAAACAAGATAATTTAGAAAATTCAGTAACTCAAAAAATACAGGAAAATAAAAATGAAAATTTTGATGTTGTAAACTTAAATCAACAAGATTTAATGAAAAATAAATTTACTAAAACTACCACTGAGCCAATTGTTAAAAATAGCAATGATCAAAATACAAATAATATGCAAACTGTTTCTAATAATGATTATAAAATGGATTATTCATATTCAGGTGGAGAAAAAACTTATGTTACAAAAAATGAAGGAAATGAAAGCAATCAAAAATTTGATCAAAATATAAAACGCTTTGTAAATATGAAAATAAATTTAGACAATTTGACCTTAAAAGCATCATTAATAAATAATAGATTTAATTTAACGATAATTACTGATAATAAAAATATTCATAACATGAAAAATGAATTTGAAAGTATAATTGCTGAAACTGGATTTAAAAAATATAAACTTGAAGTAAGAGAAAAAAGTGAGAAATCAAACAAAAAGGAAAGTTTCAGAGAAATAAATGTCAAAGTTTAAAATATGCCTTTTACTGGTTGTTATTTTATTTTCCTTTTCAACGGCGGCACAAAAAAATACTTACACGAAAGAAGATTACAAAAAACTATATGAAGAAGCTTTAAGGTACTATAAAATAAAATCCTACTATTCTGCTTTAACAACTCTATTCAAGATCACAAAAGACAAAAAGAACCCTTATTATGTTCCTTCTGCTTACTTACTTGCAAAAGTTTACATTAAACTTGGAAAAAAAACAGGAATTAAGAAGTATTTTAACTATGCACTTTATTTATTAAACACTTATCTTGCTTTCAAAAAAAATGTTGGATGGGATTATTATTACACTAAAGGGAATTTATTTGAAGCCTGGGGATTTTATGAAAGAGCCATGTTTTTTTATAAAACATCTCTTTTTATGGCAAATGATAAACAAAAATATATAGATTCTTTAATTGGAATATTAAGAACGGCCATATGGTTTAATAAATTAGACATAGTTACCCAGTATGCCATAAAGATAAGTATTAAAGATATTTTAAAAAGAGAAGATAATCCTGAAATAAGATTTTTAAAAGGACTTTTATACTTTAATCAAAAAAAATATCAAAAAGCCTATAAGTACTTATATAACACCTATAAGCAAAATGAAGAATATTTGATTGATAATCCTGATTTTTATTATATTGTTGCTGAAAACATGTACAGAATTGGGAAATATAATTTTGCAAAACAACTTTTTAGAAGGATTGTAAGTATTACACAAAATTTAGAGATTATCAGAAAATCTATTTTAAGACTGGGTGATATAGAAATAAAACAAAGAGATTATCCATCAGCTTTTAATCACTACTACTATTTAGCTACAGATTATAAAGGTACGAAAGAGTCTATTATAGCTAAACTAAAAATTATAGCTTACAATGACATTCCTGATTTTCAAAAGAGAATACAAAAGTCCGATGATGAGGATTTGAAAAATCCTTTGAAATTTGTTTTAAAAACTTTGATTATAAATAGAAATACAAGGCTTGGTAGGTACGCATTAGCTGATTTTGGAAAAATAATTTTTAAATACAACTCTCAGCTGTTATATAAAAAATTATCATGGGAGCTTTCTGTTTTAGAAGTAGATAGAATGTCCTATGAGGAGAAAGAGTTTTTTAGAAATATCTGGTCTTCGAAACTTTTGGATATTAAGCCTAAATGGCTTTGTTTACTTTATGACTCTAATAAAAAGTTTTTTCTTAAAGTATTTGATAAAAACTATCTTTTAAATCTATCTAATAGGCTTGCAAAGTGTTCTATGGAAGAAAAAATAGATCTTTTAAAGAAGATTTTAGAAATATATAAGGATGATAATACCAAGTTTGAATTGGCAAAGGCTTATTATGAAATAGAGATGTATAAAGAATCTATAAAAATTTTAAAAAATATAAAAAATAAAAACTGTAATTATTACATTTTGCTTGCTAAAAATTACGTTATGTTGGATCAATGGAAAAATTTAAGAAAATTACTTAAAAATATACAAAAATGTAAAAACCCTGAAAAGGAACTTTTGATTGCAGTATACAATTTAAAAAGGAATATTATTACAAAAACTCAAAAAATTATAAATAAAAATTTAAAATTGATTATAAAGAATTTTGAAAAGCCTTTTTATAAAAAACTTATTTATTTAAATGCTGATAAATTAATATTTTACGGTAAATACAACTATTTACTTCAAGTTTCTAAAGCTTTATCCGAAATATATAAAAAAGATTGTGATGTAAACAGCTGGCTTTTAATCGCAAATGTAAGATTAAGTAATTATGAAGAGTTAGATAAAATTTTTGCAAATTTAAAGGCATGTGAAACTAAATGGTCTTTAGTTGCTAAAAATTTATATGAAGATCTTTTAGTTGAAAGGAGGATCCAAAAATGAGCTTTTTATGGGATGACTTAGATAAAATATCTGAAAAAGCATCATTTTATCTTGAAAGAGTAAAAGTTATTCAAAGTAATATAGCAAATGTGGATACCCCAAATTATAAGCCAAAAGATCTTGTATTTGAAAAAGTACTAAATGAACAAATTCAGCTGAAAACGGAAAATCCAAAACATATTTCGCCAGAAGTTAAAAATGAAGTAAATAAGAAAATTGTTGAAGATGGTTTTTACAGCGGTTATGATCAGAACAAAGTAAACATAGAACATGAACTTGCAAAACTTGCAGAAAGTTCAATTATGTATAAAACCCTGATAGAAATAATTAAAAAGGATTTTGGAAAGTTAAAATACGTAATTTCAGGGAGGTAGTAAATTATGATTTTCAAGGGTCTTGAAATCCCTATCACAGGTATGGAAGCTCAAAGAATAAGAATAGATATATCTTCAAGTAATATAGCAAATGTAAACTCAGTTAATGAAGAAAATGGAGAGCCTTACAGAAGAAAAGTTCCTGTTTTTCAGTCAATATTAGATAATGAATCTGGTACACCGGTTTATAAAGTAAAAGTTGCAAAAATTGATTATGATAAGTCACCTTTTAAAGTAAAATTTGATCCAAATAACCCTTTAGCTGATAAAAACGGATATGTTAGACTCCCAAATGTAGATCCTTTAAGGGAAATGGTAGATATGATGTCAGCAATAAGAAGTTATGAGGCTAATCTTACTGCGTTTAATACTCATAAAGACATGCTCTTGAAAAGTTTAGAAATTATAAAAGCCTGAGAGGTAATTAAGCTATGAAAATAGAAGGTTTGCAGGCAAATCAATTAATTGCAGGAATAAAAAATAATCAGAAAGAAGATGGTTCATTTGGAGATGTTTTAAAAAATTTTGTTATAGATGTTAACAATGATTTGAAAAATGCTAAAATAGCAAAACAAAAAATTGCAGCCGGAGAAGTTGAAAATTTAGAACAGCTTCTTTACCAGATGGGAAAAGCAGATGTATCCCTTAGACTTATTACAGAAATAAGAAATAAGGCTTTGGAAAGCTATCAGGAAATTATGAGAATGCAGGTTTAAGAGGTGTTTTAGTTGGCAAGCCCCTTTGATTCAATAAAAGAAAAACTTCCAGAAAATATAAGAGAACACATAAATGCAAAAAATTTAGCAGCTGCACTAATAGGTCTTTCTATAATTTTTTTATTAGGATTTTTTGTTTATTCTTTATCCTCAAAAGAAGAATATGCAGTTCTCTATACTAATTTAAGCCCTGAAGATGCAGGTCAGGTTTTGACTGTGCTCCAGGAAGAAAAAATTCCCTATAAAATAGAAGGAAATGGCAGTATTATTTTAGTTCCAAAAGATAAAGTTTATGATATACGTTTAAAACTTGCAGCTAAAGGTATTCCTTCAGGCAGTACTGTAGGATTTGAAATTTTTAATGAACCAAAAATGGGAACTACCCAATTTCAGGAAAATATAAACTACATAAGGGCTCTGGAAGGAGAGTTAGAAAGAACAATTCGCCAACTTGATCCTGTAATAGATGCTAAAGTAAATATTGCAATGCCTAAGGAGTCAATCTTTGCCAGAGAAGAAGATGAGCCTACAGCATCAGTTTTAATTAAGCTTGCTCCAGGTAGAGATTTAACGCCTGAGCAGGTAAAAGCCATAGTTTTTCTAGTTTCCAGAGCAGTTCCCAAATTAAAACCAGAAAATGTTACAGTTGCTGACAATAGAGGAAGAGTATTATCTGATGTCCTTGAAGAAACAGAAACTGCAAAAGCAAATAAAACTTTACAGTTAAAAAGGAAGCTGGAAAGACAGATAGAAAGAAATGTTCAGTCTATGCTTTCAAAAGCGCTAGGATCAGATAAGGTTGTAGTAAGAGCAACTGTAGAAGTAGAAACTGGCCAATTAAAACAAAAAGATGAACTTTATGATCCTGATAGAGTAGCAATTGTTAGTGAAAGAAGAATAAAAGAAGAATTAAAAACAAAGAAAAAATCAGATATAGGTCCTCCAGGAACATCAACAAATGTTCCTCCTATTATGGATACAGATCAAGATAAATATGTAATAGAAAAAAAGAAGGAAGATAGAACAAGAAATTATGATGTTTCAAAAAGCATAGTGGATAAGACCCAACCTATTTTTAAAATTAAAAAAGTAAGTGTTGGTGTTCTTATTGACGGCAAGTATCAGGAAATAAAAGATAAGGATGGAAATGTAACTTATAAGTTTATTCCAAGATCACAAGAAGAATTAAAACAGTATGAAGAGCTTATAAAAAGTGCCGTTGGATTTGATCCAAAGAGAGGAGATAAAGTGACAATAGTCAGCGTACCATTTGAAAAGAAACCGGAAACTGCTGTAGAAGAAAAAATGGATATTAGAAAGATTATTGCATTATCAATAATAGGAATTTTATTCCTTACTTTACTTATGATAACAGTAGCTTTAATCTTGAAAGCCAAGAAGAAACCAGAAGTATCAGTTGGATATGGAATGCCTTCAGAGGCACTTGCTACCATGGCGGCTGTAAAGGAACAAGAAGCAGAAGTTGGAATTGAAAAAGAACCTGAGTATATACAGCTATTAAAAATAGCTGAAGAAAATCCCCAATTGCTTGCCAATTTAATTAAGAGCTGGATGAAAGAATAATAATGCTAAATCTAGAAGATTTTGAGCCTCAAAAGGAAGATAAAAATCAAAATGATAAAGAAATAGAAAAAATAAAAAATGAATTAAAAACCCAGTACGAAAAATTACTAAAAGAAAGAGAAAAACAGGTATTTGAACAGGCATTTAAAAAAGGCTATGAAAAAGCAAAAGAAGATCTTGAAGCTCAGTTCAGGCAGGAAAAAGAAAGTTTAATAAAGCAGCTAGAAGAAGAAAAAAACAAAAGCCTACAGGAAAAAGAAAAAGTCCTAATACAGAAAATAGAAGAAATAGGAAAAGAAGTAAAAGATGAAATAAATAATTTTAAAAATAAATTCTCAAATGTACTTTTAGACTCTTTAGAAGAAATTTTAGAAGTTCTTTTTATTTCTCCTCAAAACGCAAAATTTTTAGAAAAAGCAATTAAAGATATTTTAAATGAACTTGAAAATGAGAAATTTGTAAAAATTATTGTAAGTAAAGATTTAGCACATCTATTTGAGAAAAGTGATATTCCTGTAGAAGTAGAAGATATAGAAAAAGGCACCTTTATTATAAAATTTGACAACTTTTCCCTTGAATCTAAATTAAAAGAAAAATTGGAAACAATTAAAAATGAAATTAAAAGAGAAATTAAAAGCAATACCTAAATACGATGTTGTAGGAAAAGTATCTGCAGTAGTAGGTCCTTTAATAGAAGCTGAAATCCCACTTGTATCTATTGGAGACATATGTAAAATCGATGATTCTATAGAAGCTCAAATTGTAGGTTTTAAAGATAATAAAGTACTTTTAATGGCTTATACCGATACGACAGGTATAAAAATTGGCAGCAAAATAAAAACAAAAGGATACAAACCTTATGTAAAGGTAGGGGATGAACTTATAGGAAAAGTAATAGATCCTTTTGGTAATCCATTGGATGAAAGTGTAGTAAAACCTATTGACAGAATAGACTTATACCAAGAACCAGTTAATCCTTTAAATAGAAAAAGGATAACACAGCCTTTAGACACAGGTGTTAGAGTAATAAATGCTTTGCTTACAATTGGAAAAGGACAAAGGGTAGGTATAGTTGCAGGTGCTGGAGTTGGAAAAAGTTCATTACTTGGAATGATAGCTAAATTTTCACAAGCAGATTTAAATGTTATAGCACTTATAGGAGAAAGAGGTAGAGAAGTAAGGGAGTTTATTGAAGATAATTTGGGTAGTGAAGGATTAAAAAAATCTATTGTTGTTGTAGCTACATCTGACCAATCTCCTCTTGCAAAAATAAGAGCAGCCCATACTGCAAATGCGATCGCTTCATATTTTGCAAATAAGGGAAAAAGTGTAAACTTACTTTTTGATTCCTTAACAAGGCTTGCTATGGCTCAAAGGGAAATTGGGTTAATAGCAGGCGAACCTCCAACTACAAAAGGATATACACCGTCAGTATTTAATCTACTTCCTAAAATAATAGAAGTGGCAGGGAACTTTGAAAAGGGAAGCATAACTGGATTTTATACAGTTTTAGTTGAAGGAGATGATGTATCTGCAGATCCTGTTGCTGATTCTGCTATTAGTTTCTTAGACGGTCATATTATTTTATCAAGAGAAATAGCAGATAAAAGAATTTATCCCGCAATAGATATATTAAGAAGTATAAGCAGATTAATGCCTCAGCTTGTTTCTGACGAAATAAAAAAATATCAGTCAATAATACTAGATATAGAATCAACTTACAGAGAAGCTGAAGATATGATAAATCTTGGACTTTATAAAAAAGGTAGTAACCCGAAGATGGATATTGCATTAAAATTTCACGACAGTATTATTAATTTCATAAGACAGAATTTTAACGAAAAAGTAAATTTCGAAGAAAGCATTAATGAACTAAGGAAATTGGCCGATTCTATTATAAAGGAGGCTGAAAATTATGGCATTAAATGGGATTAATACAATAAAAGGGATAGACGGTAAGGATATAAAAGTTGTAGATACTAATTATGATAATTCTAAAATGAAAAATGATGATTTTTTAAAAGTATTACTTGCAGATTTACAATGGCAAGATCCTTTAGAAGCAAAAGATATTTCCCAGTTTATTGATAACACTGTAAAGCTCAGGCAGATGGAAGTTTTAAATAACTTTCAAGATACAGTAGACTTACTTAAAAATGTTAATCAGACCAATGCTCTTTTATATGCATCAAATATTATAAACAAACAAGTTGTATATGAGGGAAATGAAACTTATGTGAAAAATGGTAAATCTCAGGTTTCTTTTAAACTTGATCAAAATGCAGAAAATGTAACAATAACAGTACTGGACAGAAATGGAAATGTAGTTGAAAGTCAAACCTTCCAAAATTTACAAGCTGAAAAAATTTACCCTTTTGAAATAAATAATCCAGCTTTATCTGATGGATATTATACTGTTTATGTTGATGCTAAAAATGGTGAAGAAGTTGTCTCTTCTACAATACTATCACAGGGAGTTGTAGAGTCTGTAGAAAAAGATGGGAGCAAAATTTATGCAGTTTTAAATAATCAAAAAATTGAAATAGATAAAATTAGCCAGATAGGAGGTTAAAATCATGATTCAGTCATTTTATACAGGAAATGCAGGTTTAAATGCCAATCAAAAATGGCTCTCAGTAATATCTGATAATATTGCTAATGTAAATACAATCGGCTTTAAAGCAGAAAGGGCTAATTTTGAAGACCTGATAGCAAGTAGTATTACGTCATTTGCAAATAACTCACCTAAGAATATGGAAATTGGAGGAGGAGCATTCATTGGTAGTACTACTAAGAATTTTTCACAAGGTGCGTTAAAAAATACTAATATTGCTACCGATCTTGCTCTTGATGGAGAAGGATTTTTTATGGTTCAGGATAAACAAGGTGTAACATACTATACGAGAGCTGGTCAATTTAGAACAGATGCTAATGGTGATTTGATAAATCTTAACGGAATGTATCTACAGGGATGGGGCTTAGATGAAGCTGGGAATATAACAGGAGCTATCGGCAAGATAAATATTCCTAATGCTATGGATCCTAAAGTTACTACTAAATTAGCATTAAGAGATCCTACCAATTTAGACGCATCAAGTCCTTTAATTACTAATACATTTGATACATCAGATGCTACAACTTACAGTTATGTAAATTCTATTACTGTTTATGATTCTTTAGGAGTATCACACGAGTCTCAACTATACTTTGTTCATGAAGGAGCAAATCAGTGGAGAGTATTCGGACTTTTAGATGATGAGCCCCTTCAATTTACAGTTCCTGGAGATACAAACACTTACGATTCATTACTAGTAGAATTTAACGGTGTTGGACAAATAAACTCTATTAAGGGATACGGAGTAAATACTGATCAGTCTGAAAATAACGTTACAGAAAATGCTGATTTAGGGCAATATACACTAGCTAATACGCCTGTTCTTCCTGGATCCTTGGTTATTACTGAATACACGGTAGGAGGAACACCTACGACGGTAAATTGGATAGATGATGGACATGGAAATATAATTGATCTAAACGATAACAATAAGATAATTGGTCGTATAAGCTACGATGATGGAGCTCTAACTATAGATAGATTTGCTGGAAGCGGAGCAACAGAAAATTTAACGAATGTTACATATAAAACATACGATAATACTCCGTCTACAAATAGTATTCCAGCTGATAAAATCACGATTGTACCAATACCTACAAATAATGCAAATTCAGCAACATTGAATACTGGAGGAAATCCTATCCAGTTTGATTTAAGTTTACAAGATATTAAGCAAGTAGCTTCAGAGTTTATTTTCTATGCAGAACAAGATGGTTATGGAAAAGGAGATTTACTATCAGTTTCCGTTAGTGAAGATGGCCTTGTAAAAGGTGTTTATTCAAATGGACAAGTTAGAGACTGGGCAAGAATAGCTATAGCTACTTTTAAAGACAAAGAAATATTAGTGAGAAAGGGGAATAACTTGTATCTACCAAACAGTCAAACCTATACACCAATAATTGTTCCAGGAGGTGTTATTTCAAAGATTAGAGGTGGATTTTTAGAGCTTTCAAATGTTGATATATCTAAAGAATTTATTGATCTTATTGCAGCGCAAAGAGCTTACCAGGCAAATGCAAGAACAATAACAACTACAGATCAAGTGTTGCAAGAAACAATGAATCTCAAGAGATAATTAAATAAGAGGGGATAAATGGCAGAAGAGAATAAAGAGGTTAATAACGAGGAGGAAAAGAAAGGAGGGAAGAAAAAACTCCTTATTTTTCTCCTTATATTTTTAATAATTGCTGGAGCAGGTGGTTTTGCTGCCTATAAATTTTTATTAAGTGGTAAACAAGAAGAAAATTCAGAAGAGAAAAAGGCAGAACAGGTAGTTAAAGAAGTAAACGCAGTAGAACAGCTTGGCATAATGTATGATCTTGGTACTTTCGTAGTAAATTTAGCAGATAAAGATGCTGATAGATATTTAAAGATAACTATTGTTCTTGAACTTGAGTCAGATCAAGTAAGAATGGAAGTAGAAAAAAGACTTCCGCAGATTAAAGATGCCATTACAACACTACTTCTTACAAAAACATCAGAGGAAATAAAAACAGCCGAAGGAATGGAACTTTTGAAAGAAGAAATTATAAAAAGAGTAAATGCGATACTTCCACTTGGCGGTGTTAAAAATGTTTACTTTACAGAATTTGTAATTCAAACTGCATAAAGGTGTAAAAGTGAGTACACAAGATTTAGAAAAGTTTGAAAATGAACAAGAAGAAAAATTAGAGCAAGAAGAGGAAGAAAAAGAAAGTTTTGAAAATTTAGATCTTGAATTTTTGGCAGATATAACTTTAAGATTAAATGCAGAAGTTGGAAGAACTAAAAAACTTTTTATAGAGGTTTTAAATTTAAAAGAAGGAGATATTATTACCTTAGATAAAAATATAGAAGATTATTTAGATATTTATATAAATGGCAATTTATTTGCCATAGGTGAAATGGTAGTGGTAAATGAAAAATATAGCGTAAGGCTGGTAGACATTGTTTGAAGACTACAGCGTATCAAAATTTATATTTGCATTTTTTCTAGTAATATTGTTGATATATGGGTTTTATTTTTTAATAGCAAGGTACGGCCAGAGATTTTCAGTAGTTCCAAAAGGTGAGATTAAAATTAAAGACATAAAATTTTTTGCTAAGGATAAGGGATTTATTTTAGTTAACGTAAAAAATGAAGAATATTTTTTCACATTTGATAATCAAAATGGTTTAAAATTAGTAAAAAACTGGAATAAAGAAGAAATTAATGAGGAAAAACCTTCTTAAATATATTTTAACTTTATTGCTTACTTTTGATTTTTCTTTTGCTCAAGAAAATATTGTAAGTCAAACTTTGTCTCAACTTAATAATATTGATATGGCTTTAAAAATTTTATTTTTAATAACTATTCTTAGTCTTGCCCCATCTATTTTAATAACATTAACGTCATTTGTAAGAATAGTTATAGTTTTGTCTTTACTTAGACATGCCCTTGGGATTCCACAATCTCCTCCAAACCAGGTAATTATCGCACTTGCTCTTTTTATAACATTTTTTGTAATGAAACCTGTTTTTGAAGATATTAATAAAAATGCGATTCAGCCTTACTTAAATAAGCAGATATCTGATATTCAGGCAATTGAAGAAGCTCAAAAACCAATAAAAAAATTTATGATACAAAATACCCGTAAAGAAGATTTAAAACTTTTTATAGACCTGTCAAAAGAAAAACCAAAATCTCCTGAAGAAGTTAGTATGCTGGCCTTAATACCTGCTTTTATGATAAGTGAGATAAAAACAGCTTTTGAAATAGTTTTTGTGATATTTTTACCGTTTTTAATAATAGATTTATTAATTGCAAGTATTTTAATGTCTATGGGTATGATGATGATACCTCCAATGATGATATCATTGCCGTTTAAACTTATATTGTTTGTACTTGCAGATGGATGGGAGCTTTTAACAAAAGCATTAATAGAGAGCTACAAATGACGCTTGATCAGGCTATAGATCTTATGAATAAAACATTTGAAATGGCACTTATTGTAGGTGGACCTGTTATATTAATAACATTTTTAGTTGGTCTTTTAATTAGTATTTTTCAAGCTGCTACCCAGATAAACGAAATGACTTTAACTTTTATCCCTAAAATAGCGGCAACTTTACTTGCCATGATAATTTTTGGCTCGTGGATTTTTAGAAAATTAGTTGACTTTACACAAGAAATTCTTACAATGATTCTTACTTTACTGCAATGACACCTTTAATAACAGTATCTGATGCTTTAGCTATAGGTCTTGTTTTTTCACGTTTGATAGGATTTTTTATAGCTTTTCCTGTTATAAACTCACAATTTGTACCTCCAAATGTAAGAATAATGCTTGTTATAGCTTTTTCATTTTTTATTTTTAAGTTTTCTTACGTATCCTCTCCTGACGTAAGCGATTTTCACTTTATAACTTTAGTTTTACTTGTTTTAAAAGAACTTTTAATAGGTTTTTTTCTCAGCGTTATAACTCAAATATTTGTGGCAATTTTTTCATATACGGCAGAAATTATTGGTTATTTTATGGGGCTTACTATAGCAAATCTGTTTGATCCAACATTTGGGCAGATATCTGTTATAGATAGATTTTATATACTTTTGTTTTATCTTTTATTCTTTATAACAGGTGCGTATCAATACTTTATAGCAGGATTAATTAAAAGTTTTGAAATAATTCCACTTTTCCAGCTGAAAATAAATGAAGGTGTTTTCCAGTATATTTTTGAAAAATCATCTCTTCTTTTTATACTGGCATTAAAAATGGCATTTCCATTTATTGTTGTGCTCCTTTTACTCAACGTTGCCCTTGCACTTGTAAATAGATTAATTCCACAGATAAACGTATTTATAGTTGGTCTTCCAATGCAGATATTCATAGGACTTCTTGCACTTTCTATAGGTGCATCTGCTGTAATATATTATGGTTCTTCTGTTATTAATATTTTTACCGAAACATTTTTAAAAGCTATTAAATCTATAGGTATATAAATGGCTAAAGATCCCAGCAAAACGGAAAAAGCAACCCCTTATAGGAGGAAAAAGGCAAGACAGGAAGGACAAGTAGCCAGGAGCATGGACATTCCAATTTCTGCTACTTTATTTGTTACTTTTCTTGTCTTAATAGCATATGTGCCGTTTGCTGCAAATAAATTTATTCAATACATTCATTATGCATTTTCACAGGCTGTAAGAAATATTCCTTCAAATTCTTCTGACTTTGTATTTTTGAGTTTTCAATTCTTTTTTTCACTTTTAATTCCTATCTTTTTAATTCTTGTTGTTACAGGCATCGTAGCAAATGTAGGACAATTTGGATTTTTGCTTACTGCAAAGCCTTTAATTCCTAAACTTGATAGGTTAAATGTAGTTGCAGGTCTTGGAAGAATTTTTTCAATGAAAACTTTGTTTGAACTTGTTAGAAATTTATTAAAACTTACTGCTGCATCTGCAGTAGCTTATTTTATTTTTATAAAAATGTTTAAAGAAAGTTTTACTCTTTCATTTATTCCCTTAAATCAAGAAATTGGTTTTTTAATTAAGTACATTTTATTTATGATTTTATTTTTCGCTGTTCTTTCTATTCCTATTGCTGTTATAGACTTTTTATTTAGAAAATATGAATATGAAGAAAACATAAAGATGTCAAAACATGAAGTTAAAGAAGAAAGAAAAATGTATGAAGGAAACCCTCAAATAAAAGCAGCAATTAGAAAAAAACAAAGAGAAATGGCAATGATGAGAATGATGGCAGAACTTTCTCAGGCAGATGTTGTTATAACAAACCCAACCCATTATGCAGTTGCATTAAAGTATGATAAAGAAAAAATGTTTGCACCAAAAGTAATTGCTAAAGGAAAAGACAATATAGCTTTGAAAATAATAGAAAAAGCAAAAGAACACAATATTGAAATAATACAAGATCCACCTCTCGCTAGAGGTTTGTATCAGGCATGTGAAGTTGGAGACAGCATACCAGAAGAGTTTTATATTGCAGTTGCTAAAATTTTAGCTAAAATTTATAAATCCAAAATGATAAAATAAATAAAAAAGGAGTTTTAAAAACTTGAAAATATCCGTAGCTGGAGCAGGATACGTAGGATTATCAAACGCAATTCTTCTTGCACAAAATAACGAAGTCGTTGTAAAAGATATAGACCAGAATAAAGTAGACCTTATCAATAAAAAAATATCTCCAATAGATGATAAAGACATAATAGAGTATTTAAAGAACAAACCTTTAAATATTAGAGCAACTCTTGATCCCACGGAAGCTTATAAAGATGCAAAATACGTTATAATTGCAACACCTACAGATTATGACCCAATTACAAATTACTTTAATACAAAATCAGTAGAAGCAGTTATAGAAGAAGTTTTAGAGGTAAACCCAGATGCTGTTATGGTTATAAAATCAACAATTCCAATTGGATATACAGAAAGTGTAAAAAGAAAATACAAAACAAACAACATAATTTTCTCACCAGAGTTTTTAAGAGAAGGAAAAGCACTGTACGACAATCTATATCCCTCAAGAATAGTAGTAGGAGAAAAATCAAAAAGAGCTCAGGAGTTTGCAAACTTATTGACCCAAGGAGCCTTAAAGAAAGACGTTCCCGTTTTATTCACAGGTTCAACAGAAGCAGAAAGCATAAAGCTGTTTGCAAATACGTACCTTGCAATGAGGGTAGCATTTTTTAACGAACTTGACACATTTGCAGAAACCCACGGACTAAATGCAAAAGAGATAATAGAAGGAGTGAGCCTAGACCCAAGAATAGGAATGCATTATAACAATCCATCCTTTGGATATGGAGGATACTGTCTTCCAAAAGATACAAAACAGCTGCTTGCAAACTACTTAGAAAAAAATATTCCCCACTATTTAATAAAGGCAACAATAGAATCAAACATGGCAAGGAAGTTTCATATAGCAAGGATGATACTTGAAAAAAATCCATCAGTAGTTGGAATATACAGGCTTACAATGAAATCAGGTTCAGACAACTTCAGATCAGCAGCTATAATAGATATAATAGAATACCTTAAAGCTAAGGATGTTAAGATGATAATATATGAGCCGTACTGGAATGGTGAGGATTTTATGGGGATAGAAGTTGAAAATGACCTTGAAAAATTTAAAGAAAAGGCAGATTTAATCGTAGCAAACAGAATTTCTAATGAAATAAAAGATGTTTTACATAAAGTTTATACAAGAGATGTGTTTGGAAGGGATTGATGATAAAAAAAATATTAATTGGAGTAATATTTATGGCTGTTATTAGTTCTATATCTGCAAAAGAAAGCAATATATATGTTGAAAAACTAAAAAACGGTGCAACATTAATTGTCAAGCCGAGAACAGATACAACAGCAGTTTCTTTACAGGTTTGGTTTGGAGTTGGCTCAGTTTATGAAAAAGATAATGAAAGAGGGCTTTCTCATTTTTTAGAGCATATGCTTTTTAACGGTACCAAGTATACAAAGCCTGGAGAAATTGAGTTTGAAGTGGAGAAAAAAGGAGGAATAATAAACGCAGCAACTTCTTTTGATTTTACGTTTTATTATATAGAAATAGGAAGCCTTTACTGGAAAGAAATGCTCAAGTACCTTTATTACATGACCACAGCACCAACGTTATCTGAAAAAATGATAGAAAAAGAAAAACCAATTGTTTTAGAAGAGCTTAACAGACATTTAGATAACCCAAAATCTTATTTATGGGACACGTATAACAAACTTGCATATAAAGTTTCAAATTATAAACATCCAGTAATTGGGTACAGAGAAACTATTGAAAAATTCAATGAAGAACTTGTTAAAAACTATTTTTATTCCCATTACGTACCATCTAACACTTATATTGTGGTCGTGGGAGATGTTAACAAAGATGAAGTTATAAAAGAGGTTAAAAATACATTTGGAACTGTTTCAGGTAAGTATTACAAACCTCCAGAAGTTCCTTTAGAACCTCCTCAAAAAGAAATTAGAAAAAAAATAATAAGAAAAAAACAGGTAACAAGGGCTTATGTGGCTATTGGCTGGCAGGCTCCTCCAATAAAGTCCAAAGAAAGTTATGTTGCTTCTGTACTAGAATACATTTTAGCAGGTGGAAAAAGTGCTGTTTTATATCAAAAACTTAAGGAAAAAGGTTACGTTCAGGCTATTTATGCAGGATATATGTCCCATAAAGGTACGTCCCAGTTTTTATTTTACTTTGTAGTTGAACCTGAAAATGTTCAAAAAGCAAAAGAAAAACTATTTGAAATAATTTTTGACTACGTTGAAAATGGAATCCCCGAAGATGTGGTAGAAAACGCAAAGAAAAAAATAATAAACAGTGAAATATTTGCAAAAGAAGAAGTAAGTAACGATGCAGAAAGTTTAGGATATGCATCTGCAGTTACAGGTGATGTAAATTATGCATTAAATTACATTGAAAATATTAAAGAAGTAACAAAAGAAGATGTGGATAATTACCTGAAAAAATACTTTGGTAAAAATAATTACACAGAGGTTCAGCTCCTGCCGGAGGAACAATGAAAATACATGAAATTTTTAGTTTAGAAGATTTTAAAGAAAGTATTCCATTTACTGCTATTGGAGCAAGAACGTGTTACAGCTCTGGAGACTTAAATTACCTTTTAAACGACCCAAGAGTAGTAAGTAAAGAAGACAGAGCAAAATTTTTATCAAAACTTGGAAATTATAAACACTTTTCAGTTTTCGGTCATTCTTTTGCTTACAAGGATTTAAAAGATATAGATGAAGAAAAGTTAGATAAAATTGTAGGTAAAGATCTTAAAAATTTACCGAAAGAAAAAAAAGCAGAAATCTCTGCTGTAAAGATTGCAGCTACAAGATTTAAATCCCATTATAATCCAGAATACCCAACGGTAATAGGAGTTTCATTAAGACATTATTTAGAAGAACTTCTACAAACAGATGAAGAAGCTTATTTCAAAACATTTGAAAAAATGGCAGATTACGATACTCCTATAGACCCAGTTGGATACAAAGATGATGTGTGGCTGATAGGGCTTATGAAAGAGTATGACGGATATGCAGTTTTTTATATAGACAATGTATCAAGAACAATGACCCATCAGCTTGTAAGGCATACAGCTTTAAATTACTCTCAAAGAAGCCAGAGATACGTAAAAGAAGATGAAAATATACTTATAATCCCTCCATCAATAAAAGAAGCAGATTGCAATATAGATAATAAAATTCTCGAAGAGATACGAAATTTAACTCAAAAGATTTTAAGCTTTGTAGAAAAATCAGATGCAAAAGAAAACTTAAAAGAAAGTGTTAAGAAAAGAGTTGAAAAATATTTAAATGAAGAAAAATATAACACCTTACAAACTCTTTTTAAAGATGTTGACCAGCTTTCACAAATAGTATATGACTTTGCTGTTTACAACTGCAAAATAAAAAGAGAAGATGCAAGATTTATTCTTCCACATGGGAGAAAAACAACAATTGTAGTTTCTGGAACGTTAAGCTGGATTAAAGATTTTATAATAAAAAGAACAGATCCTCATGCACAGTGGGAAATTCAAAAAGTGGCAAAAGCAATGAAAACTCTTTTAGAAAATCAGGGGGTTGAGTTTTAAATGAGGAAGATGATCGAAAATGTTGTAGAGAAATTACTTTGGGAAAGCAGGTTTATGATATTTATTGCAGTTATCGCAAGTATTATAGCTGCTTTTATCCTTGTTTTAATTGGAACTTATGATATTTTAATAGTTTTAAAACATTCTTTACATATGTTCTCATCTTTAGAGCAGTTTGAGGAATTTCATAAAGAAGCAGTTAAACATATTGTAAGTGCTGTTGACGTGTATCTTATTTCAACTGTTTTACTTATATTTGGACTTGGTCTGTATGAGCTTTTTATAAGCAAGATAGATGCTGCAGAACAGAATACGCGTTCATCTAAAATACTTGTTGTTCATACTCTTGACCAGTTAAAAGAAAAACTTGCTAAAGTTATAGTAATGGTTTTAATTGTTACATTTTTTAAATTTGCAATAGAATTTCATTATGAAGATATAAAATCATTAATATTTTTAGCTGTAGGAGTTTTAGCTATATCTTTATCCATATACTTCATACATAAAGGAAGTGAAACTCACGAAGAAGCAAGTGAAAATAAACATTAAATTTTCAGCTTTAAATTAACAGCTTAAAGTTTTATATTGTAACTCTGTTAGTTTTGTAAACGGAGGTTGTATAACTTGGAAAAATATATAGTTTTACTTTCCTCACTTCCTGTTATTTTTGGAGTAGGAATATTTTTCTTTGGTAAAAAGAAAAAAGATAATGAGATAAATACCCCAGAAAATACTTCATCTTCTTCAGAAGAAGTATTAGAACTTCAAATAGGTGGAATGCACTGTGCAGGCTGTGCAGCAGGAATAGAAGGAACTTTAAAAGGATTGGACGGAATAATTGAAGCAAAAGTGAACTTTGCAACCTCAAAAGGGTTGTTTAAATACAATCCAGCAAAAATAACTAAAGAGCAAATCATCTCCAAAATAAATGAGCTTGGATACTCTGCATCAGAGGCTCTTGAGGAAATAGAAAAAAAAAGCAGTTAGAAGAAGTTAAACTAAAAAGAAAAGTTTTTTTAGCAGTAGCTTTAACTTCTATAATATTCTTTATTAAGTTTTTTGTTTCTTTTTCCTTTAAAGAGTATCTAATTTTTATTTTAGCCTCTATTGTTCAGTTTTACATAGGTTTTGATTTTTATAAATCCTCAATCAATGCACTGAAGAATAAAATAGCAGATATGAACCTTTTAGTTGTTGTAGGTACGTCTGCAGCTTATTTTTACTCTTTGTTTGTTTTATTTTTTCCTCAATTTTTTCCAGAAACTTCAAGAAATACATATTTTGAAAGCGCAGCAGCAATAATTACCTTTATCTTACTTGGCAGATATTTAGAAACAAAAGCAAGAAATAAAGCAACGTCATTTATGAAAAGCCTTTTAAATTTAAAACCTCAGAAAAGCATAATAATTGTGGATGGAAAGGAAATAGAAGTTGATGCAGACAGTATTGTTGAAGGTGACATAGTTGTTTTAAAAAAAGGAGATAAAGTTCCTGTTGACGGTATTGTTATAGAAGGAAGTTGTGAAGTCAATCAGTCAGCAATTACAGGTGAATATATGCCTGTTTTAAAAGAAAAAGGGCAAAATGTTATAAGTGGAAGTTTAATTCAGGATGGATACTGCAAAATAAAGGCGTTAAGAAACGCAAAATCGTCTGTTTTAAATCAGATAATAAAAACAATATTAGAAGCACAGAGCAAAAAGCCACCTATTGCAAAATTTGCAGATAAGGTTGTTTATTATTTTGTTCCAACTATTCTTATAATTTCAATTTTTACTTTTGACATCTGGTATTTTTTCACTGAGAATTTTCAGCTTTCTCTAATTCCGGCAGTTTCTGTTTTAATAATAGCCTGTCCATGTGCACTTGGTCTTGCGACTCCAATTGCAATTGTTTCCTTAATTGGAAGATCAGCTAAAGAAGGAATACTTATAAAAAATCCTGATGTTGTAGAGGTTATAAATAGCGTAAAAACTGTTGTTTTTGATAAAACAGGAACCCTTACAAAAGGAAAATTAAAGGTCTCTTCATATATTTTAGAAAATGAAAATTTAAAAGATTATCTTTATACACTTGCATCCAAAAGCAACCATCCTATATCAAAGGCAATAAAAGAAAAATTTGAAGGGAATGTTTTGGAAGTTAAAAATTTTGAAAATATAACAGGAAAAGGTTTGAAGGCAGTTATTAACGGAGAAATTGTTTTAAACGGAAGTTTAAGGTTAATGAGGGAAAATAATGTTGAAATTCCCAAAAAATATATAGAATTTTATGAAAATGAAACTAAAAAAGGAAAAGTAGTTATATTTTTAGCTGTCAACAATAAAGTTGTCGGGGTAATTTCCATAGAAGATGAAATAAGGGAAGAAGCAAAAGATGTAATTAGCAGATTAAGAAAAGAAGATTATGAAATTTTAATGATAACAGGGGACAGCAAGAATACTGCATTAGAAGTAGCTAAAAAACTTGGCATTGATGATGTTTACTTTGAGGTTTTTCCTGAAGATAAATTAAAAATTGTAGAAAATTTGCAGAAAGAAGGTAAAAAAGTAATGTTTGTAGGAGATGGTATAAATGATGCCCCTGCAATGGCAAAGGCAGATGTTGGGCTTTCTATGAGCAGTGGAGCAGATATAGCAAAAGAAACTGGAGATGCTGTAATTTTAAGTAATAACTTACAAAGCATCTTAAAATTTATAAAACTTTCAAAAGAAGGAAATAAAATAATAAAACAAAACCTGTTCTGGGCATACTTTTACAACTCAATTGGAATACCAGTTGCAGCGGGAATTTTATATCCTATAAACGGAGTTCTTCTAAAACCAGTTTTTGCATCAATTGCAATGTCTTTTAGCTCAGTTAGCGTAGTACTAAATGCATTGAGGCTTCAGATAAAAAGATTATAACTGCTCATCTTCAGGAAGATAATAGACTTCTTTTAAATAAAGACCTTCTGGAGGGGCTATGAATAAGGCCCTTGCAGGGTCTTTTGAATCGAGTATTTGTTGAAACGTATCTATTGTTATTCTACCTGTTCCTACATGTATCACGTGTGCAATAATTTTCCTAACCATATATCTCAAAAAATGTGAAGCCGAGATTTCAAACTCAAGTAAAAAGCCGTCATACTTAAATTTAAACTCTCTTATCTCGACATCTTCCCTTAAATAATCTCCTTTTTTTGACATTGAAATTAAATTTCGGGTATTTTTTACAAGCTGGACAGCCTTGGCTATGTTTTCTAAATTCAGCTTTTGAGATATATACCACCCCCTCTGGTACATGAACGGGTCTGGCTGAGTATAAACCTTATAAATATAAGTTTTGCCTTTTGCAGAAAATCTTGCGTGAAAAGATAAAGGTACTTGCTTACATTCTTTTATTGATATATCCCTTGGAAGAACAGCATTTAAATATCTTTTTATTTTTTCAGGTTTAAAATACTCTTTTGTTTTAAAATTTGCAACTTGACCAAGTGCATGGACGCCTGCATCTGTCCTTCCTGAAGCATAAAGCTTAACAGGGTGTTTAATAAGGACTTTTAAGTTATCTTCTATTACCTGCTGTATAGTTATGTGTTCTGGCTGTCTTTGCCAGCCGTGGTAATTTGTCCCTAAATAGCTTATTGTTAATTTATAGTTATATTTCAATTAGCAGACTCCAGCAGTTTTCTAGCGTGTTCAAGACTTTTTTCATCTATCATTCCGCTAAGCATTCTTGCAATTTCTTTTTCTCTTTCTTCATTTTCGGCAAGTTTAATAACTGCATTTGTTTCATCATCCATGGTTATTTTATCTATTATAAAATGCCTGTCTGCATAAACTGCTATTTGTGGAAGATGTGTAATAAGTAATACTTGAAAATTTTTTGAGAGGCTATGTATCTTTTTTGCCATATAAACTGCAGTTTTTCCGCCGATTCCAGTATCAACTTCGTCAAATATTATAGTATCACTTGATTTATTTGAAATAAGTTTTAATACAAGTGATATCCTTGAAAGCTCCCCACCAGATGCAACTTTATTTAGAGGCTGAGGCTCAATCCCTTTATTTGCAGAAAATAAAAACTGTATTTTATCTTTTCCATATAAATTTAGCTGTGATTCTTCAACGTTTACTATAAATTTTGCATCTTTCAAGGCAAGTTCTGATAGGTGCTTTTCAACAAGTTTTTCAAGCTGTTTTGCTTTTTCTTTTCTTATTTTTGAAATTTCCTCTGCAAGGTTTAATACTCTTTTATAAATTTCTTCTTTTTCTTTTTGAATTTTTGGAAGTTCAAATTCAAGGTTATTAAGTTCTTCTAATCTTTCTCTTAGCTGCCCCTGCAGTTTAATAAGACCATTTATATCTGTGTTATACTTAAGTT
This sequence comes from Hydrogenothermaceae bacterium, assembly GCA_015519975.1. Taxonomy (GTDB): domain Bacteria; phylum Aquificota; class Aquificia; order Aquificales; family Hydrogenothermaceae; genus Hydrogenothermus. Next base: position 1,270 of record WIAL01000049.1, on the reverse strand, counting down.
CAAGTTTATTTATCAGGTTTAATCTTTCTTCTATGCTGTAAAGCTCTTCCTGTGAGTAATCAAAGTCAAGCTCGTCAAGACTGTAAAAGGCTTCTTTTACTAAAGCTTTTGCTTCTTCAAGTAGGTTATAGCTGTTTTTTATATTTTCATTCATATCTATAAACTGTGAAAGCAGTTTTATAACATAACTTAATTTTTCTTCTATACTCTCATCTTCTTCTAAAATTTTGTATTTTGCTTCTAAAACAGAAGATTTTAGATTTTCAATATTTGAAAGGTAATTATACTTTTCTTCAAGCTCCTGTTTTTCTCCTTCTTTTAGCTGGGCATTTTCAATCTCTTCGAGCTGAAAATTTATTATATCTATTTCTTTTAATCTGTCTGACTGTTTTTGAAGTATTTCTTTTTCTAAATTTTCAAGCTGTTTGTATTTTCTAAATAGTTTTTGATATTCTTCTATTTTTTCATTTAAATCTGCATAAGTATCAAGAACCTGCTTTGGATACTCTTTTGAGAAAAGGCTTTGATATGCATGCTGTCCGTGTATTTCTATTATTCCATTTACTGCTTCTTTAATAGTGGACAGTGTCGCTCTTTTCCCATTTAGAAAATAAACACTTTTTCCATCTTTTATCTGGCGGGCAATTATTAAAGTCTTATCTTCTGTAAACTCATTTTCTATGTCTTCAAACACTAGTTCTACAAAATCATTATCTGAAAACTTTCCTTTTTTTCCCAGAGTAAACTCAATAGCATCTATAATCAAGGATTTGCCAACACCTGTTTCACCTGTAAATACATTTAATCCTTTAGAAAGGTCTATAGATATATCTTTAATATATAAAAACTTCTTTATTCCTATCGTAGAAAGCATACACCGCCAGAAAATTATTATCTTTTAGTAAATTTAAATTATAACAAATTTTGTAGGTTTTTTTAGTAAATATACCTTTAAATTATTATAGTTAATTTCATTAAAAATAGATAATAAGCTTTAAGTTAAATTTATTTAAAGCTGTGTTTCTTTTAAATATTCTGTTATATTCTGCGAGTATTTTATACTTATTATTGACAAAAATTGCTTGTTGATAATCAATTTTAAAAAATCCTTCTTTATTGTTAAATTGATTATATATATAGCTGAGTAATATTATACTTTTCATATTATGAAATTCATATAATATTAGTCCTACTTCTGGCTCAACATATGGATATAGTCTCCATTCACCAAACCCTGTACCTATATTAACAAGGCTCCAAAAAATATTGT
>WIAL01000048.1 GCA_015519975.1 Hydrogenothermaceae bacterium | reverse complement strand
GCGATTAATGAAGCCTATGAAAGAGGTTATTTAGGAAAAAACATACTTGGTTCAGATTTTTCTTTTGATTTGTACGTTTACAGAGGAGCTGGAGCATATATATGCGGTGAAGAGACAGCTTTAATAGAGAGTTTAGAAGGAAAAAGAGGACATCCAAGACTAAAACCTCCATATCCTCCTCAGGTTGGATTATTTGGAAGACCTACAGTTGTTAATAACGTAGAAACATTATCTAACATACCAATTATAGTAACTTACGAGCAGTACTTCATGAACATAGGTCCTGCAGGTTATTATGGACCAAAGCTTTTTCCTGTAAGCGGAAGGGTAAAACGCCCCGGCGTATATGAATCTACTATGGATATTACTTTATATGAGCTTATAGAAATGGCAGGCGGAGCTGTAGGAAAGCCAAAAGCTGTTTTTGCAGGGGCACTAGGGGTTTACCACAAAAATGAATTTGACATTCCAATGGATTATTCACCAAGGGGATTTGGTGGAACAGGAACTACAATAGTTTTAAATGAAGAAGACTGCATAATTGATTCACTTATAGTTATAGCAAACTTCTTTCATCATGAAAGCTGTGGGAAGTGTACGCCTTGCAGAGTTGGAACATACGAACAGTACAACATTATAAAGAAGTTTCAAGATGGAACTGCCACGGAAAAAGACATTCAGCTTTTAGAGCATCTTGGAAAAAACATTCCTGTTGGCTCCATATGCGGGCTTGGATATTCAGCACCAAATGCAATTATGGATGCTTTAAAAAAATTCCCTGAAGAATTTGAAGCGCATATTAACGGTAAATGTCCTGCAGGAGTGTGTTTTTAATGAAAAAGTTTTTATTTTCAGTTGTAATTTTTTTTAGTTTCTCATATGCTCAAAGTTCACAAGATGAGTTAAAAAGACTTCTTGCTGTCATACAAGGAACTTTTAATGATAAAGTCTACACATTAACTATACAAAAAGCTAAAGAATATCTCTTAAAAGCCCCTGAGAATGACCCGTATAGGGAAAAAGTTATAAAAATTCTTGCTTACAGCTATGCACAAACAAATAAAATAGATAAACTTTTAGATTTAATTGAATATGTTGAGGAAACCAATGTTTCAAAAGAAACAAAAAGCTATATATATAAACTTGCTGTAGCTAAACTGCAAGATAACGAAAAAAAAGTGAAACTACTTTTAAAACTTTATGAATATGAAAACAAAGATGACTACTTAATAGCAGCTACCAATATCCTTTATAAAAAGAAAGATTGGGAAAAATTAATAACTCTTCCAGATAATAAAAAAATAAATCATTTAAAAATTTATGCGCTGTACAAACTTGGTAAGTATAAAGATCTTGTAAAATTTACAGAAAACTTAAACAATTTTGAAGAAGACAAAAAAGATTTCGTACTTTATTATAAAGGCATGTCTTATTTAAAATTAGGAAATAAAGAAAAGGCTGCAGCTACCCTTGAATTATTAAAGAATAAAAAACCTGAAATAATTAAATTCTTGGCAAGTTACTATTTCAAAAATAAAAAATATGAAAAAGCAGAAAAGTACTTCAAATCTTTACTTTCTTTCAAGGAAGAAAAACCTTATGCTTTATTTTACTTAGGTTTAATATTTGAAAAGAAAAAAGATTACAAAAAAGCTCTTAGCTATTACAAAGAGCTACTAAGAGAAAAAGACAATAAATTTAGAGTACTTGCTTTACAAAAAATATTAACCTTAAAGGCTAAAAAACTTGTTCATAAAGAAAATTATTACTCAATAAGAGTTGTACTTTACAAAAAAGAAGAAACTGCCGTTAACTACATAAAAAAACACAAACTGGAAGAATGTTTCGTATATCCTTTTAAACAGTTTTACGGTGTTTATTGTGGGCTTTATTTGGATGAAAAAGATGCAAAAAAGGATTTAGAAAAATTTAAGCAAAAATTAAAAATCAAAGATATTTTACCAGTAAAAATATCAATCTGATAAAGCAAGGTCTATAGCTTTTTTAATATCTTCAAATAAAAGTTCTTCTGCTGATGGATTTCTTAAAATATAAGCAGGATGTAAGGTTAAAATAAGTTTTTTACCATTCCAGTTTAAAACTTCTCCTCTTTCCTTTGTTATTGAAACAGGTCTTTTTAAAAAAGCTCTTGCAGCTGCTGCTCCAAGAAGACATAAAATTTTAGGATTTATTATTTCTATCTGTCTTTCTAAGAAAGGGAAACAAGCCTCCTGTTCCCACGGAGTTGGTGTCCTATTTCCAGGAGGCCTACATTTATTTACGTTGGTAATATAAAATTCTTCTCTTTTATGTCCCGTAGCTTCTATTAATTTTGTTAAGAGTTGACCTGCTCTTCCTACAAAAGGTCTTCCAAGTCTATCTTCATCTGCTCCGGGAGCTTCACCTACAAACATAAGTTTTGCATTAGGATTTCCTTCTCCAAGTACAGCCTGCTTTCTATGTTTATATAAATCGCACTTTTTACATTCTTGTATCTCTTTTCCAAGTTCTTCTAAAAGCTTTACTTTATCCATACTTTCATGGTTAGCCGTTTCCATAAAAACCTCGTCTATTCCTATTTCTTTTAAAACTTTAAGGTATTTATCAATCAAGTCCTTTCACCTTATCAAATGGTAATCCTAATTTTCTCATAATTTCCCTTACGTCGTCCATATCTTTGTCACTGTAAGGTTCAATCCCTTTAAATCCAATTTTTTGCAGAACATCTTTCCCTTCCCTGTTTAAAGAAAATAAAGCTGTTTGAAGTTTATTTATAGTATCAGAATCAAGCCTTGGATGATATGCAAAAACGTGAGGACTGGTTTTCTGAGTTTTTGCGAGTATTCTAATATTTTCTCTTATATAAGGCCTAGCATTTTTTACAAATCTTTCTAAACTTCCGCCAGCATCAGCAAATCCTTTAATTACTGCTAAAGCAGTAACTTCGTGTGGACCGTTTGTGTATATTGGAGTGTAATCTTTGCCGTACTTTAGACCGTGATCGTTCAAATATGCTGCAACAAGTATAGTTGCTGACCATGCAGTAGGTGAAGGAAAAACTATTTTTTTACCTCTTAAGTCTTCTACACTTCTAATAGGTGAATCTCTTCTTACTATTATTACACCTTGATCCTTTCTTCCTTTTTCTTTTGCAAAAACTTCGTATCCCTGTAAGTTATGTGCAACTACATAATGCATTGGATTAATATAAACAAAGTCGTATTCACCTTTAGAAAACTTATCAATAAATGCATCAAATGTAAAATCCTCACTAACAATTATCTTTTTACTCATTTTTGAAGATAAATAGTCAGCAAGTATATACCATCTTTTTACTTTAGCAGGCCCACTATCATGTGGGCATATTCCAAAAACTAAAGTATCCTTTGCAAAAGATATTCCAAATAATATTAGTAAAATAGATATTAGTTTCTTCATAGCCTTACCCTCCCTATTTCTCAAGCATTTCAATTAATTTTGAAAGACTTAATCTCATTCTTTCAAAACTTGCTTGAAGTTTTCCAATCTCATCTTCAGATGTTTCTTTAATTTCTTTAGAAAGTTCTCCCATACTGATTGCTTCTGCTGCTTCTGTTAACTCTTGTATAGGTTTAACAACCAGTTTATGAATGAGAACATTTAATACAGCAATAATTAAAACAAACAGCACTGCAAGAACCGCTACAAAAGTGATAATTGTTGCCATATTTTCTTCTTTTATATACTGGATTGGTGCAGAGAAAATAGCAGCTGCCATAATATCACCTTCTGAATATCCTGTTCCTCTCCCGTCATAATATTTTTTCATGAAAGATGGTGGGTTTTTACCATGACAGCTCAAGCATCCTTTTTCTGCTTTTATAGCTTTTACATAGTAATAAACAGGTATGTTGTTAACATCAGGCTCAATTACAGAATACTCATCCTTACCGCTAACTTTAAGTTTATTAATAAGCTGGTCGTCCTTTTCATTTGAGATAAAAAGTAGATTTGTAGGATTTTGAGATGCAACTTTTAGTTGAACAGGGTATTCTGAAGATTTTGAATGCTCATCCATAAATCTATTTATTAAACCTGAAGGATTATGAATAGCTTTTATGAGTTTTATATCTTTTTTACCTTGGATAACCTTCGCCCTATCCTTAATATCTGATATAAAAAGGTTGGATATAGAGGTCATTTCTTTGTTTAAAAGTTTAAGCTGTAAATTGTTTAAATAGGAATAACTAAAGATACCAAAAATTACAAGAGTTACTATACCAATCAAAAGTGTAATGAAGGTTATTTTGTACTGAAGACTTTTCTTTATCATGCTTAACATGGGCTTACCCTCCTTATTATTAAAAAACCTCCGTACAGTCTAAACTATACGGAGGTAAATGGTCTATAATTAGACAGCAATTTTTACGGATAAAAAGCAAATACAAGCTGTGCCAGTATCTGGTCATTTTTATGATCCTGGTATTTTTCATCAACTTTTATGTATTCAACGCTAAATTTACAAAACTCACCACAGAAATAGTAGTTCACTGTAAAGTGGGTTAAAGTCCAGACATCAGAACCTGCACCACCTGCCTTAAAAGAACCTGGTCTGTAATTGTCTTTTGCATCAGGGTCAAATTTTTCATAAAGAACAGCAAACTCTGGCCTTCCAGGACCTATATTCTTAGGAAGCAAATAAGCTCCCTGTACCCACCATGCTTTTAGTTCCATATCACCTTTAGGTCCATCACCCCAATATTCTACCTGTTTCGTAGGATCAACATTTTTAATGAATTTAGAATTAGAAATATAAATGTCCTTATTTTTCACATTCATATATTCGGCTCTAAATGTAAAGTTTTTGTAATGCCCGCTTAAATCCAGTGTATATCCTTGAGCATCATATTTTGCATCATAATATTTTCCATAAGTTCCTGCAGTAGGATCATTGAATTCTCTATGGTAAACAATTCCTTTCTGTGTATATCCACCTATTCCAAACGTTAAATGTTTTCCTTTTCCAAAGTGGTTACCTTTATATCCAAGGAGTTTTGGATTTGCTTCAGGCCACGGTGAAAACTGCAGTCTTGCCAGATATAGAAAATCTGGATATCCTGCTCCATCTTTATTAAATATTCCTCTACCTCCATCTCTCCATGCGTTATAAACTCCAAGTTTATAATCAAAATGCCCATTTGCTAAAAACCCCTGCATTACAACACCTGGAGCCCTTGCTCCTGGAGCCTGGTCTATTCTGTATGCTCTATTTAAAGGAGCATGCCCCATAAGCTTAAATGCAGTATCAGGATAAAGTTCTTTTAAAACTCCACCAAGACCTAAAAACATTGATTTTTCTGCGAGTGGAAAAACTATATTATTCCAGTATGGAAGTCTTTCAGAAAAAGCTCTACCAAAGAATATCTTTTCTCTACCTATTAAAAATGTAGCCTGTTTCCATTTTGTATAAGCAACAAATGCATCAAAAATTCTTAAATTTTTATCAGGAGTTTTATATTTTCCAACAGGTGCAAGTCCTGTATGAATTGTAAATCTCCAGTGGTCCAAAAACTTTCCTGCAAATAAAAATCTAAGTCTTCTTATGTACATATTATTAATATCACCATTAGTTTTTTGAGGTTTGGCATTGAAAAGAGTTATTTGGTCTTCTTGCTGTTTATATTCATATCTTCCCTGAAACCATATTCCAAGTCTCATTTTGTT
>WIAL01000047.1 GCA_015519975.1 Hydrogenothermaceae bacterium | reverse complement strand
GTTCTATATAATAGTAAAATTAAAAATATATACACTTTTACAGCAGTTATATCTGTTTTGCAAGATATTTTAACTTTAGGTTATGGTGTAAATTTTTTCTCCAAAATAATTTTAGTTTTTACAATTAACCTGGTAAAAGAAAAATTTTTTATAAGCTCATTTTTTATAAAAAGTTTAATTGTCATTGTTTTATCAATTTTTGAATTATCCTTAAAAGCATTTTATTCATTTTTATTTTTAGGAGAAACTGAAATCTGTGTTGGATATATTTTTTATATTATATTGAATTTTACTGTTTTTTATATTTATTATTTACTAAAAGAGTCGCGCTGAAAAATTGAGTAGATTTAACATAGTTATAACGTTTCTTATTATAAGTGCATCAATTTTAATTTTTAGATTATTTTATCTTCAAATAAAAAAAGGTGATTACTATTACCAACTTTCAAAAAATAATTATATTCGTATAATAACCATAAACCCTCCTCGCGGAAGGATTTTTGACAGAAACGGAATACTGCTGGCTTATGACGTTCCCTACTATGAAATCTATGTTGTTCCTTACATGGTAAAAGACAGATGGCATACTTTAAAAACAAATTTAGAAAAATATTTAAATATTAAAATAGATAATGAGGTAGATGAGAAAGTAAGAAAAGGTTTTTCACGAAGAGTAATTATTAAATCAAATTTAAACGAAGAAAAGCTAAAAATTATTTACGACAATTTTTATAAATTTGAAGGACTTTTAATAAATGTAGTTCCACGAAGAAAATATACAGAATATGCAAAATATATGCCTCATATTTTAGGATACGTAGGGTATCCTTCAAAGCAGGATTTGCAAGAAAATCCAGATATTAATCCTGATGTTTTAATAGGTAAAAGCGGAGTTGAGAAAATATATGATAAATACTTAAGAGGAAAATATGGTACAAAAGCCGTTGTAGTAGATGCCCTTGGAAGAATAAAAAAGACCCTTTATGAAAAACCTCCAACCTTAGGAAATGACATCTATCTAACTATCGATGCAAGAATGCAGAAAGTAGCTTATGAAGAGTTTGAAAAATCAGGTCAGAAATCTGGTGCTGTTATAATAACAGATTCAAAAACATATGACATATTAACCCTTTTAAGTTACCCAGTTTTTAATATTCAGTCATTTTCAGATGGTCTATCAGCAAAAGAATGGAAATCGTTAATCAGCAATAAGTATAAACCACTATTTAACAAAGCATTGAATGGATTATATCCTCCAGGTTCAATATACAAAATAATAGTCTCTTTAGCTGCTTTAAATGAAGGGGTTGTTTCTCCTTATCAAAAAATTTATAGTGGAGGGTATTTTGAAATTGGAAAATGGAGATACAGAAACTGGAATTTAGCTGGATGTGGAAATATTAATATAATGCAGGCTTTAGAGCAGTCTTGCGACACGTATTATTATCAGATAAGTCTTAAACTTGGGGTTAGAAATATATCTAATTATACATATATGTTTGGGATAGGAGAAAAATTAAATCCACAAATTGAAACTAAAACTGCAAGAGTCCCAACCCCAGAATGGAAAAGAGAGGTTCTAAATGAAGGATGGTTTCATGGGGATACAGTTAACCTCAGTATAGGACAGGGTTACCTTGCAATAACACCTTTTGATTCTACTAAAATACTAATGCCGGTATTAAATAAAGGTAAAGTGTTAAAACCAAGACTATTAAAAGCTTTTTACGACAATAAAAACGATAAATTAATAGAAACAAAACCTGAGATTTTAAAAGAACTTCCAATAAAAAAAGAATATTATAAATACGTTAAAAAAGGACTTTATCTTGTTGTGTACGGCAGCAGAGGGACTGCAAAAATTATGCAGGAAGTGCCTGTAAAAAACGCAGGTAAAACAGGTACAGCTCAGGTATACAAAAGACCCGGAAAAAATGAAAAAATAGATAAATGGGAACTTCGAAACCACGCATGGTTTATTGATTTTTTTCCTTACAGCAGGCCTAAATATATTACATCTGTGTTTGTTGAACACGGTAAATCAAGTAAAGTTGCTGTTGAAATTACTAAAAACATAATAAATAGTCTTTATGAAAATAAAATCATAAAATAAATCATAAACCTGAAAAAATTTTTAATGTATTATTAAAGTAACAGTAAACAAAGGAGTTTTATTATGGAAATTAACAGAGAGTATTTAGAAGATTTAGTACCTGAGCAAAGGGTAGGGATTGATGTTGATGAGAATATGACTGTTTATGTTTCAAAAGAGTACGATGAAGACTTCATGAAGTATATTTACGTAGTTGAATTTAAAGACTATACAATGAAATTTGAAAATGTTGATGAACTTATTTACACAGTATGGAGAATGAGTATTTTTCAGTAATTTTCCACAAAGCTTTTAAAATTTTCTAGAAGTTTTAAGCCTGCCTTTTGGCTTTTTTCAGGGTGAAACTGAACTGCCCAGATGTTGTCTTTTTGAACTGCTGAACAAAAATCTATAACGTAATCTGTTGTTGATGCAATATCAGTTTCATCTGAAGGCTGTGCATAAAAAGAATGAACAAAATAGAAAAACTCACCTTCTTTTATTCCACTAAATAAACCTTCTTTTTGCTTTATCCATACTTGATTCCATCCCATATGAGGGATTTTATATTCTCCTTTTGGTTGAAATCTTATTACTTTTCCTTTTAGTACGCCAAATCCTTCGTGCTCGCCAAATTCATATCCGTACTCAAATAAAAGCTGAAGTCCTAAACATATTCCAAAATAGGGCTTGCCTTTTTCAATATGATTTATTATTTCATCAAAAAGATTAAATCTTTTTAGATTGTGAACCGCATCTCCAAAAGCCCCAACTCCTGGAACAACTATAGCTTTTGAGTTTTTTATATCTTCAGGATCAGAAGAGATTTTAATATCTAATCCTACATGCTCAAGGGCTTTAGCAACACTTCTTAAATTTCCCATACCATAATCAACTACCGTTATCAACCTATTCCCTCTTTTAATTGTTTTACTAAACTCTTTATACCATTAAAATCTCTACTTCCTTGAAGTTTAACTACTGCACTACCAACTATGATTCCATCAGCAAATTCTGATAATATCTGAGTATGTTCTTTTTTGGACACTCCAAAACCAACTGCAACTTTTTTATCAGTAATCGATTTTATTCTTGAAACTTGAGATTTTATTTCTTCCCACGGAAGTTTATCCCTTTCTCCTGTTATACCTGTTAAAGAAACATAATAAATAAAATCATCCGAAAAATCTGATACTAACTTTATTCTTTCTTCATTTGATGTTGGAGCAAGTAAAAATATAGTAGAAATTCCAGTTTCATTTGCCAATTTTTTAAAATTAGAGGCTTCTTCTGGCGGCAAATCAGGAACTATAAATCCATCTATTCCATTTTCTTTTGCCTTTTCGCAAAAATCTTTTTCTCCAAATTTAAATATAGGATTGTAATAAGTCATTAAAATAAGTGGTATTTCAGGATGCTTTTCTTTTATTTTAGAGGTAATGTTGAAAACATCTAATGGCGTAATTCCATCTTTTACAGCTTTTTCATGTGCCACCTGAATAGTTGGTCCATCAGCAACAGGATCAGAAAAAGGAAGCCCAACTTCTAAGATATCAGCACCTACTTCAATAAGAGAAAAGGCGGTTTTTAAACTATCTTCAATTGAGGGATATCCTGCCATAAAGTAACAGATTAAAGGCTTTTTGTTTTGAAATGATGCAGATATATCAGCCATTATTCACCACATGTTGAAATTATTAATTAAATTTTAACATAGAGAGATATTGGCTTTCAAAAGGTTTATTTTGATATCTTTGATTTTAAAATAATTAAAGGGGCAAAATGCCCCTGTTATTTAATGCTGAATTCCACCTTCGCCGTGAGCATGTCCGTGAAGAATTTCATCTGGAGTTGCTTCTCTCACGTTAACAACTTCTATTTCAAATACTAAATCTTTTCCAGCAAGTGGATGATTTAAATCAACAGTTACAGTATTTTCATCAAAATCAACAACTGTCATTTGAATTATTTGCCCTTCTGGAGTTTGTGCCTGAAGAGGCATACCTTTTTGAAGTTCAACTCCTTGGAAGTATTCTCTTGGAGCTTGCTGTATTAAGCTCTGGTCAACTTCACCATAAGCTTCTGCAGCTGGAACTTCTATTTCTTTTGTTTCTCCAACTTGCATTCCCATCATTCTTTCTTCAAGTCCAGGTATGATTTCCCCTTTTCCTGCTAATATAGTAAGAGGCTGCCCATGCATCTGGCTTGAATCTAAAACCTCACCGGTTTCTTTGTCTTTCAACGTGTAGTTGAAAGTAACTACTGTGTTTTTGTCTACTTGTGCCATAATAAAACTCCTTTAAATTTATTGATTTTAGCACTGGCAGGTGCTATTTGATAAGTTCTTCTATTTTTATTTTTTTATATTCTTTTTCTGTATTGTATAAATATATTTCATCTTTATTTTTTTCAACACCTACTACAATAACATATTTAAACCCATTTTTAAAGGCAAATTTTATAGATTCTTTAAAATCCCTATCAACAATATCTCTTGCAACTTTATATCCTTTTTCTCTCAGAGCAGATGATATTTTATATGCATTTTCTTTATCTTTTGTTAGATCTACTATCAAGTAATCTTTTTTGCTTTTTTCTAAAAGTAAATTTTTTTCTTTCATATATTTATACAAATTAAATAAATCAAAAGCAAAACCAGTTGCAGGTATATTTCCATTGTATTTACCAATTAATGTATCGTATCTTCCTCCGATACCTATTGGTTTTTTAAAATCTTTTAAAAATATTTCAAATATAATACCTGTATAATAATCAAACTCTTTAGGTTCTCCTAAATCAAAAAATAAATTAGACTCAAGACCATAAGATTTTAGGATTTTATATATATCTATTAGTTCTTTAAGTGGGTTTATCAGGTTTGGATATTTTTGCATTTTTTGTACTAATGATTCAATAAGCTTTACATTTCCCTGGTATTTAGGAATATTTTCTATAAACTCCTTTAAGTCTAAATCTATATCAAATTTAATTAAAAAGTTTCTTAAATTAAAAAATTCTTTTCTTTTAATAAAACTCATAAATGTTTCAAATTCTTTATCTTTTAGATGTAAAATATCTTTAACTGCATAAAATAAGGAAACTGTATTTAAATCTATTTGAAAATTAGATAATCCTAAAGACTTTAAAGAATTGACTGCAACGGCAATAACTTCAGCATCAGCTTCAAATTTATTTGAACCTATAAGTTCAATTCCTATTTGCCTTATTTGCCATAAATTCTCTGCCTTTGGTGGAATATATCTAAAAACATCATCGTTATAATAAAGTCTAAGTGGAAACTCTTTTTCCCTTAAAGATGCAACGTACCTTGCTATCTGTGCTGTAAAATCTGCCCTTAAAGTTAAAATTTCCCCTTCATATCTATCAATAAATCTAAAGGTTTGGTTTTCACGGGCTGAGCCAAGGGCTTTTTTATGAACTTCAAAATACTCAAAATCAGGAAGATAAAGCCTATCATACCCCCATTTTTCAATTACATTAGATATTTTATTTTCAATATATTTAATCTGGCTGGTTTCTTCAGGTGAAAAAATTTTAACGCCTTTAGGTAATCCTATATTCACCTTTCTTTCTCTTTAAGTTTTTTAATTTTATAGAATGTTGGCACTACCATTACACCAATTCCAATAATTAGAAGTGCTATTTCTATTATTAGCGTTTTATCCATTTTCCTTCCTTACAATGCATCAAGTGCAGGTACAAAAAGCTCTTCTAAGAAGTAGGTATTATTTAACTTATAAAGTATTGGTCTAATATGGTCAAAATCAAGAATTGAATAAGAAGCATTATCACATCCAAAAGACCAGAATTTTTCTAAAGGAATATTAAGACCTGAAACAAAAGAAGCTCTTATTGGAACTGTATGAGATACTGCAACTATTGTTTGTCCGTCATGCTTTTTAAGCATATCTTCCTGAAATTTTTTTACTCTTTCATAAACATCATGTAAGGATTCGCCATTTGGAAATTTCACAGTTTCAGGGTGGTAAAGCCAGTCATGAAACATATCTGGATACTTTTCTCTAACTTCTTTAACGAGCATTCCAGACCAATCACCATGGTCTATTTCTATAATGTCTTCATTTATATTAATTGGTAAGTTTAGCTCTTTGCTTATATACTCTGCAGTCATATACGTTCTTTTTAAAGGACTTGAATAAATTGCTACAGGATTATATTTTTTTAAAGCTTTTGCCAATCTTTCAGCTTGTTTATGGCCTCTTTCTGAAAGTTCTGGGTCTAATCTTCCTTGGTATCTACCGATGGGATTCCACAGACTTTCTGCATGTCTAGTGTATATTATCCTAACTACCAATATACCACCTCTACTTTTTGAAAATATAATAAATATTTTACAATAAAAACGTGTATTGGACTGATTTTTATGCGATGAATGGTTTTATAAGTTTATTTTTTCCAGCTTATTAAAGTATCCGTCTATTATCTCATATATTCCTTTTGCAGGACTTTTTCTAAATATTATTTTTTTGTTTGAAATACTTTCAACTTCAAAATTTTCAAATTTTTTAAATTTTCCCAGTAGTTCATTTAGTTTTTCTTTACAGATCACAAAGGAAATTCTCCCAATTTTTACAGCTTTAAGGTTGTTACCAATATGTTCAATATCAATCATTCTTACATCCCCCAGATTAGCAAATGTATACTAATATTTAAGAATAGACACTCTTTTATCTCTGTCAAGGTAGTTTAAGTTTATATATTTATATGCTCCCAAATAGGGAGCATAAATATTAGTTTAAAGGAGGTAATATAGGGACTGTTTTTATATCCTTAGAAAGTTTTCCAGTTAATGATTTTAAAAATGCGTATATATCATCTATATCTTGGGGAGATAAATCTTTATTTAGTTCTACTTTCGCCATTATCCATATAGCATCTTTTAATGAGTCTACACTACCATCATGAAAATAAGGCGCTGTCATTGCAACATTTCTTAAAGGCGGAACTTTGAACACATATTTATCTTCTTCTTTTTTGGTTATATTATATCTTCCTTCATCAGTTTTTTTGCTTTTGGTATATTTCCAGTACGGCTCATAAATGCCAAATTTTTGATACATTGTACCTCCTAGTAAAGACCCGTTATGACAGGAAGCGCACCCTATTTCTATAAATTTTTTAAGTCCTCTTTTTTCTTTTTTTGTCAAAGCGTTAACATGTCCGTTTAAAAATTTGTCAAATCTTGACGGAGTAGATAAAGTTCTTTCCCATGCACCTATAGCTTTTGCAAAATTATCAACTGTGATAGGGTCTTTCTCATCGGGAAATGCTTTTTTGAAAAGCTCTTTATATCCTTTTATGCTTTTAAGCTTGTTTTCTACCCATTTGTAGGAAGGAGCTCCAAATGAGCCTTTCCCAAGGAGAGCTCTTTTAGCCTGGTCTTCAACGTCTTTTCGATCTCCTCTCCAGTGCTGTGTTATCTGTCCTGCTGCGTTTAAAACAGTAGGTGCGTTCCTAGGATTAATTTTTCCATTATTCCCCTGTGCTTTTCTTAAGCCGTCAGCCCCATAAAGCTCAATAGGATGACATTTTGAACATGAAGTTGCTCCATCTATAGATACTCTTGGCTCGTAAAATAAAATTTTTCCAAGTTTTATCTTTTCTTCAGTTAAAGGATTTTCATCTGATGGAAAAACCTCCGGTAAAGGCTGAAAATAATTTCTTGCTTCATTTAAAAGCTGAACGTCAGATGCAGTTGAAAGCGAAAATAATACAAGAGTTGAAAATAATATTTTTTTCATTTTTGCTACCCTCCGTAGTAGATATTTTTATTTTAAAATAATATATAATACTCATAAGGTCAAATTATGATGGAAAACAGATTAGTAGAAACTAACATTAAAAAAGCAAAGCAGGCTTTAAAAGAAGCAGATGCTGTCTTAATAACTGCCGGAGCTGGTATGGGTGTTGACTCTGGCCTTCCAGATTTTAGAGGCAAAGAAGGCTTCTGGAGAGCGTATCCTATAGCCAAAAAACTTGGGCTTAGATTCGAAGAACTTGCTAACCCAAGATGGTTTATAGAAAACCCAAGGCTTGCCTGGGCGTTTTACGGTCATAGGCTTAATTTATACAGAAAAACTAAACCTCATGAAGGTTTTTACCTTTTAAAAGATTTGGCAGAGAAGAAAAAAGGTAAATATTTTGTTTTTACCTCTAATGTAGACGGGCAGTTTCAAAAAGCAGGATATGATGAAAAAAGAATAGTTGAAATTCACGGAAGCATTCATTTTATGCAGTGTACACTTCCTTGTAGAGATGATATATGGTCTGCAGATGAGATTGAGATAAAAATAGATGAGGAAAATTTTGAAGCCTTAGACCCATTACCAAAATGTAAACACTGCCAAAGAGTGGCTAGACCTAATATACTTATGTTTGG
>WIAL01000046.1 GCA_015519975.1 Hydrogenothermaceae bacterium | reverse complement strand
TTTACGCAGTAAGCTTTGATTACGGTCAAAAACATAAAATAGAACTAGAATATGCAAAAAAACTTTCACAGAAAGCAAAAGTTAAAAAACACTTTATTGTGGAAATCCCGCATTTAAAAGGAATAGAGGGAAGTGCATTAACAGATGAAAATGTGGAAGTTCCCTCTGAAGATTATCCTGAAGGACCACCGATAACAACTGTTCCAATGAGAAATTTAAACTTTTTATCAATAGCGGCATCTTTTTGTGACATTTATGAAATTGAAAATATAGGAATTGGAATCCATTCTGTTGATTCTCCATATCCAGACTGCCGTGCAGAGTTTGCATCTTCTGCTGAAGCAGCTATAAACGCTTCTTCTGTAATGGTGGCAAAAAAGAAAAATAGAATAAGAGTTTACACACCATTTTTAGGAATGACAAAAACAGACGTTTTAAAGCTTGGGCTTGAGCTTGGGGTTCCTTATGAGAAAACTTATTCTTGCTACAAAGGAACAATACCACCTTGCGGAGAATGTGCAACATGCAGACAAAGACAAGAAGCTTTTGAAAGTCTTGGAGTAAAAGATCCTTTACTAAATTCTTGACTTTTTAATAAAAGTTGTATTTTTATAGATAAAAGATAGATAAAAGAAAAATTTGAGAGGAAAAAACTTGTCGCAAAAACTTGTAATAGTTGAATCACCAAAGAAAGCCAAAGAAATTCAAAAATTTTTAGGAAAGGACTACCTTGTAAAAGCAACTGTAGGTCATTTTAAAGACCTTCCTGAAAAAGAGATGGGTGTAGATCTGAAAACATTTGAACCAAGTTTCGTAATTAAATCCCCTAAACATAAAAAAATGCTTTCTGAAATAAAAAAACTTGCAAAAGATAAAGAGGTATACATTGCTACAGACCCAGATAGAGAAGGATATGCTATTGGTTATTTCATGTATGAAGAGCTTAAGAAAAAAGCAAAAGATATAAAAAGAGCAGAGTTTCATGAGATAACAGAAAAACATATAAAAGAAGTAATAAAAAAAGCTCCAAAATTTGAAAAAACTAACTTTGGATTATTTAACGCATTTCTTGGAAGAAGGGTAGGAGATCGAGTAGTTGGATATACCCTTTCGCCAAATGCTTCTAAAGAGATTGGAGGAAGGTTTTCTGTTGGTAGAGTTCAGTCTCCTGCTGTAAGACTTGTTGTTGAAAGGGAAAAAGAAATAAAGGAATTTAAACCTACTCCGTACTATGTTTTAACTGTTTTACTAAAAAAGGACAATTTTAAATTTACAGCTAATTATGAAAAGGCAAAAATAGAAGATAAAGAAAAAGCAGAAAAGATATTTGAAGAAATAAAGCCTGAAAAAAAAGCCAAAGTAGTAAAAGTAGAAAAAAAAGAAGTAAAGCAAAAACCAAAACCACCATTTACTACATCTACACTTCAGCAGGTAGCAAGTTCAAACCTAAGATTTGCCCCTGAAAAGACAATGATGCTTGCTCAGGATTTATTTGAAAGTGGTTTAATTACTTATCACAGAACAGACAGCGTTAGAATATCTAAAGAAGCAGTTGCAAGTATAAGAGATTTTATAAAAAATGAGTTTGGAAGTGAGTATTTACCTGCAAGAGCAAGGGCATATAAATCAAAAAACACACAAGCAGATGCACACGAAGCAATAAGAATAACTAACTTTGTAAATCTTGAAAAGCAAAAGCAGTTAGTTAAACAAAAAGGTCTTACAGATGATCATTTTAAACTTTTAAAACTTATATATGAAAGAACTGTTGCTTCTCAAATGCAGGATGCAATTTTTGAAAGGACAACTGCAGTATTTGAAATAAAAAAACATAAGTTTAAAACTACTGGTTCTGTACTGAAATTTGAAGGATATAAAAAGGTTTATATGGAGGAAGAAAATGAGCAAGGTGAGAAACAGCTTTTACCGCCGTTAGAAAAAGGAGAAGTAGTTGATAAGATAGACCAAAAACTTGAAGAAAAATGGACAAAACCACCTGCAAGGTATAGTGAAGCTGCTTTGATTAAAAAACTTGAAGAGCTCGGTATTGGAAGACCTTCTACTTATGCTTCTATAATGAAAACTATAAAAGATAGGGGATATGTTGTAAAAGAAGGTATGAGTTTAGTTCCTACCGAAAATGCTTTTCATCTAATTGATTATCTTGATAAACATTATAACTGGGTAATAGATTATGATTTTACAAAAAGAATGGAAGAGTTTTTAGACTATGTTGAGCAAAACAAGAAAAACTGGAAAGAGTTTGTAAAAGAACTTTATGAAAAATCAACAAGCAGAAAAACAAAAACAATTTCTAAGAAGATGTTAAATTATGCGTTGGACCTTGCTAAAAAGCATAACAAAGATATATCAGATATACTTGACAATCCTGAGGAACTATCAAAATTTATTGAAGAGCATAAAGAAACAAACCCTTCAGAAAAACAAATCGCTTACGCAAAGTCTTTAGCAGAAAAAACAGGTATTGAGCTCCCTGAAGATGTTTTGGAAGATAAAGAAAAAATAAAAAAATGGATTAACAAGGCAAAAAAAGAGGCTATGAAATCATATCAGCTTTCTGAAAAGCAAAAAGCCCTTTTGATTAAAAATGGACAGGAAGATCTAATAGATAAACCTGAAAAAGCTTTAAAATGGATAGAGAATTACTTTAAAAAAAGAAGAAAAAGGGGTAAAAAATAAAAAAGGCGGGTCGCTCATTGAGGCGAACCCGCAGGAAATGGAGGGGGAGGGAGGGGGATGCTTTTAAAGCCCATTTCAAACTTTAAAGCTTGATTATAATTATATTCTAAGTTATTCTTTTTTAAATGATTTTTGTCATAAGGGGTATTAGAAATGATAGACAAAGATACAGTTTTAAAAATAGCTCAGCTTTCTAAACTTCAGCTTTCAGAAGAAGAAATTCAGCTGTTTTCAAAACAACTTCCACAAATAATTCAGTTTATAGAAAAACTTGAAGAATTAAAAACAGAAAATATATTACCATTCTATGAGCTAATCGATACTCCAGCTCCTTTAAGAAAGGATGAAGTTAAAGCTGGATTATCACAGGAAGATGCATTAAAAAACGCCCCTCAGGCACAAGATGGATTTTTTGTTGTGCCTAGGGTAGTAAAAGCCGAGTAAAAAATCAGGAGGCATATTATAAATGACTGCAGAAGTAGAAAACAGCAGAGAGCTGGAAGCTAAGAAAAAAGCTTTGGAAACAGCTCTTGCTCAGATTGAAAAGAAATTTGGGAAAGGTTCTGTAATGACCTTTTCCTCAGACGCTGTAAAAACTGTAGAAACTATTCCTTCAGGTTCATTATCCCTTGATATTGCTACAGGAATAGGTGGTTTCCCAAGAGGTAGAGTTACAGAAATTTTTGGACCTGAAAGTTCAGGAAAAACAACATTAACGCTTCATTTAATAGCTGAAGCCCAAAAAAGAGGAGGTAAGGCTGTATTTATTGATGCTGAGCATGCCTTTGATCCAAAATATGCAAAAGCAATTGGTGTTAATTTGGAGGATTTAATCATTGCTCAGCCAGATTATGGAGAGCAAGCTTTAGAAATAGCTGAAACACTTATTAGAAGTGGTGTTATTGATGTTGTTGTCATTGATTCAGTTGCCGCACTTGTTCCGAAAGCTGAGCTTGAAGGAGATATAGAGGATTCTAATATTGGTCTTCATGCAAGACTTATGTCGAAAGCAATGAGGGTTTTAAAAGGTGCAGTCAATAAAAGTAACACTGCACTTGTTCTTATAAACCAGGTTAGAGAAAAAGTAGGTGTAATGTTTGGAAATCCTGAAACTACAACTGGTGGTAGAGCAATAAAGTTTTTTGCAGATATGAGAATGGAAGTTAGAAAATCGGATATAAAAGATAGTGGAGAAAGAGTTGGAAGCAGAGTAAGAGTTAAAATTGTTAAAAACAAACTTGCACCACCATTTAAAGAAGCAGAATTTGATGTTATATATGGTGAAGGTATATCAAAAGAAGGTGAAATTATAGACTTAGGAGAAAAACTTGGAATAATAAAGAAAAGCGGAGCCTGGTATTCTTATGGTGATATGAAACTTGGTCAAGGTAAAGAAAAAGTAAGAGAAAGATTAAAGGAAGATAAGGAACTTGCGAAAGAGTTAGAAGAGAGAATATTAGAGGCCATAGATAATGGTTGATTTAGATCAGATTCTAAAAGCAGCTGTAGAAAAAAAAGCATCAGATATTCATATAAAGGTGGGTTTACCACCTTTTTTTAGAATAAATAGAAAGTTATATCCACAAGAAGAATTTGGAAGAGTTACAAATGATCAGATAATATCTTATATTAAAAAGGTTGTAACATCAGATATCAAGAGAAGTGAACTTTTTAACAAAGGCGAAATAGATATGTCTTATTCAATCCCTGGAGTTAGTAGATTCAGGGTAAATATATATAAACAAAGAGGAACATTTGCTTTTGCTTTTAGAATACTTAAAACAAAGATACCAAAAATAGAAGAACTATTACTTCCTGTAAAGCTTAAAGATATAGCTCTTGAAAATAGAGGATTAGTTCTGGTTACAGGACCTACTGGTTCAGGTAAATCCACAACACTTGCTTCAATGATTGATTTTAGGAATGAAAATCTCAGCGATGTAATTATTACAATTGAAGACCCGATTGAGTATGTGTTTAGAGATAAAAAATGTTATATAGTACAAAGGGAAATAGGTCTTGATACCCAGTCTTTTGCCACTGCTTTAAGAGCAGCTTTAAGAGAAGACCCAGATGTTATACTTGTTGGTGAGATGAGGGATTTAGAAACAATTGAAACTGCTATTAGGGCAGCTGAAACAGGTCACTTAGTTTACTCTACACTTCATACCCAAAATGCAAAAGAAACAATAAACAGAATTATAGATATGTTTCCATTAGAAGGTCAAAACCAAATAAGGATTCTTTTAGCATCAACTTTAAAAGCAGTAATTTCACAAAGGTTAATACCAAGAAAAGACGGTAATGGAGTAGTTCCAGCAGTTGAACTTCTAATAAATACAGGTGCTGTATATGATGCAATTTTAGATCCAGATAAGTTTGAAATGATAAATGATCTTATGGAAAAAGGAAAAGAGCAGTATGGTATGCAAACATTTAATCAATCTCTTTTAGATCTTTATAATAAAGGTTTAATAACAAAAGAAGATGCATTAGCTGCATCTGATAACCCTGCAGATTTAGAGCTTAAAATGAAAGGTATATCTACTGAAACGACTTACGATGATACTATGGGTGGTCAGTTTTACGGAGGTTTTAATCCATAGCTCAAAATATAAAATCTTATGTATTTCAACTTTTGTCAAAGAAGGATTATTTTTCAAAGGAACTAAAAAATAAACTTTTAGAAAAAGGTTACTCTTTAGATGAAATAGAGTCTATTTTGAAATATTTAATAGAAGAAAATTACATTAACGATAGAAAACTTTTAGAAAGATATAAGGAAAGAGCTATAGAAAAAGGTGAGAGTCCATTAAAATTAAAATCTAAACTTTATATGAAAACAGATGAAGACATAAATTTTTCTTATGAGGAAGAATATTTATCAGCTGTAAACAGAATTCAAAAATACAAAGGGAAAAAAGAGTTTAAATCTGTATTAAAATATCTTTTAAATAGAGGTTTTAATTATTCCGTATCTTACGAGGTCACGAAAAAATTTCTAAATGGAGAAATATGAGAATTATAAGCATTTCAAATTCTGCTGAAAATGAAGAAAAGATTTGTGCAATAGGGAATTTTGACGGATTTCATAAAGGGCATTTAAAGATTTTAAATTTTTTAAAAAAGGAAGCTGAAAATTCTAATCTAAAATCAGCCGTAATTACATTTGATCCCCACCCAAAAGAAGTTTTGAAAGGAGAAAAACTTTGTAAAATAATTCCGTTAGAAACAAAAATAGAATTTTTAAAAAGTATTGGAATAGATTATTTAATAACTATTCCTTTTAACAAAGAGTTTTCAAATCTTGATAAAAAGGATTTTTTAAGGCTTTTAAAAGACAAATTAAATTGTAAAAAAATTGTGGTTGGTGAAGATTGGAGATTTGGTAAAAATAAAGAAGGAGATGTTTCTTTTGCAAAAGAATTTGGAAAAAAGTTAGGTATTAATGTTGAAGTTGTAAGTTTAGAAAAAAATAAGAATGAAAAAATAAGTTCTTCTGAAATAAGGACGTTTTTAAAAGAAGGAAAAATCGAATATGTTAATAAGCTTATTGGTAGAGTATACTGCATAACAGGAAGTGTTGTTTCTGGAAACAAAATAGGTTCTAAAATAGGTTTTCCTACAATAAATATAAAAGTGGATGAAAATTTATGTTTGAGAACCGGGGTGTATGTTGGATATATTGAAATAAATGGTAAAAAATATAAAGCAGTAATAAATTGGGGTAGAAGACCTACTGTAGATGGGAAAAATAAAGTTTTAGAAGTTCATATTATTGATGATTTTGATGATAAAGAAGTATTAGAATATAAAAAACCTAAAGTCTACTTTTTACATTATATAAGGGACGAGCAAAAGTTTGAAAATACTTACCAATTGAAAGAGCAAATAAAAAAAGATATTCTTTATTCACTAAAATATTTTGAAAATGAGGGTAGTAATGCAGTTAATATATAGTTTATTTTCATTTTTATTCGTATTTTCATTAGCTTATGCAGATATAAAACTACCTGATGTCATTTTTCCTCTAGAAATAATTGCCCAAAAGCAAGAAAAAAAAGAACGTTTAAAACCACCAAAATTTTTAGAAATAGATGAAACTATAAAAAATATTAATATAAATCTACCACCTTCATATCCTGTAGATTTAAAACCTATATTCAAACAGCCAACTAAAGAAAAAACGTTTTTAGGGCTTCCAAAAGAAAAAGCTCTTTACAATGAAATAATAGATCTTTACACAACTGGAAGTTTTATACTGGCTGAAGAAAGAGCTAAACAGTTTTTAAAAAGGTACCCAAAGAATAAAAATATACCAGTTGTTCTATATATCCTAGGTTTAATTGAGTTTGAACTAAAAAATTACAATGATTCTTTAAGCTATTTTTCAAAATCCTGTAGTTTAGATTCAGAAATAAAAAATGAAGCTTGTATATCAGCGGCTGTTGTTTCATTGTTAAAATCTGATTTAAGTAAAGCAAAAGGATTTTTACAAAATATTGACTTAAATGCACCAGAATATAATTTTCTACAAAATGTAATTAAAATTTTAGAAAAAAACAAAATAGGTTTAATAAAAAAATTTCAGTGTGAAAACTTAGATATTTCTTTTGTAAATTACTGTAGATATTTAAAACTTCATTATTTAGCATTAAACGAGCCTCAAAATTTCTTTTCTAACTATAAACAACTGGAAAACTATGAAAAAATTTTAAAACTTTTAAAAGGTTTTGCTTATTTAAAAGAAAACAAGCTTGATAAAGCTAAGAATATATTTAAAAATTACTTAGAAACTTACGGTAGGGCAGATTTATATTCAAAATATCCTATATTTGGAATGCTAATAGTTGATTTGAAAAAAGGAAATATTCAAGATGTAGAAGAAAATGTTGGAAGTCTTGAGATTAGAGATAAGTACTTAGCCCAGCTTGTATACATCCAGCTTGGAAATGCATATTTTAAAAAGAAAGACTTTAAATCTGCCTTTGCCTATTATCAAAAAGCTTTAACAACTTACAAGACAAATAAAAAACTGCTTAAAAAGCTTATTGCTATTACAGCATATAATCTTGGGCTTTATGATTATGCTTATAATATCTTTAAAAATATAAATGAGGACAGATACTATCTTTATACTGCTTTTGCCCTTTTAAATTTAGGAAACTACTCAGAGGCAGAGTTTTATTTAAAGAAAGCATATAAAAATGCGTCAAATGAGAAAATAAAACATACATCTTTAAAATATCTTGCAGATATATATTACTTTAACAATGAAGATACAAAACTTATAGCCACTTTAAGACAGATAGCAAAATTTGACTCAAAATTTGCATCTGATATGCTTGGTTGGTACTTCTTCAGAAAGAAAAAATATGAAGATGCATATAATGCTTTTGTAGACACCTACATGAAAGCAGTTTCAGCATTTAACATGGGTAAAGAAGATTTAGCCTTAAAGCTTATAAAAGATAAAAATGACAGAAAGTCAAAGTTCTTAAAGGCATACATATATCTAAAAAAATTAGAACTTGATAAAGCAAGGAAAATTTTAAAAGAATTAGCTCAAGGAAACGATGAAATAGCAAAACAGGCAGGATATTTATACGCCTATTCTTTCTTCTCAAATGAAGAATACGACAAAGCTTACGAAGAATTTAAAAAATTTGCAGAAAAATATAAAAATGACCCTCTTGGAAGAAGAGCACTTCTTAGAATGGCAGATAGCCTTTACAATTTAGGAAAAGAAGAGGAAGCAAAAAAGATATACTCCCAATTTATAAAAAAATATTCAGGCTCAAAAGAAGCTGTAGATGCTGCTTATCTTCTTACACTTCTTGAAACAAAGGAAGCAGGTGAGAAAAGCAGTGTTGAAAAACAGATAGAAGAATTTATAAAAAAATATCCGGATTATCCAAAAATTGACCTTTTAAAATTACAGCTTGCCGAAGTTTATTTTGAAAATGGAAAAACAGATAAAGCGTTTAAGATACTTGAGGAACTTATAGAAAAAAATAATGAAGTATCCCAGCAGGCTTTATACAAACTTGGATATTACTATTATAAACTCGGCAAATTAGATAAAGCCAAAGAATACTTTATAAAGTATGTTTTAAAATATCCACAAGGAAAACTTATTGTACCTGTAAAACAGTTTTTAGCCACTATTTACGAGAAAAACGGACAAATAGATGAGGCTATAACGCTTTATGAGCAGCTTCCCAAAACAGATGAGAACCTTTATAAGCTTGCTATTTTATACTTTAAAAAAGGGGAATATTTAAAAGCTAAAGAAAACTTTGAAAAGCTGTATGAAAAATATCCAAAATATAAAAATGACATAGCTTATTTTTTAGGTTATATACAGCTTAAGAATGGTAATTTAGATGAGGCTAAAAGGTATTTTGAAGAAGCTACAAAAGGCTCTGATTATAAAAAGGTAGCAGAAAGTTATTTTATACTTGGAAATATTGCTGAAAAACAAGGAAATCTTGAAGAAGCGTTAAATGATTATATAAATGTAATTTATCTTTATTCGGAAGCAAAAGACCTTGTATTAAAATCAAGGATAAAAGCTGCTAAAATATTAGAAAAGCAGGGAAAAAGAATTGAAGCTGCTTGTATGGTTGAGCCTGTAAAAAATATTGAAAATTTAGATGAAGATACGAAAAGCTTTATAATGTCACTTCCACAGTGTATTAAAGATTAAATGGAGGCAATAAATGGAATATATAGTTTCAATGTTTCAAAAAGGTGGGATACTTATGTATCCTTTGCTGTTTTTAGGAATTTTATCTATAGCTTTAATAATTGAAAGACTTTATTCTCTTTCTTTAAAGAAAATAATTCCACTTGATGTGTTTGAAGAAATTATAAGCTTTTTAGAAGAAGGTAAAGTGGAAGAGGCAAGAACAATAGCAAAAACATATAAAAGTGTGGCAACAGATATAATTTATTCAATTCTTGAAACTTATTTAAAAGGAAGAAAAAATATTGAAGAACTTAAAATAGTTGCTGAAGAAAGTGCTAAGGTTGAAATACCTAAACTTGAAGGTTATGTAAATGCAATAGGTGCAATTGCTGCAATTTCTCCTTTAGTTGGTTTTTTAGGAACTGTTACAGGAATGATTCAGGTTTTTGAAGCTTTATCAGTTTCAGGTTTATCTAATCCTGAAATTTTATCTGCTGGAATATCACAAGCTTTAATAACAACAGCTTTTGGTTTGACAATAGCAATTCCTTCGCTGGTTGCCTACTGGTACTTTAGATCGAAGGTTAACTTTTTAATTACTCAGCTTGAAAATATTGCCCTTGAAGTTATATATGAACTTACCTCCAAAGAGGAAAAGTAATGGATTTTAAAAAATACTCCAGTCAGGATAACCAGTCTATAGTTATAGATATGACAGCCCTTCTTGATATTGCTTTTATAATTATTTTATTTTTAGGAATTGTTAGTACAATAGCCCCTCTTTCTTCTATAAATGTTGAACTTCCAAAAGCTTCGACTGAAGATAAAGTTGTAAAACCAGTAAAAATTATAATAGATAAAGATGGAAATTATTATATTAATGGAAAAAAGGTAGATGAAAATCAAATTGCAGAGTTTTTGAAAAACAGTAAACAAAAAACATTGATTATACTTGCTGATAGAAAAGTTATTTACGACAAAGTTGTAAGACTTATGGACATAGCAAAACAAAATGGAATCGAAGAAATAAATATAGCAACTAGAAAGTTTAGCCCATGAAAAAAGAAGAGCTTGTAATAGGAGGAAAACTTCACGGAACTCACGGTCTAAAAGGTGATTTAAAAATAGAGCTTTTTAACCCGAGAGTAAAGCTGCCTGAAGTTATTTATATTAAAGATGAAAACCAAAACTTTATTCCTTTAAAGGTCAAAGCATTTTCAAGAAGAAAAAATTTAATAAAATTTGAAGGATATGAAGATTTAGAAAAAGCAAAAAAAATAAAACACAGATATTTTTATATTCCAACTTCCATTTTGCCTAAACCAAAAGAAAACGAATACTATGAATACCAGATTTTAGATAGTGATGTTTATTTTAAAGATAAAAAAATAGGTAAAGTAATAAAGATTGATGATAGGCTCTCTACAACATATTTAATAATAAAATGCAAAGATGACAAGATAAGATATTTACCTTTTATAAATGAGTTTGTAAAAAATGTTGATGTTGAAAACAAAAAAATAGAAATTCAGCCTCCAGAGGGGTGGTTTTCTTTGTAAAAATGGATAAATTATCCGTGAAAACAAAATTGGAGGTAAATTAACATTTTAAAACTTGAGATTCAAATACCTGCAGATGTATTTTTTAACGTTGTAGGTAAAAGGGATGAAAATTTAAAATACTTTTCTGATGTTTTTAATTTAAAAGTTTTTTCAAGAGGGACTTCTGTAATTGCAGAAGGTGAAGAAAAAGATTTAGATAAATTTGAAGAATTTATGGAAAAAATTTCATCATATTATGAAAAGGGACATTATCTTTCTTCTCAGGACATAAAAAATATGGCACTTGGATTTAAACTTCAGATAGAAGAGAAAACAGAGCCTATTTTTGACAGTAAAACTATACTTTTCAGCCATAGAAAAAAGCCAATAATGGCAAAAACTCCGACACAGCAAAAGTACGTTGATACAATCCATAAAAATGATATAACTTTTGGAATAGGACCAGCCGGTACCGGAAAAACATACCTAGCAATGGCCGTAGCTGTATCTTATTTAAAACAGCAAAAAGTAAACAGAATAATTCTTACAAGACCGGCAGTTGAGGCAGGTGAAAAACTTGGATTTTTACCTGGAAGTTTAACAGAAAAGGTTGATCCATACTTAAGACCTTTATATGATGCCCTTTATGATATGGTTGATCAGGGAAAAGTGGCAGACATGATAGAAAAAAATATAATAGAAGTTGCACCTCTTGCATTTATGAGAGGTAGAACTTTAAATGATGCTTTTATAATACTTGATGAAGCACAAAATACAACACAAGAGCAGATGAAAATGTTTTTAACCAGAATAGGATTTGGTTCAAAAGCTGTAATTACAGGAGATGTTACACAGATTGACCTTCCAAAAGTTTCTCAATCAGGTTTGATTCAAGCATTGAAAGTTCTTGACGGCGTTGACGGAGTTGGATTTGTTAAATTTTCAGAAAAAGATGTTGTTAGACATCCGGTAGTTCAAAGAATAATAAAGGCTTATGATGAGTTTGAGCAAAAACAATAAAATTTTAGTAAGTAAAGAAGTTTACGATAGAAAGATAACAAAAAAATTTATAAAAAACTTAGCAAAAGAAATACTTGATTTTTTAGGCGAAGATAACGTAGAGCTAAGCATAACCTTAACAGATAATGAAACTATACAAGCTTTAAATAAAGAATGGAGGGGAAAAGATAAGCCTACAGATGTTTTGTCTTTTCCTATAAATGAAAAACCACCGGGATATAAATATCATCTTCTGGGAGATGTCGTAATTTCACTTCCATTTGCTAAAAAACAAGCTGAAGAGATAGGTTTAACATATAAAGAGGAAATCTTGAGACTCCTTATACACGGTATTCTACATTTGCTAGGATACGACCACGAAAGATCAGAAGAAGAAGCAAAGATAATGTTTGACCTTCAAGATAAAATCTTCAATAATTTAAGACAAAATTTAGTCTAAATCTTTTCAAATTATAATATAATTCAATGTTTAAACTTTAATTATTTTTGCGGAGGTTTATTATGGAATTTAAAGAAACAGACCTTCCAGGTATAGGTAAGAAATTTTCAATTATTACAGCAAAGGGTGACAAAATAGCTGTTGTCATTCATTTAACAGGAAAAAGAGAGATATTTTATTTTGAAAAAGAAGATTTTGAAGATCCTGTATGTGACATTGTTTTAAATGAAGAAGAGGCAAGTCAGCTTGGTTCTGTTCTTATGGGTGCATATTTTAAACCAGAACAGGAGCAGATAAAAGAGGTTCTTCTCCACAACCTTGCTATTGAATGGGTAAAGGTAACAGAAAATTCTCCCCTTATTAATAAATCTATAGCAGAATCCCAGATAAGGAAAAGAACAGGCGTTACGGTTATTTCCATAATAAGAGGTGATAAATCAATTACTAATCCTCTGCCTGAAGAAGTAATTTATCCGGGAGATATACTTGTTTTAGTTGGAACGAGGGAACAAATAGAGCATTTTATGAAGGAGTTTAATCTAAATGCATAATGAATTACCATTTTTACTTCTATTTGGATTAATTACATTTGTGCTTTTTATATCTGGTCTTGCAGGTAAATTTTTAAAACTACCATCAGTATTATTTTTTATAGTTGCTGGAATTCTTTTTGGAAACATTGTTCATCAAGAAAATATGGTAGAAAAATTAAGCGAAGTTGGTATTGTTTTACTTTTCTTTTACTTGGGACTTGAATTTAATTTTGATAGAGCAGTAGAAACTGGGAAAAAAATATGGTCTGTGGGACTTTTAGATTTCTTTTTTGGTTTTGTCTTGATATTTATAGTTGTAAAATTTCTATTTAATTTAGATCTTTTTACTTCTCTTTTAGCTGGCGGAGTTGCATATGCTTCATCATCAGCTATAACAACAAAAACTATAATTGATAATCACAGGATAGCAAATCCTGAAACAGAGCTTATACTTGGGCTTATGGTTTTTGAAGATATAGTTGCCCCTGTGATACTTGCTGTTATTGCAGCTTTTTCAACTGGTAAAAATCCATCCTTTTTAGAAATAAATTTAATATTTTTAAAAATAGCTTTTGTTTTTATTGGGGTATGGCTAATTACAAAATACTTTAAAGATTATATAGCTAAAGGAATAGAAAAAATTTTAGAAGACGATATATTCATACTCTTTGCGTTTGGGTTTGTACTGGTATTTGCAGGATTTACGCAAAGTCTAGGTTTATCTGAAGCATTAGGGGCTTTTTTAGCAGGACTTATAATGGCAGAGGCAAATAAAGGTGAAGAAGTTGAAAAATCACTTCACTCGATAAAAGACCTTGCAGTTGCTATGTTTTTTATGTCTTTTGGAGCTTCAATACATTTTTCATCAAATATTGAAACAAAATATGTAGTTATGCTTGTGATTATTATTTTACTTTCTATAATTGGGAAATTCCTAACAGGATTTATAGGTGGATTAATTTACGGCTTTTCGAAAAGGATTTCTGCGGTTACAGGTTTTTCTATTATAAATAGGGGAGAATTCTCAATTGTTATGGGAAAATATGCATATCCAGAACACCTTCCATTAGTTGGTATGTATGTTTTATTTATGGCATCTATTGGTGTTTTATTTGTACAATTTGCTGATAAACTTACAAACTTAATCTTCCCTAAGAAAAAGAAGAAAAAAGTAAAAAAACCAGATTATCTATAATTACTTACTTCCGCAGACATAGGTTACTCCTGTGTCTGTTTTTGCCCAGTGCTTTGTATTTGGTTTTATATACATAATATCACCTGGATATAGAGTAAACTCTCCCTCTTTTGTTCCTATTGTTATACTTCCGTTAGTAATCCACCTTACTTCCTCATAAGTGTGAGTATGCCAGTCATAAAATGTCCCTTTTCCATCACTCCAAGTAAATATCGAATGATATCCTTTTTCTTTTAATATTTTTTCAATTTCTTTTGCATCTGTTATTCCTGTTTTTTCAATTTTTACTTCCATTTTTACCTCTTTTGTCTATAGGGTTATAGATAATATTTATTTTACTTATATTAAATCATCAATATATATTTTAATTCACATTATTTTATACGGAGGAAAAGGTATGGCTTCCCGAAGAGAGTTTATTAAAAAAGGACTTATTTTAGCCGGATCTATGGGTATAATTGATAAAGTTTTTGCATCTTCAAATTCAAGTGATATATCAATTGAAAAATATCCAGTAATTACAAAATACCCTACAAAAACTGAAATGATTCTGTATGCAGACAGACCACCTCTTCTTGAAACACCAAGACATTATTTCTCAAAAGCAATAACTCCAAATGAAGCTTTTTTTGTCAGATGGCATTTAGCTGATATCCCTACAAACGTTGATATAAATAAATGGAGATTAAAAATAAAAGGTAATGTTGAACGAGAAGTAGAACTTTCTATGGACGATCTGAAAACAAAATTTGAACCTGTTTCTTTTTACGCAGTAAACCAGTGTTCTGGTAACGGTCGTTCTAATTTTCAGGAAAAACAGTTAGTTGCAGGTATCCAGTGGAAGCATGGAGCTATGGGTAATGCTTTATGGACAGGTGTTAGACTTGCTGATGTTTTAAATTATGCAGGTGTTAAATGTGACAGTATAGAAGTTGCATTTAATGGACTTGATAAAGCACCATATCCAAAAACTCCTGATGTTATTAGAAGTTTACCTATTGATAAATGTCTTTATGAAGATTTAATTCTTGCTTACGAGATGAACGGAGAGGATATTCCACTTTTAAATGGTTATCCACTTAGACTTATAGTTCCAGGATGGTATGCAACACACTGGATAAAATCTTTATCTGAAATTACTGTGTTAAACGAAGAGCTTAAAAATTTCTGGATGAAAAAAGCTTATCATTTGCCTGATAATGCTTGTCATGGAGAAGAACCAGATAATTTAGCAAAAAGAAGAAGAGTTATATCTTTTATGAATGTTAAATCTGTAATAGGTGCCCCAGAAGATAACACTGTTGTAAAAACTGGACAGGTTATAAAAATTTCAGGGGTGGCTTTTGATGGAGGTTATGGAATTAAAGATGTTTTAATATCTTTTGATAATGGTAAAACATGGAAACAAACAGCGTTAGGTCCTGATCTTGGCAGATACTCTTTTAGAGAATGGTTTTACAACTTCAGACCTACTAAAAAAGGTAGCTACAAAGTTATGGTAAAGGCTGTTAACAAAAATAATGAAACACAGCCTTATGAAGTTAAATGGAATAAAGGCGGTTATATGTGGAATGGTATAGACAGCATAACAATAAACGTAGTTTAAGGAGGATAATGATGAAAAAGGTATTTTATATATTAACAGCTCTTATTTTAAGTTTAAATATTGGTTTTGCAAAAGAGATAAACCTTCCATATTACAACTGGGTTTTAAAAGAAGGAGAAGGAAAACAAGAATTTGAACAGTATTGTTTAATGTGCCATTCACCTGGCTATATTTTTAACCTTGCAAAAGGGAAAAATAAGTCACCTCATTTATGGGAGCACGTAGTACATCAAATGGTTAATGCTTTCAAAGCACCTATTCCTAAAGAAGCTCAGGAAAAAATAATAAATTATCTTAATACTTATTACAAATAAATATTTTCTACTTGGAGGATTTATCCTCCTTTATATTTCTCTTGCATATTTCCTTTTTAATCATTATATTTAGTAAAACAGTAAAAATTAAGGAGGGTTTCAAATGAAAAGAGTTTATATTAGAGAAAAAGAAGGCAAAATTGAACTTGTAGATGCATTATCTCATGATGTTATTTCAACTTTTGACTCAGTATCTGAAGCTGTTGGATATGCTGTTAAAAATCACTATCAACTTCCAGTTCAAGCATTTAACGGTGAGTTTGTGACAGATAAAGAAGGAAATTATATATACCCTGGAGAAAAACACGACTTTGAATATGCAGATGGAACACTTTTAGAAGATGCAAGACTTTGTCCTAAATGTGGCTGGGTAGCATTTTGGGAAGAAATCTGTGATGAGGATAAAAATCCACGGGAATGTTATGTTTGTCCTAAGTGTGGATACGTTATTGAATGTACTCCCCCACCAGAAGAAACTCCAGCTGTTGATTAAAATTTAATTTTATTTTTTTTATTTTTGACATATAATATTTACCTTATTTTTACAATTTGTTTAATAAAAAATTAATAACCTTACAGGAGGTTTTTTTATCATGGGCACCGATAATGGCCCAAGGACAAACTTGAAAACAATTAAGGAGGATAGAAAATGGAAAAAACCCTCGGACTGCATATCCTAGCAGATCTTTACGGAGTAGATGGTTCTAAAATTGATCACGTTGAGGATGTTAAAGAACTCCTCGAAAATGCAGTTAAGTATGCAAACCTCTCAAAATTATCATCTCACTTTCATCAGTTTTACCCTCATGGAGCAACAGGAGTAATCCTTTTAGAAGAATCTCACATATCAATCCACACATGGCCTGAGCACGGGTATGCTGCTGTAGATGTTTATACTTGTGGTGGAAAAGAAAAAACTTATAAAGCTATGGAATATATTCTAAAAGTTTTAAAACCAAAAAGAGTAGATGAAAAAGTAGCTGAAAGAGGAGTTGTTCCTATAGATACGGCTCAGGTTAATATTGAGAAATTAGAACTTGAACCTGTAGAAAAGTAATTTAAATCTAACATAATTTATGATATATACCATTTAATATAAAAATTAAAGGGATTAGTTTATCTTTATAAAGTTTATATATAATTTTTTGTGGAGGGTGTACTATGTCATTAAATAAAAGAGTTTACGAATCAATGCAGGATTTAACACCTGTTGTAGTTGCAACAGCGGTTGATAATAAACCTTATACTACTTTTATAAGCTGGGCTATTGCAAAAGATGAAGATACAATAAGAATTGCAGTTAGTACAAATGCAAAAACTACAGAAAATATTAGAGTAAATCCAAATGTATGTTTGGAACTTTTTGATAAAGATTTGGCTGTTTCAATCTCAGGACAGGCTAAAATAATTACCGAGCAGATAGAGGGAATACCATTTCCTGTAGCGGTTATAGAAATTAAAATCACTGAAATTGTTGATAATCTATTCCCTGGAGCTACAGTTACAGGAAAAATACCATTTACACATACAGGAAACATAGAAAAAGTAGAAGAACTTGATAGGAAAGTTTTAGAGGCTTTAAAGGCATAATGGCAAAAGTTGCAGTAATTGGAGCAGGACTTGCAGGAAGCGAAGCAGCTTATAGACTGGCTGAAGAAGGTATAAGTGTAGATTTATACGAAATGAGACCTAAAAAAATGACACCTGCCCATAAAACCCAGTATTTTGCAGAAGTTGTATGTTCAAACTCTTTAGGAAGTTTTGAAATTGGAACTGGCTCTGGTCTTTTAAAAGAAGAAATGAAAATGTTAGGCTCTCTTATCTTAAAAGTTGCTGAAAAATATAAAGTACCTGCCGGCGGAGCTTTGGCAGTTGATAGGGTTAAATTCTCTAAAGAAATTACAGAGATTTTAGAAAATCATCCAAACATAAATGTTATTAGACACGAAATAAAAAAAATACCTGAAAATTATGATTATGTAATCATTGCAACCGGTCCTTTAACATCTGAAGATCTATCAAAAGAAATTCAAAAGCTTACAGGACAGGAATATTTATATTTTTATGATGCAATTGCTCCAACTGTGGATGCTGAAACAGTTGATTACTCTAAAGGTTTTGGGGCAGATAGATACGGCAAAGGAAATGGAGATTATTTTAATTGTGTTTTAACAGAAGAAGAATATGAAATTTTTTATAATGAGCTTTTAAAAGGAGAACAGGTTCCTTTAAAGGATTTTGAAAGGGCTGTTTTTTTTGAAGGATGTCTTCCTATTGAGGAGATAGCAAGAAGAGGAAAAGAAACCCTTTTATATGGTCCAATGAAACCTGTTGGACTTACAGACCCAAAAACAGGAAAAAGACCTTATGCAGTTGTTCAGCTTAGAAAAGAAAATAAAGAAGGAACTCTACTTTCTTTAGTTGGCTTTCAAACAAAATTAAAATATCCAGAGCAAAAAAGAATATTTAGATTAATTCCTGCTTTAAAAGATGCCACATTTGTAAGACTTGGTTCTATTCACAGAAATACTTTTATTCAATCTCAAAAAGTACTACTTCCAACACTTCAGCTTAAGAAAAATCCTAAAATACTTTTTGCAGGTCAAATAACCGGTGTTGAAGGATATGCAGCATC
>WIAL01000045.1 GCA_015519975.1 Hydrogenothermaceae bacterium | reverse complement strand
TTCAAAGAAACTATATTTTCTTCTAGTTTTAAAAAATTTGAATTATAAATAATTAATGGAATTCCTATAAAAGTAATTAATAAAATATATTTAATCTGTCTTTTTATTACTGTATAATCTCTTTTTAATTCTAATGTTAATTCTTTTATCATATCCTTTTACCTACTCTAAGTTTTGCACTCCTTGAAGGAGGATTTTCCTTTATTTCCTCTTCACTTGGAGTAATAGGTTTTTTCGTCAGTATTTCAAGCATCTTTAATTTTTTATACTCTTTAAATATGTTTTTAACCAATCTATCTTCTAAAGAATGAAATGAAATTGCCTGTATAATACCTCCTATATCAAGTTTTTCAATAGCTTTACGAAGCCCTTCCTCTATTTCTTCAAGTTCTTTGTTAACTTCTATTCTTATCGCCTGAAATGTTTTGGTTGCAGGATGGATTCTGCCGTATCTTAACTTTTTTGGATATGAATGATAAACGATATCTGCAAGTTGTTTTGTTGTCTCAATTTTATTTTTCTGTCTTTCTTTTACTATATTTTCAGCAATTCTTTTGGCAAACTTTTCTTCTCCATATTTTTTTAAAATGTCCTCAAGCTGCCATTTTTGATAATAATTTACAACATAGTATGCAGTTAAATCCTGAGATGTATCCATTCTCATATCAAGAGGCTCTTCTCTTTGAAATGAAAAACCTCTTTCAAGTTTTAGCTGAAAGTGAGAAACTCCAAAATCAAAAAGTGCTCCGGCCAGTTTATCTATATTTAGATTTTCTAAGACTTTATCAAGATCTTTAAAAGGGGATTTAACTAAAATATATCTTCCTTTGAATTCTTTTAATCGTTCTTCTGCTCTTTTTAAAGCATATTCATCTTTATCAAGCCCGATTATTTTTTTATCAGGGAAATTTTTAAGTATTAGATAGGAATGCCCCCCACCTCCTACAGTGGCATCCAATATATATTCTTCTTTTGAATCGATTAATTTAAAAAAATTTATTACTTCATTTTTTAATACTGAGTAATGCTCTATCATAATTCAAGTTTATTGGTTGGTATTTTATATACATCTTCCATAATATCTATTCCACATTCTAAATTTTCAAGCCAATCTAAAAACTTATTAACTACTTCCTTTCCTTTGAAAATAGCTCCGTGCTGAGGTGCTATTGTTTCTATATCAAGATCTCTTACCATTTTTACCCATGTTTTTAACACTTTGTTAGTAGGTATATATCTTTTGTGGAATCCTTCCATATATTGAATATGATTATCAAAATCTTCTACAAACTGATAATCCTGTCCAAGAGAAGCCCCTAAGTCTCCAGAATATAAAATTTTAGATACGGGATCATAAACCTGAAGATTACCAGGAGAATGCATAAAGTGTGCTGGTATTATATAAAGTTCAGACTCTCCAAGCTTTATTATTCCACCTTCATCGTTAACACCTTTTAATCTATCGATAACAAATTTATCAACACCAAAGTGAGGAATAAATCTGAGCCAAAGCTTTGGAGTTAAAGCAATAGCTTTTGTTGTCATTAGCCATCCATTTATTGCAGCTACAATATCAGGGTCTTGATGTGATAAGAAAATATAATCAAGATTTCCTACTCCAATAATTTTCCCTACCTCAGCAATTAAATGCTTGTATACTTTGTGTCCTCCTGGGTCAAGTATCATTCCTCTTTCATTGTCCACAATTAAATGAACATTAGCCTGAACCATCTCTCCATGCCCAAAGTCTTCAAGTAAAATGTTTTTGTGGGTCCCGTTGTCAAACAAGTTCCCTTCCATAATAAATACCTCCATTTAAGATTTAAGATTTCCTTTTTTTCTGTAATTTTTCAAAAATTTTATTATCTAACTTAATAAGCTGGTCAAATATTGTCAATTCAACAGAAGGTTTTTTCCTTTGTTTTTTAAATAAAAAGGGTATTATTTCTGAATAATCTTTAATTTTTTCAAAACATTCTTTTTTGGTAAATGTGGAACAAAAACCAT
This sequence comes from Hydrogenothermaceae bacterium, assembly GCA_015519975.1. Taxonomy (GTDB): domain Bacteria; phylum Aquificota; class Aquificia; order Aquificales; family Hydrogenothermaceae; genus Hydrogenothermus. The sequence goes on along the minus strand of WIAL01000045.1, from coordinate 8,389 downwards.
ATAAAATAAATGCTGTCAAAAGCAGATCTATATCAATTTCAGGATAGTTGTCGTACATACATAAAGAAAGAGAAATTAAAGAAGCAGTCGCTTCAAGCATTCCTCCTTCGTAATTTCTGCCTCTGTAATCTTTTTTCTTCTCCAGCTTTTTTCTGTATTCTTCATTAAATAGAAACTGTTTGACTAATTCCTTATACTTTTTTTTTCTTATCTCCTCATATCCAAGTTCTACCTGATGCCATAGAAAATCAAGTGCATACGGTGTTTTATCCATTACTGCAGCACTCTATTATTAATCTTTATATCTGCTTCACTTTTTAGCTTATTTATAAGCATTGAGGTAATATCATTGAATTTCTGGTTTTCAAGTAAAGGTTTTAGCTGTTTTTTTGCTTTCGCATATTCATCTTTTGCAGGAGGTATAACCTTTAATATATCAAAAATTAAAATTTTGTCTTGTGCTATATAAGGTTTTGATAAACCTTTTCCAAGTTTTACAATTTCATCGACATCTTGAGGTGATAAACCATATTCAAATTGAAGTTGTGCATATTTTTTATTCTTTATTTCAGTTATCTTTGCTTTATATTTTTCCCTCAAAATTTTTAAATTTAAATTCTTTTCCTTTTCAAGTTTTTCTTTTACCTTTTTTAAAGTCGTTTTTAATTTTTCTTCTTTAACTAAATTTTCAATTTGAGATTTTGCCTTTTCGTAAGAAAGTGGTATTGACTTTTCCCCTTCATAATAAACAAGATAATATGAATCTTTTGTTTTTATGAACTCAATTTTAGAATTATTTGATAGGTTTTTAACTGCTTTTAAGACTTTTTCTGGAAAATTATATTTTTTCCCCTCTAAAATAACATCGTCAAAAACAGGCTTAATATCAGAAGGTACTTTTCCAGTTTTCAAGCTTGAAAATAGTTTTTGAGCCTTTGACTGGGCATTTGGCTCATTTACTGCTATTTTAAATATTTTTATTTTTTTACCCTGTTTTTGAGCGAATTTATCTTTATTTTTTTCATAATATGCCTTTAAATTATCTTCAGTTATTTTAACTGTAGGTTCTATAGTTATAACTTTTGCATCAATAGAAGAAAGTCTTTTTTTCAAAAATATATCTATTTCATCTTCAGTTATATAAAACCCAGCTTTTAAAATATCAAGAACATGTTGTACAGAAAGCTGTTTTTTTAAGATTTCCTCAAATAGTTGAGGTGATATATTCATAGATTGTAAAAAACCTGAAAACAGCTGTTTATCAAACCTACCATCTTTTTTAAATGCAGGGATATCAAGGATTAGTCTTTTAACTTCTTCTTTTGTAGCCTCAATACCTTCTTCTTTTGCAAACTGGTATAGAAGTTCTCTATTTATTAAATTATCAAGAACCTGTGCATATATAATCTTTCTCATTGGTGATATATCTATGCCCTGGTTTTGGTACTGTGCCTCAATTTGACTAACTTCGTAAATAAATTCCTGTTGTGTTATCTCTGCTCCATTAACCTCTGCCACACCTGAGATCTGACCTGATAATTTATAAACTACAAGTGCAACAAATCCTGTCCCTACAAATGCAAATGTCGTAATAAATAAGACTATCTTTAAAGCATTTGATTCAGCTATTTTTGTAAACAATTAAATCTGCTCCAAATTTTATTTTGAATACTATTTTATCATTGTTTGCTGTGTGTTAAAATATTTATTATTGACTGCGGAGGATTCAAGGTGGAACTTACAATAGATAAATCATCACTTCAAGATGTCCTAAGAAAAGCCATATCAGCAACAGAAAAAAAATCTGCACTTCCGATACTTTCAAATTTTTTACTTGAAGCAAAAGACGATAAATTAACAGTAGAAGGAACAGATCTTGAAGTTCACGTTAGAATTTCTGTTTTTGCAAAAGTTGAAAAAGAAGGAAAAGCCTGTATAAATGCAAAAAAATTAACTGACATTGCAAGACTTCTTCCTTCAGAAACAGTTCATATAAAATTAGAAGACAGCAGTTTAAAAATAAAGTCTGGAAAAACAAAATACTCACTGCCTACAGTAAATCCAGATGATTATCCACAAATGTATCCATTCCCAGAAGATACTGCATTTTTAATATCAGGTGCACAGCTTCAAAATGCAATAAATAAAACTTTATATGCTGCATCAAAAGAAGAGAGCAGATATGCCCTTCAGGGTGACCTTTTCAAATCGAGAAATAACCATATTGATGTTGTAGCAACAGATGGTCACAGGCTTGCACTTTATATAATAGAAAGGGAAGGTCAGCTTGATACAGATGTTGAAGTAGTAGTTCCTCAAAAATCATTAAATGAACTTAAAAAGCTTTTAACAGGAATGGAAGATGTTGAGATGGCTGCCACAGAACAGTACGCATTTTTCAAGACAAAAGAATGGATTTTAATGACAAGGCTTTTAGAAGGAGCTTTTCCTGATTATACACAGGTTATACCTGAAGAATTTTCAATAGAGATTATCTTAGATAAAAAAGAAACTTTAGAAGCAGTGAAGAGAGTTTCTGCTGTTGTTGAAGGAGATACAAAACCTATAAAATTTACTCTTAGGTCTGGAATTTTAGAACTTAGAAGTTTTTCTCAAGAATACGGTGAAGCTGTAGATGAAATAGAAATAGAGTACGAGGGTGAAGAATTTTCTATAGGATTTAATGCAAAATATGTGATTGAAGCCATAGAAGTAATAGATGAAGATAAATTTTATATGAAATTTACAAATCCAAATGCTCAAACTTTGGTTCAGCCCCTTGAAAACGAAAGATACAAGGCAATAATAATGCCTATGGATATATCATAACTAAAAATGAGGTAAATAGATGAGTGAAGAAATAAAGTATGGTGCAGAATCTATTGATGTAGTTGAAGGTCTTCAGCACGTTAGAATGAGACCTGCCATGTACATTGGTGATGTAGGTGAAAGAGGCCTGCATCACCTTATATGGGAGCTTGTGGACAACTCTGTTGATGAAGCTATGGCAGGTTATGCTAAAAATATATTTGTAATACTGCATGAAGATGGGTCTGCCACAGTTGAAGATGATGGTAGAGGAATACCTGTTGATATACATCCTAAAACGGGACTGCCTGCTGTTGAAATGGTATTTACAAAACTTGGAGCAGGTGGGAAGTTCTCAAAGAAAGCTTATGAGTACTCTGGAGGACTTCACGGTGTTGGTGCATCTGTAGTTAATGCCCTTTCAAGCTGGCTAGTTGTTGAAATTTACAGAGACGGAAAAATATACAGAATGGAATTTGAAAAAGGGCAAACTATAAAGCCTTTAACAGTTGTAGGTGAAACCCACAAAAGAGGTACAAAAGTTACATTCAAGCCAGACGATGAAATCTTTGAAACAACAAAATTTAAATATGACACAGTTGCAAAAAGATTAAGAGAACTTGCCTTTTTAAACCCTGGGGTAAGATTTTTCGCTGAAGATGAAAGAAAAGATTTGAAAGATGAGTTTTTATATCACGAAGGTATTAAAGATTTCGTAAGGGTTTTAAATCAAGCAAAAGATCCGCTTTTTGATGAAATTATCTATATCAATGATAAAAAAGACAGAGTTATAGTTGAAGTTGCCTTTCAATACACAAAAAGCTATAACGAAGTTATAGAGAGCTTTGTAAATAACGTAAAAACAGTTGACGGCGGAACGCATGTTACAGGTTTTAGATCAGCTCTAACAAAGGCAATGAATAAAACCCTTTCAGGAATGAGACTTCCAAAAGAGCTAAAAAGTGGTATAAAAGGTGAAGATTTAAGAGAAGGCTTAACTGCTGTAATATCTGTTAAAGTTCCAGAGCCTCAATTTGAAGGGCAGACTAAGGCAAAACTTGGAAATCAGGAAGTTAAAAACATAGTTGAATCAGTTGTTTCTGACTATTTAATGGATTATTTTGAAAAAAATAAAGATATAGCCGTTAAAATTGCAGAAAAGGCAATAGAGGCAGCAGTAGCAAGAGAAGCTGCAAGAAAAGCAAAAGAAGTTTCAAGAAGAAAATCTTTCTTAGAAGATACATCACTTCCTGGAAAGCTTGCAGACTGCTCAGAAAAAGATCCAGAAAAATGTGAGCTTTTTATTGTTGAGGGTGAGTCTGCAGGAGGTTCTGCAAAACAGGGAAGAGATAGAATTCATCAAGCAATTCTTCCACTGAAGGGTAAAATATTGAATGTTGAAAAAGCTCGTATTGATAAAATCCTTTCAAATGATGAAGTAAGGTCAATTATAAATGCAATAGGTACTGGAATAGGCCTTCCAACAGAATCCGATGAAGAAGGATTTGATATATCTAAACTTAGATACCACAAAATAATACTTATGGCAGATGCTGATGTTGATGGATCTCACATAACTACGCTTCTTTTAACTTTATTTTACAGATATTTCCCACAGCTTATTGAAAACGGATTTTTATACATTGCACAGCCTCCTCTTTACAAGCTCAAAAAAGGAAGAACCAATATTTATGTCAAAGACGATGAGGAACTTTCTAGAATAATAATTGATTTTGCACTTGATGAAGTTGAGGTTGTAAATAAGAAATTAACAAAATCTCAATTAAAAGAGGCTGTAAAAAAAGCTAAAGAATATAAAGATTTAAGAGAAAGCCTCATAAAAAGAAGAGATGCAAAAATAATAGATGCTTTAATATCCTTAAAACTTTCTGAAGATGATCTTTTAAATGAGGAAAAGGTAAAAGAAATAGTAGAAAAGCTCAAAGAACTTGTTGATGGCTATGAAATTTATTATGAGAAAGACCAGATAGAAGGTGATTACGACATCATATTTGATAAAAAGGAAAGCTTTGGAGTATCAACATTTAGAGTAGATACCCAGCTTATAACATCTTATGCTTACAGAAGAATACTTGAAATAGAAGAAGAATTTAAACAAATACTTGGTGAATTTCCTGTTAATTTAAAAATAAAAAATGAAACTGCAGAGGTAAAAAGTATAGAAGAATTCTTTGATAAAGTATGGGAAACAGGAATGCATGGTGTTGAAATTCAAAGATATAAAGGTCTTGGTGAGATGAATCCAGAACAGCTCTGGGAAACAACAATGAACCCAAAAACAAGAAGATTAATGCAGGTTACTTTAGAAGATGCTGCCCTTGCTGATGAAGTATTTTCTATACTTATGGGTGAAAAGGTAGAACCAAGAAAAGAGTTTATAATGAAATATGCAAAAGAAGTTAGAAACCTTGACGTATAAATAGGGGTTTTTAGCCCCTTTTACATTTTAAATAAATCTACAACTACTTTATTTTTTCCTGATTTTTTTGCTTTATACATAAGCTTATCTGCTTCTTCTACTACCTTTTCTAAAGGAACTCTTTTATTTTCTTTTATTAAAACCGCTCCTATACTAATAGTAAATTTTATTTTATTTCCATTTATTTCTAATGGAGTTTGCTCAACTTTTTTTCTAATTTTTTCTAAAATTTCTATTAAAGTAGGTAAGTCCTTTATAGAAGGTAAAATAATCAAGAATTCCTCACCACCGTATCTAAAAACATAATCTGAGCTTCTTAGTTCTTTTTTTAAAATTTTTGCTAAAGTTTTTAAAACCTCATCTCCAATCAGATGTCCATATTTATCATTTATTTTTTTAAAATCGTCTATATCTATAAATGCAACTGCAAACGGTTCTCCAGAAAGTATAGATAAATCCATAACATTTAAGAAAATTTCTTTTAGAAGCCTTCTTGAAAGTAAATTTGTAAGAGGATCTTTCTGTAAACTTTTTATTTCTTCTGAACTTACATAAGCAATTAATGATGTTATAAATATTAAACTTATTTTTATAAAATTATTATACTCATAGACAAGCTGAAACAGTTTATCTTCTTTTTTGAATTTCACTAATTTTTCAGCACTTTTGTGGAGTTTAATATGAAGCTCATTAATTTTTTCTAATTTTTCTTTTGAACTATTAGATTTTTCTTTTTTGAGCCTATTTTTTATCCATTTTGTTGTTTCACAATTTTCAGCTAAGAGCATACTTTCATTAATATCTATTTTATCTATAAGAAAATCTAAGATATGTTCTTTCCATTCCAGATGATAATCTACCAATTCTTTTATTTCTAAAAGTTTATAATCTATATTTGTTTCGAGGAATTCATCCATTACTTTCTTTTCTCTGAGAATTAAATTTTCTAAATAACCAGCTGCGGAGTATTGAAACTAATTACTAATTTTATAGAAAAACATAGAAAATAATCCTTGAAATTTACATTGAAAAGTTTTATATTAACACTATGCCAATGAAACTATCCGATTATGCAAGAAAATACGGAATAACATATAAAACAGCTTGGAATAGATTTAAAGCAGGAAAAATTAAAGGTGCATATAAAGACGAAACGGGCCATATTGTAGTTCCAGATGAAAAAGAGTTGCTTATAGACAAAAGCAAAGTTGCAATTTATGTCAGAGTTTCATCTAATGAAAATAAATCAAATTTAGAAAAACAAGCAGAAAGATTAAAAGAATATGCAATAGCTAAAGGTTATCAGATAGTTCACATTGTTAAAGAAGTAGGTAGTGGAGTTAACGATAACAGACCAAAACTTTTAAAATTATTACAAAAAGATGACTGGGGAACACTAATTGTAGAACATAAAGACAGACTAACCAGATTTGGATTTAACTACATAAAAACATTAATAGAAAAAGAAGGCAGACAAATTGAAGTAGTAAATTTAGCAGAGGACGATAAAACAGAGTTAATAGAAGATTTAATAGCAGTAATATACAGTTTTTCAGCCAGAATGTATGGACTTAGAAGAAGAAAAAGAAAAACAGAAAGAATAATTAAATGCTTAAAACAGGAACTGGAAAATGCCGATTAGAGCATACAAACACAAACACAGCATAAATAAAGGGAAAATACAAACAATAAAGCAAATACTAACAGAATATAGAAAAACAGCTATAAAAATTGCTAAAAAGCAGTGGAAGATATTTTTTAAAGAAGGCTCTTTCAATAAATACGCTGATATTAAAGACATTCCATCAAACCTATCAGAGAGATATAAGCAAACCTGTCAAAGCCAAGTAGTTTCAGTATTAAACAGCTATATCTCAAACAGACAAAACGATTTTGTAGAAATTGTTAAAAATAGCAATTTAGATGAGGATACAAAATTTATACTACTAACAATAAACAAATTTAAAACTTGGTTTAACGAAAAACTAAAAGAAGCAAAATTAAAAGATAAGGAAACAAAGAAGGTAATTAAAACCTTACCAATAGAAAAATACCATTACAAAATAGCAAGGAAAATAATAAAACAAACATTTAAGAAAAACAGATTTCCATCATTTAAACACATATCAATGCAGTTAGACCAAAAAGTAGCAAAAATAGAGAAGAAAAAGGAAGGAAAAGCAAAAGAGTTTGACTATTGGATAAAGCTATCAACACTTGAAAAAGGAAAACCAATATATCTGCCAGTTTACAAAAACACCTATTTTGAAGAAAAAGAAGGGAAACAGTTAAATTTCGTTCAAATAAATGAGAAAGAAGATGATATAGAGATAGTATTTTTAAAAGATTTGCCGAAAGAAACAAACTACATACCACAAACAGAAAAGATAAGCATAGATATAGGGCTAAAAGCATTATTTACAGTAAACACAGGGCATTTATTTGGAAGGCAGTTTTATAAGTTTTTAAAACACTACGACAGGATAATAACAGATTTACAGGCAAGTTTACAAAAACAAGGAATAAAACCAAATGAAAGTAAAAGATACCAAGAGTTAAACAGAAAACTAAGAGAATACATAAAAAATGAGATAAATAGGCTATTAAACAAGATAATCAAACTCTACCAGCCAAAAGAGATAGTTATAGAGAAATTAAACTTTCAAAACAGCGAGTTATCTCCGCAGTTAAACAGGCTGTTAAACAGATTTGGAATGAAGATAATAAAACAGAAACTACAAGACTTTGAAGAAAGATTTGGGGTAGAAATAATCTATGTAAACCCAGCATATACAAGTCAAACCTGCTCAAATTGTGGATATATAGATAAAAGAAATAGGAAGACACAAGAAAAATTTCAATGTTTAATATGTGGTAGGAAAATAAATGCAGATGTGAATGCAAGTAGAAATATAGGGGTTAGAAGTTCTAACCCTATGATACACAAAAGAAGAAGAACCGTCCTTAGAATGCTTGTAAGGGCATATCTAAGCGACGCTAAAAATTATGCCTGTAATAGTCGGGCTTGTGAGGTAATTCTAAGCAACAGATATTTTATAGGCTATTATGAGCCTCTTAGGATTACCTCCAAAGAGAAATCATAGAGGTTTTCTATGTTTTTCTATGGTTTCTCAGACTATT
>WIAL01000044.1 GCA_015519975.1 Hydrogenothermaceae bacterium | reverse complement strand
AGCTCAGGTGCTATTCTCAAAAATAAATCCATATCAAGGGCATTGTGGTGGGTTATAAACGGTCTTGCAATTGCCCCTGATGCAACCGATTGAAGAATTGGTGTTTCTACCTCCATAAAACCTTTGCTATCTAGATATTCCCTTAAACTTTTTATTGCTTTGGATCTTATTTTAAATATTTCTCTTGCCCTTTGATTTGCTATTAAATCAACATATCTGTGTCTGTATCTTTGTTCTACATCTTTAAGTCCGTGCCATTTTTCAGGAAGAGCCCTTAACGATTTTGCAAGAAGCTGAGCATCTTTTACCTCAACAGTAAGCTCTCCTGTCATTGTTCTAAAAAGCTCACCTTCAACTCCAATAATATCTCCTATGTCTAAAATATCCATGAGCTCTTTGTATTTTTCTTCACCTAATGTATCTTTTCTAAAATATACCTGAAGTTTTCCATCTGCATCCTGAATATGACCAAATGCTGCTTTTCCCTGATCCCTTAAAGCTATAAGTCTTCCTGCAATTTTAACTTTTTCTCTGTTTGGATCTAAATCAAACTGGGATTTTACTTCGTGAACATCTTTTGCATCTTCAGATGATTCTAAATATTTTTCAGCTACTAATGTTAATTTCCCATCTATTCTTTCTAACTTTCCTTCGAATATAGCTTCCTGATTAGGTGCGAACTTTCCTGCTGATTGAGGAATTAACACCTGTATCTCAACTGGCTGGTTTAAATCCGACAGTCTTATTAAATATTTGTCTTCTCTTTTTGAGACTCTTTTAATTTTTCCTTTTATTTTGAAAATCTTGTCTTTAGGAACCGATTTTTCATATTTTTCTCTTATTTTGTCTAATGTAGTTGTTACTTCAAATTTGTGAGGATATGGATTTTTTCCTTCTTTTTTTAATTTTTCTACAAGCTCTTTTCTACTTTCAATAATTTCTTCAGGCATTTACTTCCTCCAAATATAATGTAAACTATTATTATATAATGAAAAAATATACGGAGATAGGAACATGATAAGATATAAACTACTACTATCAGTTATTTTTTCAATAATTTTAACTAATTTTGCATTTTCTCAGGAAGATGTTCTAGTTGAAGTGGTTGATATGAAATTTGCAGAAAAGATAGTAAACAGACAGCCAGTTAATGTATCAAACGAATTTCCTTCAAATATTGGAAAAGTTTACTGCTGGACAAAAATAAGAGCTTTTGAAGTTCCTACTTATATAGTTCACCAGTGGTATTACAAAGGAAAGCTTATGGCTTCTGTGAAATTAGATATAAGAAGTCCATTATTTAGAACATGGAGTTCAAAAAGAATAATTCCTCAGTGGAAAGGAACATGGAGAGTTGTCGTAAAAGATGCAAATGGAAGCATAGTTGCATCTAAGGAGTTTTTGATTAAGTAGAAGAATATCTATCTAAAAATTCTTTTTTAAACTGCCTAAACCTATTTTCTTTTATTGCCATTCTTATATCTTCCATCATTTTGTTGTAAAACCTTATGTTATGGATTGTCCCAAGTATCATTGCAGTTATTTCACCGGCGTTATAAAGGTGTCTTACATAACCTTTTGAGAAATTTTTGCACGTGTAGCAATCACATAAAGGATCTATTGGATCTTCACTTAGTTTATACTTAGCAGCCTTTATATTCACTCTTCCAAAATGTGTAAAAAGTGTTCCATTTCTTGCATTTCTGGTAGGCATTACGCAGTCAAACATGTCAACTCCCTTATCTACACTTTCAATAATGTTTTCTGGCGTCCCAACTCCCATTAAATACCTTGGTTTGTTTTCCGGAATTAAAGGAACAACAACTTCTGTCATTCTATACATATATTCCCAGGGTTCGCCAACAGAAAGACCTCCTATTGAATATCCGTCCATATCAAGATCCACTGTCATTTTGGCACTTTCAATCCTTAAATCTTCATAAACAGAACCTTGAACTATTCCAAACAATGCCTGCCAGTTATTTTTCTTTGCCTTTTTTGACCTTTCAAGCCATCTAATCGTTTTAAAAACTGCGTCTTTTGCCTGCTCATAATCACATGGATAAGGAGGACATATGTCTAAAGGCATCATTATGTCGCTTCCAATTATTTCCTGAATCTCTATAACTTTTTCTGGTGTAAAAAAATGCCAGCTCCCATCTAAATGGGATTTAAACTTTACGCCTTCTTCTGTTAAAACAACCTCTGGTTTGTGCCCTTTTCCTTTTTCTTTTGAATTTGCAAGTGAAAAAACTTGAAATCCACCGCTGTCTGTTAAAATTGGAAGCTCCCAGTTTGCAAATTTATGAAGTCCTCCAAAATGTTTTAGAACGTCAGTTCCAGGTCTTAAATAAAGGTGATAGGTATTGCCGAGGATTATTTGGGGTTTTGTTTCAAGAAGATGATATTTCGTTATTGCTTTTACTGTTCCTTGCGTTCCTACAGGCATAAAAACAGGTGTTTCAATTTCTCCGTGAGGAGTATAAATTTTTCCAAGTCTTGCACTGCCGTCTTTTTTTATAAGTTCAAACTTAAACAGTTTCTTCACCTCAATTTCATTTTTGAAATATAAAAATGTATAATAAATTTAAAGTAAAAAACAATAGGAGACGGGATTGAAATTTAAAGACGATATAAAATTTAAACTTGCATTTATTTTTCTTCTTACAGTAGCTGGTCTGTATTTTATATTTTCTAAGCCTGTTAAGCTTGGACTTGACCTTCAGGGTGGAATGAGTATAACTCTTGAAGTTGATGTCAATAAAGTTATTGAAAGGCAGTATCAAAATCTAATTAAAGATATAGAAAGGAAGCTAGAAGAAAATAATATTAAAGTTTTATCTGCAAGCCTAAAAGGACTTGATGGTATTTACATTACTTTGCTTGATCCAACCAAGAATGAGCAAGCAGTAAATATACTAAGAGACGAATTTCCAAACATAGAAGTTAACATTGAAGGCTCAAATTTATTTGTGAAGTTTAAGGAATGGGAGATAAAAAGAATAAAAGACCAGACTGTACAGCAGGCAATAGAAACTCTTAGGAACAGGATAGATGAGTTTGGAACTTTAAATCCAAATATTGCAAGAAAAGGTGAAAACAGGATATTAGTTGAACTTCCTGGAGTTATTGATCCAGAAAGGGCTAAAGCAATAATAGGTAGGACGGCACAGCTTGAAATCAAAGAGGTTATAGATTCTGCTTACTCAAAAGAAGAGCTTTTAAAAAGATATCCTAACGGCCTTCCTAAAGGAACTGAAATTTTAGAAGGTATTCCAGAAAAGATTAACGGTAAAGAAGTTAAAGAATGGTTTTTAGTTAAGAAAGAGCCAATAATAACCGGTGATATGCTAAAAGATGCAAGGGCAACAGTTGATAATAGAGGAAAGCCTGCAGTTAATTTTGAACTTACATCTGAAGGTGCTGAAAAATTTGGCGAAGCTACTGCAAAAATGATAGGCAAAAGACTTGCCATAGTTCTTGATAATAAAGTTATGTCCGCACCTGTAGTTCGTTCAAGAATTTCAGCAGCAGGGCAAATAACAGGAAACTTTACACCAGAAGAAGCAGCAGATTTAGCTATTGTTTTAAGGGCTGGAGCACTGCCAGCACCGGTTTATATCTTAGAAGAAACAGTAATTGGACCAACTCTTGGTAAAGAATCTATTGAAAAAACTGTGAAAGCCGGTATAGCTTCCCTTATTTTAGTAGGTTTATTTATGATATGGAGATACGCTATTTCTGGATTTATTGCAGTAATAGCTTTATTGTTTAACGGTTTATTCTTATGGGCAGCTATGGTTGCTTTAGATGTTACGCTCACACTTCCAGGTATTGCAGGTATTATCTTAAATATAGGTATGGCTGTTGATGCCAACGTGATTATCTTTGAAAGAATAAAGGAAGAACTTCGAAAAGGTATTACTCTTAGAGTTGCAGTCGAAGAAGGATTTAAAAGGGCATGGGATGCAATTTTTGATGCACAGATAACAACATTAATTGCAGCATTTGTTTTATTCCAGTTCGGAACAGGTCCTTTAAAAGGATTTGCTGCAACACTTTCAATTGGTACTGTAGTTTCTATATTTACAGCACTTTATCTTACAAAAGTATTTATTGACCTTATACTTGGTGGAAAAAAACAACTTAAATATGCATTTTAAGGAGAGGAAATGAGGAATTTTTTATCAACACCGCCTAATATTGATTTTTTAAAAATTAAAAAGTTTGGATATATAACTTCAGGGGTTTTAGTTTTAATTAGTTTAATTTTAATTTTTGTTAAAGGTTTTAACCTAGGACTTGATTTTACAGGTGGAACGTCTATACAGGTAAAGTTTGAACAAAAAGTTGATGTTGGTGACATAAGAAAAGCAGTTTTATATGCAGGTTTTAAAGATGTTCAGATTCAAGAGGTAGGTACAGAAGGAAAAGAGTATGAAATAAGAATTCCTATAAAGTACGGGAGTTCTACAGTTATTTATAAAAAAATAAAGAAAGCATTAGATGAATTTTTTAAAGATAAATATGAAATAAGAAAAGTTGAGTATATAGGTTCAGTTGTAGGAGAAGAACTTCGTAAGGCAAGTATTTACTCTATAGTTGCTGTAATGATAGCAATTCTTTTATATGTTGGATACAGATTTGAACCGGTATTCGCTATAGCTGCGGTAATTCCATTATTCCACGATGCGATACTTACACTTGGTGTATTTTCTTTAACAGGATATGAGCTTAATCTCTCTGTTATAGCTGCAATACTTACGGTACTTGGTTATTCATTAAACGATACAATTATTATATTTGATAGAATCAGGGAAAACATAAAAATAAGAGGAAAAAAGAATCTACTTCAGCTTGTCAACCAGAGTATAAATGAAAACCTTGCAAGGACAATCATAACTTCCGGTACTACTTTATTTTCTGTTTTAGCATTATATCTCTTTGGTGGAGAATCTCTAAAAGGATTTTCATTTGCACTTCTTGTTGGAATTATATTTGGTACATATTCCTCAATTTATGTAGCAGGAGCACTAGTTGTAGACATAGAAAAATATATCTATAAAAAGAAAGTTCAAAGTTGACTAGACACAAGCAGGTTTTATCCTGCTTTTTTTTACACATCTTAAATACCAAGAATTTTTTACCACAATATAAAAGCTACAAACAGGCATTACTATCTAAAATTTACTAAAAATTTAATAAACTAAATTTTAATTAATTTCATTTTCTTTATAACTTACTTAATCTTTATTTAAAAATTTCGTTAAAATTTTACTCCTATACATATTAATTTTTAGTATGTAATTTTTAATATAATTGACATTATATTGCAATCTACATTTTTAAGTTTAGAATGTAGTTTTTTCATCTTGTTTTTACCTCCTTTTACTTAGATATTAATTGATATGTAATTGATATTAAAGCTCCGATAAGAAACCATATTATAAATGTTATTAGTGTTTCTTTCTTTTTTGGCTTGATTTCTTGTTGGCTTTCTTTTAATAATAGTTCCCCTAATTGCTGTATATATTTAATTTCCTTTATTATATATAATGTTTTTTCTTGTTCTTCTTCTAATGTTTCTTTTTTCTCTTTTAATCTGTTTTTTATTTCTTTTTCAGTTTCTTCAAATTTTGCTAATAGTTTATTGTATATTTTCTTTTCCTTTTCTGTAAGTGTTTCTTTAAACTCCTTAATCGTTTTTATATCTTTTTCAATTATATTTATAAGCTCTTTATTTATTAGTTCTTGGGTTTTTTTACTATTCATTTATATATTCTCTAATTTTGTGTCTTATAAACTGGCTTATGCTTTCATATTTTAAATCTTTTTTTATTTTTTCTTCAAGTTTTCTTTTTTCTTCTTCTGTAATTCTTATGTTCAATACTTTCATCTTTTTTTCTTCTTCTTTTTTCTTTGGTCTTCCTCTCATTATTATACTCCTTTTTGATTTTTTGTGTCCACAAAAAATATATTTTATATTTACATATTTTTATTTATTTCTTATTATTAATTTAACAATAATTAATTTTGTGAGGTTAATCAATGAGAAAAGATTTAATTTTATCTGGAGATTTTAAATTTTTTGGTGAGTTTGAATTTAAGACAGGTAAAAGGGCATTAAAATTTATTGATTCGGAAACAGGAAAAATTATAAAAATTGTTGTTTCTGCTAATGCTTTAAGTTCTTATGATTCTGATTTAAGGGTTGTAAATCTAAAATTTTATAAAGATTCGTTTGATATTTTAGAAATTTCAGGTGAATTGATAGAAAACTTTTAAATAACTTTAAGGAGGTTTTAACATGCTTAGACAAACTTTAAATGGTGTAAGGGTAAATGTAAAATGTGATGGTGCTGAGACGACTTTAGCTCCATTGCTTGCTGGTCTTGTTGAACAGTTTGATTTAAAAACTTCTGGTGGTTCTCCTGCTCCTATGCCTGCTGTTTTAAACAGAAAAAGAATTGCTGTTGGAGATTCTACTCAAAAAATTAGTTGTTCCTTTACAGTTCCACACATTAAAGAAACTGCCAAATATACTGATATTGAATTGGCTGTTAAAGGTAAATTTGACGCTCATTATGACCAAACTGTTAAGTGTGATTATGTATCTATTGTTTACGACAAATAATTAAAGGAGGTATTTAAAAAATGGCTAAAAGTTTAGTTAGAAATAAGTTGGGTTCTAAAACTTATGGCTTTATAATTCCTGCTGATTCTACATCTGCAACCGATTTTTTAGCTCTTCTTGATGGTGAATATGAATTATATGAAAAAGTTTCTGAGGCTGGCTCTGAATTAGTTCCTGAGGCTTTCAAGGTTAGACTTCAAATAAGGGATACTAACTCAGATAGAAGGGATTATTTAACAATGTATGTTGATACTACCAAAAATGAAGATGATGTTAGAAATGCGCTTGTTGGTCAAGTTGTTAATGGAATTAATGTTGATGAAGTTGTAATAATTGAATGGAAAAGAGAAACTTTTAATACTGGTTCTTCTACGACTCCTTAAGGAGTTTAATTATGTATTTGTCATTTCAGGATTTATTAATGGTTATAGGGGTTTTTTCCTCCCTTATAACCTCTCTTATTTTTTATGTTTCTTTTATCGTTAAAATGCAAAAAGATATTGAATTTTTAAAAGATTTTTACGAAAGTTCTAAACCTTTACTTGATTTAGTTCATAAGTTAGAAGAAAGAATTAATAGCCTTATTGACAAGATAGAGGAGTTAAAAAAATGAGGCTTTCAAAACATTTTGACCTTTCAGAGTTTAAATGTAAATGTGGTTGTAAAATGCCTGATTGGGTTTTTGAAAATATAAAAAATAAGTTAATCCCTAATCTTGAAGAGGCAAGGAAAAAATCTAAAGTTCCTTTTATAATTACTTCTGGTTATAGATGTGAAGAATATAATAAACTTGTTGGTGGTGTTCCTGATTCTGCTCATACTAAAGGTTTGGCCTGTGATATTTTAGCTTCTGCAAGTGGTCAAAGGTTTGAGGTTTTATCTTCTTTAATAAAATCTGGTTTTTCTCGTTTAGGTGTTTATAAGACTTTTATACATTGTGATGTTGATTATAAAAAACCTTATCCTGTTATCTGGTATAAATAGGAGGTTGTTATGGGTATATTTGAATTTTTAAATGCTGTTCAAATAGGTTTTACAGTTTTGAATAATTTCTTTTCTTTATTTTCTCAAAAAGATGAAGATTTAGAATCTAAAGTTTATGGTTTTTCTGCAATGGCTAATGATATAAAGTCTATGGTTAAAAGTGGTCAAATAGATGAGCAAAAATTATATGAAATAGCTAAAAACCTTGATGATATGGCAGATTTTATGAGAAAAGTTTATTTAATGTTTAAATAGGGGGTTTATTATGTTTTATCAGGTTAATATTTTTTTGGGTGTTGATCCTTCAGGTTCTACTGTTGTTAATGTTGATGTAAATTATAATGGTTCATCTTCTACTTATCAAGGGCAACAAGCTATTGATTATTTAACTTCTTTGGGTTTTTCTTTGGTTGATTCTTCCTCTGTTTCTTTTCCTTCTGGTTTTACTCCTCCTGTTAATTATATTGTTCTTGATGTTTCTAATTTTAACCCTAATCTTGATGTTTTTGAAATTTATGGCAGTGTATTTTTTGTTTTAAATGGTTCTCTTGTTGGTTCTCCTGATTCTTCTGATTTTCATTTTTATTATAAAGATTTGTCTGTTTTTGGTTATGATTGGCAAGATATTTTTATTTCTAAATCTCCTAATGTTGATTATTCTGCTTTAGTTTCTGATGTTTTAGCTACTTCTTTTGTTGAAACTTCTTTGAATGGTTCTAATGGTGCTAAATATAAAGATGGTGATATTGTTCAGATTCAAGGTTTTCCTTCTCAGTATGAAATTTTAGCAAGTCAATATATAACTAATAATGAAAATACAGGTACTATTATGTATAAAGTTAAAGATGTTAATACAGGTTCTATTCATTATATACCTCAGGTATTTATTTTGGGGGTTGTTTAATGTTTCCAGCTGTTCCTTTTTTACTTGGGCTTGCTGGTCGTTTTGCTGTTAGTAAGCTATTAGTTTATGCTCCTCGTGTTCTTGCTGTTCTTGCTGGTGCTGGTGCTGTTTCTACTGTTATAAAATCTGATGATGATTCTTCTCCTGTTCCTTCTTCATCTTCTTCTTCTGATGTTTCTACTAAGATAAAGCAGGAAATTGATAATTTGTCTAATAATTTAAAATCTGATGTTTCTTTAAATGTTCCATCTTCTAATTATGTTGAGGAATCCTTTACTGTTTCATCTACTACTTTAATTGATGTTCTTTCTCAAGGAGTTGAAGAAAATATAAAAACTCGTGAAAAAATAACTAAGGCTATATATGATTTAATAGATGTTATTTCTGCTTCTACTGTTGCTTTAACTCGTGTTCTTGATGATGGTTTTTCTTCTGTTGCTGTTTCTAATCTTTCATCTTCTGTTGCTCCTGTTGTTAACCCTGTTTTTTCTCCGAATATTTTAAATTCTGTCAATGTTGATACTTCACCAATTGCTACTACTTTAAAGCCTGCTGTTGATAGTATTTCTGATAAATTAGATTCTCAAAAGCGTTATTATGATAAGGTTTTAACTCCTTCTTCTATTCGTGATTTAGACGGAAATATTGTTGTTGATGGTGTTGATAGTGTTGATTTAGATAATATTAAAAAGGCTGTTATTTCTAAGGCTTTAACAGATCTTAATAATTTAAATGAATTAGATTTTGATGATGATTTAGATTTTGATGATTTATTATCAGGTGTTGATTTTTCTCAGTTGTTTAATTTAATTAAACTTTCAAATCAATTAAATAATAATGGGGCTGTGTGATGAGTTTATCTCAAATAGGTCAAAATTCGGCTCAGGAGTTTTTTGAAACTTTAATATATTTAACTGCTTATGATGAGGCAAGGCAGATAATACAAAATTATACTAAAGATATTGATGACCCTGTTTTACAGGAGGCTGTTAATGACGCTTTAAATGTTCTTACTTTTGGGCTTATTTTTTATTTAATTCAGATGGAAGAAAATTTTCTTGAGAGAGTTTTCTCCATTGCTTCTGGTATTGTTTTATTTCTTCTTTCTCCTTTTGGCAAGATAAAAAAGCGTTTTAGGGGCAGAAAGGGTATAAAAGGTATTTTTAATTCTTTGCTTGGTCGTTTTTCTACTTCTGACAGGGTTCAGCTTGCTAATTTTGTTGTAAATCAGACTGGTAATTTAATACAAGCTCGTAATAATCAATACCATTCTAATAATTTATTTAAATCTTACTCGGATACAAAACAAAATATATATACTCGTGAAATGCTTCATCTAAATTTAGCTAATTCTTATAGTAAGCAATATATAGAATCTCTTTTATTTAAACTTTTTACTAAATCTTTTACTCCTAATGATGAAATTTTACTTAAAAAAATATTAGGTCGTGATGTTGGGGCTAATATTTCTATTGATGATATTAATCAAGTTGCAGATTTTATGTTTGTTAAAGATGATACAGGTAAGGTTATTGGTTTAAGTGAGGCTTTTTTACAGTTAATAAATGGCTTGGGGTATCTTCATAAATGAGTTTTCGTTATTATTTTTTTGATGATGTTAGATTTGGTTATATAAATAATGGTGTTGGATTTGTTGAAACTTTAAGGATTTCTGATTATGATTCTTATGTTCGTTTTGAGGGTGGTAATTCTCCTTTACATTTTGCTTTTTGTAATGGTGTTGATTCTGGTTCTGCTTGCTTAGATGATGGTTTTTTTCAATATTTAAATTCTTCTCCTCGTTCTGTTTCTTTATCTCCTGTTTCTTCTGATGATTATTATATTTTTTCTTCCTTGATAGCTGATGATAGAGGATTTTTATATTTTCCTGCTAACTTAAAAAAAGATGTTCTTTTTCCTTATTCTGATTTTTATTATTCAATTCGTTGTAATTGTGTATTATATGATTACAAGAATGATAAATTTTATTCTGCTTTTTTTGATGGTTTAGATTCTTTAAAATATTATCCTTTTTCTGTAGTTCCTTATTTTCTTTTTTCTGCGTTTGTTGATGTTAGTAATTATAATCATTTTAATCCTAATTCTCCTTTTTCTTCTCTTTCTCTTCTTTCTGGTTTTAATTTTCATTATAAAATTTTTCCTTATGATTATTTTGATATTATTTATTCTCGTGTTGATAATTCAAATTTATATTTTTTAAATTCTTCTGATTATGATTTATTATCTTCTCTTTTTCCTTTTGTTTTTAAGCCTATTTATTGTAATGATGGTGTTTATTTTGGTTTTACTAAAACTTTCTCTTTTCCTGTTTTTTCTTTTGGTTGTTCTGGTGTTGATAATATTTTTGTTGATAATGATATTTATTATTTATCCTCTTGCTTTTTAAGGTTTCATTCTTTTGATTCTTTTCTTTCCTTTTTAGGTAATTATTATTTATCTTCTTCTTGTATGTCTTGTTGTCCTAATTCCTCTGATATTTTATCTAATATTTTAAAAATATTAGGGGGTTGATATGGTTGATAAACTTATTTCTATTTGTAATATTCTTGGTGTTTCTTATGATTCAGATTATTTAAGTTCTCTTTCTGCTGATTGTGATAAGGTTAATTATCTTTTAAATCAAATTTTAATTTTTTTAGGGGGTGGTTCTAATGCCTAAATATAGGGTTCAGTTGAAGCAAGGTAAAAGGACAATAACTGAATATATAGAAGCTAAAGATTTAAACTCATTGCTTGCTTTTTATAATACTATTTCTACAATGCAAGTATCAGAAGTTTTGAAAGTTGAGTATGAAAATAAAAGCCTTCCTCCTGCTGATGATTTTAATTATTATTCTCTTGTTAAAGTTTTTGCTCGTAATAATAATCGTCAAGCTAAACAATTTATTTTCCATAATGTTAAGCCTTCAGTTTCAGAAACAGATTTAATAAATGCTATTAAAACAAATCTTGAAATTAACGGTCTTTCTGTTGATTCAACTATTATAAATCTTTGGAAGAGGTAAATAATGGCTAAAAGAATATATTCAGGTTGTAATAAGGTTGTAGTTAATAAATATAAAAGGTCTAAACATATAATAATTAAATATAATGTTCTTCAGGAATTAAATAGACTTGAGAATTATTTGCAATCTCAGGGGCTTGATTTAGATTATTGTACTTTAGTTTTATTAGGTATAGATTCATATAAAAAATCCCTTTGTTCTCCTTAATCCTCTTGGGACTTTGTCCCATTTCTCTTTTTTGGCATAATTTTTGCAAAAATTATTTTTTGGCTTACCACTGCTTAACAACTAAAAATAAAAATAATTTGCCGTTGTCAAGGTTTGCCGAAGGCAACCCGTAAGGGCTTGACCTTGACAACATAGGCAAATTATTTTTTAAATTAATTTTTGCAGTGGTAAGCCTCTTTAAATAGACTTTTCCATAAAGTTTTTTAATTTTTCTTATATTTTAGTCTTTTATTATTAAATTTTTCTAAAAATCTATTCCATAAATATTTAATTCTTGCTCGTCAAATAAAATTTGCCTTTGCGTCTTTGGTGAAACGCCTTTAACTTTTAAGTTTTCAAGTAAATTTTTAACCTTTGCTTTAGGTTTTTCATATTTATAATTAAAATCCTCTTTTATTTCTTCTAAAATAAATCTGCTTTCTTTTAGTATTCCTTCTGCTGTGTCTTTTATATAATTAATACTTTCTTTTAGTAATTTAAAAAATGTATAATCTTTTTGGGGTTCTTCTTTTTCTGCTTTTTCTTCTATATATTCTTTTAGGTCTTTTTTTAATGATTTGAAAAAGTGGTTAAAAACATCTTCAGGATTTATTATTTCATATATTCCTTTTAATTCTTGATATGCTTTATTGAATAATCCTAATATTATTTTATATATTTCTTCTGTGTTTACTTCTGCTTGTTTTATGTCTATTTTTTCAAATTCCTTATAAAATCCTATTATCTGGGGTTTTTCTGATTTTAAATATAATTCTTTTATTATTTCATTATTTAATGTTTTATCTTCCTTAAATATTTTATATGCTTGGTCTATCATCTGTATTAGGTTTATATATCTTGTTTTGTGTATTTTACTTATTTCAAAATTCCTATGTACTCTTAAATATTTCCTGTTAATTCTTAATTCTATCCTCCATGTTTTTTTTAATTCTTTTTTTGTTATTTCTTTATTTAATTTTTCTCTGTAAATCTCTTTTAATTCATTATCCCTTTTAAGTGTTCTATATTCTGAAATTTCTTTATATCCTTTAGTTCCTCGTCTGAAATTGTAAGGCTCTTTTCCTATATATAAATCGCTGTATTCTTCAGTTCCTGCTTCGCTTCTTTTTATGCTGTTTTTGAAAGAATTTAAAATTTTTTCTAATTCTTCTTTTGTTGGGTTATATAGGTCTGTGTTGTAATCAATTCTTGAATATATAAAGGCATAAGGTCTTGCATTAAAAATATTTAATACTTCTTTAACTGCGTTTTCTGTGTATGCTATATTTTGAGGTCTTAATGCTTTGGCTGGAATTTCTACCAGTATGTCTGGCATTCTAACAAATCCATTTTTTACTAATTCTATTTTATTTTTTTTCGGTGGTCTTGTGATTTTAAAAGTAATATTAAATTTTTCTTCAATTAACATTATTGAATATCGTGTTTTTGCTAAATTTTTTGATGTCATAATTTGGAATTTGTAAGGGTTTCTTTTTATTATGTTCCCTATTTTAGTTTTATAATCATTTATTAAATTTTCCCATTTTTCTGGTTCTTTAGTTTCTACAAATAAGCCTATTGATAACCAGTCTATACCGCTGTATATTATTTTTTCTTTCATTATTTCCCCTCCCTTGCTAATTTTATTAATTCCTTCCTTATTAGCTCGGAAAGGGTTTTATTTCTTTTTTTAGCAATTTTTTTTATTTTTTCTTTTGTTTCTTTATCAACTCTTATTTTTATTATTTCTTCAAATATTCTCCCTTTAGGTCTACCTTTTTGTATTTTATTTGTATATTTTTTGTCCATACATATAATTGACATTATATTGCACGTAATGTAAGTAAAAATTTCAAAATGGAAAAAATAAAAAGAGAGTGTTGTTAAGAAAATAAATTTTTTATTTTGATTTATTTCTTAGGAGGTAAGGAGGCATAGTAGAAATAAACATTCCTTCCTTCATTATCCTGTACTTCAGGATCTGCTCCATTTTCAAATAAGTATCTAACAATTTCATAATGTTTATTTTTAGCTGCCAAGTGCATTGGAGTTTCGCCGTTTTTGTTTTGAACATCTAAATCAGCAAGATCTTCAACTAGCATTTTCACTATCTCTTTACAGTTGTTTTCTGCAGCATAATGTAAAGGAGTGTTTCCTTCTTTGTCTTTTACATTTACTTTTGCTCCATACAGTATTAACTCTTTAGCTACATTTGGACGGCAAAACTTTGCAGCTAAATGAAGAGGATATTCTCCTTTAAAGTTTGGTTCGTTAACGTCTGCTCCTTTTTCTATTAAATATCTAACTATGTCTTCCTCTCCAGCAACTGATGCATCGTGAAGTGGAGTGTTTCCATCTTTATCTATAAAATCGGCCCTTTGTGTATTTTCTACTATTAGCTTAACAATTTCTAAATTTCCTGCATCTACAGCATAGTGAAGCGGGGTTTTCCCAGATTTATTACTCTCAGCAGCATTTGCACCATTTTCTAAAAGCAGTTTAACAATATCTAAATAACCTTCCTTTGCAGCGTAATGAAGGGCAGTATTCCCTAGTTTATCTTTATAGTTTATGTTTACAGATTTTTCTAAAAGTTCTTTTACTTTATTAATTTTTCCTTTCTGAACGTATTCTAATAATTTTTCTTCTGGTTTCATAAATTCCCCCTTTTTGAAAAATTATACAGGTTTTATTTAGTCTTGAACAAGATTTAATTTCATACCTTCAGCAAATCTTAGGGCATCTTCGTACTCGTTCCAGTTTGGCCTTCTACTTATCTCCGGATATTCAAATGCTTTATATACAGGGAAATACTGTCCCATAAGATTTACGTATATGTTTGGAGATAGTTCCTTTAAAAATTTTAAAATTTCTTTTGTGGTGGAAATGTCATTTGGCAACACTAAGTGCCTTACCAAAACACCTTTTAACGCAACTCCATTTTCGTCTAACTTTAAATCACCAACCTGCCTATACATTTCTTTTATAGCTTCTTTAGCTTTATCTGCATAATCTTTTACTTTTGAATATTTTTTTCCATATTCATTATTCAAATATTTAATGTCAGGTAGATATATGTCAACAACTTCGTCCAAAAGCTTTAGAGATTCTATTGAATCAAAAGAAGAAGTGTTATAAACAAGAGGTATTTTTAATCCTTTTTCAATAGCTATATAAAGAGCTTCAAGTATTTGAGGAACTACATGTGAAGGAGATACGAAGTTTATATTATGACATCCATAATTTTGAAGTTTTAACATAATATTTGCTAGCTCTTCTGGAAATACGTAATCTCCTTCTCCTTGCTGGCTAACGTCGTAATTCTGACAGTAAACACACCTCATATTACAGTAAGAAAAAAATATTGTTCCACTACCATTTTTTCCTCTTATTGGATACTCTTCTCCAGTGTGAGGAAAATAAGATGCAACTTTAGCATACCTTCCGGTTTTGCAGTAGGCTTTTTCATTTTTTAGTCTGTTAACTTTACAATCATTTGGACAGACATTACAGCTTTCAAGCATAGAAAGGGCTTTTTCAACCCTATTTTTAAGCTCTCCACTTTCATAAAGATTTAAATAAGACGGATATTTTTTCATGGCAGTAGAAATTTAGAAATTTTTTGAAATTTTGCAATAATTTAGAATAATTCTTTTAATTTTTTTATAAAATCAGGCGTTATTTCAAATTTTTGGTTTTCTATAACAAAATATGGTTTAAATTGATATTTAGGAAAATAGATGAAATTGTTTAAATCTTCAGTGAAATATTCATCAAATAAAAATTTATCTGCAATTTTGAACGTGCACGCAAGTATAATAAGTTTTGCATCGTCAGAATTTGAAAGCTGAAACCTTTTAATTGCTTCCGTGTAATGCCTTTCCGAAACCTGTTTACATCCTCTTAAAAACCATTTTTCGTCAATGGTAATGTCTTCTTTTTCAATTAATTTATCAAAAAAAGATGATTTTAATATTTTACCGTTTTGATCTATAAATTCTATTTTACTTTTTCTAAGAGTTACTGTATCTATCATTTTCAAGTTCCTGCAAGAATTTAATTTGATGTTCAGTTTGCGGTAAAAAGCCTTTTCTTATAACTTCATCTAAAGCCTGGTTATAGCTTTTACCGCTACTTATAAGATATCCTGCTAAAAATGTTCCACTTCTAGCTTTTCCGTATTTACAGTGAACAAGGACTTTTTTACCTTTTTGGGAAATCTCTTTTATGTAATCATATACGGCAAGAAAATCTTCTTTAGGTATTGGATCGTACATATTAAAAGGTATTCTTATTACTTCAAAACCATGTTCTTTTTGCTTTTGTGCAATAAAATCCCCATAATCTCCTTGAAGAAGATTTATTATAGTATTTATGTTTTCTTCTTTTAAAAGCTGAAGCTCCTGAGGCTCAGGGGCTCTGCTTCCTCCTAAATAATCTGTTATCCATCTAATCATTTGATTACCCAAAGTATTCTAAAGCTCTTTCTATTCTGTGCTTAACTCTGCCTATACCAATAACTTCAACAAGCGTTGCAATGTCAACACCAGAAGTTTTTCCTGTCAAGGCAACTCTAATAGGCATAAATAAATTTTTGCCCTTTACTTTAAGCTCCTTTTGTATTTCTTTTGTTATTTTTTTAAAGTCGTCTTTTGTTATTGTCTCCAAACCTTTTATTTTTTCATAAAAAGCTTGAATAACTTTGTACCCTTCTTCTGTTTCAAGCCACTTTGCAGCATCTTCATCGTAATGAAAATCGTTAGTGAAAAATGGTTTAGCCCTTTCTTCTATATCCATTAATGTTTCAAGACTATCCCTTATTGCCTGCATTACTTTTTTGTAATAATCAAAGTCTGCCTTATATCCAAAATTTTCAAAAAAAGGAATAGCTCTATTTGTTAAATCGTCTAAATCAAGGATTTCCCTTATATATACTCCGTTTAACCATTTTAATTTAGCCCTGTCAAATACCGCAGGTGCATTATGTACGTCTTTAATATCAAACTCTTTAATTATTTCTTCAGGAAGTATTACTTCACTATCACCTTTTGGATGCCATCCGAGCAGTGCAAGACCATTAAACATAGCTTCTGAAACGTAACCATCGTCTCTAAATGCTCTTAAAGATACAGCCCCATGTCTTTTTGAAAGTTTACTTCTATCTTCTCCAAGTATTATAGGAAGGTGTGCAAATTTAGGTATTTCAAAACCTAAAGCTCTATATATTAAAATCTGTTTTGGTGTGTTTGATAAGTGGTCTTCACCTCTTATTACGTGTGTTATTTTCATTAATGCATCGTCAATAACAACTACAAAGTTATAAACAGGAGAGCCGTCAGACCTTACAATCACAAAATCTCCAAACTCATTTACGTTTATAGATATAACTCCTTTTATTAAATCTTCAAATTCAATAACTTCATCGTCAGGAACTCTAAATCTCCATACGTAAGTTTTTCCTTCTTTTTCAAGTTTTTCCTGCTCTTCTTTAGTTAAATTTCTACATTTCCCGCTGTATCTTGGAGGTCTACCTTCTGCTAGAGCTTTTTTTCTTTCTTCTTCTAACTCTTCAGGTGTGCAGTAACATTTGTATATATGGCCTGTATCTTTTAATTTTTCGATATACTCATAATAAATATCTGTCCTTTCAGACTGCCTGTAAGGGCCGTATTCTCCTCCTATATCTGGCCCTTCATCCCAGTTTATACCGAGCCATTTTAAATCATCAATTAACATTTCCTCGTATTCTTTTTTAGAACGCTCTTTATCGGTATCTTCAATTCTTAATATAAGTTTTCCATTTTCGTGTCTTGCAAATATATAATTAAAAAGTGCAGTTCTAGCATTTCCTAAATGTAAATATCCAGTGGGGCTTGGTGCGAATCTAACTCTAATCAATACAGCTCTCCTTTTAGTAAGTAAATAAATTTATTATACTTTATTCTATAGGTATTATTAAAGATTAGTTTTCATTTAATTTAGGATTATTATAAATAATAATAAAACTAAAATTATCCTCCATTCTTTTTAGTAGTTCATTTTTTAGTTTTTCTGCTTTTTTAATAGGATTATCCTTTATCAACAATTGCAGAATCAAAATTTATATTTTCAATTTCTCTTTTTATTTCCTCTTTTTTATCAACTTCTGCTGCATATGGTACTATCATTAAAGCTACAAATAACATAAATATTCTTATAAATGTTCTCACTTTCACCTCCAGGTTGAAATTTTTAATTGTTAAAAATAGGCATTGTTTAATGT
>WIAL01000004.1 GCA_015519975.1 Hydrogenothermaceae bacterium | reverse complement strand
GTAATTAATATAAGTGGAGGAAGTATAAGTAGATGTAAAATCACATTAAATGTAAATGGCTTTTCTAATGTTGATACTACAAACCCAAATGACTGTAAAATTACAGGAACACCAACAGTTTACGGGACATATCCTGTAACAGTAGAAATAACAGATACTATAGGAAGAACAGCTTCTAAGACTTTAAATTTAGTTATTCAACCAAATCCTGTAAAAATAGAAACTCCTTCGCTACCTTATGGATATGAAAATCAGCCTTATCAAGTTGCATTGACTGCATCTGGGGCTACTGGAAGTTATATTTGGACTGCTAAGAGCTGGGATTTGGACAATGATGGAGATGCTGATTTAAGATTAAGTTCAACAGGCATATTGGAAGCCAACCAGGATAATCCATCTGACCCAGCAACTAAAGTTTTAGATGTTCCTGCAGGAACATATTCTATAACAGTAGAAGTTTGCGATGCTAATTACGCTTCGGAATGTACTTCCAAAACATATCCATTTACTGTATTGTCATCATCTTCAGGATCTGGTGGAGGTGGTGGTGGAAATGCTACATGTTCTTTTGGTAATCCAATTACGGTTCAAAACCAAGGTGGAACTAGATATACTGCACAGGGCATTTGGATTTTAGGTGTATGTTTTCTAACTTCTTCATGTTCTCAATTTACTTCTATAACATTATCAAGTAGTAGTGAATGTTTTGCAGTTTATACAAGTAGCAGGTGTAGAAGTAGAAACTTAGAAGCAGTATACAGTTATAACGATGCATTTAATACAGATTCTAATAGTGACTGCACTGTTATTTATAATAACGGTTCCTTGAATGATAATTAAGCTTTCAGTTATATAAACAGTTTAATTATCTTAATACGAAACTATTTCTGGAACTTTACTTTTTCTTACTAAGAATATATCTTCCATGCCGGTTTTTTCTTTGAAAGATTTTAAATCCTGAACTGCTTTTGCTTTGTCGTTATAATATGTAAAAAGTGCATAAAGTCCATTTTTTAATTTAGTTATATATATTTCTTTGTTTATTTTACTTTCAATCTCTTTTTTCAATTTTAAAATATTATCTAAATTATTATCTGCTGCAAAATAAACTACATAGAAACCTGCATTTGCAGGAGAATTATTTAATTTAGGAAGTGAATTGTTTTTATTATTTAAATTTTCTTTATTAGTTTTTAATTCAATATTTTTGTTATTTTCTTTTTTTGATTGCAACCAGATAAAAGATAAAAGTAAACCTAAAATAACAAATATAGTAAATACTGATAGTATAGTTATAAATTTATAAGATTTTTTATTTTTAGATTCTAAATTTAAGCTTTTTGCTGCATGTACGATATGATTTTTTGAAATTTGCTTTTCATTATTAACAAAAGCAGACATTAATGCTCTTTCCATAATCTGATTTATCAGTCTTGGATAACCATGACTAAATTTATGTAGTTCTTTAAATGCCTTTTCAGTTATATCTATGTTCCCATTAGCTTTATGAATTTTAAATAGAACATATTTTTTTGTTTCTTCAAAATCAAGAGGAGGTATTTGTTCAATTATAGTTATTCTTTGCCTTAACTGTTTTAAATCTGGACTATTTATTTTATCTAAAAGTTCCTTTTGCCCAACGAGCAATATTTTAACTAGTTTTTCTTCTTCAGTTTCTAAATTAGATATTATTCTAAGTTCTTCCAATGTGATATTAGGTAAATTTTGAGCCTCATCTATAATGATGATCACTTCTTTTCCTTCTTTTCTTTTTTCTATTAAAAAATCTCTTAAAATTGAAAAAAGTTTATTTTTAGTAACATCTCTTGGGATTTCTATTTTTAAATCTTCTAAAATAGCAAGGAATAGTTCTTCAGGGGATAAATTTGGAAATAAAATATATGCAATTTCTACTTTATCTTTAATTTCATCTATAAATTTTCTTATCGTAATTGTTTTGCCAACTCCAGGTTCTCCAATTATTACAGCAAAGGCATCTTTTGAATTATAAAAATATCTTAAGTGTTCAATGGCAAGCTCATGATATTTTGAAAAATAATAAAATTTCACATCTGGTGTAAGTTTAAAAGGGTTCTCAGAAAGTCCAAAAAACTCTAAATAATTTTCACTCATTCTTTAACCTTTTTACCAAAAATATATTTTTTAAATCTTTTTTTATTAAATTTAAAGCTAATTTAGCTTTGTCTTTATTTTCCAGCTCCAATCTTACTACATAATACCCTTTTTTATTTTTTATAATATTTGGCTTAAAGCTATATTTTTCATATATCATTTTATACAATCTTCGTGCATTATCTTTGTTTTTAAAAACTCCTAAATAAACAAGATAAAGGATTTTTTTCTTTTCATTAGTCTTTTTTTCTTCATAACTTACGCTACTTTTTTCTTTATCTAAACTCAACAAATCTATATAACTAAGAAAATTGTAACATTCTTTATTTTTTTCATCGTATAAGTAGGTATAATTTAATTTTTCTGGTTTGTTCATGGATATTTCTTTAACTTTTACTTTTTGATTAGGTTCGTGTATCTCATTATTTACAGATTCGGTCTTATCTTTTATAAAAAAATATAAAAAAGCTGTAGATAAAATAACCGTAGTTGAAGATAAAATTAGGAATTTATTTACTTTATAAACAAATTTTTTCCCTTTATATTTATATAAAAGATAAATTATTTTTCCTATTTTTCCTTCTGATTTTTTATAAAAATCCTTTAAAGCTCCATTTGTAAAGGTTATGCTTATGCCTTTTTCTGACATATATTTTTTTAAAAACTCTTTAAACTCTTTAAAATCAAGTTCTTTCCATTCAAGTATAAAGTTAAAAATATTTATATACTTCTTTAAAAATCCTTTTATTATGTTATCTTTTAGCCTTTCTCCGCCTATTAAAATAATTGATAGATTTCTATAATCATTATAAAGATACAGAATTTTTTCAAAATCTTTTTCAGTTAGAAGCTCTGCATTATCTATAATTAGGATCGTATAGTCATCTACCGTGAGATGAGAAAGTTCTTCTGATAGGTTTTGATTTGTAAGATTAATATAGTAATAGTTTATAAAGTTTGAATCTAAGAAATTTTTTATAAAATAGGTTTTTCCAGTTAAAGGTTTGCCGTAAATTATGCCAAAGAATTTTGTATCTAAAAAACCCTCTAATATTTCTTTTAGGGTTTTATTTTTTTCTGAAATATAAAAGCTTTCATTCATTCTCTAAAACATGTTTTTTCGTAATCACGCAGTAAAATGTTCCTTTAAACATTTCTTCTTTATTTTCATTATACCCTATAACTTCAATTTTATATTTATTTTCATTTTTTTCTAAGACTTTGCTTTTAAATAAGATTTTTTCTCCTACTTTGGTAGGCTTTAAAAATTTAACTTCTGATTTTGCTAGGACTACATTTGGATGGTTTACAGTGAGCATGGCACAGTAATCAGCCGAGGAAAATATAAAACCACCGTGGATTAATCCTTTTTCATCAGCAAGCATATCTTCTGTGGTTTTAAGTAAGACAGACGCTGATTTTCCTTCTTCTATATTGATAGGCTTTCCCGATAAAGCTTGATTTATTTTTTTATGTGTTTTTATCTCCATATCATTTAAATAAAGGGGCTAAATGCCCCTATAGTTTTATAAATTTTTATAACAGAACCACCAGTCAAAACATTCTATCTCACCTGATTTTGCTTTTTCAAGTCTTTCTTGTGCTTCTTTAACGCTAGAAGCTGGTGGAACTATAACTTTATCTCCTATTATAGGGTTTTCAGGCCAGTTTGCAGGAGTTGCAACTCCGTAATTATCAGAGGTTTGAAGTGCTTTAACAGCTCTTAATATTTCATCAATATTTCTTCCAATTTCTTGTGGATAATAAAGTATTAATCTAATTATTCCTTTATCATCTACAATAAAGACTGCTCTTACTGTGTTGGTTCCTTTTTTAGGATGAATCATTCCAAGAGTTTTAGCTACTTCACCCATATCATCTGCAATAATAGGGAATGTAATCTCTACGCCTCTATTTTCTTTTATCCACTCAATCCATTTAATGTGTGAAAATACTTGATCTACAGATAAACCAATAAGTTCACAATTTAGCTTTTCAAACTCTTCTTTTTTTGATTGGAATGCAATAAACTCTGTAGTACATACCGGTGTAAAGTCTGCTGGATGACTAAATAGAACAAACCATTTACCTTCACAGTCTTTAGGTAAGCAAAGTTCTCCTTGAGTTGTTTTTACCTTTAATTCTGGAAATTTTTCACCAATTAATGGAATTCTTCCTACTTCTTCCATTTTGAGCCCTCCTTTATAATATTATTTGAATATATTAATAATATATTGTTAGTTTTTAAATTATGCAAGTTTTACAGCTGTTTAAGTCCATCCCGTGTATACGTGATAGCGGAAAGTATAGTAAAAAAGGCAGTTATATAAAATACATATAACAAATATTCATAAGGAAAATAAAAAATATTTGCACACAGCACCACAACCACGGAAGATATTTGAAAAAATGTGGTTAATTTCCCAAACACAGAAGGTTTTATTTTTACATATCCTTTGAAAAAATATATTAAGGCTGAACCTGCTATAAGATAAATATCTCTGCTAATAACAAGAACTACAAACCAATAAGGAAATTTAATTTCAAGATTAGAATTATAAATAAAAATAAAAGCCGAAACTAAAAGAGCCTTATCTGCAATAGGGTCAAGTATTTTTCCTAAATTTGTAATTTGATTAAGTTTTCTTGCCAAGTATCCATCAAGTGCATCAGTTAAACCTGCTAAAATAAATATTAAAAGAGCGTATAAAGGCTTATCATACCCAATTAAAATTACAAAGACAGGAACTAAAAATATTCTAAATATAGTAAGCCAGTTAGGAATTCCTATTTTGATTTTTTTCTCCAATTTTTTCAATTATTTTAGATGTTGAAACATCATACACAAAGTCTATTGTAGTAACTTTTCCCCCGTAAGACATTACAAAATCTGCCCCTACTATATTATCTATTGTGTAATCTCCGCCTTTTACTAAAATATCAGGTTTAACTTCTTTTATTAATCTTTCTGGAGTATCTTCATCAAAAATAACAACAAGATCAACAGGTTTTAACGCCTGAAGAACTTTTTTTCTGTACTCTTGCGGGTTTACAGGTCTAGTTTGACCTTTCAATCTTTTGACAGATTCATCAGAATTTAACCCAACAACAAGTACATCACCTAAACTTTTTGCCTTTTCAAGATAATCAACATGTCCCGCATGTAATATATCAAAGCAACCATTTGTAAATACTATTTTTTTGCCTTCCTTTTTCCAATTTTCAATCTGTTTTTTGTAATCCATTTTTACTCCACGGAATCAAAATTAAATAGTTTATAAAAAATATAGGAAAGGAAACTAAAAGATAAATATAGTTTCTTTCTAATAAAGAAAATAAAAAACCAAAAATTAAAGGTATATGTCCTATTATAAGGCTTACTTTATAAGTATTGAGCTTAAAAAGCTTATTTTTTACCCTTAAATAAACAAAATAAGGTATAAAAATTGATGTAAAAGTTATTAAATAAATATACTTATCTTCAATTTCAGGATTTTTAGCTTTTCCTAAAATTATTAAAAGTAGAGCAAAATAAAAAATAGAAGAAAATAAACCTGCAAAATAATATCTGCGAAGATAAAAAATATTATCCATTACTTTCCAGTCTTTTAACTAAATTGTCAAATTCTGCTTTTATTTTTTCAAATTTTTCCAAAAGATCTAAAGCATCTTTTGTAAGGGTAGAACCTCCTCTTTCTTTTCCTCCTCTTTTGGTTTCAACAAGTTTTTTTCCTGTTCTTTTTTCCATAGCTTTTATATATTCAAGGGCTTTTTTATAGGAGATTCCTATACTTTCTGCAGCTTTTTTTATAGAACCTGTTTCCTGAATTTTTCTTAAGAGTTTATCCCTTCCAAGACCAATTATGATCTCACCATCTCTTTCAAGCCATACTTTGTACTTTATCTCATTTTTCTTCATAATATGAAGCTACAGAAGGTTTAACTATTTTAACAATACATCCTTCACAAACTTTTAAAGATACAGTATTTTCTTCAACAGATTTAATCTCTCCGATAAGTCCCCCAGAAGTTACAACTTTATCTCCTTTTTTTAGATTTTTTAAAAATTCCTCATGTTTTTTTCTTTGCTGTTGTTGTGGTCTGTAAAGTAAAAAATAAAAAATAGCAATTAAAAGTACCATCCATATTACTGCACTTACAATCTGTTCACCGCCTTGCATAAAAACCTCCTTTTATTTGCATTTTTACAATATTATATTTATATTTATATTAACACAAGTTTAATACGGAGGGGAAAATGACAGATTACAAAAAATATCACGAAGAGGAACAGCCTTACCAAGAAGAACAGTTTCGTCCAGAAGTTGTAAAAGAAGCTATCTTTGTAGGTAGTGAAGCTTTAGCAAAAGCTCCCAAAATTTACGGCGTTCCAACCGGTATAGAAGGATTAGATGATTTATTTTTCATAGTTGAAGTTGAAAACGGAAAGATTGTGAAGAAAAATTTAGGAGGAATCCCAGCTTACTCTGTATTTAATATAACAGGTGTATCTGATACTGGAAAATCATTAATGGTTGAGCAGTTTGCTGTAAAACAGGCAAGTGAAGGACATAGGGTTGCCTTTATAACAGTGGAAACCCCTGCAAATTTTGTTGCCGCTTCTTTAAAGCTTAGAGCAGCTGCGATGGGACTTGAGTTTGAAAAGTTTGAAGATAATATAGTTTTAATAGATGCTGCATCAAATACAAAAATAAGAGAAAATCTCCCTGATCTACTTGCAACGTTAGCTTATGCTATAAAAACTTACAAGATTAAATTCACGGTAATAGACTCTGTTACAGGATTATTTGAAAACAAAGAATCTATTGCAAGAGGAATTGTTAGAAGAATATTTAACTTTCTTAAAAAGTGGTATCAAACTGCACTTCTTGTGTCCCAAAAAAGAAGCGGACACGAAGAGCTTACTGCTGAAGCAGCCGGTGGATATGCTGTTGGGCACATAGTTGATGGTACAATGGTTCTTGCAAAAGAAATTATTGATACAACTTATAAAGCTAAACTGTACAAAAAAGAAGTTGGAGATCTTGTAAGACTTTTTAGAATAGATGGATGCAGAATGTCAGGACATGACACAAAAACACATTTTATGGAAATTACAGAAACTGGATTAGTTAGAATATTAGATCCAATAAGTAAAGAATAAAAATTTTTATAAAGGAGGGTACAAAATGGTTATACAAATTGCAGGACTTCCTACAGCAAATGAGGAAGAACTTGAGAACCTTGTAACAAGAGTGTTTTTTAAAGGAATTGATCTTTTAGGAGGTCTTTCAAAGCTTGCTGAGTATAGAACTTTAACTTGGCTTCCATCTCTTGCAAGAGCAGCTTTCGCTATTGTTTTAAGAGAAGAATATTTAAAAACTGAAGAAGAAATTGCAGCAATAGTTGGTCTTACTAAAAACACAGTAAGAAATATATTAAGAGCTGACCCTGAGATGGCAATGTACAAAATACAGCATATGGAAGAGTTAACTAAAGAAGAGAAAAAAGAGTTAAGAGTTCATACTGCTGGAGGACTTGCAAAGCTTGCTTATAAACTTGTAAAAGAAGGTCAAGATGCACAGGTTCTTCTTGAATTTTGTGCTGCTACTGGTGCTAAAGTTGCACAGGTTTGCGAAGTTCCATGGGCTTATGCAGTTCTTAAAAGAATGAAAGGTGTTAAATATCCAATTGAAAACTCTGATGTTTTAGCAGAAAAACTTAAAGGTATAGATATTAAAGGAATACCTGCAACTGATGTTGTAAGAGAGATTTCTTATCCTATAAGAACACCTGCAGATCTCTTGCATGAAATAAAAGAATATCTTCAAATGAAAGGATTAGCTTAATAGATAGGGGCTTAAAGCCCCTTTTTTATTTATCAGATAAAAGCTTTCCACCTTTTGCCCAGTTTTCTCTATCTACTTCGTCAATTACAATATAAGTTGCTTCAGGTGGTTTATTTGCCACATCTTGAAGAACTTTTGTTATTCCTTCAACAATTTTTTGTTTTTGTTCCTTAGTGAGCTTTCCTGCCACTTTAACATTTACATAAGGCATTTTAATCCTCCAGATTGTATTGTTTTATTTTTCTATATAAAGATGATAAATCTACTTCAAGTAATTTAGCAATTTCTTTTAAATTTTTACTACCGTACTTTTCAAGGGCTTGTTTTATAGTCTCTTTTTCTGCGAGTTCTCTAACCTCTTTTAAAGGACGAATTCCAAAACTCAGTGCCACTTTTTGAGGCTTTTTGCCTGTTATATATTCTGGTAAATCTTCTAATGTAATTTCTCCTGAGCTAAATATACAAAGTCTTTCCATTAAATTCTTTAGCTCCCTAACATTTCCCGGCCAAGGATATTTTAAGAATACCTTTTTTACTTCTTCAGAAATTTTTGGAATATCCATTTTATTTTCTAAACATGATTTTTTTAAGAAATACTCTGCAAGCAGTATAATATCTTCGCCTCTTTCTCTGAGAGGTGGAACTTTTAAGGGCACAACTGATAGTCTAAATGCTAAATCTTGCCTAAAATTACCTTTCGCTATTTCTTCATCAATATTTTTATTTGTGGCAGATATTACTCTAATATCAACTTTTATTTTCTGGTTGCTTCCAAGCCTCGAAAATGTCTTTTCTTCTAAAACTCTAAGAAGTTTTGCTTGAGCTCTAAGACTTAAATCTGCAACTTCATCTAAAAATAAAGTTCCGCCATCTGCTATCTCAAGTTTTCCTGCTTTTCTAGAAACTGCGTTTGTAAATGCTCCTTTTTCATATCCAAAAAGCTCGGCTTCAAAAAGATCATCTGGTATAGCTGCACAATTTATATCAACAAAGGGTTTATTTGCCCTTTCTGATAAATAATGAATTGATTTTGCCACAAGTTCTTTACCTGTTCCGTTTTCACCAAGAATCATTATCCATGCATTTGTTTTTGCAACTTTTTCTATTTGTCTTTTTAAGTTTACAATAGCTGGAGAATTGCCTATTATTTCAATATCTTTTCCTTCTTTTTCTTTTAAAAATTCAAATTCAAGTTCTTTTTTAATATCTTCTTGTGCTTTTTCAAGAATTGCAAGAATTGATTCTGTTGAAATTGGTTTTTCTAAAAAGTCATAAGCTCCCATTTTAAGAGCTTTTACTGCAATAGGAATATTTGCGTGTCCAGAAATCATTATTATTTTTGTTTTCGGAGATAAGTTTTTTATGTAAGATATAAGGTCAGTTCCTTCTCCATCCGGAAGCCAAACATCTAAAAAAATTATGTCGTAATCCTTTTCTTTTAATTTTCTTTTAGCTTCCTCAGAAGAAAATACGGTTTCCACATAATATCCTTCATCTTCTAAGATATCCTGCATAATATTTCTTATATTTTCTTCATCATCCACCACTAAAACAGATAAGTTACTCATTTTTCCAACCTTTTAACCCTTTTTGATATTCCACACATTATTTCATAAGGTATTGTATCTGTCAGATTTGCAACATTACTAAATGTAATTTCTTCATTTTTTTGTTTTCCAATTATTACAACTTCATCTCCAACTTTAGCATCAATATTATCAAGATTCACAATAGTCATATCCATGGTTATGTTTCCAATAATATATGCCTTTTTTCCATTTATTAAAACATATCCTTTATTAGATAAAGATCTTGGAAGGCCATCAGCATATCCAAAAGATATAATCCCAATTTTCATATCTTTATTAGTTTGAAAAGTTCCGCAGTAAGAAATTTTATCTCCCTTTTTTACATTTTTAATAGAAATTAGTTTTGATTTTATGTACATGCTGTTTTCAATATTTACTGGGAAATTATTAACAGGTTTTTCACCATACATTGCAAGTCCTATTCTAACTAAGTTACAGTAAGGGCAATCATAAATAAGACCTGCAGAGTTTTGTAGATGAACATATTTGGGATTTAGTTTTTTTAATTTATCCACAATAACTTTAAAGTTTTGAATTTGCCTTTTAGTAAATTCTTTATCAATGTCTGCAGAAGGAAAATGGGACATTAAACCTTCAATTTTTATATTATTTTTTTCTATAAACTGAAAAACTTTGTCAATTTCATTTTCATAAAATCCAAGCCTGTGCATTCCTGTATCAAATTTTAAATGTATAGTTTTATTTTTTAGGTATTTAGTTAATTTCAAACCTTCAAAATCTGATATTACAGGAATTAAATTATATTTGTTGAAACATTCAACTTCATCTTCTAATATACCACCTAAGACCAAGATGTCTTTTTTAACTGCACTTTCTCTTAACTGCTTTCCTTCTTCTGCTGTGGCCACTGCAAGAATTTTTATAAATGGTAATTTTTCTATTGTTTTACTTACTATAACAGCATCGTGACCGTATGCATCCGCTTTTACTACAGCAATAATATCTTTTTTTACGAAATTATAAATATTTTTTAAATTATTTATGAGAGTATCTGTATAAACTTCAGCCCAGCTTCTTATTTTGGCTTCTCCTAAAAGAGTTTATAAACAATAGTATAAAGTATTTTGAGAAAAATTTACTTTTGTTAAAAAATCTTAACAAAACCTTAATAAAAACTTAACAATTAGTTAATAAACTATTAATCGTAAATTTAAATATAGTTAATTTGGAGGTTTTAAATGAAGAAAAAACTTTTAGCATTAACAATACTGTCGGTTGTGGCTTCAGCAAATGCTGTAGAGATTGAAAGTCCAGTTGTTAAAAAACTTTATGAAAAAGGAATCATTACAGAGCAGGAAGCAATTGAACTTGATAAGAAAGAAAAGAAGATTTTTATTAACCATGCACATGTGGAGAGAAAAGATTCACCTAAGTTTTTACTTGGAAAAGAAACTGGTCCTAATATGAAAATAAGAGCCTTCGATAATCCAGATATGTATGTAAAACTTGGAGTTAGAGTTCAAGCCACATTTGAAAATTATAAAGTGGATTACAAAGATCCTACAAAAGATGACGTAAATCTCTGGGATGCATATTTAAGGCGTACTAGATTTGAAATAGGAGTTGGGTTTTCAAAGCATGTTTCATTTACTATGGATATAAGAAATGATAAGGCTAACTATCGTGATAAAGGTGAGCAAAAATTTAACGTTGGTGATGCTTACTTAAAAATCAAAAAACCTTTTGGAACATCTCTTGTTAACTTTAAGTTCTACAGAGGAAAAATTGACGTTTCAAGAACTGAAACTGTAAAATCTGCATGGGTAATACATTATGATCGTCCACATGTAGCAGATGAGGCAGCTCAGTTTATTTCACACAACCGCCGTGCAA
The DNA here is from genome assembly GCA_015519975.1 of Hydrogenothermaceae bacterium. Lineage (GTDB taxonomy): Bacteria > Aquificota > Aquificia > Aquificales > Hydrogenothermaceae > Hydrogenothermus. Next base: position 74,742 of record WIAL01000004.1, on the reverse strand, counting down.
CAAATGCTCAAGTTTATGGAAACTGGCAGAAAAAAATCCATTATCAGTTAGCATTTGGAGATGCTGTTTATTCAGGAAAGTTTAAAGATGCAAAAGGTAACAAACTATCATCTGGAGATATAAAAGAACAAGATTATTTCTACGGTGGAAAATTAGTTTTATCTCCAATTCCTGGATGGGAAGAAACAAAAAGAACAGAAACTTACTTTGGAAAAGGAAAACATTTTGAAGTGGGAATTGGTTACTGGAGAGTTCCAAAAATAAAATACGAAGATCCAAACGGAAATACACATTCTATAGACAGAACGTTAATAAATTATGAAGTTTCAGCACATTATAAAGGGGCATTTATACAATACGAATACTTTGACTTTGATGGTGTTGTTAAGGACTGGACGTCAAATAAAGTTGGAAAATCAAACGGCTGGTATATTACTGGTGAATACGTAATACCACAAGCTTATTATATTGCTCCATTTGCAAGATACGAAGAATGGAAAAGATGGAAAGGAGCAGGAGATTACAAGCTAAAGTCAACAATATTTGGCGTTAACTGGTATTTAAGGGGAAACACAACTAAAGTAGGAATTTCTTATCAGGAAGACAAGTACGGAAAAGATATTGGAGACAAAAAAGTAAAAAGAATTAAATTCACATCACAGTGGTTTTTCTAAATTGTTAAGAAATTTTAATAAAAATTTAATATTTCTATTTTAGAATTTATTAGGAGGTTAGATTAATTGAAAAACAAATTAGTAACATTGGCTTTAATAGGAACTGTGGGGTTAGCATCAGCACAAGAAATCGGAAATCCTGTGGTAAAAAAACTTTACGAAAAAGGAATAATTACAAAAGAAGAAGCGATTCAGCTTGATGAAGAACTTTACAAGGAACAAAAAGAAGCTGTTCAGGCAGATATAAGAATTGAAAAAGAAGCTATAAAAGCAGAAAAGGAAGTTAAAAAATTAGAAAAAGAGATAAAAAAAACAAGTCCGATTAAGTCTAAAGCAAAATGGTTTAAGTTTGATGGGGTTGCTTATATTGGATATACATTTAAAGATCAGAAATACGGTGGAGATGGTGGAGATTTTGAAATAAGACGTGGATACTCTATACTAAAAGCTTATTTTAATAATAAAGATTATTTTAGAGTTACATTTGACGTTTCAAATAAACCTCATAAACCCGGGAAAAATGAAGGCAATGAGCTCGATGTAAAATTTAAACATTTATATTTATATAAAGATATTTCTTCTGTAGTGCCTAAAACTGGATTTGAAGCTGGTTTGGTTCATACACCATGGCTTGATTTTGAAGAGCATTCTGGCTGGTGGTACAGATCTATTTCGAAAACATTCTATGAAGCATCAGATGGGGCACACATGCTTCCATCTGCTGATTTAGGTGTTGATTTTAAAACTAAAACTGAACATTTTTCTGCAGAATATGGAATATTTAATGGTGAAGGTTATGACCATATAAGAAGACAAGATAAAGGAAATAAACCTTACAATGTATCATTAGAAGGTAGATTTACCTGGCATATATTTGGAGGTGGAACATTAAGATATATTAGAGGAACTGGAAAAGTTCCAAAATTAAACCCAAGGAAAGATACTTATACTAATCTTTCAGTGCATGTTGTGGATAGTATCAATCATAGAGGAACAAATAACGATCTGAACATTTATCAACTTCATGCAGTATATAATCAGCCTGCTTTTCTCATTGCTGGACAATATATAAAAAGTCACTGGATAAAATCGAATGAGGCAACAGGTGACGGCTACTCTTTTAACTTTGAAATCAGACCTACAAGCGATAGAAAGTTGTCTTTATTTGGAAGATACGACCATTGGGAACCTGATAAATCACAAACTTTAAAGTCTGGAAGTACAATTGTAGGAAAATGGGATAAGAGAAATATGTATATATATGGAATAGCTTATAAACTTGATAAGTATGTTACTGTAATTTTAAACGGTATAACAACAGACTATAGCGAAAATTTAACTTCTAATGTTAAAGTCAGCAAAGATTACAATAAATATATGTTAACTTTAGATGTAGAATTTTAGAAAAGGAGGAGTAAAAAAATGAGGAAATTAATAACAGGAATTTTATCTGCTGGAATTTTAGTAGGTTCAGCACTGGCAGGAGAAACAATTAATGGAGCAGGGGCTACATTCCCTTATCCTGTATATGCAGCGTGGGCATATATGTATTACAAAGAAACTGGAATTAAATTAAACTATCAATCTATCGGATCTGGCGGTGGAGTTAGACAGATAAAAAATAGAACTGTTGACTTTGGGGCGTCAGATGCTCCTTTAAAGCCGGAAAAGCTAGATGAGTATAAACTTTATCAATTCCCAGCAATAATAGGCGGAGTTGTTCCGGTAGTTAATATACCATCTGTAAAAGCTGGTCAGCTTAAACTTGATTCAGACGCAGTATGCCGTATATATCTTGGAAAAATAAAATACTGGGATAATCCGCACATTAAAGAGCTAAATCCAAATTTAAAACTTCCTCATAAAGAAATACAGGTAGTCCACAGATCAGATGGTTCTGGAACAACAGCAATATTTACAACATATCTTGCTGGTGCTTGTCCAGAGTGGAAAGAAAAAGTTGGTGCTGGAAAAGCTGTAAAATGGCCTGTTGGAATTGGTGGAAAAGGAAATGAAGGTGTTGCAAATTATGTAAAAAGACTCAGATATTCTATTGGATATGTTGAATTTGCCTATGCAAAACAAAATAGACTGAAATATACACTTCTTAAAAACCCTGCCGGAAATTTTGTAGCCCCTTCAATTGAAACATTTAAGGCTGCCGGTGCAACAGCAAACTTTGATCCTAAAAAACATTTTTATCTTTGGATGGTTAATGCTCCTGGAAAAAATGCATGGCCAATTGCAGGAGCATCTTTCATACTTGAAGCAAGAGAAAAACCACAAGTTAACAAAAAAGTAAACAAATTCTTCAAATGGGCTTTCGAAAAAGGAGATCAGATAGCAATAAGACTCGATTATGTACCACTTCCTAAAGAGTTAAAAGAGAAAATTTATAAATACTGGAAAGATCACGGAATTTATCCTGATAACTAAATTTATGGGGCGTCAGCTCCTTTTTGCTGCTGCTAAACCTACTACTCAACTATGGGCTTTAAAGCCCATTTTTTTGTTATAATGAAATTAGCTAATTTCTTAAGGTAGGTATAATGAAAAAAATACGCAGACTGCCTTTATCGGATATATTTTTTGGAATTATTTCTTTCTCAGCTTCATTTTTAGTTCTAACTCTTATATTTTCAACTATCTTTGTTCTTTATGATGAATCTTCACTTGCAATACATAGATTTGGAATAATAAACTTTATTCTTACAGAAGACTGGAATCCTGTAAAAGAGATATTTGGAGCTGCAGCTCCATTATACGGTACATTAGTTACAACTGTTTTATCTCTTTTATTTGCCATACCTGTAGCTCTTGGTATTGCAATATTTTTATCTGAAGTATCTCCTCATCTTTTAAAAACACCTGTTGGGATTGCAATAGAAATGCTTGCTGCCATACCAAGTATTATTTACGGTATGTGGGGTCTTTTTACCCTCGCACCAATAATGGCAGACTATATAGAACCAGCACTTCAGAACACTTTAGGTCAAATTCCTATAATTGGAAAGCTTTTTGAAGGAACTCCTCAGGGAATAGACCTTTTTACTGCCAGCGTTGTTTTAAGTATAATGATAATTCCTTTTATAGCAAGTATTGCCAGAGACTCTTTAAATCTAACCCCGAATTTAATGAAAGAATCAGCTTACGCTCTCGGCGCTACCAAATGGGATGTTGTTAAAGATGTGATGATTCCTTATGCAAAACTTGGAATATACGGCGGTATCGTTTTAGCTCTTGGTAGGGCTCTTGGAGAAACAATGGCAGTTGCTTTTGTTCTTGGTAACAGACATGAGATATCTGCCTCTTTATTTGATGCTGCTGCTACTATTACTGTAACACTTGCAAATGAGTTTACAGAAGCTGATTCAGATGTCTATCTTTCATCTTTATTTTATCTGGCATTAATTTTATTTGTCATGAGCTTCATAATACTTGCAGTCGCTAAATTCTTCCTACTTAGAGCAGAAAGAGGATACTCAAGATGATATATGAAGAAAGCTATGTGAAAAAAAGAAAAATAAAAAGTTTTATTGCTTTATCACTTTCAACTCTAGCAGCATTTTTAGGCTTGTTTTGGCTTGGATTTATACTTTTTGACGTTTTAAGGCACGGCATTTCAGGGTTAAATCTTGAACTTTTTACTGAAGATCCTGCACCCCCTGGAATTCCTGGAGGCGGTCTTAGACATGCCTTTGTAGGTCAGCTTGAGATAGTATTTTTTGCAACTATTATCGGTGTTCCTGTTGGAATGCTTGCCGGTATTTTTATTGCAGAATATGCACGAGGAACAAAATTTGCAAAAACTATTTCAATACTTTCAGATATTATGGTAAGCGTTCCTTCTATTGTTGTTGGCACATTTATTTATGCAATTCTTGTAAAACCTATTGGTCAGATAAATTACGGCGGTATACTTGCAGTTGCATTTCTATCTGCAATTTCTGCTTTTATTTTTGGAGCAGTTTTAAACCTTTTTGTTAGTAAAATTTTATTGAAAATAATTAAAATAACATCTGAAAGTGCTGTAAAAATTCTAAATCTTGTTATTACTTTAACTACAGTTTTATTTGGTATCTTTCTATTTATCTACCTAATGCCAAAGCTTGTTGATAGAATTCAGGGATTTAACGGCTGGGCAGGTGCAACTGCTCTTGCTTTTATAATGATACCTGTGGTTCTAAGAACTACTGAAGACATGCTTTCTTTAGTTCCATGGAGTCTAAGAGAGGCAGCCTTTGCACTTGGAGCATCTTACTACAACGTAATAAAGGACGTTGTTATAAGAGCATCGATGACTGGTATATTAACCGGTGTTATTTTATCAATATCAAGGGTGGCTGGAGAAACAGCTCCACTTTTATTTACATCTTTCAACAACTCATTTTTTACAATGAATATGAATGAACCAATTGCATCTTTAACTGTTACTATATTTGTATATGCAACTGGACCTTATGAAGACTGGCACACTCAGGCATGGGCAGCATCATTTGTAATTACATTTTTTATTTTGCTTGTAACAATTGTAGCAAGAGCTATAATTCATTGGAGATATAAAGGATAGGAGGCAATATGGCCGAAGTAGAAAAAATAAAAGTTGAAAATTTATATTTCTGGTACGCAGGACAGCCATACCCAGATAAAGAAAAGGCAGCATTGAAAGGTATAACCTTACCAGTATATGAAAAAAAAGTTACTGCTCTTATTGGGCCATCTGGATGTGGTAAAACTACCTTACTTAGAAGTTTCAATAGAATGCACGACCTTTATCCTGGAAATAAATACGAAGGAAAAATATTGCTAGACGGTGAAAATATATTGACCGATGATTATGACCTTATAAAACTTAGGACAAAAGTTGGAATGGTTTTCCAAAAACCTACGCCGTTTCCTATGAGCATATTTGATAATGTTGCTTATGGACTAAAACTTAGAGGTATAAAAGATAAGTCTGTTTTAGCAGAGAAGGTTGAAAAAGCATTAAAACAGGCAGCTTTATGGGAGGAGGTAAAAGATAGATTAAATCAGCCTGCAACTGGACTTTCTGGAGGACAGCAGCAAAGACTAGTTATTGCAAGGGCTTTAGCTGTTGAGCCGGAAGTACTTCTTTTTGATGAACCAACATCTGCATTAGATCCTATTTCAACAGCTAAAATTGAAGAACTTGTAGTGCAGCTTAGGGATAGTGTAACCATTATTATAGTAACCCATAACATGCAGCAGGCAGCAAGAGTGTCAGATTACACAGCGTTTATGTATCTTGGAAAACTTATTGAATTTGATAAAACAGATATTATATTTACAGCACCAAAAGAAAAATTAACTGAAGACTATATTACAGGTAAGTTTGGATAATAGATGTGAGGCTTTATAACTTTGAGAAAGAAGCTTTAAAAGAAATATTTAAAGATTTTGAAGGGGAAATTTATATTTTTGGATCAAGAGTAAAAGACAATAAAAACGGTGGGGATATAGACATTATAATAAAACCTAAAAATAAGCTATCTTTTAAAGACATACTAAAAATGCAGGGAAAGTATTCTCTTTTAACAGATACAGATATAGATATAGTCCTCTATGAAGATAATAACCCATTTTTAAGGGAAGCTATTAAAAATGCAGAAAGACTTGATTTGTCAAACTTATAGAGATTTAGAAAACAGCATAAACCTTTTAGAATATTCCTTATCTAAATATATACCATTTGATCCTACAGTAGTTTATAATTTTGAGGATTTAGAGTATTATGATTCACTATCTTTTAGATTTGAAAAAGCTGTTGAAGCAATTTTTTATTTTTTTAAAACTTTAGAATTATATTTGTATGGTGAAAAGTCAGACACTTATCGAAAAATGTTACAAAAAATGGAAAAATTAAATTTAATAAAAGATATGGAAACTTACATGGAAATAAAATTACTTAGAAATAAAGTAGTTCATGCTTATTTACCTGAAAAACTAGAAGAAATTTACTCAAGTATAAAACAATTTGGAGATATTATTCTTGAAGATTTTGCAAAAATAAAAAAGTTTATTAAGGAGGAAACAAGTTGCTTATAAAACCAAAGTTAGATGAGATTCGGGATAATCTTATAAAAATGGCAGAAATGTCCATGACAATGCTTGAAAATGCAGTAAAGGCAATTGTTGAGCACAATCCAGAGCCTCTCAAAATAGTAGAAGAACTTGAGCCAAAAGTTGATGAAATGGAAGTGGAAAATGAATCAATGATAATAACAACAATAGCAAGATATCAGCCTGAAGCAAAATATTTAAGAATTTTAGTAATGGATTTATTTGTAAATAGAGACTTAGAAAGAATAGGAGACCACGCAGAAAATATAAAAGAACAGGCTGAAAGAATTATAGAAAAACCAAAATTAAAAGAATATATAGACCTTCCTATAATGACAGAAATTACATTAAATATGGTAAAAGACGCTATAAAATGTCTTGAAACCCTTGACACTGAACTTGCAAGAGATATTATTAAAAGGGACGACAAAGTAGATGCTTTAAATGAACAGATAATAAGAGAACTTTATACATACATGGTTGAAGATCCAAAAAACATAAAAGTGGGAATCAGACTTATAACTGTAGCATCAAACATAGAAAGGGTAGCAGATATAGCAACAAATCTTGCAGAGGAAGTAATTTATATGAAAGAAGGGAAAATGCTCAGACATCAGGAACTTGATGAAAATGGAAACAGTAAAGAAAATTAAGCTGAGTGATTTTGAAACTTTCTTAAAATTTTTAGATTACCTTAAAGAAGGAATTATCGTTATTGACGAAGATAAAACTATAAATTATGCAAATAAGTATGTTGAGAATCTTCTTAATATCAAAGAGCCAGAAGGAAAACATTTTTCTAATGTTATTAAAAATAACTATCTATATTCAATAATTGCTCACGAGTATGAAAAGGATGTACAGGAAGAAATAATAATAGACGATAAGAAATTTTTGGTAAAAGTTTACCATATAGACAATAAAAAATTTGTTCATCTTACAGATATAACACCTTTTGAGGTTTACAAACAGGCAAAAAAAGATTTTGTTTCAAACGTTTCTCACGAGCTTAAAACTCCTATTGCAGTTTTAAAAGGCGTAATAGAAACCCTTGAATCTGAAGAAGATGATGAAGGAAAGAAAAAATTTATATCAATGGCTCAAAAAAGAATAAATCAAATGGATACACTTATAAACGACCTTTTAATAATAGCAAGACTTGAATCAAAAGAAGATAAAATAATAAAAACAAATATAAATTTAAAAAGATTCATAGACCAGATTTATGAGGATTTAGCACATCTTACACAGGAGAAAAACATTAAGTTTTTCAATAAAGTTAATGAAAATTTCAAAATTTACGGAGATGAGAAAAAACTTTCTATACTACTAAAGAACCTAGTTGAAAATGCAATTAAATACAATAAGGAAAATGGAAAAGTAGAAGTTAACGGATTTACAGATGGAAACTATACTGTTATAGAAGTAAAAGATACAGGAATAGGAATTCCAAAAGAAGCTCTGCCTCTTATTTTCGAAAGATTCTACAGGGTTGATAAATCAAGAAGTAGAAATGTAGGCGGTACAGGTCTTGGGCTTTCTATTGTTAAGCATATAGCAGAAGCACATAAAGGAAAGGTAAGTGTAGAAAGCACACTTGGGGAAGGCTCATCTTTTAAAATTTATTTACCTAAACAATGAAAATTTTAATTGCAGGTTCTACCGGCTTTGTGGGGAGATATATTACAAATGAACTTTCAAAAAAGTATCAATTAATTCTACCTGTAAGAAGTTTTGAAAAAGCTAGAAAAGTTTTAAATTTAAATGAAAAAACTAAATTAATAGAATTTACAGAAAATTTAGACAAACTTGTAGTAAAAGAAAATCCAGATGTGATTATAAATTTACTTGGCATTCTTAAAGAAGATAGAGAAAAAAACATAACCTTTGAAAAAGTTCACTATAGTTTTACAGAAAAATTGGTTAATGGAGCCAAAAAAGTAAATGTAAAACAGTTTATTCAAATGTCTGCACTTGGAGCAGATATAAAATCAAAAAGCAGATATTTTAAAACAAAAGCTGCTGCAGAAGAATACGTTAGATCCTCCAGTCTGCATTATTCAATCTTTAGACCTTCAATCATAATTGGTAAAGAACAGCTACTTTTTAAGGAATTTAAAAAATTTTCAAAAATTGCCCCATTTTTCTTTGCACCAAAAGGAAAGGTGCAACCTGTACATATATTAGATGTTAGAGACTGCTTTATAAGGGTAGTAAATAATTTTGTTCAAAATAATATTTATGAGCTTTGCGGACCTAAGGTTATAACATACAAACAGCTATTTGAATTTGCGTTAAAAGCAGTAGGAGAAAATAAAAAAGTTGTAGAAGTTCCAAGAATTTTTCTTCTTCCTGTTGCAATTGCAGGAGAATTTATAAAAGATGCACCTTTAACTTATGACCAGTGGCTAATGCTTGAAAAAGATAATGTTTGCAGCGGTAAATATCAAGGTGTAAAATCTTTATTAGGAACTGTTAGAGAAGCACTTGATTTAAATTATTAAAAGGAGGGAAAGCCAATGAAAATATATTCTGAGAAAGCCGTGTTATTCTTACATGCTTTTCCTTTAAACAGTAACATGTATAAATATCAGTTTGAAGCTCTTGAAAAAGAAAATATTCCTTACGTGGCAATAGATTATCCAGGTTTTGGAGAAACTCCTGTATTTCCTACCTTTAAAGATATAAAACAGTACACAGATTATATAGTTTCAAAACTTTATGAGAATAAAATTAAAAAAATTGTTGCTGTCGGTGATTCAATGGGCGGATATGTAATGTTTGAAATATGGAAGAGACATAGAGAATTAGCAGAAGGCTTTGTATTTGTTTCAACAAGAGCACAGGCAGATACAGAGGAAGCAAAAAAAGCAAGAATGGCAACAATTGAGAAAATAAAAGAGTCTGGAAAAGACTTTTTAATTGAAGCTATGCTTGATGCCCAGACCTCACCAGCTACAAAAAAAGACAGTAAAAAAATGAAAGAACTTGAATGTATAATGATGCAGGCAACTGAAGAAGGTATTATTAACGCTTTAACAGCCCTTGCAAATAGAGAAGATAATAGAGAAATTTTAAAGGAGATCAATATACCAACAATTGTAATAGCAGGAAAAGACGATGAAAAAGTTACTCCTCCTGAGATCGTAAAGGAAATATCGGACGGTATTCCAGATGCAAAATTTTATGAAATAGAAAATGCTGCACATCTTCCACCTTTTGAAAACCCACAAGAGTTTAATAAACTGCTTATACAGTTTTTAAAGGAAATAAATTTTTAAATGAAAAAAGTTTTATTTTTACTCCTTTTTTCCTTCTTTTCTTTTTCATATGCGCTTGAAACATGCTATAAAGGTTATTACCTTTTTTTACCTTTAGTCGAAGACTGCATTACTTATAAGGAAAATAAAATATCTGCATATGCTCACTCTACTCCATTAGGTTCACTTTTTAAAAAAGTTGAGTATAAAGGACATTCTATATATAAAAAGAATTTACAGCCTGAATTTTTCTACTTTGTACAAAAAGAAGGAAACAAAAAAATGATTCACAGGTATAAATTTTCAAAAGATTATATCCTCTTTGAAAAAGAAATATACAAACTTAAAGAAAATGAATACAAATTTCAAAAAAAAATAACAAAAAAAATAAAAAATGAAAGCTATTTTGACCCATTTACAGCTTCTATATATCTCTACAAAAAAATTAAAGAAAAAAAAGAAGGTGTTTTAAAAATATTTTATGATGGCAAAGGCTACAAAGTCCCATTTAAAGTAGTTAAAAAGGAAAAAATAGAGATTGAAGGGAAAAAATATAAAACTACAAAGGTATATTTACATCCAAATTTCAAAACAAAAGGGCTTTTAAGGCCTACAGGAAACTGGTATATATGGATAGATGAAAAACTAAATATACCTGTAAAATTAAAATTAACTTTTACAATAGGAAGTTTTAAACTTTTACTTGAAAACATAAAGGGAGGAGAGAAATGGAAGTAAAGAAATTAATTGAAGAATTTGATGAAGAAACTATTAGAAGCTTTGTTCAAAAAAATTCCGACTATTATCTTGCAAAATGGAAAATTATGGCTTCAAGTGGTTCAAAATTTTCGTGGAACTGGGCAGCATTTTTAGCTACCTCTTTATGGCTTGGATATAGAAAAATGTATTTATACGCTTTTATATATATTCTCTTAAATGTTTTAACAGTTATTCCATTTTTAGGAATTTTAATATGGCTTGGGCTTTGGATAGGAATTGGAGCAATTGGAAACTATTTGTACGGTAAATATACCTACAACAAACTATTAGAACTAAAAATGGCATTTCCAAATGAAGAAGAGTTTAAGGCACAGGCTGCAAGAGCAGGCGGAACATCTGTTGGAGGAATATTTATAGTCGTGTTAATAGCTTTTGCAGTCTATATAGTTTTAGCTTTAATATCATATTCAATGATGGGACATTATTCATATACTAATTTTTAAAGCTGGATATTATCTATTAAGCGGGTAGAGCCGACAAAGGCAGCTACAAGGATGATATCTCCTTTTTCTGCCTTTTCTTTTGGCTCTAAATTTTCAGGGTTTACTATTTCTATATACTGAATTTCCTCTACATGAGGATAACTTTTCATTATTTTTTCCATTTCTTTTTTTAGTTTTGAGACATCTTTTTCACCTTTTTCAAAAAGCTCCTTTGCCTTAAAAAGAGCCTTACTTAAAGAAAGGGCTGATTCTCTTTCTTCTTTAGACAAATATTTATTTCTTGAAGATAAAGCAAGACCATCTTCTTCTCTTATTAAAGGACAGCCTATAACCTGTACATCCATATTCAGATCTTCAACCATTTTTTTTATAACAACATACTGCTGATAATCCTTTTTACCAAAATATGCTCTATCTGGTTTTATTATATTAAAAAGCTTATTTACAACAGTTAAAACACCTTTAAAATGCCCGGGTCTAAAAGCACCACAAAGTCTATCAATTAAACTTTCCATAATTACATAAGTGGAATATCCTTCAGGATACATCTGCTCCACAGATGGATGGAAAACAAAGTCAACGCCAACTTCTTTACATATTTTTAAATCTCTTTCTAAATCACGGGGATATTTATCTAAATCCTCATTTTTTCCAAACTGTGTTGGATTTACGAAAATACTTACAACTGTTATGTCATTATCTTTTTTAGAGCATTCCATTAAAGATATATGTCCTTTATGCAAGTATCCCATTGTAGGCACAAAGCCTATGGTTTTTCCTTCTTTTCTTATCTTATTTGAGATTTCTTTCATTGATTTTACATCAGTTACAAGCATTGCTTTACCTTTAAAAAGAGGTTAGTATTGAATATTATTATAATTTATAAATAAGGGTTTTCTATGAATAAAGTTATATATTACCATGAGAGGACAAAGCATCATATAAATAAACTTGCAAAATCTTTAGGTTATTTAGACTGGGCAAATCAGCCAGATCCCTTCAGGTTTTATGAAGGAACTAAAAAGGTTGAACTTCCCCTTTTAAAACAAGATCCGGACTGTGATTATAAATCTTTGTACTTAAAAGACATTTGTGAAACTAAACCATTTAATATAGAAACAGTGTCAAAATTTTTAGAACTTTCACTTGGGCTTTCTGCATGGAAATCAATTCCAGGTTCCCAGTGGTCTTTAAGAATGAATCCTTCTAGTGGAAATTTACATCCTACCGAATGTTATTTAATTGTGCCAAATTATGATTCATTAAACGGTGTTTATCATTATAATCCTTTCCTTCATGCTCTTGAAAAAAGAACAAAACTTAATGAAAAAATAGTCGATGGAATTAAAAATTTCTATAATACAGATGGCTTTTTCATAGCTTTAACAAGTATATTATGGAGAGAAGCCTGGAAATACGGAGAAAGAGCCTACAGATACTGTCAACTTGATATAGGGCACGCAGTGGCAGCATTGAAATTTTCTGCAAATTTGCTTGGATGGGATATTAAATATTTAAATGCTGTTTCTGATGAAGAAATTGAAAAAATGCTTGGATTTGATAAAACTAGTTTTGTAGAAAATGAAGAAGAATATGCAGAATGCTTACTTTTTGTTTATCCAAAAGACAAAAAAGAAATTCCTCTCAGCGTTCCAAATAGCGTTATAAATCTATTTGAAGAACTTGAGTTTAAGGGAACTCCAAACAGATTAAGTAAAGAACATGTAAAATGGGATATTATCTATGAGACTGCAGAATTTTTGAAAAAACCAAAAACAAAAGAGAAAAAAATCAATCTACTGGAAGAAAACCCTCAATTTTTGGTAAACTCACCTTACAAAGCACCCCAGATAATTAGGAAAAGAAGAAGTGCTGTGGCTTATGATAGAAAAACCTATATGTCTTTTGAAGTTTTTCTAAATATTTTAGATAAAACAGTTCCAAGAGAAAATATAAGTCCATTTGATGTAAAAATAATACAGCCTTCAATAAACTTACTTTTATTTGTTCATAGAGTAGAAGGGTTAAAAAGAGGACTCTATTTTTATTTTAGATACGAAGATGAAAAGGAAAACTTTATAAGCAAAACCAGAAAAGAATTTTTATGGGAAAAAGTATCAGATAGACTGTATCTTCTTTATGAAGGAGACTTTGAAACTACATCCCAAATAGTTAGCTGCAGGCAAGATATTGCATCTGACAGCTGTTTTTCACTTGGAATGATAGCAAAATTTAGACCTGTTGTAGAAAAAAAGCCTTACCTCTATAGAAATCTTCACTGGGAAACCGGATCAATTGGGCAGACACTTTATTTAGAAGCTGAAAGCCACAATTTCAGAGGAACTGGAATTGGATGTTTTTTTGATGATATGGTACATGAAATACTTGGGTTTGAAGATAATGAATACCAAACAATTTATCATTTTACTGTAGGGAAACATTTAGAAGACCCAAGGCTTAGAACATTACCACCTTATTATTATTTAGAAGAAATAAGAAGCAAAGGATAGTTTATTTAAAAATTTCTTCGTAAGATATCCATGGGGAAAGAAGTATCGCTTTTCCTTCATAATTATGAACTTCACCTTTTTCATCAACTTCCTTTAATTCATAATGAAGCATTCCTTGAGGTTCAGGTTTTATTTTCACATAAAATTCTTTTGGATCTTTAACAGCGACTTCATGTTTAATATCAATTAACATATCAGTAATTGGATTTTCTTCTTCATCTAGGAATACAGCAACTGCATGTTCGCTACCAAGCTTATAAACAGCAACTCCAGCAAACTTAAATTCAGGATTTGCTTCTTTTATAGCTTCTTTAATTGCTTCCAAAAGACCTTTAGTTTTCTTTCTTTCTTCAATAACTTCTTTGTTTAATTCTACTCTTTTTTCCATATCCCGTCTCCTATCTTAATAATGCTGATTTTACGACATCTTTTACTATTATACCTTCTCCATCTAATATTTCAAACTCATAGATATTTTGGGAGTGAATGTTTCCTCTGGATTTTAAAGCAAAAATTGCCCTTTTTACCTGTGAGTCTTCTTCATAATATCTGGTTACCAAGATATTATCAGAAAGAAGCGACAGTTTCATATCTGCAGCTACTGTGAATGGGTCAAAAGGTTTATCTATTTCAAATGTACAAACAGATGTTACATTTTTATACTTTAAATAGTTATTAAGCCCCCATAAGAATTCTCTATATCTAACATCATTTCTTTGGGAGTACCTGAATGAAGAAATAGAATCAAGAACTACTAAAGTTCCGTTATCAACATTGTTTTTTATTTTGTTTAAAATTTCATTTCCAAGGAAGTCTATATCAAGTTCAACAGGTGAAATAAATTCAATAGAAAATCTTTTACCATCTATATTAATATTTAAATTTTTTGCATACTTTTGAATTAATTCTGGAAATTCCTCAAATGTAAAAAATATAACTTTGTTTTTATTATCATTTCTTAGAAAATTCTCAGCTATTGTTAATGCTGTTATTGTTTTTCCTGAACCTGTAGCACCTGATATTAAAGTTGAAGACTGGTAAGGAATACCATTAATAAAAAGTTTATCTAACTGTTTTACTTTAAAGTATTTTTCTGCAGTTTTATATTTTAGTTTTCTAACTTCGGGTCTTAACCTGAGTTTAATCTTTATACCGTCTTGTGTAATTTCAAAATACTGCTTCCCTTTTAAAAAATTTGAACCTCTTAGTTTTAAAATCTGTATATAATTTTTTTGTAGTTCCTCTTCTTGTGTACCAAATAAATAAATTATTCCATCTGTAATTGAAAACTCAGGGTATAGTTCAATATCAGAAAGCAGATATTCTCCTACAAGTAGAGAAGTTATCCCCCACACAGAAAATGTAGAAGTAAGCTCATATACGAACTTTTTTCTTTCTGCAGGGTCTTTGATAAGTATTTGCGTTAAAGATTTAAAGGAATCAATTACTAAAATCTGCGGTTTTATTTCTTTTATTGTACTGTTTATATATTCTAAAAGACCTTCTTTATCACCTTTTCTTATAAATTCTCCTAAATCTTTTATAAAGACTAAATTGTTTAAGTAACTTTTATCAAAAAAATCAAATTCTGATAGATATTTAATCATTTTAAAAGGGGGTTCTGAAACTGTAGTAAATATTATAGATTTCTTACCTTCTTCTTTTGCATTTCTAAAAGCTGTTTCAAAACAAAAAGTTGTTTTTCCAGTTCCAGGAGCACCTGCTATTATATTATTTGAAAGGAAAGGAAAACCCCCAAAAGTTAGTTCATCAAAACCATCAATATATGTCTTTAATTTTTCCAAAATTCTCCTCCCATTCTTTAATTAACTTCTCTTTAAAATCATTTCCTAAAATTTCTCCTACTAAAAATGTAAGATAACTAAAAAATTTATCTATTTCATCATCAGATAAACTTTCAAAATCTATATTTGAAATATTATCAGGTACATTAAATCCTTTTTTATCCATTTCGTAAAATATTCTTTGAACCATAAGTCTTAAAGCTAAACTTCCTATTAAGCTCTCAAGTTCAATTAATTTTTCTTTTATAAATTTAATTTTTTCTTTTTTCATTATATTCTCCTACTATATTCTTAAGCTGATTAAACGGCAAAGGTGGTGAAAATAGATACCCCTGACCCTCATCACAGTCAAGCTCAATTAATTTATTTAGTATCTTTTCTGTTTCTATTCCCTCTGCAAGAGATACAGCATCAATTTCATGTGCTATTTCTATTATTAATCTAACTACATTTAAATGTCTTTTACTTTCTATTATTCCTATAACAAAATCCTTATCAATTTTTATTTTATCTATATCAAGCTCTATAAGATAATTCATATTTGAATACCCTGTTCCAAAATCATCTACGGCTATTTGAAATTCATAATTTTTCAATTTTTTTATTACTTCTTTTGTATATTCTGGGTCTTTCATCGCAGTTCTTTCGGTTATCTCAATAACAAAGTTTTTTGAAGGAAAACTATACTTTTTCACGTATTTCAAAATATTTTCAATAAATTTTTTATCTTCAAATTCTTTTGCAGAAAAGTTCACAGACACAAAATAATCTCCATTTAGTTTTGATATATCTTTAATAGAATTTTTAACTACAAAATCAGTTATTTCTTTTATAAAATCTGTTTCTTCTGCTATTGGTATAAACTCTGCTGGAGGCACATAACCAAGTTCTTTTGAAAACCATCTTATTAATGTTTCAAAACCTATTATTTTCCTATCTTTTAGTCTTACTATCGGCTGGTAATAAACTTTTAGTTCTTTATTTTTTATAGAATTTGGTAGAAGTTTTATAATTTTTTCATTTCTTTCAAATTTTTCCTGTATTTCTTTAGAGTACCATATTACTTGATTCCCGCCTTTTCTTAAAGATTCATATAATGCAATAAATGCTTGATTTAAAAGCTCCTCATAATTTTTAGAGGTTTTTGGATAAAGGGATATTCCAATATTAAATATAGGAAATATTTTACTCCCATCTATTTTTATACCATTTAAGATTTCCCTTTTAAACTTTTCCAGCAAAGTATCAAAATGTGTTAAATTTTTAACAACACCTGCTAGTAAAAATTCATTTGTTAATGTTTTACCAATAATAAAATTTTTGAAAATACTTGATAACAAATCTTTAACTTTATTTAAAATTAAACTTTCTGGATAAATAGATTTAAACTCGTCTAAATTGGAAATTTTAAGAACTATAACCGGTACATGTCTAGACGTTCCTTGTACAAGTTGTTTTAAATTTTCAAGAAATAAAAGTTTATTTGGAAGTGAGGTTATTGGGTCATAAAACATAAGCTTAAATATTTTTTCTTCTGCCTTTTTCTTATCAGTAATATCTCTTTCAATTAAAAATGCTTCATCCCTCTCCTTTGGTACAATTAAATTACCTTCAAGCCATGCCCATGTTCCATCAGCTTTTTTAACTCTATATTCAACTATATAAGTTTTATTTCTGTTTTTAAAAGCAATATTTAATATCTTTTTAAACTTTTCTTTATCTTCAGAATGTATATAATCAAATATATTTTTACCTATTACATCCCAAGGCTTATATCCAAGTTTCCTTGTAGCATAGCTTTTAAATAAAATAATTCCGTCT
Organism: Hydrogenothermaceae bacterium; assembly: GCA_015519975.1. Lineage (GTDB taxonomy): Bacteria > Aquificota > Aquificia > Aquificales > Hydrogenothermaceae > Hydrogenothermus. The sequence continues at coordinate 57,368 of WIAL01000004.1, read as the reverse complement.
TTATTTAGCTTTACAATAATATCTGGAGAGTATCTAAATATAAGTGATAATTCATTTATATTTTGTCTAAGTTTTTCTTCTAATTTTTTTTCTTTTGTTATATCTATCCATGTAGATATAAATTTTATAGTACTGTTTCTTTCAACTATTCTTAAGAATTCTTTTATCCAGATATATTTTCCACCTTTTTTTCTAAATCTAAACTCCCAATCTATTTCATCTTTATTAAACAAATCTTTTGGATTAATTTTTTTTAAATCTTTTGGATGTAAATTTTTAAAAAACCAGTCTGATGTTACATCTTCCTTTTTATATCCTGTTAACTCATAAAATTTTTCTGTTAATGGCTCAAAATTTATAAGACTAAAATCTTTTGAACTTATTTCAACTTTCATAACAGGTACATTTATTCTTTTAAAAATCTCTATATCTTCTTTAAGTTTTTTCTCAAGCTCAACTTGCTGTGTTATATCAACAGCAAGCAAAAGCCCATAATATTCATTATTTATTTTTGCTGTTTTGCAGATTGATTTTAAGTATATTAAATCTCCATTTTTTTTAAAAAATGGTATTGTTTCAGTTGCTTCTTCAAAAAATTCACCTTTTATTCTTTTTAAAACCCTTTCCTTTATTTCATCTTTACAATGAACAGGACAAAAATCCCATATTGGTTTTCCAATTACTTCATTTTCTTTATAACCTGTTAGTTCAAGAGCATATTTATTTACATATACAATTTCTTCTTTATATAAAAGAATAATAGCAGGAATAGTTTCTAAAATTTCCTTTAAATCTAAATCAGTCAACTGCATATTAAAACTCCCTTTCTTCAAGAATCATCTTTTTAAAAGAAGATACATAAATATTTGCTTCCACTTCTGCTTCAACCATATCTTTAATATCTAAACTGTACTGTTTTAACAGTTCATCTGCTTTAGTAAATCTTGCTTTTTCATAAAATTCTACAGCCTTTAGTAGGTTTCCTAAAACCCCTTTGTATTCCAATACAGCAGTTTTTAACTCTTCTGAAACTGCTAAACTAGATAGTATCTCCTTTTTTTCTATACCAGCTGCAACATCTATTAATGATAAAATTCCTGTAAGATAACATTCATCTTTTTCTAAAGATTTATTTTTCTCACCTAAAATTTCCAATATTTTTCCCCGCATTAATGCTAAATCAAGAATAGGATTATCTTTAATGTCAGTTTCAAAATTTCTTGAGTAAAGCATTATTAATATCCAAGCTCTTATTTTCTTTATACCTATTAAATTTACAGCAGTTTTTATATTTCTTACAGGAACCCTTAAAGAAAAATAGGCAGAATTTATATATTTTAATAGGCTTAAACTTAAATTTATATCATTTTTTATTAAATATTCTATTTTTTTAATATTTGGATATTCTTTACTAAGTTCATTAAAAAGCTGAATTAATGTTGCATAGTACGGTGATACTTCAGATTTTTCAACAATCTCAGGTTTTGAAAAGAAATATCCCTGAAAAAGCTCATAATTATTTTCTTTAAAAAACTCAAATGTATTTAAATCCTCAACCTTTTCTGCTAAAAGTTTTGCGCTGTGAGGTGTAGTTTTTAGAAAGTAATTTATTTGCTGAAACTGTTCTTTTGATGTATTTAAAACATCAATTTTTATAAAATCTGCTAAAGGTATAAGATTTTTTATATCTTCTGTTAAGATGAAATCATCTAAAGCAACTTTAAAACCTTTATCCTTCAAATTTTTAACTCTTTTAATAAATCTTTCATCAATTTTGGCATTTTCTAATATTTCAATGGTTACTTTTTCTGGATTTAAGAATTCTTCAATTGGAAAATAAATAGAATTTTCATCAAAATTAATAAAAACATCTTTATTTTCTGATATATCTTCTATATAGCTAGATAGTGTATATAATACATGTGCTGTAGCCTCTTTTGGATTTGGAAAGTCAGCTATATTTTTGAAAGGATTTTTTCTATAAAGCAGTTCAAAGGCTTTTATATTTTTTTGTGCATCTAATATAGGCTGTCTTCCAATGTAAAGTTTCTTAATTATGTTACCCACTAAATCTGCCTCAATATATCTTTTAATATCTTTTTATCTTTTTTGGTAAATTTTCTATCTTTATAATAAAAACTTTCAAATATGTCTGCAAATTCTTTTGCCTTTACTTTTAGATCCTTATTATTAATCTTTTCTATAAACTCAATTAACCCTTCATTCTCTTTTTTAATATAGCCGTATTTTTCCATATTTCTATAAAATTCGTTCAAAATCCTTTCTTCAAAAGGTATAGAATAATATCTAATAATTTTTATACTAAAAAAAGCAATAAAAAAAGCAGTTATTATTACTAAGAGGTTGTTTAAAACTGTTTTAGCGATTAAATATAAACTTTCTTTTAACGATTCTAATGAGTTTGAAAAATATTTAAACACTTTTACTTGTTTCTTAAAATCAAAATCAATTACAAAATTTATATAGTAGTAGTTTATGGTATCAAGTAAAAGTCTTAGCTTAAATAATAGAGAAAGTTCTTTTTTCTTCAAAATAGACTGCCTTAAAGCTGGAGTTGGATCAAGTAAATACCAGTAACCGTTATAATAATATTCAACCCATGTATGAGCATTTTTGTTAAAAACCACATAATATTTTGCAATGTTGTTATAGTTTGCACCTTTATATCCTGCCACGACTCTTGCAGGAATATTATTAATTCTTAAAATGACTGCGGCTGCTGATGCAAAAAATTCACAATTACCTGCTTTTTTGTCAAATAAAAAATCTTCTAAGGCATTTTCTCCATAAGGTAGATTTTCCATTGAATATTTATAATTTTTGTTAAAGTAATTTATTAAAAAATTTGCAAATTCTGGAACAGTTTTATCTCCTTTTAAATTTTTTGCAAATTTAACAACTTTTTTAGATAAATTTGGAAGCTGCAGATAAACGTTCTTATTTATAAAGTGTGATGGGATATTTGGTGATAACTTTGAGTAAATAGTATATTTTATAGTTTTATTTATAGGTTTTTTAGACTCTAAAACATAATCATCATAAATGACTGCATTTCGCCCAACTACTTTAAGCGGATAATTTAAACCAAAAAGATAATTTTTACCATAGGGATTTAAAAAAATGGTTTGTTTTATTATATTTCTAGAAAAAATAACTCTTTCTCTTAATACTTTTCTATTAACCCTTTTCCAACTCCTACCATCAAAATAATCAAGGACAACGCCTCTAAAATAAAGGTTTTCAGGATTAGTTTTTTCCATCTGTACTCTGAATGCTACGCTGTTATCCTCTTGAATTTCAGATACATCTCCAAGTGAAACATTGTCTGAAAATCCAACTACAGCAGTTTGTGATTTATTTAAAAAGTTAAAAAGTGGATAATCTGTTCTTGGAAGTATTACAAATAAAAAAACAGTTGATGGAATTGCAATCAAAGGTATAAAAAGAGTTTTTAAAAATATAGATAAGGTTTCTTTTTTTGATAACACAAGATTTTTGTCCTGGGAGTAAAACGTAAGAAATATAATCCCTGTTGATATTATAAAAAACAAAAGCAGAAAATAAAGCAAAAATACAATATTTATAGATAAAAGAGCACTACCAGCAAGTAAAAAAACAGATATTGTGAATATCTGCATATAATCTCTAAATTCTTTATTTTCAATAAGCTTTACGCCAAGTAAGATAATAAGAGCTTCAACAACAGGAAGAACCATATTGTCGAGTGATACACGAAAAATAGAAAATAAAACAACTAATACTGAAAATATATTTAAAAAAACCCTTGGTATAGGAAAAATTGCCTTTTTTTCAAAAAAGATTCCAGTTATAAACAAAATAAAAAATATAATTAAAAACAATGGATTTATATATTTAAAAACAGATAAAAAAGCTATAAATGCCGATAAAAAAGCAAAAAGATTTACTATAAATTTTATACTATACATAAAGGGCAAGCTCCTTTAGCATAGATAGTTTATGCCCGTAACTTAAATCTGGTTTAAAAACTTTTTTACCTATTTTTAATCCAACAGGAGTCTTATTTTTATAAAAATTAATTATCAAATAAGTTATACACGAAAGCTTTTTTTCAATATTTTTAGTTTTTATTTTTTCAAAATCTATAACAACTGGCTTTTCACCTTGTGTATAAAGTTCCTTAATATAAAGCTCCCCTGTTTTTGCGTAAGCTTTCCAGTGAACATATTTTAAAGGCTCTCCGACAGTATATTCTTTTAAACCTCCTATTTCACCTTCAAAACTTCTAATTTTTCCTTCTTTTTCTTTTTTCTTCTTTCCTTCTTTTTCTTCTATATAAATACATTTTATAGGCTTTGGGAAAACAACCTTTTCATAACTTTCTTTTGAAGAAAGACATCTTATAAAAAAATTAAATGGAAAAACCGAGCAGTAGAAAATTTCGCTAACTTTATTTATACCTCTGTTTTCAAACAAAAACAATAATTCCTTTTCAGATTTAGAATTATTAGCTATATAAGGAATTAAGACTTCCTTTTTATCAATAATTACTTTAATAAGAAATGACGGTAAAAATCTTTTTTCATTTTGTACAATTATTTTTAAAGGAAACTCTTCACCAGCATAAATTTCATCTGGAAAATCTAAATAAACTTTTAGTTTTGAAATATTTCTTTTTCCAAAAAATCCTGAAATTCCCATAAAAGACAAAAGTGCTGCATCTATAAGATATACAAGGTTATTTCCAGTGTTTGCGCCTGCAATACCAAGTAATATTGTGATAACAATATAAATCCAGCCTGCTTTTGTAATTTTTATTAAGCCGGGACTTTTACTTCCTCTATTAAAGATTTTATAATCTCCTGCCTGTCTGATGTTTCATACTCTTCTTTAAATATAACTCTATGTGTAATTAAGTATGGAGCAAGTTCTTTTATATCTTCAGGAATTACATAATCTCTTCCTTTGAAGAATGCATTTGTTCTTGAGGCTCTTGCTATAGCTAACGTTCCTCTTATTGAAAGTCCAACATGTAAAAATTTTGTTCTTCTGGTTAGCTCTACAATATCAAGTATGTAATCAATTATTTTTTCTGATAAATATACTTTTTTAGGGATTTCTTCCTGAAGTTGTAAAACTTCTTCTTTACTGAAAATAGGCTTAATATTATAAATTTCTTCCCTTTTACTGCCGCCTTTTAAAATTTCCTTTTCTGCCTGTCTTGAAGGATATCCTACGCTTATTTTCATCATAAATCTATCAAGCTGGGACTCAGGAAGTGGAAAAGTACCAAACTGTTCAACTGGATTTTGAGTTGCAATAACGAAAAAAGGTTTTGGAAGTTTAAAAGTTTTTCCTTCAACGCTGACCTGCTTTTCCCCCATAGCTTCAAGCAGTGCAGACTGGGTTTTAGGGGTTGCCCTATTTATTTCATCTACCAGAACGATATTATGGAATATAGGACCTTTTTGAAATTCAAATTCCTCTTTTTCTTTTTTATAGATAGATACTCCAATTATGTCTGAAGGAAGTAAATCACTTGTAAACTGGATTCTTGAAAAAGAAAGACCTAAAGTTTTTGCTATTCCAAGGGCAAGAGTTGTTTTTCCAAGTCCTGGAAGGTCTTCTATTAAAAGATGTCCTTTTGAAAAAAAGGTAATAAGAGAAAGGGTAATGGCCCTTTCTTTTCCGTGTAAATAATTTGATAATGTATCAATAACCTGTTTTATTTTTTTATTTTCAACCATCAGGAAATCTTTTATAAAAATCGTTTAACCTTTCATAATAATGTCCAACGGTAAAAAGTATTTCCTCATTAAAAGGTTTTGCAATTAACTGCATTCCAATTGGAAGATTGTCTTTAAATCCGCAAGGTATACTAATAGCCGGAACTGTTGCCATATTTATAGAAACTGTAAATATGTCAGATAAATACATCTGAATTGGGTCGTTAGATTTTTCTCCTATTTTAAAAGCAACATCAGGAGTTGTAGGTGTTAATATTACATCCACATTTTCAAAAGCTTTCATAAATTCTTGATAAATAAGGGTTCTAACTTTTTGAGCTTTTAGATAGTACGCATCATAGTATCCTGAAGATAAAGAGTATGTGCCGAGCATTATTCTTCTTTTTACTTCCGCACCAAACCCTTCGTCTCTTGTTTTTGAATACATGTCATCTAAATCTTTATAATCTTTAGCTCTATATCCGTATCTAACACCATCAAATCTTGCAAGGTTAGATGATGCTTCTGAAGGAGCTATGATGTAGTAAGCTTCTATCGCATACTTAGCTGTAGGAAGTGATATTTCTACAATTTCTGCACCTTCCTTTTCAAGCTGTTTTGCTGCAGATAAAACTGCTTCTTTGATCTGTGGGTCTAATCCTTCAGAGAAAAATTCCTTTGGAATACCTATCTTTATTCCTTTTATATCTTTACCAATAGCATGCGTAAAATCAACTGCAGGCAAATCTCTGGATGTTGAATCTCTTTCATCTTTTCCAGCTATAACATTTAGAATAATAGCAGAATCTTCAACTGTCCTTGTAATAGGCCCTATCTGGTCTAAAGAAGAAGCAAAGGCAACAAGTCCATACCTTGAAACTCTACCGTAAGTAGGTTTTAAACCTACAACACCGCAAAAAGCTGCAGGCTGTCTTATTGAACCACCGGTGTCGGAGCCAAGGGAAGCCGGAACGATTCCAGCCCCGACACAAGCAGCCGAACCCCCTGATGAACCTCCTGGAACTCTCTCCAAATCCCACGGGTTTTTTGTAACAAAGAATGCAGAGTTCTCTGTAGATGAACCCATTGCAAATTCGTCTAAGTTTGTTTTACCTGTTATTATATAACCCTGATTATTCAGCTTTTCAATTACAGTTGCATTAAAAGGAGGTACATAATTTTCAAGTATTTTTGAAGAACATGTAGTTTTTATACCTTTTGTAGAAATATTATCTTTAATGGCTATTGGGATACCAAAAAGAGGTGGAATATCATTCATACCTGAAAGCTGGCTGTCTTTTATTTTTGCATCTTCTAAAGCTTTTTCATATAAATCGGTAACATAAGAATTTATCTTTGGTTCAATATCTTCTTTTCTTTTAATAAAGCTTTCAACAACTTCAGAAGGTTTTACTTCTTTATTTGATATTAGCTGAGAAAGTTCTTTTACACTTTTCTTCCACAAGTCCATTTCCTACCTCTTAACAATTTCTTCAAGTTTTTTTATTTTTTCTTCTACTTTAGATAAAACTTCTTCCTGTTCTTCTTTTGCAAACTTTTCAGATTTTTCTAATATATTTCTTAAAGATTTAACTGTATCTTTTATATATTCCTGGGCTTTCTCTTTCAGTTCTAAATCTTTAACTTTTTTCTCAAGTTCATCCAGTTTTTTCTTTATTTGTTCTCTATTTTCATAAGCTAAATATGAAATTCCAATCCCTGCTGTAAGACCTAAAACAAAAGCAATTGTTTCTTTTTTCATTCTTTTTTTCCTCTCTTTCTTCTAAATATTGAAAGTAAGCTAAAAATTGATGTTGTTGCTTCTAAATTTTCTACTACTTGATGAACCTTTGGAGATAAAACTTTATAATCTATTTTGATTTCCATTAAAAGTTCCTTTAATGTTTTTAAAATGCTTGCAGTAATTATAGATACAGCAATAATTCCTACAGTTATTATAACCATACAGATTGCAATTACTCCTAAAAATACTGTGTTTAAAGTTTCCATAAACTTAACCTACAAATTTTTTTTCTACAACTGCTCCTTTTTCAAGTGTGTTCCCTACTGTGCATCCTCTTTTTCCTATTTCCATAACCCTTTGTATTTGCTCTTCAGTAAGATCCGAATCAAAAGAAACATTAATTGTAAGTTTTTCATATCTGTTTTCTTGCGGGTGCTTTTCTCCGATTACTTCAATCTTTACATTTTCTATTTTATATCCTTTGTGGTTTGTATATGCCTGTATTGTAATACCAAAACAGTATCCAAGAGACATTAGCATAAGATCAGTTGCTTTTACTTTCATTGATGATATATCTATATCTTTAATTTCCTCAGCATTTAAAGCTTTTGCAAGCCATTTTTCATCTTCTAAAGAAAGTTCTACAACTCTTTTTTCTTCTTTTACAGGAGCCATTAATTTAACCTCCTCAAAACTTAATTTTAAATTATATCATCTAACGCTTTCTTTCTTTACTGTTTCTACCAAAAACTTCACCTTTTCAAATTCCATATCAGGCATAAGACCGTGACCTAGATTAAAAATATGTCCGCTGTCTTTTCCCCATTTTTCTAAAATTTCTATTACTTTTTTTCTTATAACGTCTTTAGAAGCATATAAAACAATCGGGTCTAAGTTTCCCTGAACAGCTGCATCAGGGAAAACCTTTTCTTTTACAGTTTTTAAATCTATCATCCAGTCTACGCTGTAAGCATATGCACCTGAAGTTATCATATGATCTAAGAATCCTGCTACACCCTTTGTAAAATGAATAATAGGCGTTTCAGGATGTTTTTCTTTTAGGTTTTCTATTATTTTCTTAATCGGAGGAAGAGCAAATTCTTTATAATCATCTGGAGATAAATGTCCTGCCCAGCTGTCAAAAATTTGAACAGCATCTGCACCGCTTTCTATCTGAAAAGATAAATAGTCAATTAGACTATCAGCAAGTTTATTTAAGAGATTTTTAAAATCCTCTGGATAATCATACATAAAGGCTTTAGCTTTTTTAAAGTCTTTAGAAGTTTTTCCTTCTATCATATATGCAGCTAAAGTAAAAGGTGCACCACAAAATCCTATAGTAGGTATAGCTCTATTTAGCTGTTCATTTACACCTTTTATAATTTCTCCAACATATTTAACATCTTCAACATTTAAAGGTTTTAATCTGTTTATATCTTCAGGAGATTTTATAGGATCCAAAAATACAGGTCCTTCGCCTTCTCTAAACTCAAAATTAAAGCCCATAGGCTCTAAAGGTGTAAGTATATCTGAAAAGATTATAGTAGCATCTACTCCTAAAAGTTTATAAGGTAGGATAGAAGCTTTGACTGAAAGATCAACATTTTTATAAAAAGATTTAAAATTTCCTGCTGTTTTTCTTAGCTCTCTGTATTCAGGCATATATCTACCCGCCTGCCTCATAAGCCATACAGGAGTTCTTTCTATAGGCTCTTTTTTTATAGCTCTTAAAAGAAGGTCATTTTTGGGTTTTGTCATTATTTCCTCATAAATGTATGAAATTTTTTATAATTATATTACAAAAAATGCTTGTAATATTAAAATTATTTCATTAATATATAATTATTGATATAATTTCAAATTTTATTGGAGGTAAAGGTATGAAGAAATTAATCGCGGCTGTAGCAGCTGGTGCCATGTTAACTGCAACTGGTGCATTTGCAGCAAATGGACAACAAGTTTTCCAATCTAAAGGATGTGCAGCATGCCACAATCCAAATGTTGACACTGTTGGACCATCTTTAAAGAAAATAGCACAAGCTTATAAAGGAAAAAAAGATGAACTTATTAAGTTCTTAAAAGGTCAAGGCAAACCTCATGTTGATCCAGCTAAGTTTGCTATAATGAGACCACAAATCAATACAACAAAATCTTTACCAGCTGATCAGCTTGAAGCTTTAGCTGACTTCATTTTAAGCCATTAATAAAATGCCCCTTCGGGGGCTTTTAATTTTAAAACATGAGAGCTTTAATTTTTCTATTTTTTATTCTCTTTATATTTAATAGCAGTTTTTCAAAAGATAATCAGTTAAAACTTGGTAAACAGCTTGTTTATAAATATAACTGTCTTTCATGTCATGATTTTACCCAAAAAAGGACAGGTCCTTCTTTTGCTGAAATAGCTAAAAAATACGGAACAAGCGAAGAAGCAGTAGAAAGAGTTGCAAAGATAATAATAAATCCTCCTTCTTTTATGCCTCCATTTAAGATACCTTTTAGTCAAGCAAAAGCAATAGCCAGATATGTATTAACTGAAGGAAGTAAAGTTAAAGAAAAAGAAAAAAAAGTTTATAATGAAGATGACTATTTAGATTTAGAATCTCAGTTTCATTGATTGTTTTGCCACTTTTTAGCCCTTTCATCATCTTTGTTGGCTTCTTGATTTTTCTTTACAAACCAGAGTGTACCGACTAACAAAAGAACTACGCCTAAGATAATAATTATTCCTTCTAAAAATGAATCAGCATTACAAAATACGCCAAAAGATGAATAAGGGTCGCATTTGTCAAGCTGTCCAAAGTTTTGCTCTTCCATAACTACCTCATAAATATTAGCATTTATCATACTATTACCATATAATATTACATATAGTTTAATTTGTCATAAATTTATTTACAGGAGGAAAATTTCATGGGAATGACTTTAACAGAAAAAATAATAGCAGCTCATGCTGGTAAAAAATACGTTGAACCAGGAGAATTAGTAGGTGTAAAAGTTGACCTTGCAATAGCCAATGATATAACTGCACCACTTGCAATAAAACAACTTGAAAAATATGGAATAGATAAAGTTCATGATCCTGACAAAATAGCCCTTGTTATGGATCACTTCTTCCCTCCAAAAGATATTCTTTCAGCTCAGCAGATTAAAATCTCAAGAGATTTTGCTAAAAAAATGGGAATTAAAAATTATTTTGAAGGGCAGGACAGCGGAGTTATGCACACTATCCTTCCAGAAAAAGGTTTTATAGCTCCAGGAGATTTAGTAATTGGAGCGGATTCTCATACATGTACTTATGGAGCCCTTGGAGCATTTTCTACAGGTGTAGGTTCAACTGACCTTGCTTACATTTGGGCAACTGGAGAAACATGGCTTAAAGTTCCTGAAACTATGAAATTTACATTTTATGGAAAACCTCAAAGATGGGTCGGCGGAAAAGATTTTGTTTTAACTGTAATTGGTGAGATAGGTGTTGACGGTGCATTATATAGAGCAATGGAATACCATGGAGAAGCTATAAAAGAGCTTGATGTTGAAAATAGATTAACTATAACAAATATGGCAATAGAAGCAGGTGGAAAAAACGCCATAATGGAAGCAGATGAAAAAGTTTTAGAATGGTTAAAAGGTAGAATTAAGAAAGAGCCTGTAATACATAAAGCAGACCCTGACGCAAAATACTGCTGTGAATATGAATTTGATGCTTCAAAAATAGAGCCTGTTGTTGCTGCTCCAAATCTGCCGTCGAACGTAAAACCTGTAACTGAAGTGGCAGGGAAACCAATAAATCAGGTATTTATAGGTTCCTGTACAAATGGAAGAATGTCAGATTTAAGAATTGCAGCTCATATATTAAAGGGCAGAAAAGTACATCCTGACGTTAGATGTATAGTGATACCAGCATCTGACAGAGTTTACAAACAGGCTATGCATGAGGGAATTCTTGAAATACTTGCAGATGCTGGATGTTTAATCAGTACATCTACTTGTGGTCCTTGCCTTGGAGGACATATGGGAATCCTTGCAGAAGGTGAGGTTTGCGTATCTACTTCAAATAGAAACTTTACAGGAAGAATGGGACATCCAAATTCTGAAGTTTACTTGGCGGGACCTGCAGTGGCAGCAGCATCTGCAGTACTTGGTAGAATTGCACATCCAGATGAGGTAGTTGGGACAAAAGCAGAAGCATTAGTATAAATTTACGAATAAAATGGATATAAATATTTCTGAAAAACTTTATAATAAGTTAGTCGAAAGACTTGGAAAAGAAACTGCTGTTGAAGTTATTGAGATAGTTAATGAAGTTGAAAGTGACCTTAAAGAAAAAGTAGTCGAAGAAACTAAAAAAAGGAAAATAGAACTACGAGATGAACTCAGAAAAGAACTTTCTACTAAGGAAGATATATTACTTGTAAGGCAAGAAATAGAAACTGTAAGGCAGGAAATTGAAACCGTAAAGCAAGAGCTTAAGGGAGAAATAGAAAGTTTACGAAGTGAAGTAAAGGGAGAAATAGAAGCACTAAGACAGGAAATAAAAGGTGAAATAAAAGTTTTAAAAATTATGATATTTTTCCTTTTTGCTCTGGTTATAATACTTAATAAAGAAAGTTTAGAATTAATATTAAAAGTGTTCGGATTACTTAAATAGGAGGTGTAGCCGCTATGATGGGTTTTTGGGACGCTGTTGTTAGAGTTTTGGTAGGTGCTATTTTAATCTGGCTTGGAATTGAAAAAGGTGGAGTTTTTGTAATAGGTGAAGTTGTTGGGTTTATCTTGATGTTTACAGCAATAATAGCTTTCTGTCCGCTATATAAAATTGCTGGAATTTCCACAAGATGCGAGGGTGAAGCCTGCAGTTAAAAGATAGAATTCTTGCACTTGATATTGGAGATAAAAGAATTGGGGTTGCCGTAAGCGACCCCTTTGGTATATCAGGTACTCCTTTAGCTGTTTTAAAAAATTCTCCTAACGTATTTAACGAAATAAAAAAAATAGTAGACGAATATAAGCCACAAAAAATTGTCGTGGGTCTTCCTCTTACTTTAAAAGGAGAGGAAGGGGAGCAGGCAAAGAAAACGAAAGAATTTGTAGAGAAATTAAAAGAACATATACCCGACATAGAAATAGTTTTTGAAGATGAAAGATTTACTTCCCAAATGGCAGAGGAACGGCTGTCTCAAATATTCAAAAGCAAAAAGAAAATAAAAAATAAAATAGATGCAGTATCAGCTGTAGTTATTTTAGAATCCTATTTAGAAAAAAATCCATTATGAAAAAGTTTTTACTTTTTTTAGTGTTATTTATTTTACTGTCTTTGTTTTATGTTTTCCATATTAAAAAGAGCATAAATGCTGAAATATACATACAAAAAGGGCAGTCAATAAATAAAATAGCAGAAGAACTTGAAAAAAAGGATATTATTTTGTCAAAAGAACTTTTTTTAATTTATTCTTTAATCAGAAATAAACCTTTAAAGGCAGGGTATTATAAATTTAAAGGAAATTACAGCATATCAGATATTTGGTATCGTATCTATCAAGGAAAAGAAGATTTAATAAAAGTTACAATAACAGCAGGAGATGATCTATTTACTATAGCTAAAAAATTAGATAAAAAAGAAATAATAAAAAAGGAAAGATTTTTAAAATTCGCATTTGATAGAAATTTTTTGAAAAAAATAGGAATAAATCATTATTCTTTAGAAGGATTTATTTATCCAGATACTTATTTTTTACCTAAAAATATATCTGCTGGAAAACTTTTTAATGTTTTTTTTAAAAGATTTAAAAAAGAGTATAAATCTAAAGATATAAATGACAAAAATTTTTATAAAAAAATGATAATAGCTTCATTAATTGAAAAAGAAACATCAAATTTTAATGAAAAAAGAATAATAGCTGGAATTATTTATAAAAGATTAAAGATAAGAATGCCTCTTCAAATAGATGCATCGGTTATATATGCAAAAAAGTTAAAAAATGTATGGAATGGGATACTTTTAAAAGAAGATTATTCAATAAAAAGTCCATTTAATACTTATAAAATTTACGGGCTTCCTCCTACTCCTATATCTTCATTTTCAAAAGAAAGTTTTGAAGCTGCCAAAAATCCATTAAAAACTGATTATCTGTACTATTTTACAAAAGATGGAAAAAAACATATTTTTTCAAAAACATTTAAAGAACATTTAAGAAAACTAAGGGGAGGAAGATAATTACTTCCAAACTCCTGCAATTTCAGTTTTACATTTAGGACATTTTCCATCTTCAAGATGATTGATTACAAACTGTCCTAAATGACCTCTTCTATCAATAACTCTATATCCGCAGTTTGGACAGTAAGTGGACTCTCTATCTTCGTCGTCAAAGTTTCCAACATAGACGTAATTTAGACCTTCTTCTTTTCCGATTTCATAAGCTTTTTTAATTGTTTCAATAGGTGTTGGAGGAACATCTTTCATTTTCCAGGCAGGGAAAAATCTGGATAAATGCCAAGGTATATTTTTATCAAGTGATGCAATCCATTTTGCTGCTTCTCTAAGCTCTTTTTCATCATCATTATGACCTGGAATTATAAGTGTTGTTAATTCTACCCATATTCCAAGTTCTTTAGCATGCTCTATAGCTTTTAAAACTGGCTTTAACCTTGCTCCAACAATTTCTCTATAAAATTTATCGTTGAAAGCTTTTAAGTCTATATTCATTGCATCAAGATAAGGTGCAAGGGTATCAAGTGCTTCTTTAGTTTCATAACCAGATGAGACAAATACGTTTCTAATACCGTGTTCTTTTGCAAATTTCATAGTGTCATAAGCATACTCGAAGAAAACGACAGGTTCATTGTAAGTGTAAGCTATTGATGGAATGTTATTTTCAACGCAGAAATTAACAATAGTTTCTGGCATTAAATTAGCACCAAAAACTTTTCCATTATTTTCTTGAGGATATTGAGAAATATCCGCATTTTGACAAAAGTAACAATGCATATTACATCCTACAGTTCCAAGTGAAAATATTGGCGTGTTTGGTAAAAAGTGGTATAAAGGTTTTTTCTCTACAGGATCTACATTGTAAGCAGCAGCCAGTCCATAAGTTGTTAAGTATAAATTTCCATCTTCTTTTACTTTTCTAATTCCACAAATTCCAAGTTCGCCTATATCTAAAATACATCTTTGACTGCATGCCTTACAAAGTACTTTTCCATTTTCTTTTTTTTCTGACATCCATGCTAATGCTTCCATAATTAAAACCCCCAGTTTTAATTTTGGGGGTAATATATGGGAAAAATTTTATAATGCAAGACTAAAATTTATAATCTAATTTTCAAAACTTCTATTAAATCTTCTCTGTTTTCAAAAACTTCCTGAGTTCCTGTTGTCATATCTTTTAGTTCATATTTATCACTGACAAAAACTACATAACTTGCTCCAAGTTTATTTGCCAGTTTCATTTTAGATTTTAAACTTCCTTCCTTCATGATAAGCTCTGTTCTAAATTTATTGAACCTCAGCGAATCAGCCGTTAAAATACCTTCAATATTATGTTCTTCGGTTATCGGAATTACTACTATAAGAGGTTTATCTTCAGGAAGTTTTTCTAAAAGAAGCATTAATCTTTCAATTCCTGCAGCAAAGCCCAGCGCCGGTGTTGGAGGGCCTCCAAGCTGCTCAACAAGTTTATCGTATCTTCCACCTGCTGCAACTGTCCCTTGAGCACCTATCTTATCTGTTATAAATTCAAAAACTGTATGGGTGTAGTAATCAAGCCCTCTAACTAAACGTGGATTTTCTATAAATTCCACATTTAATGCTTTAAGATATTCTTTAATTTTTTCGTACCTTTCTAAACTTTCATCTGAAAGGAAATTAGTTATTAAAGGAGCTTCTTTAGTTATATCCTTACACGTTTCAACCTTACAATCTAAAACCCTTAAAGGATTGGTTTCAATTCTAATGTTACAAGTTTCGCACAAATGCTGTTTTCTTTCTTCTAAAAACTCTTTTAAAGCTTTAATATAGCTTTTTCTATCTTCAAAATCTCCTAAAGTGTTTATTTCAAGTCTAGCAGGAATCTCAAGTGTGTTTAAAATATCTAAAACCATTTTTATAAGCTCGGCATCTGCTAAAGGAGAATATATACCGAAAATCTCAGCCCCTATTTGATGAAACTGTCTGTATCTTCCTGCCTGAGGTCTTTCATATCTAAACATTGCTCCTTCATAAAAAAGTTTTTTAATAGAAGACTGGGCATACATTTTTTCTTCAATGTAAGCTCTTACCGTAGAAGCTGTACCTTCGGGTCTTAAAGCTATTTCCCTTCCACCTCTATCTGTAAAAACGTACATTTCTTTTTGAACAATATCTGTTGCCTCTCCTACAGAGCGCTTAAAAAGTGAAATATCTTCAACATAGGGAAGTATAATTTCTTCAAAATTGTAATTTTCAAATATTTTTCTTGCTACATCTGAAATATATCTGTATTTTTTAGCATTTTCTCCGTAAATATCCTGAAACCCTCTAACTTTTTTAACTTTTGACAATTAAAGTCCTCCTGAAAATTTGGATATATTAATTATAGCAGCCTACAGGTGTATAATATAGTTTATGGAAAAATTAGATTTTAGACTTTTAAATTCAGTTTTAGAAAAGATAAATAACAAATTAGAAGAAAATTTAAACATTGAAAATATTGATTTTAGTAAAGCATACGCATTTTTGTTCCATCACAATAAATTACAACTTGTAAAAAATTTCTCAAAAATAAATATAGATTTACTTGAAGGTATTGATTATCAAAAACAAGAACTTTTAAGAAACACAGAAAAATTTGTAAATGGAAAGCCTTCCAATCACGCAGTTCTATGGGGTGAAAGAGGTACGGGAAAATCTTCTTTAATAAAAGCTATGCTTCCTGAGTTTTCAGATAGAGGTCTAAAATTAATTCAGGTTTTAAAAGAAGATATATTAAATATTTTTAAACTTTACCCTTTAATAGAAAAACAAAGTTACAGATTCATTATTTTCATTGATGATTTATCTTTTGAGTCTGAAGATAAAGAATTTAAAGAGTTTAAAACTATAATTGATGGTGGTGTTTTTGAAATTCCAGAAAATTTACTTTTTTACGTTACTTCAAATAAAAAAAACTTAGTTCCAATTAAATTTTCAGACAGAGAAAGCGATTACAGCAGAGTTTCTGATGTTTTAGAAGAAAAATTATCACTTATAGATAGATTTGGACTTAGGCTGGGGTTTTACAAGTTTGATAAGAATATGTATTTAAAAATAGTGGAAAAATATGCACAGTTTTATGAAATAAATCTCCCTTTAGATGAACTTCACAGCAAAGCTATGTTTTACGCAAGAGAAACAGGGACTATGAACGGTAGAACCGCCCTTAATTTTATAAAAAGTCTATAGTTTTCAAAAACTTGTTATAAACCTTTTATTGTTAGATAATATTTAGATACTTTAATGCTTTGGAGGTTTTACTCTTGGACTGGAAGGATACCCTTAATTTACCAAAAACTGATTTTCCGATGAAAGGGAATTTACCAAACAGGGAACCTGAATTTATATCATTATGGGAAAAATTAAATATATACAAAAGATTAAGAGAAGAAAGAAAAGACTGTGAAAAATATATTCTTCACGACGGCCCTCCTTATGCAAACGGGCATATACATATAGGTCATGCGTTAAATAAGATTTTGAAAGATATTCTTGTCAAATATGAATCAATGAAAGGAAAAGATGCTCCATTTGTCCCCGGATGGGACTGCCATGGGCTTCCAATAGAACAGCAAGTTGAAAAGGAGCTCAAAAAGCAGAAAAAAAGAAAAGAAGACATTCCAAAACCAGAATTTAGAAAACTCTGCAGAGAGTATGCAGCAAAATTTGTTGAAATACAAAAAGAGGAATTTAAAAGACTTGGAATAATTGGGAACTGGGAAAAACCTTATCTTACTATGAGACCTTCTTATCAGGCTCAGGAAATAAGAGAACTTGGTAGAATTTTCAATAAAGGTGTAGCATATAGAGGAAAAAAACCTGTCTACTGGTGCATATACGACAAAACAGCAGAAGCCGAAGCAGAAGTTGAATATGCAGATAAGAAAGATCCTTCTGTTTATGTGGCATTTAAACTTGTAGAATCTCCATTTAACATAGAAAAACCTGTTTATGCAGTAATCTGGACAACCACTCCATGGACATTGCCTGCTAACCTTGGAATTATGGTAAATCCTGAGTTTGATTACGTGTTCTTAGATAATGGTGAAAAAGTTTTCATAGTAGCTAAAGAACTTTTAGAAAGTTTTAAAGAAAAAACAGATATAGAAGGAGCTGTTATAAAAGAAGTAAAAGGTAGAGAACTTGAGTTTTTAGAATATGAGCATCCGTTTATAGATAGGGTTTCAAAAATATATCTTTCAGAATTTGTAGAACTTGGCACAGGTACAGGGCTTGTTCACATGGCTCCTGGACACGGTCAGGAAGACTATATAATTGGTCAAAGATACGGTGTTGAGCCTTTTGCACCTGTAGATGATGAAGGAAGATTTACAAAACAGGCACCAGACTGGCTTCAGGGATTAAGAGTTTTTGAAGCTAACGAAAAAATAATTGAAAAACTTCAAGAAGTAGGAGCACTCCTGCACCACGAAGTAATAAAACACTCATATCCTCACTGCTGGAGATGTAAAAATCCAGTTATATTCAGAGCAACTCCTCAATGGTTTATAGGAATTGACGCAGTCTTAGAAAACGGAGCAACCCTTAGAGGGGAAGCAATAAAAGAGATTGAAAGGGTTAAATGGATTCCAAAATGGGGACAAAATAGAATAAAGTCAATGGTAGAAAATAGACCTGACTGGTGTATATCAAGACAGAGAGTCTGGGGAGTACCAATTGCTGTGTTTTACTGCGTGGACTGTGATTCTATCGCAGATGAACCAGAAATCTTTGAACATATAGCAAATTTAGTTGAAAACTACGAGTATGGTGCAGACTTATGGTTTGAAAAAGAGGCATACGAGCTACTTCCTGAAGGGTATAAATGTAAAAAATGCGGAAGCACTAAATTTAAAAAAGAAGAAGATATACTTGACGTATGGTTTGACTCAGGTGTTTCTCACGCAGCAGTATTGAGAACCGGTTTTTGGGAAGAATTAAAATGGCCTGCAGATATGTACTTAGAAGGGTCAGACCAGCATAGAGGATGGTTCCAATCTTCACTTCTTGAATCTGTAGCATCATATAATAGGGCGCCTTACGACAGCGTTTTAACCCACGGATTTACCCTTGATGAAAAAGGTAGAAAAATGTCTAAGTCTGCTGGAAATGTTGTCCCTCCAGAAAAAATAATAAAACAGTACGGTGCAGATATACTTAGACTTTGGGTTGTTACAGAGGATTATACTGAAGATATAAAAATAGGATTTAATTTAATAAAAGCTGTTGCTGATGATTATAGAAAAATAAGAAATACATTTAGATACTTCCTTGGAAACCTTTACGATTTTAACCCTGAAACAGATAGAGTTAAACACGAAGATATGCTTGAAATTGATAAATGGATGATGTCAAAACTTCAAAATATAATAGATTTATCTCACAACTATTACGGGCAATATACCTTCTATAAGATTTATCACACTATAAAGCAGTTTATAATTGTAGATTTATCGGCCACCTATTTAGACATTTTAAAAGATAGGCTTTACGTTTATGCTCCAAAGTCTTTAGAGAGAAGATCTGCTCAAACTGTATTATGGGAACTTTTAAACTCTTTAGTTAAAATATTTGCTCCTATACTATCGTTTACGGCTGAGGAAGTTTGGCAGCACGTTAGAAAATTTGCTCCTAAAGCAAAAGAAAGTATTCATCTTGAACTAATGCCTGTTGTGGATACGGATTATGTAAACAAGGATTTAGAAGAAGTATATGAAAAATTATTAAAAATTAGAGACGACGTTCTTAAAGCATTAGAAGAAGCAAGAAAAAATGGACTTATCAAACACCCTTACGAAGCGAAAGTTATTTTAAATTTACCTGAAGAATATAAAAAATTAGTAGAAGAAAGATTAAACTGGATAAAATTTTTCTTTACAGTTTCTCAGGTTGAACTTGCAGATAAGATTGATGCAGACGTTGTAATAGAAGGGGAAAAAGTAAAAGAATCTAAAGTAGGTGTGAAATTTGCAGAAG
Organism: Hydrogenothermaceae bacterium; assembly: GCA_015519975.1. Taxonomy (GTDB): domain Bacteria; phylum Aquificota; class Aquificia; order Aquificales; family Hydrogenothermaceae; genus Hydrogenothermus. The sequence goes on along the minus strand of WIAL01000004.1, from coordinate 37,693 downwards.
GTGAAAAATGTCCAAGATGCTGGATATATGATACTTCTGTTGGAAAAAATGGACAACCTGTATGTGATAGATGTAAAGAGCAGTTGCAAATTATGGAAATTGATTTATCACAGATAGGAGAAAAAAAATGAATAAATCTGACATAGTTGATGCACTTCACAAAAAATTAAAAAAATACAAAAAAAGTGAAATAAAAAAGGTGGTAGATGGGACTTTTGAAGCTATGATAGATGCTTTAAAAAATAATGACAGAATAGAAATCAGAGGTCTTGGAAGTTTTAAAGTAAAAGAGATAAACTCAAAGTTGGCAAGAAATCCCAAAACAGGTGAGAAAATAGAAATTCCAGAAAGAAAAACCGTTCATTTTAAAATGGGAAAAGTTTTGAAAAATGCACTTTTTAAAATAAGGTAGGAATTTCCCTACCTTTTAAACTAAGAATTCAAATTTACACTTTTCATTTTCAAAATCCCTTTCTTTCCAGTGTATTCCTTTTATACCTTTCATTTTACCAACAAATCCTTCTATAAAACCCCAACCTGCCCAACAAACTGCATGCTGGACTGGTTTAAAACCGTTTTTATTCAATATTTCATAAAAAACACATCCGCATATAAAAGCACAGTTATCTTCCTTTTCTATTTTCCTTGCAAATCCAAAATCATTTAAAGCCGTTTCTAAAACTTCCTCCCATTCTTCTTCTGGATACTGTTTCATAAGAGTTCTTGCTAATTCTCTGCCTACCTGTCTTAAAGAGGCATATGCTCCTTTTTCTCCAAGTAAATTTTGAGTCTCCTCAGCAAATGCATATATAACTTCCTTGCCTTCCATATCTTCAGTGTTTCCTAATTTATTTAAAACAACATTAACACCTTTTTCACCTATTACATTTTTCATTAAATTCACAAGGGTGTTTATAACTTCTTTATTAATTTCACCTTTTATTTCCATTACAAACTCCCTTAATAAACCTAATAAATAAATTACACTAAGACCACTTCGTTACTTATTTCTTTTACAGCCTTTTTAACTTCCATTAATAATAATCCAAGTTTAACCTTGTTATCAGTCATAATTCCAAGAACTGCAAAATCCTCAATTCCTGTAAATAATACGTAACCATCTTTTCCTTTTACATATACTTGTTCTAAAAATCCTTTGTTAAGTTCAGAAACTACCCTTTCTGAAAGAGATAGAATTGCAGCTCCCATAGCAGCAGCTCTTTCCTCATCATAGCTTTCATTAAATGTAGAAGCTATTGCAAGTCCATCAGGGCTTATTAATACTGCACCTTCTGCTCCTGTGTTAAAAACCAAGTCTTTTAAGATTTTTTCAAATTTATTCATGCTATCCCTCTTTAATTAATGTTTTAATAAATATATTATAATATATGAATATTTTAAAAAGAAGAAGTTTATTTTAATATGAAGTTTTCCACTGCATCTAAAATATTCTCTGCTACATAATCAGCCGTTGTATTGTTTAAATATTTCATACCCTGACCTGTTTTTACTAAAGCAGCCTTTAATCCTTCTTTATGTGCTGCTTTTATGTCTGTTTCTTTATCTCCTATTAAAAAAGAGCTTGAAGGGTCTATATTAAATTCTTTAATACCCTGTCTTATCATTCCACTTTCAGGTTTCCTGCAGTCACATTTCATAGTAAGTTCCGGAATTATACCTTCTGGATGATGTGGGCAGTAATAAACTTTATCTATTTTTATATCTTCTTTTTCAAAAATTGACAGCATATGCTCGGTAACTTTCTTAAAATCCTCTTCAGTATAGTATCCAACAGCTATTCCGGACTGATTTGTAACCACTAAAAGCCTAAAGCCAGCTTCCTGCAGTTTCTTTAAAGCAGGGAAAACCTCCGGATAAATTTCAAAATTTTCTACTTTATGTACATATCCATAATCCTTATTAATCACGCCGTCTCTATCTAAAAAAACAGCCTTTTCTTTCACTTTCTTCTCCTTAACCTTGTTTTGAATAAATGATAAAATAATATCTCAAAAGTATCCAAGAGGTAAATTAATGCCAAAAAGAACAGATATCCACCGAATTCTCTTAATTGGTTCAGGACCTATAATTATCGGACAGGCAGCTGAATTTGATTATTCAGGAACACAGGGAGCAAAAGCCTTAAAAGAAGAAGGATACGAAGTAATCCTTGTAAATTCAAACCCTGCGACTATAATGACAGACCCAGAGATCGCAGATAAAACATACATTGAACCTTTAATCACTCCAGTTTTAGAAAAAATAATAGAAAAAGAAAGACCAGATGCACTTCTTCCAACCCTTGGTGGACAGACAGCTTTAAATCTTGCAATAGATCTTTATGAAAAAGGGATTTTAGATAAATATAACGTTCAGATGATAGGTGCTAATTATGAAGCAATAAAAAAGGCAGAAGATAGAGACCTTTTTAAAGAAGCTATGGAAAAAATAGGCCTTAAAATGCCAAAAAGTAAAGTAGTTAAATCAATAGCAGAAGCTGAAGAAATAATAGACTGGATAGGGTTTCCTGTTATTATAAGACCTTCATTCACACTTGGCGGGACAGGTGGAAGTATTGCATATAACAAAGATGAGTTCTATATGAAAGTTAAAGCAGGACTTGAAGCATCTCCTGTTCATGAGGTTCTTTTAGAAGAATCTGTCCTTGGCTGGAAAGAGTTTGAGATGGAAGTTATGAGAGACAAAAAAGATAATGCGATTATTATATGTTCTATAGAAAATTTCGATCCAATGGGAGTTCATACTGGAGATAGTATAACAATAGCTCCGGCAATGACTCTTACAGATAAAGAATATCAAATACTCAGAGACTACTCTATAGCCGTAATTAGAGAAATTGGAGTAGAAACAGGTGGTTCAAACGTTCAGTTTTCGCAAAATCCAAAAACTGGAGAATTTTACGTTATTGAAATGAATCCAAGAGTTTCCCGCTCATCTGCCCTTGCTTCTAAAGCAACAGGCTTTCCTATTGCAAAAATTGCAGCAAAACTTGCAGTTGGATATACTCTTGATGAACTTCCAAATGATATTACAAAAGAAACTCCTGCATCATTTGAACCTTCTATTGACTACATTGTTACAAAAATACCAAGATTTGATTTTAAAAAGTTCCCAGAAGCAGATCCAACACTTACAACTATGATGAAATCTGTTGGAGAGGTAATGGCTATAGGTAGAACGTTTAAAGAAAGTTTTCAAAAAGCTTTAAGAAGTCTGGAACTTGGCAGATACGGTTTTTATATAGGACTTGAAAAAGAAGACGATGAAAAAATAAAGCAGAAAATACTGACACCAAATGAAGATAGACCATGGTACATAGCAGAGGCATTTAGAAGAGGATTGAGTGTAGATGATATTTATGCTTTATCACACATAGATAAATGGTTTCTAAATCAAATCAAAGAAATAATAGATTTTGAGAAACAGCTTCAAACAAAAACCCTTGCAACTATTACAGACTGTGAGCTTGAAAAAGCAAAAAAATGGGGCTTTTCAGACAAAGAACTTGCAAGGCTACTAAAAACTACTGAAGATAAAATAAGAGAAAGAAGAATTACTGTTTCTTACAAAGTAGTAGATACGTGTGCTGCAGAATTTAAAGCTTACACTCCTTATTATTACTCATCTTACGAAAGCTTAAGTGGAAAAATTGACGAAAATGGAGAAGTTATTACTTACAGAGACAGCGAAAATTAGAGGTAAAGTATGATTACTTTAAATAAAGAAACAGAGTACATATTCAGCAAAATAAAAAATAATGAAAGAATCACAGAAGAAGAGGCATTGTATCTTCTTGAAAACGAAGAACTTCTAACACTTGGAAAACTTGCAAACTATATTAGAAATAAAAAACATCCTGATAATGTGGCAACTTTTGTTGTAGATAGAAATGTAAATTATACAAACGTTTGCGTTGCAGGGTGTAAGTTCTGCGCATTTCAAAAAAGAAAATCAGATAAAGATGCCTACGTTTTAGATTTTGAAGAAATATATAAAAAAGTTCAGGAGCTTGTAGACTGGGGCGGTACAACCCTTTTAATGCAGGGGGGATTAAACCCAGATTTAAGACTTGATTTTTATGTTCAGCTTTTTAAAGGAATAAAAGAAAGATTTCCTGATATTCATATTCACAGCTTATCTGCAACAGAGATAAACTACATAGCAAAACTTGAAAAAATGAGCTACAAAGAAGTTTTATCAGTTTTAAAAGAAGCTGGTCTTGACAGCCTTCCTGGAGGAGGAGCTGAAATACTTTCTGATGAAGTAAGGGTATTAATATCTTCAAATAAAACAACTACCCAGCAGTGGCTTGAAGTTCACAAAACAGCCCATGAACTTGGCATGAAATCAACTGCTACAATGATGTTTGGACACGTTGAAAAACCTAAACATATAATAGAACATCTATCAAATGTTAGAAACTTACAGGATTATTCACTAAAAAACAATAAAGGATATTTTACAGCATTTATACCATGGACATTCCAAAAAGGTGGAACACAGCTTGACTTTTTAGAACCGGCTACATCTGTATGGTATCTGAAAGTTTTAGCAGTTTCAAGAATATTTTTAGATAATTTTGAAAACATCCAGTCTTCCCACGTTACACAGACAATGAAGGTAGGACCTGTTGGACTTCACTTTGGGGCAAATGACCTTGGAAGCACAATGATTGAGGAAAATGTTGTAACATCAACAGGACTGCCAGTTTCTTATCCAAAACCTGAAAAGATGGCAAAAATCATTAAAGAGGCAGGATTTATACCTGCTCAAAGGGATACTTACTATAATATAGTTAGATACTTTGATTAAAAGGAGGATAAATTGAAAAAGGCAGATCTGATTTTAACAGATATTTCTTACATTCTTACAATGGACGAAAATTTAACAGAGTACAAAAACGCAGATATTGTTATAAAAGATGGGAAAATTATAGATATCGGAGAAAATAAAAAAAATGAATACTTTGGAAAAACAATCACAGGAAAAAATAAAATCGCTATCCCGGGTCTTATAAATACACATACACACGCAGCAATGACACTTTTAAGAGGTTACGGTAGCGACAACCCTTTAAAGGTTTGGCTTGAAGAATACATCTGGCCTGCAGAAGGAAAACTTGTAAGTTATGAGTTTGTAAAAGATGGAACAGATACAGCCATTTATGAAATGCTTAGAAACGGCATAACAACATTCGTAGATATGTATTTTTATGAAGATGCTGTTGCCCAGTCAGTTAAAGAATCAGGTATTAGGGCAGTGCTGTGTACAGGGATTCTTGACTTTCCAACTCCAGGAGCAAAAACTCCAGATGAAGGCTTGCAAAAAACAGAAGAGTTTATAAAACAGTTTGAAAAAGATGAAAATGTTTTTCCTGCAGTAGGACCTCACGCTCCTTATACTTGTTCTCCACAAACTCTAAAGAAAGCTTTTGAGCTAGCAGAAAAATACGATACTTTATATCATATTCACGTTTCTGAAACCCAGTTTGAAGTAAATGATATAAAAGAAAGATACGGAAATACTCCAGTAAAACATTTAAAGCAGCTTGGAGTTTTAAATGAAAGAGTTTTAGCAGCTCATATGGTTCATCCAACAGAAGAAGAAATTGATATAATTGCTGAAAACAAGGTAAAAATTGCCCACTGCCCAGAAAGTAATTTAAAACTTGCATCAGGAGTTGCACCTATCCCTAAAATGATAGAAAAAGGTATAGTAGTAGGTATAGGAACAGATGGAACTGCTTCAAATGATGATTTAGATATAATTGGAGAAATATCTACTGCAGCAAAATTACACAAAGGCTACAATCTTGACCCTACAGTTTTAAATGCAAGGCAGGCTTTAAAAATGGCTACAATAGAAGGAGCTAAAGCTATAAGAAAGGAAGACAAACTTGGAAGTTTAGAAACAGGTAAAAATGCAGATATAGTGCTCATAGATATTAATGATCCACATCTTCAGCCTTTATTTGATCCATATACTCAAATTGTTTACTCTTCAAACGGAAAAGATGTTGACACTGTAATAATAAGTGGGGAATTAAAAGTTTTAAATAAAAAAGTTCTAGTTTTTGATAAAGAACATCTTATCGAAAAAGCAAATTACTGGAAAAATAAAGTTTTAGAAAAGTAGCCCTAAATATGATGGGCTATTTCTTCTAATAGTTCTAAAAGAACATTTTTAACGCTGTCTTTGTTTAGCGCCACTAAAGGAATAACTTTAACATCTTCATCAAGGTCTAAAGCGGTTCTAATATCTTCTGGGTCCCATGCTCCCTCTAAATCTTGTTTATTACATCCTACAACAAAAGGAGATGGATATCTTGCTTCAAAAAAGTTAATAATTCTTCTCGCCTCATGGAAAGTGCTTGGATCTGTACTGTCAACTAAAACTATAAGTCCTACCATTCCTTTACCAAGGATATCCCACATGAAATCAAATCTAGACTGACCTGGAGTTCCAAATAAGTAAAGGACATGTTCATCATCAATGCGGATTTTACCAAAATCCATAGCAACGGTTGTATGGGATTTCTTTTCTTTTTCACCCGTTTTGGTAGTTTTTGCTTCTGTCTGGACTGTTTGAATTTCACTAACTGTGTTTATAAATTGAGTTTTTCCAGCTGCATATGGACCAGACACCACAATTTTAATTTGCTTTTCTGCCATTTTACAATCCTTTTACTATATTTACTATTTTTTTAAGTAATCCTTTAGTTAAATTAAATCCTAGCTTTTTCTCTTTTTTGGCTCTTTTTATAATTCCACTTGCAAGCATTCCATATAATGCTCTTTTTAAAACGAGTTCATTTACCTCAAGTTCGTTTTTTATATCTTCAACAGTTTTTTTACCGTTAATTGCAGAAAGTATTTTTCTTTCAATATTCGTTAAGTACGCCCTTTTAGCAACATCTTCCCAATCATCTGTCTTGGTATAAATAAGTTTCATGTCAGATATTTTTCTTTCAACTTCAGCTTCAGAAAGCTGCCTACTTAAATACATAATTAACTTTTCTATTTCAACTTGTGGTTTTATATTTTCATCATATTTAATAAATCCAGGAGTAAACGAAAACTTTCCCTTTTTAACAGCAAGAAGCACTGGAAGCCTTGAAACTAAATATTGGTATAAATCATCTTCACTTATCCCTTCTTTTTTTAACACCGAAGAAAAATCAATATCAAGATATATATAAAAGACCTTTTTAACCGGTCTTATATAAACAATATCTCCCTCTTTAAAATAAACGCCAAATTTCTGTTCATCATTACTGCTTTCTACTACTAAAATTCCATCTTTTTTATCTTTCTTTAATACCTGGAAAATGTCTACAAAATTAAATACTTCAAGGTTCCCTGCTAAAGCCATGTTTAACCTATCATTTCTTCAAGTTTTTTCATTACTTTTCTAATTTCCATTAATAAAAGTCCAAGTTTTATAGACGATGGAGCAAGTACCCCAAGTACTGCAAAATCTTTAACACCTGTAAATATAACGTATCCTTCGCTTCCTTTTACATAAAGTTGTTCTAATTGACCTTTATTTAATTCTGAAGCAACCCTTTCCCCTAATGATAAAATAGCTGCCCCCATTGCAGCAACTCTATCTTCTTCTATTCCTTCAGGAAGTACAGATGCAATTGCAAGTCCATCTGGGCTTACTAAAACAGCTCCCTCAGCTCCGCTATCTTTAACCAATTCATTAAGTAATGCTTCAAAATCATATGCCATTATTTATCCTCCTATTATCTTCTTAGTATCTCTAATGAACTCAGCTCTTCTTTTTTCCACGGATATTTCTTGGGCAAGTTGTTCTATTAATTCTTTTAATTTATCCATTGTAGGATTTTCTTCCACATTAATAGATTTTAAAATCTTGTTAAACAATATTTTCCCTACAGGTCCTATTTCTTTTATAAATTTTTTCTTAATTTCTTCTATTAATTTATCAATTTCTTTTACTTCTTCAACAGACGTATCCTTTTTGCTTTCTTCTTTTGATACACCCAATAATTCTTCCAGAGGAACTTCTTCAGTAATTTCTTCTTTTTCTTCTGCTTCTTCAATTTTTTCAGATTTTTCTTCTTTTACTGGTTTTTCTTGAGTTTGTTGTACGGTTTCTTCTTCTGTTTTTTCAAGCTCTACTTCATTGGCTTCTTCAGATAATATTTTTTCCAACTCTTCGATTTCACTAACTTCTGATGGCTCTTCAGTTGCTTCAGCTACTTTCTCTTTTATCTCTTCTGTTGTTTCTTTTGGTTTTTCTTCTTCAGGCTTTACTTCTTTAAGAGGAGCTTCTTCAGGTTCCGGAATAAATTCTTTAATTTCTTCAATATATGGGATTAGTTTTTTTACAGCATTTTCATGGGTCATTTTTAATAAAGAAAAATTTGGCTTTTCATTGATAACAGTAGCTATAGCAATATTGTCTTCCGCTACATATATAAAAATGCCAAAATCTTTACCTTCGGCAAATAAAAATTCTGGTTTAAAACTTTCTAAAACATCTTCTGAAGAGATTAAAGCCTTTCTTACAAGTAGACCTGTAAGCTGGGAAATAGTTTTTTCTTTATTTCCCAAAGTTGAATATATACTAATTGGTTCTTCCCCTCTAAATATTCCAGTAAAAACAGCCCTAGTATCAAATGTTATATCTTTAAGTATGGGCTGTAATTTGTTTAATAATTCCATTGTTTCTCCCCACAGTTTAAATTAAAGTTCCCCTTTTTCTAATTTTTCCATTATTGTTTTTAAACTAATTCTCATTCTTTCAAAAGCATCTGCAAGCTGTGCTAGCTCATCATCACCTTCTACCTTAACTTCGTAATCTAAATTACCCATACTAACTTCATCTAAAGCTCTTTCTATTTCTTTAAGTTTGCTTATTATATACTTATCTATTAAAACTCTTATCATATATACAGGAACTAAAAATGCTATTTCTATTACAATAGTAGATATTACTGCTTTACTAAATGCTGAAGGGTCTCCTGCAGATACAAGTAGAAAATAGACCAAAACACCTACAAAAATAGCTCCAACTACAGAACCAATAAATACAATCATTGAGATTTTGTTTAAGACAGAATTTTTTGTTTCCATATTTTTCCCCCTAAGTTAATTAAATTGTTATAAATTTAATTCGGCAATTTTTCTCTTTTCATTAAATAACTATAAAAATTATAAAATAAAAATACAAGTAATAATAAATTTAACATATTTAAAACTGAAGACAACATATGTACTTTTTTAAATTTACTATGTATTTTCTCTGCTTGCTGTTTTTTTCCCTCATCTATTAATGCATAGTAACTACTATTTAAATTTTGTGCTATAGGAAGTACTGCTTTGTGCAGCGCCATATAAGATATAATTAATAAAGAAAGAGCAATAATAAAAGCTTTTAAATTTTTAATAATGTTTTTATCTTTAATAGATAGAACAGCTATTAAAGTGTAAATTATAAGTCCTATCACCCAGCCCGAAGAAAAATAAACAGGGAAGATGGTATTCATTATCTCCCCTGCAAGTCTATTATTAAAATGAGAGAACATAAGCGGTGCAACTATAAAAGTTAAAAAAACATTAAAGCCAATTAAAATACCAAGTAAAAATAAAATAAAAAAGTTTAAATACTTATTTAAATTATCCATTACTCTACCAGTTCTAACTCGCTAAAGAAAAATGGAATTTCATATTTTGCAGATTCCGAAGAATCTGAACCGTGAACAGCATTTTCTCCTATATTAGTTCCATAAAGTTTTCTTAAAGTACCTTCTTCAGCTTCTTCTGGATTAGTAGCACCCATTATTTCTCTTATGGCGGAAATTGCATTTTCTCCTTCCCATACCATTGCAACTATAGGTCCCGAAGACATAAAGTCTGTTAACTCCCCAAAGAAAGGTCTTTCTTTATGTACATAATAAAATTTTTCAGCCTGCTCTTTAGTTAATTTTAACTTTTTTAACCCTATTAGCTTAAAACCTTTTTCCTGCACATGGGCGATAATTTTACCTTCCAAATTTCTTTTTACTGCGTCAGGTTTTACGAGCATGAGCGTTCTCTCTACTGCCATTTAATCCTCCTTTTTGTTATTTTGAAATATTTTATAAAAACTATATATATTTAATCCTATCACAATTGACCAAGAAATTGCTAAAAATATTGCTCCATAAATGTTAAGTAGATGCCCTTCCATTTTTTCTCCTTTCCCATGCTATTTTTACTAAAATAATTGATAAAACTATCATAAATATAATGAAACCTCTTGCTATCCAAATATTGACGTTATGTTGAGACATTTTTTCAGGAAGCATTTGAACAGACCATGAGGTTAATATAATAATTAAAATTAAAGGTGCCACATACTTCATTAAGTAATAAAAAATAGAAGGAAGGTTTATATCATTATCCCTTGTTACTTCTTCCCATGCTTTTTTAGAGTCATAAAGCCAGAAAAATATTACAGCTTCTAAAAGTGCAAATACTACAAGACCAAATGTTCCAACCCAAAAATCAAGCTCATCTAATGCACCTTTTATAAAGATAGGTATATGAGCAGAAATAAATAAAAATACTCCTAAAATTAAAACTGCCTTTTGTCTTTTTAATCCAAGTTCATCTTCTAAAAATGCTATTGCTGGTTGAGCTAAAGCTATAGAAGAGGTTATACCTGCAAAGAAAAGAAGTAGGAACCATAAAAAGCTAAAAAACTGCCCAAATGGAATATTTGCAAAAATAGCAGGCAAAGCCATAAATCCTAAATTAAAAGCTCCATCAGACGCAATTTGTGAAGTTGCAGCTATTCCGAAAAATACCACAGAAGCAGTTATTGCAATAGATCCACCAAGTATTATTTCAGCAAATTCATTAACAGATGCACCTGCAACAGCATTCAAAGCAATATCATCTTTAGGCTTTATATAAGAAGCATAAGTAAGGATAGCTCCAAAACCAACACTTAAAGTGAAAAATACCTGTCCTGCAGCTGCAAGCCAAACATTAGGATTTAAAAGAGCCGAAAAATCTGGATTCCATAAAAATCCAAGACCGTCTAAAAAGTTCCTGCCGTCAGGAGAGCTTAAAGTAAATACCCTTATCATTAGTATTATAGCCATTACAAAAATAGCAGGAAGTGCAAACCTTGCCACTTTTTCAATTCCGCCACTTACCCCTCTATAGAGTATATAAAGATTAAGTAAAAGAGTTACTACAAAAAACAGATAGGTATAAAATGGAACAGATAAAAATAAACTGCTTTGCGAATTTGCTCCTATAATGCTGACTAAAAAGTTCTTAAAAGGTTCTAAATAGTGCTGAGGGTTTTCTGATACAGGTGTGGATGGAGTTAAGCCTAAAAGGCTAAATGTACTGTAAATTAATGTCCAGGACTCTATATATGTATAGTAAACAACAACAACAAGAGGAATAATAACCCCTAAAATTCCGATATATTTTGCAATTTTACTCTTCCATAAACTGTCAAAAACAGCCGGCGCCGTACCATGTCCAATCTTACTTCCGTATCTTCCAAGCGCCCACTCTACGAGTAAAAGAGGAATACCTATAATTAAAAGGGAAATCATATAAGGAATCATAAAGGCCCCACCGCCGTTATCAGCAGCTTGAACAGGAAATCTTAAAAAATTTCCAAGACCAATTGCATTTCCTGCAACAGCTAATATTAAACCTAGTCTTGTATTCCAATACTCTCTTTTTATCATTATTTTCCTTTTTGAAAAAAACTAAATTTGTTCTATTATAATATTTTATAGTAAATATAAGAGGAAAATAAATGCATATATTTGCAGTTGGATTAAATTACAAAACGTCTCCTGTAGAAGTTAGAGAAAAATTTGCAGTTGACAGCGAGAAATATGATACTTTAATTAAAAACTTATTGAAGATAAATCCAATATATGAAATATGCATTTTATCTACATGCAACAGGGTTGAATTTTATGGATTAACAGACAATCCTCAAGAGTTTGAAGAAGAGATAATAGAAGAATTTTCAAAAAGCTCAGGTATATCCCAAAATGATTTGAGAAAATACCTATTTTTTTATTACGACAGCGAGGCTGTAAGACACATATTCAAAGTTTCATCCAGTTTAGATTCAATGGTTATTGGAGAGCCCCAAATTGTATGTCAATTCAAAGAATCATTTTTAAAATCCAAAGAATTAAAAGCCGTAAGACATATTTTAACAAGGCTTTTTGACAAGTCACTGCAGGTTTCCAAGAAAATTAGAACATCAACAGGAATAAGTAAAAAGGCAGTATCTATAAGTTACGCAGCTGTAGAACTTGCAAAAAAAATATTTGGTGATTTATCAGATAAAAATGTTCTTTTAATTGGTGCAGGTGAGATGGCCGAACTTGCTGCGAGGCATCTGCAGTCAACTGGTGTAAAACATATTTTTGTAGCGAATAGAACCTTTGAAAAAGCGGTTGAACTTGCAGAAAAATTTTCAGGCACACCGTTAAAGTTTGAAAAGTTTTATGAATTTCTACCAGAAGCTGATATTGTTATAACCTCAACAGGTGCTAAACAGCCAATTATAAAAAAAGAAGATTTAAAAAATATTGTTAAGAAAAGAAAAGGAGAGCCTATATTTATTTTTGATATATCAGTCCCTAGAAATGTGGAAGAAAAGGTAAATGAACTTGATGAAGTATTTTTATATAACATAGATGATTTAAAAGAAGTTGTTAATCAAAATCTTGAAAGCAGAAAACTTGAAGCAGCAAGAGCTGAAATAATAATAGATGAAGAAGTGAAAAAATTTGAAAAGTGGCTTGCCCAGCAAAAACTTTCACCTGTAATTGCAAACGTTAGGCACTTTGCTGAGGAAATAAAAAATTATCAACTTGAAAAATTATTTAATGATATGCCTTATTTAAATGAAAAGGAAAGAGAAAATATAGAACTGGCAGTAAACTCTATTATAAATAAAATTCTTCATAGACCTACAATGTACTTAAAAAATAAAGCTACAAGCGAAGATGTTGAAAAATATATTGAAACATTTGAAGAGATGTTCAGTCCTAAATGGGAAGCAAGAAAAAATAAAATAAATGTGAAGAAGTGAGAAAAAAGGCTTTTATATACACTCTAATTTTAGGATTTATATCTTTAATAATAAACTTTGTAAACACACAAATAGAAAAATCAAAAATAAAAGACTTAAGCTATAAACAAGCGAAAATTTTTAATTTTACATTAGTAAGTAAAAATTCAAAAAAAATAATAGTTAAGGGCAGCCTGCTTATAGACAAGATAAAGTATTTAGAAGGAAAAAATATAGATGCAGATATTTTAGAAGAAAAAGGCATTATAAATATTAAAGCTAAGAATGGGAAGTTTGATAAAAAAGAAATTATCTATTTAGAAGATAATGTAGAAATTTTAACAAAAGGATTAAAGCTTTTAACTTCAAAATTAACCTTTAATATTAAGCAAAATATAGCATATAATAATCAATTCAATGAAATAATTACAAAAAATATGAGAACAACAGGAAAAAATTTACTGATAAATTTAAAAAAAGAAAAAATATTCTTAAAAAAGGTTAAAACAGAGGTTTATGGAGAAAACAATGGTTAAAGTTTTACTTATATTTTTATTTTTCTTAACAAGTTTTTCTTTTGGGCAAACTAATAATGAAGAAAACAAAGCACCTATTGTTATAGAAGCTGATTCTTTTGAATACGATAACAAACAAAAAATTGCAGTTTACAAAGACAATGTTGTTGTTAGAAAAGGAGATTTTACGCTGTGGGCTAACTTAATGCATATTTACTTTGATGAAAATTCAAAAATAAAAAAAATAATAGCTGAAGGAAATGTACGTTTTGAAAAAGGACTTTATAAGGGAAAATCTGAAAAAGCAACATATGAAGCAGATAAAGAAATAATAAAACTTATAGGAAATGCTCAAATTAGAAAAGGAAATAATGTTTTAGAGGGAGATGAAATAGATTATTTCATGAAAGAAGATAAAGCTGTAGTTATAGGAAAAAATAAAAAAGTAAGAACTATAATTATTCCTGAAGAAGTAAAAGAAAAGGGAAAATAAAATGATAGATTATTTAGAGTTTTTTGGTTTAAAAGAAGATCCCTTTAGAATAACTCCTGATCCTTCATATTTTTTCCCTTCAATATCTCATAGAAATGCAGAAAGGCTTTTAAAATATGTTGTTGATTCAGGAGAAGGATTTTGCGTAATAATTGGTGAGCCTGGAACAGGTAAAACAACTGTTATAAGAAAATTCTTAAATAGTTTAGAAGGATTTGCCGAGTATTCATTAATACTTTCACCACAGCTAAAACCTGAAGAGTTTTTAAGGGCTGTACTTCATGATTTAGGAGTAGAAACAAAAGAGGAAAATAAAGAAGAACTTTTAAAACTTTTTAAAAAAACATTGGAAGACAAAGTCAAAAATGGTAAAAAAGTTTTTATAATAGTTGATGAAGCACAGTTACTTCCTATTGAAACATTAGAAGAACTTAGACTTCTTTCAAATTTAGAAACAGATAAGGAAAAGTTAGTTCAAATAGTGTTAGTAGGACAGCCTGAATTAGACGAAAAGTTAAAAAGACAGCAGTTAAGACAGCTTCTACAAAGAATTACAAGCAAAGCATATCTTACACCTTTAGATTTAAATGATACAAAAAAATATATTAACCACAGACTTATGCTTGCAGGTGGTGGAAATATAAATTTTACAGATAAAGCCTTCAAAAAAATACATAAATACAGTAAAGGAATACCTAGACTTATTAATATATTGTCTTCAAGGGCATTAATGTCAGCATTTATAGAAAATTCAACTACAGTAAAACCAAGTAATGTTGAAGTTGCTGTTGAGACAATAGATCCTGAAATTATAAATGCAAAAAGTGAAAAAAAGATATTACTAAAAATATTTTTATTATCTTTAATAACTTTAAACATAGTTCTCGTTTTGTTTATAATATTCAAATTAATTAAATAATAAAAGGATCAAAATGAAAATTACAAAAGCAAAAGTTGTTAAAGGTAAACTTAGAGTACCATCTGATAAATCTATTTCTCATAGAAGTATAATCATAACTGCACTTGCAGAAGGAACTTCAATCGTTAAAAACTTCTTAAAAGCAGGAGATACATTAACAACTATAGATGTGTTTCGCAGTTTAGGAATAAAAATAGATGAGGCAGAAGGATTATTTTTTATACACGGTAAAGGTCTCAAAGGTCTAACTGAACCTGATGATGTTTTATACATGGGAAATTCTGGAACAACAACAAGATTAACGCTTGGAGTTCTAGCAGGACAGCCAATATTTGCAGTAATGACTGGCGACAATTCTTTAAGAAAAAGACCTATGAAAAGGGTTTTACTTCCCCTTAAAAATATGGGGGCAAATGTTGACGGTAGGAACAAAGGCGATTACTTACCTATAGCTATAAGAGGAAATTCTTCACTAAGAGGAATTGAGTTTTTTAACGAAAAAGCAAGTGCACAGGTAAAATCTGCTCTGCTCCTTGCAGGTTTAAATGCAAAAGGAAAAACAATTGTTATAGAACCAATAATGTCAAGAGACCATACAGAAAGAATGCTTAAAGCTATGGGAGCAAATATAAGAACAGAGTTTGATGAAGGTGGATATAGGGTTTATTTGGACAAAACAGAAAAATTAAATCCGGTAGATATAAATGTTCCTGCTGACCCATCTTCAGCAGCATTTTTTGCTGCAGCTGCCGTTATTGTCCCTGGTTCTGAAATATTACTTGAGGAAGTATTAATAAATCCTACGAGAGATGGATTTTTTAGAAAATTAAAGGAAATGGGAGCAGATATTGAGTATTTAAATCAAAGAGAAGAAGCAGGTGAGCCTGTTGCAGATATATCAGTTAAATACACTCCTCATTTAAAAGCCGTATCTGTAGAAAAGAAAGAAGTCCCTTCTATGATAGACGAACTTCCTCTTCTTGCACTAATTGCAACTCAGGCAGAAGGAGAAACTGTTATAAAAGGTGCTGAAGAACTTAGAGTAAAAGAAAGTGATAGAATAAAGGCTGTCGTTGAGAATTTAAAAAGAATTGGTGTAGAAGTTGAAGAACTACCTGATGGAATTATAATAAAAGGAAAACAGAAAATTAAAGGTGGAACTATCGAAAGCTATCATGACCACAGAATAGCCATGGGATTTAGTATATTAGGGCTCATATCAGAAGAAGGAATAGAAATAAAAGACCCTGAATGTGCAACTATTTCATACCCGCAGTTTTATGAACACTTAAAACAACTGGTGATTTTTGAATAAGTGGAGTCGACGGGGCTCGAACCCGTGACCTCTGCCATGCCGAGGCAGCGCTCTCCCAGCTGAGCTACGACCCCACAATTTCAGCATTAATATTATTATCCATAATTTCACTCATATCAAGGGTGTAAACATTTGATATACCTTCCCTTGCAGAGACTCCAATTAATCTATCAGCATAACTTGCCATTGTATCTCTAAGAGTTACAACTATAAACTGAGCTTCTTTTGAAAGTTCTTTCATTAGCTCTGCTATTTTTCTTGCATTTGCATCATCAAGGTGGGCATCTACTTCATCAAAATAATAAAATGGAGCAGGTCTGTATTGCTGAACTGCAAATAAAAATGCTAAAGCAGTTAAGGTTTTTTCTCCACCGGACATTATTTCAAGTCTTTTTACATCTTTTCCTCTGGGTCTTGCTTTTAATAAAATACCTCCAGAAAGAGGGTCATCTTCATTTTCTATTTCAAGATATGCTTTTCCTCCAGGGGAAAGTCTTCTAAATATTTTTCCAAGGTTTTTATTGACTGCCTCGTAAACTTCCATAAACGCAGTTAGCTTTTTCTCTTCTAAACTTTCAATTAACTCTTCTATGCTTTTTTTCTCTTCTACAAGGGTTTGAACTTTTTGGTTTAAGTCTTCATATCTTTCTTTTATTTGCTCATAATCTTCAAGGGCTCTTTCATTTACTGCACCAATATTTTTCCTTTTTTCTTGATTTTCTTTTAACTGCTTCTCAAGTTCTTTTAAATCTCCTTCTATAGGCTCACCCAAATATTCTTCTTTCAAAAGGGAAATCTCTTCTCTTATATCTTCAAGTTTTTGCTCCAGTTTTCCTTTATCTTCAAGAAGGTAGGTTATTTGTGTATTTATGTTATCTTCCTCGTATCTTAAAGTTTTCATTTCCTCTTTTAAGGTTTCTATTTTATTTAAAAGCTCATCTCTTTCCTTTTCTTTATCTTTAAGTCCCTGCCAGAGCTGTGTTAATTTTTTACTTTCTTCTTCAATCTGCTGTTTCAATTCTTCTTTTTGTTGGGATTTTTGTTTAATCTGGTCTTCTATTTTGAGTTTTTCATTTTCTATTTGGAAAATTCTGACTTTAAGGTTATTTTCAAGTTTATCCTGAAGGTTCTCTATTTGTGAAACGATTTCATTTCTCTTTTCTTTTAACGCGTAAACCTTTTTTGTTGCCTCTTCCCATTCTTTTCTAAGGCTGTGAAGACCTTCATTTTCCATTTTCTCAAGGATTGATTTTTTTCTGTTTTCAACTACAGAAAGTTGTTTTTGAACTTCCTGCATTTCTTTTTTCAGTATTTCCAGTTGATTTTCTGTTTCAAACTGCTTTTTCTTGAGATTAACTATCTCATTTTCAAGTAAGTTAATCTTGTTTATATAGACAGAAATCTTTTCATCTATCTCTTTAGCCCTTGTAACAATGCTTTCTGATTCTGTCTGTATCTTGTAAATCTCTCGTTCTTTTTCCTGAAGCTGGTTATCTATTTTCTTAAGTTCATCTTCAATGGCATATTCCTGTGCTTTCAGGTTATCATCTTCTTTTTCAAGTTTATCCCTTTCTGCTTCAAGAACGCTTTTACCTAAAGTAGCAGATGATTTAGAACTTCCACCTGAAATTGTTCCAAACTTTTCAAAAATATCTCCTTCTAAGGTTACCATCCTAAATGAACCTATACCAAGAGCCCTTGCAGAATCAAAGTTTTCAACAATAACAGTATCAGAAAACACATACTTTATTGCTTTTTCTATTTTAGGGTCATATTCAACAAAATCAACTGCAAGCCCTATTACTCCTTTTTGATAAGGAGGTTTTGATGGATTGTTGGCTCTTATTCTATTTAAAGGAATAAATGTTAATCTTCCGGCTTTTTCTCTTCTAAGGACGTTTATACACTCCTGTGCAACTTTGTCATCTTCAACTACTATGTTGTTAAGTCTTGCTCCTCCTGCAGATTCTATTGCAGTTATAAGCTCTTCATCTTTTACAGATATTAAGTCTGCAACTTTACCGTAAACTCCGGGAATGTCTTTTATTAACAGATAGTTTTTATCTTCTCTAACGTGCTGAAGTTTTACTAAAATCTCAGTTAATTTTTTAAAATTCTCTTCCCTTTTTTCTCTAATATTTTTTAGTTTTTTAGAGAGTGCGTCTTTTCTTATTTTTAATCTATTTATTTCGCTTTGAATGGATTTGATTTTTTTATCTTGATTTTGAGTGTATGAGCTTATGTTTTCTTTTGATTTTCTTAAACTTTCTACTTCTTTCGTTAGATTTTCTATTTCCTTTTTATAGCTTTCTATTTTTTCTGCAATGTTTTCAAGTTGATTTTGAAGTTTTAGCTCTTCTTTTTCTAAAGATATCTTTTTATCTTTTAAGGCCTTCTCTTCTTTTTCCACCTGTCCTAAATCAAGCCTTGCTTTGGACCCTCCTATTTCTATTTCCTGAAGTTTTTTGTTTTTCTTCTCAAGCTCTTTTTCTGCCTCTTCAAGCTGTTTTTCTATATCAGGAAGTAGCTTTTTTAATTTTTTAATTTCTTCTTCTGTTTTTAAAACCTCTTTTATCTTTTCTTCTTTTTCTTTTGAAATTTCTTTTAAAGTTGTTTTTAAGTTTTCAAGTTCTTCTTCTATCTCTTTTATTTTCTCATTTGATGTTCTTATCTGGGCAGTTATTGCACCTTCTTTTTCTTTTATTGGGAGAAGAGACTGTTGTATTTCATTTAGTTTATTTTCCAGCTCTTTTATCTGAGTAATAAGCTCTTTTTGTTTTTGGATTGAAAGTTCCTTTTGATTGTATAGCTCCTGTATTTTTTGCTCTACTTCTTCAAGGTCTTTTACTGTTTTTTCTTCCTCATTTTGCAAAAAATAAAGCTTTACACCTTTTATTTTTTCTTCTAAAAAGGCTATTTTTTCTTCTATTTCTTTAGCTTTTAAGGCATTTTCTCTTTCTTCTTCAAGTCTTTTTAAGTTTGTTTTAACTTCCTTTAAAACAAGTTTGGCAGCCGTTAGCTTTTCCTCAGTTTCTTCAAGGTCTTTTAATGCTTTTTCTTTTCTCTCTTCATAATCTGTAATACCTGCTATTTCACTTATTAAATCCCTTCTTTCTGAAGGTGTCATTTTTATGAATTTAAAGATATCTCCCTGAGTAACTATGTTGTATCCCTGTTTTGGTATTCCGGCTGCTGTTAAAAGCTCTTCTACTTCGTACTGTTTTGCCGGTCTTCCGTTTATTTTGTATGTTGATTTGCCGTTGTGTTCTACTTTTCTATATATTGAAACTTCTTCATTATTTAAAGGAAAAGCCCCTTCATTTTTGAAAATAACTTCAACTTCTGCAAACTCTGCTGATTTTCCTTTAGATGAAAATATAAGGTCTGAAAGCTTTAAAGCTCTCATTGACTTTGCAGTTGCAAGCCCTAAAGCAAATACAATAGAATCTCCAATATTACTTTTTCCAGAACCGTTTGGTCCAACTATACCGACAAATCCATCTCCAATAGGAATAGATAATTTTCTAAGACCGTAAGATTTAAAACCGTAGACATTGATTCTATCAATATAAGCCTTTGACATTTTACTTACCTGCAGAGTTTATTTTTCCATTTCGGATATAAACTACTAAAAGTTTAGTATAGATAAAACTGGGAAGGGACTTTATTTCTTTCATATGTTTTAAATGTTTTGTAGAATTTATTTCTTCTTATTTCTATTTCTGCTTTTACAATAGCAGCAAAAATAGCAGCTAAAAAGAAAATTAAAACAGCAAGAATTAAAAAAGGAATAATAGAAACAATAAAACTAATAACAGACCATAATATAATAGTAAAAGCTCCTACACTAAACAAAATTAAAGGAGCAAATAAAAAGAACAGTCCTCAAGCCAAAATTCCTTTTACAGCACGCATACGTTTAATATAGTTTAGATGGTAAAAACTTCAAATTTAATCAAATTCACCTTTGTTCAATTTATCCCTTAAAACTCTTTTTAAAACCTTACCTGTTGCATTTTTAGGAAGTTCATCTAAAAAGTAGAAATGTTTTGGTATTTTATAGTTTGCAAGCTTATCTTTTAAAAACTTTCTAAGGTCAGTTTCTGTTGCTTTCTCATCTTCTTTTAACTGAACAAAAGCAACAGGAATTTCTCCATGAACTTCATCTTTCTTTCCAACAACTGCTGCAAGTTCAACGGCAGGATGTTTCATAAGTTCTTCTTCAATTTCCCTAGGGTATATATTTATTCCTTTTGAAATTATCAAATCTTTTTTCCTATCTACAATGTATATATATCCATCCTCATCTACGTATCCTAAATCCCCTGTTAAAAGCCAGCCGTTAATAACTGTTTGCTCAGTAGCCTCTGGATTTTTATAGTAACCTTTCATAACATTATCGCCTTTAACGATGATTTCACCTATTTCTCCTGTTGGAAGTTCAATTAGCTCATCATTTACAATTTTTACCTGATAATCAGGAAGTGGTGGTCCAACAGATAAATTTTTCTGCTTTTCAAGCCTGTTAATAGATACAACAGGAGAAGCCTCAGAAAGACCATAGCCTTCAAGAAGGGGCACTTTAGGAAATTTTTTCTTCATTCTTTCCAGTGTAGCTTCAGAAAGGGCTGCACCTCCAGAAACAAAAGCCCGAAGCCTGTTAAACCACATAAAATACCAAGGAAGTTTTGCTTTTGAAAGTGCATTATACACCTCAGGAACGCCCATAAATATGGTTACTCTTTTTAATAAAACTTGCTTTAATATGTTAGAAAATGGGAATATTGATTTAATTACAACAATAGGTGCTCCAAGATAAAGAGGCAGTAAAACAGTTGCTGTTAAAGTAAAAGTATGAAACATTGGAAGGTAAACAATAAATCTATCTTTGTGAGATAAAGGAACTACTTTTGTAATATTTACAAGGTTTGAAAATATGTTCTTGTAAGAAAGCATCACTCCTTTAGGTTTTCCAGTTGTGCCTGATGTGTAGATGATAACTGCAGTATCTTCAAGAGATGCTTTAGGCTTTATATGTTCGTAATCCGTCAAGGTTAAACCTTCTTCAAAAGAAAGATTATGTGAGTCTAAGGTTTTAGGATTTCCTGACCATATAATTTTTTCTAAAGACGATATTTGCTCTAAAATTCCTTTTAAATCTCTCTCAAATTTATCTTGCGTAATTAATAATTTTGACTGGCTGTTTTCTAAAATATACTCAATTTCATGTCTTTTTAAAAATGTATTTATAGGAATAGGAACAGCACCTAATTTCCCAATTGCAAGAAAAGCAATTATAAACTCTTTGGAATTTGTCATCAAAATAGCAACATTATCTCCTTTTTCAATACCAGCAACTTCAAGATATTTTGCAAAAGAGTCTACCTGATCTTTTAGTTGTTTATTTGTGATTTTTATATCATCTTCAAAGATTATAGTTTTTTTCCCTAACTTTTCTGCATTTTTTTGAATTACTTCATAAAAGTTATTATAAGGATATTTGACTTCCTGAATATTTTCCATTTTTATCCTCTTCTAAAATTTGTATCCTACTGAAATATTTATTAAGTATGCATTTAAATCTGAGAATTTACCTTTTATTTTACTGTTATTAACAGTTCTATCTTTCTTAGTTACATATAAACCTGCTAAACCTATTTCTAAATTGTTCTTAGGCGAGTAAACACCGCCAAGGGAAAATATATATCCATCAGAATCAGGAAGCTCAAATCCTAAAGTTTTTTCAGGTACAGGTGTCTCATCATATGCAAAACCTGCCATAACAGTTAATTTTGGATTATACGTGTGATAAACTGCAAATCTATAAGCATTGCTATCTTTCCAGTTTTTGTCTTTAGGAGTGCCTAAAACGGTTTCAGCGTAAGGATCTGCAAAGTTAAAGTCTAACTTTTTGTACTTGGACCAGAATGTTCTTTCAAAAGTAAATTCCAATGTAGTTTTGTCCAATTTATATGAAGCTCCTACTTTCCATTCAGCAGGTAAAGGTATAGAAACGTCCCCACCATCCGGAGAAATAGGGTTTCTGTTTATTGCTGGCTTTGGTGGATTAGGAGGAATATTAAGGTTTCCATCTACACTACCACTTATGTCTAAATCTACTTTGGAACGGTAAATAGTAGATACAGTTAAATTATTTAAAGGTTTGTAAGATGCAGAAACTCCCCAGCCGGTTTTTAAAGAACTGTCTCCTTCCATATCTATTCTATATAAATAATTATTTGCTAATGGATTAAATGCTTTGTATTTTACTTTTCCTTTTGCATATATTAATCTTCCTGTAGCTGCTACAGAAAAGTTTTCAAGTATTTTATAAGAAACTGAAGTATCAAGTTCATAAACTTCTAAGGTAAATTCTTCAGCTGTATACTGCTGACCTTTAGCACTCCATCTTTTAGAAAGACCTGCAGGTGTTACAAACGATATTCCAAGTCTTGCATTTTCAATAAATGAAGAACCTACAAAATGAAAATATGGAACATAAAAATCTTCAGCTTTTGATTTTGCGTTAGAAATTATAAATGTTTGTGCTACAGGATCATAAGCCTGTCCTTCAAACTTTATCTTTCCAAGATGTATGTATCTAAGTCCAATTTCAGTGAACTTTTTATCTTCCATAAAAGACATGTTTGCTGGGTTATAAAAAGATGCATCGGCTGACACAGCAGAAGAAAAATATGCTGCTGCTGAACCCATTGATCTTAAAGATTGTTCAGGTATTTTATATCCTGAAGCTAAAGCATTAAGTATTAATCCAGATGAAGCAACACCTACTATTATTTTTTTCATATTATTGTCCTCCTAAAGGTTAAATTTTAAAGTTTTTGTAAAATAGTCTAAAATATGGTTAAAATATTAAAATAATTTTTTGTAAAATTCAAAAGAGGTGGTTGAAAATGGAATTTTTCAATTTAAAGGTTTTCAGGTATGACCCTACAAAAGATGAAAAACCTTATTACCAAACATATCGTCTCCCTGTTGAAAAAGGAATGACAGTCTTGGCTGCTCTATTTAAGGCTAAAGAAGAGCAAGACCCTTCAATATCTTTTAGATATAATTGTAGAGCTGCTATATGTGGTTCTTGTTCTGTAAGAATAAATGGGCATGCAACACTTGCATGTAAAGAACAGGTAACAAAAATACTTGAAAAATACAACACAGACACAATAGTTGTTGAACCTATTGGAAATGTAAAACCTTTAAAAGACTTAATATTTGATTTTGATTATCTTTTGGAAAAATTCAAAAAAGTAAAACCATGGTTTATTCCAAAAGCTCCACCTCCACCTGATGGAACAGAATACAGACAGTCTCCTTATGACCACCACAAAATAGATTTTGCTTCAGACTGTATTTTATGTGCATCCTGTGTATCAGAATGTAATGCATTAAAAGCAAATGATGAGTATTTATCTCCATTTGTTTTAGCAAAAGCGTATAGATTCGCAGCTGACAGCAGAGATGGTGCAAGAAAAGAAAGACTTGAAGCAGTTTTAGATCACTTTAATTTAGAATGGTGCGTAAGATGCTGGCAGTGTACAACTAACTGTCCAAAAGAAGTTCAGCCATATGAAAGTATAATAAGACTTAGAATAATCGCTGCTGAAGAAGGATATAAAACTCCTGGAGAAAGACACGCAGAAATATTTGAAGAGGACATTAAAGAAAGAGGAATGCTTAATGAAATGCTGCTTCCTATGAAACAGGAAGGATTACTTGGAGCGTTAAAAAGAGCTCCATTTGGTATAAAAATGTTCTTCAAAGGAAAGGTAAACATAGCTGATTTCTTTGGTGGACATAAAGTTAAAAGACACGAAGAAGTAGAAAAAATTTATGAGAAAGCTAAAGAAAAAGGAAAACAGGTTCAAATCAGAATACCTCAAATACTTGGGGTTGTTTATGAAGATAAGAGAAAAACTAGAAAAAGAGCGAACTTTTTAGACAAAGGAGGTAATGAATAATGTCTCAATTAAAATATGCTTTTTATACAGGATGTTCTGCTAAAGGTGTAGCTCCAGAGCTTTATAAATCTACATATTTAGTAGCAGAAAAACTTGGAATGGAACTTATAGAACTTGAAGCAGCTACGTGCTGTGGCGCCGGAGCAGTTCAGGAAAAAGATGAGTTTCTATCTTTAACTATAAATGCAAGAAACCTTGCACTTGCTGAAGAGCTTGGACTTGATCTTTTAACAATCTGTAATACCTGTACAGTTATGCTCAGAGAAACTAAATTTAAGCTTGACAACGATCCAGAATTAAAAGAACAGGTTAATGAAGTTTTAGCAGAGGCAGGTCTTGAGTACAAAGGAACATCTGAAGTTACTCATTTCTTATGGGAAGTGATAGACGGTGTTGGTCTAGATAAAATAAAAGAGATGGTAGTTAGACCATTAAAAGATTTCAACATAGCTCCATTTTACGGCTGTCATATTATAAGACCTGTTTATCTTATAGGGTATGAAGATCCTGACAATCCAAAATCAATTGAGATGTTAATTGAGGCTCTTGGAGGAAATCCAAAAGACCATGAAGCAAGACTTGCTTGCTGTGGCTTCCATTCATTCTGGTCTGCAGAAGATGAAGTTACGCTTAGACTAACAGCAATGGACACAGAGTCAGCAAAAGAAGAAAAAGCTGATTTTATGGTAACACCTTGTCCTCTCTGTCATACACAGCTTGATGCTATGCAGGAAGAGGCAGAAGAAAAAATTGGGGCAAATATAGATATGCCAATACTTCACCTTCCTCAAATGATAGGTCTTGCTCTTGGTATGAATCCAAAAGAACTTGGGCTTCACAAGCACGTAATTCCAACAGATCAAATAATTAATAAAATTACAGCATCAGTATAAATTCTAATAAAAGGGGCACCTTCTGCCCCTCCTTAATAGAAATTCTATTAACGTTATCTTGCAATTTTCCGAATATATACATATAATATAATTTAGTAATATTCTAATATTAGTAATACTATTATAAAAGGAAGGTAAGGAAAAATGGCAAAAGCTAAAAAAATCCAGCCAGAAGAATTTATTGATTCATCTCACTGGCAAGATGAAGAATGGCTTGAAGAAAACGCTGAACTTTTAAAAGCACTTGCTCACCCAAGTAGATTAAAAATAATAGGTTTTCTAAGTTCTGGAAAGCAGTGTGTAAAGCATATATGGGAATCTTTAGACTTACCTCAACCTAATGTGTCCCAGCATTTGTCAGTGTTGAGAAATAAAGGTATATTAGGATACAAGCGTGAAGGTTCAATTGTATGTTATTATATTAAAAATAAAAAAGCACTTGAGATTTACAAGTTATTAACAGAGGAGGAATAAAAAAATGGCAGGCAAAGTATGTGTATTAAATGAACAAAACTGGGAGCAGGAGGTTTTAAACTCTGATGTTCCTGTATTGGTTGATTTCTGGGCACCTTGGTGTGGACCTTGTAGATTAATAGCTCCTGTAATTGAAGAACTTGCAGAAGAACTTGAAGGAAAAGCAAAAGTTTGCAAATTAAATACTGATGAGAACCCTAATATAGCTATGAAATATGGAATCAGAGCTATCCCTACAATTATGGTATTTAAAAACGGACAGGTTGTAGATACAAAAGTTGGTGTTCAACCAAAAGAAGTTCTTAAAAGTTTATTAGTTTAAAGGATAAATATTGACGGTAGAAATACATCCAACTGCAATAGTCTCAAATAAAGCAAAACTTGGGGTCAACGTAAAAGTTGGCCCTTTTTCTATTATTGAAGACAATGTAGAAATTGGGGACAACACTGAGATTTCATCAAATGTAAAAATCAAAAATTTCACAACTATTGGAGGAAACTGCAAAATATTTGAAGGAGCAATAATAGGAAATATTCCACAGCATCTTGGATTCGAAGGTGAAGAAAGTTTTGTAAAAATAGGGAATAACGTAACAATAAGAGAATACTGCACAATCCACAGAGGAACGAAATTTGATGATGGTATAACACAGATTGGAGATAATACATATTTAATGGCATATGTTCATATTGCTCACGACTGTAAAGTAGGACACGATACAATCCTTGCAAATAACGTTACTCTTGCCGGACACGTAAAAATTGGAAACTATGTTTTTGTAGGTGGTTTAACTCCTATACACCAGTTTTGCAGAATTGGCGATTATGCAATGGTAGGCGGTGCTTCAGCTGTAGATAAAGATATACCTCCTTTTACAAGAGCATCTAAAAATCACGCAAGACTATATGGTCTTAATTTAGTCGGATTAAAAAGAAGAGGATTTACCAACGAACAAATTAGAATTTTAAAAGAAGCGTATAAAATCATATTTATAAAATCTTCTACTTTAGAAGAAGGGATTAAAACAGTTCTTGAGACCCTTCCACAAACTGAGGAAATTAATCAATTAATTGAATTTATAAAAACATCAAAAAGAGGAATAACTCCAGACGCAACTAAAAAGAAATCATTATGAAAATAGGTCTTATTGCCGGAGCAGGAGAACTTCCTGTAGAGTTTGCAAAGAATGCTTCCAAAAAAAATGAAGATGTAGTAACAGTTGCAATAAAAAACATAACAGACAAAAAAATTCAAAAATACTCAAAAACAAAATGGCTTCACTTTGGAGAAGCCCAAAAACTTATTGATACTTTTAAAGAAGAAAATGTAAAAAATCTCGTTATGCTTGGAAAAATAGAGCATTATTCACTTATTTTCTCTCTTCATAAACTTGATAAAAGAGCAAGAGAATTTTTTAACAGTTTAAAAGACAAAAAGGCAAAAACAATACTGGAAGGCGTTATAAAAGAACTTGAAAAAGAAGGGTTTAATTTTATAGATCCATCTCCATATCTTGAAAACCTTTTATTTCCTGAAGGACTTATTAACAGCATAAGTATGTCCGAAAAAGAAATGGAAGATGTTATTTTTGGGCTAAAAATAGCTAAAGAAATAGCTGATTTAGATATAGGTCAAACAGTTGTAGTAAAAGATAAAATAGTTATAGCTGTTGAAGGAATAGAAGGAACAGATCAGTGCATTATAAGGGCAGGTAAACTCGGTGGTGAAGATACAGTAGTTTGTAAAGTAGCACGGAAAAATCAGGATTTTAGATACGATGTCCCTGTTGTTGGGATAAAAACCTTAAAATCTATGAGAAAAGCAAAAGCACGGGTTCTTGCAGTTGAGGCAGGAAAAGCTTATCTTCTAAATAAAGAAGATTTTATAAAAACTGCAGATAAATTTGGTATATCCGTAATTGGAATAAAAAGTGAAGAATTTAGAGGATTACATTAAAGAAATTGAAGATTACTACTTTAGTTTGAAAGACAGTTTTGGTGTATTAACTCCAAAAGAAAATCAAATAATATTAAACTGGTACAAAAATAAAATAGATATTAATCTTATAAGAAAATTCATAAAATCAGAAATCATAAAACTGCCAAAAAATAAAAGGAAAAAATTTTCCTTAATTGTTGTTGATAAAAAAATTAATGAAAAGTTGAAAGCAAAATCTACAGAAAAAAGTGACGCAAAACCTTCTAAAAAAGATAAATGGGAAATAATAATTGAAAAATTAAATTTTCCTAAGACCCTTTTAGAAATACCTCAAAGTTACAAAGGGGATAAATCTTTATACCTTGAAAGAAAAGTTATATCCTATGTTTGGCAAAAAATGTCAAAAGAAGAAAGACAGAAACTTGTAGATAAGGCAGTAAAAGAGTTAGAAAAAGATTTTATAAGAAATACCGATAAAAAGGAAGCTGTTAAAAGTATAATATATATAAAAATCAAGGAGGATCTGCTTTCTAAATTATGAACAGATTATATAAAGTTAAACCTTTTATTGTTATGGATATTGTTAAGAAAGCTCAAAAATATGAAGATACAATACATTTTGAAATAGGAGAACCCGATCTTCAGCCTTCCCCAAAAGTATGGGAACTTGCAGAAAAAGCTGTGAAAGATAGACTAAACCATTATACAGAAAGTTTAGGACTAATACAGCTGAGAGAAAAAATAGCACAGTTTTATAAAGAAAAGTATGATGTGGAAATATCTCCTGAAAGAATAGCATTGACAGTTGGGACATCAGGAGCTTTTCTGGTAGCTTACTCAATACTTTTAAACTCAGGAGATAAACTTTTAATGACAGACCCTTCTTATCCCTGCTACAAAAATTTTTCATACATACTCGATATTAATCCAACATTTGCACCTGTAGATAAATCTACAAATTATCAGTTAACAGTAAAGCAGTTAAAAGAATTTAAAGATATAAAAGCAGTTCAAATATCCTCTCCTAACAATCCAACCGGTAATATTTACCAAAAAGATGTTTTAAAAGAGCTTATAAACTACTGTGATGAAAAAGGAATTTACTTTATTTCTGATGAAATATACCACGGTCTTGTGTATGATGAAAAAGAACATACGGCTTTAGAATTTTCAGATAACGCTATTGTTATAAATGGATTTTCAAAATATTTTTGTATGCCGGGATTTAGGCTTGGATGGATTATATTACCTGAGAATTTAGTTAGAAAAGCTGAAATAGTTCTTCAAAATGTATTTATTGCACCTCCTACAATAAGTCAGTATGCTGCTCTTGGAGCTTTTGACAAAAGGTATTTAGATAAAATAACTGAAGAATATAAAAAAAGAAGGGATTTTTTATATAGCCAGTTAAATGATATTTTTGATATAGATGCAAAACCTGAAGGGGCTTTTTATTTGTGGGCAAATATTGAAAAATATTCAGATAATGCCTTTAAATTTGCAAATGAATTATTAGAAAAAGCTCATGTAGCAGTAACTCCAGGAATTGATTTTGGGGAAAATAACACTGAAAAGTATATAAGATTTGCATATACAAAAGACATAGAGCATATGGAAGAAGGTGTAAAAAGAATAAGAGCTTTTTTAGGGTTATAATTTCCAGCCCAAAGCTCTGAGCTTTTTCTTTCCTTCTTTAGATATGTTTTCTGATGTCCACGGCTTGCTAAAGTCAAATGTCAAATTTATAGTATAATCAGGAAAGTTTTCTTTTAATTTTGATAAAACAACATTTTTTATTATTTCTTCTAAAGGACATTTTGGGGTGGTAAGTGTCATAACAACCTGTATTTCCTTATCTGCTAAAAGCACATCTTTAACAAGTCCAAGAGATACTATATCAAGAGGTATCTCAGGGTCACATATTTCTGATAGTATATCTAAAACTTTTTCTTTCAAATTATCCACAAGAAACTCCTGATTTGTCTGAATAAACAATTTTACCGTTGTAAAATGTGTACTTAACTTTGCCTCTTAATTTTCTTCCTAGAAGTGGTGTATTTTTACTTTTAGAAAGTATAGTTTCTTCATTAACTTCCCAGCTTTCAAACGGGTCAAAGATTACAAGTTCTGCCGTTTCTCCCTCTTTAATTGCAGGAGGAGTGAGACCTAGTTTTTTCATTGGCTCTGTAGAGAGAACCTGTATTGCCCTTTCCATATTGAAGTAATCTTTTTTTACAAGTTTTAAAACAGTTGGAAGTGCAAATTGTAGCCCTATCATCCCTGGCGGACAGTGCTGATGTTCAAGCATTTTTTCCTGATGAGCATGCGGCGCGTGGTCTGTTGCTACAAAATCAATTACTCCTGAAGCAAGTGCCCATCTGACTGCTTCTACATCCTCGTGTTCTCTAAGAGGCGGCGAAACTTTTGCCTTACAGTCAAAATCAAGCCATTCATCATCTGTTAAGGATAAATGGTGAGGTGTTACTTCTGCTGTAACTTTTGCTCCAAGTGCTTTAGCCCACGCTACTGTTTCTACAGCAACTCTTGACGATATATGACATATATGTACAGGCATTCCTGTTCTAAGTGCGAGTATGCAGTCCCTTGCAACCATAGTATCTTCAGCTTCTGGAGGAAGCGGTGGAAGACCTAGTGCTGCTGCTATTTCTCCTTCGTGGGCAACACCATTATTTGATAAACTTAAATCTTCACAGTGATCTGCAACAAAAGAACCTATTGATCCTGCATATTCCATTGCTTTTCTCATTATAAATGCATCCCACACAGGAGCCCCATCATCTGTAAAATAAACTGCTCCTGCATCTTTTAAAAGCCACATTTCGGTTAATTCTTTTCCTTTTCTACCTTTTGTAACAGCAGCTGCAGGTAAAACTCTACAAAGTCCAACTTCTTCTCCCTTTTCTATTACATATCTGACAATAGAAACTTCATCTATAGCTGGTAGCGTATTTGGCATACATACAACTGTTGTATATCCTCCGGCAACAGCTGCCATAGAACCTGTTCTTATATCTTCTTTATAAGTTTGTCCCGGATCTCTAAAGTGAACATGAATGTCACAGAATGAAGGAGAAACTATCATATTTTCAGCATTTATAATTTCACACCCTGCAAAAGGCTGTATATTTTTATCTATCTTTTTTATTTTTCCTTTTTCAATGAGTATATCAAAGTTGCCATTTATACTATTTTCAGGGTCAATAACGTGTCCATTTTTTATTAGAATAAGGCTCAAAGCTATGCCTCCATAATATTAATTAATGGATTTTTAATGTTTTTTACAAAGCCTGAAATCAAAAATTCAAGCTTCCTTTTTGTTGGTTTTTAAGGTAAAAATTCCTAACACCAGCATCAAAATTCCAGCCAATATGACACTTCCAAAAACGATTAAATAATATAAGAATTCATTATTCATCTTCTCTACCTCCAAGCATTATTAAAAATACAGCGATGGTAAAAATTATCAAGTACAGAACTGCAAATATTAATGAAGATTTAGGAGAAAATTCACTTTTAACTATAGGTTGTAGAATAGCGAAAACAATAACTGCAACCCCTATATTTAAAAAATGTTTTCCTACTTCTTCAAAAGCTTTTTTAAGTCCTTTTTCCCATTTCAATTTCTTACTTTCTACATAAACACTAATTCAAATTTTTATATTATATTTCTGAGGCTTAGTTTTAGATATTTTATTTATATTCATTACTTTACCTGATAATCTTACCTATCCTATCAAATCTAATCATTGGCTTTTGAAGGTCAACAGAAAAATAAATTATAAATGCTCTTCCTATTATGTAATCATCAGGCACAAAGCCCCAAAATCTGCTATCTCTACTGTTATCTCTGTTATCTCCCATTACGAAATACTGACCTTTTGGTACTTTTATAGGACCAAAATTTTTACCTTCATTTTCGTAAATTTCCATAGTGGTATAACAGTACTTTTGATTATTATGATACTTCCTTATAGTACATTCTTTATATATCTGAACTTTTTCGCCGTGTTCCGAGTAAAATCCATCTTTTTCTTTTGGAAGAGGTTTTCCGTTTAAATAAACAATATCGTCCCTTACTTCTACAGTATCTCCCGGTAGGGCAATTATTCTTTTTATAAAGTCTATTTTTGGGTTTTCAGGGTACTTGAAAACAATAACATCTCCTCTATCTGGTTTGACCATCCTATTTTTATAGGTATAAAAATCAATACTTGTAAAAGGCACTCCAAAAGTCCAGTCTCCATATACAAGTTTGTTAACAAGTATAAAATCTCCTACGAGAAGTGTTGGTTTCATTGAACCTGAAGGAATGTTAAAAGCCTGTACTAAGAATATCCGTATAAGTGAAACAGCAATAACAATGTAGATAATTGTTTTTATTGTAGAAATGTATCCTTTGCTTTCTTTCATTTTATCTCCAGAGACCTTTGTGTAGTTTTACTGCTTTTCTAAAGCATTGTCTAAACTGCTTTTCATACTTTACGTTTGGAGGTACAGTCAGAGGATATGCATATCCACTGCATATTATTTCTTTATTTACCATCCTGCCGTCAGGAAGCCATACATAAGCTAAAAGTCTGCCATATCTGTCCTGAGATTCCACATCAAATTCCAAGAATACAGTTTTTCCTTTAGGAAGTAAAGATTTTGTAAACTCTTTTGCTTTTTTCCCAAGAATTACGATTTTTTTTATATTTATTCCTGTTTCTCGGGCTTGAAGTTTGGCTCTTCTATTAACTCTGCTTTCTGGGGTGTCTATTCCTATTAGTCTTACTGTGAATCGTAGATTTTTTAATGTCTTTCTATCATTAAAGGTAGTTTTTGGAATTTTTACAACAATTGTATCTCCATCTATAACCCTTACAACATAAGCTTTAACAAAATCTTTTTTTATGATGTTTTTATTTTTCTGAAAAACAGGAAGTTCAAAACTTCCTGCTGTATATGTTAAAAAGAAAAGCAGAAGAAAAATTATTTTATTTATTTTCAACTTCTGCCTCATCTGTTTCAGGATTTGGCTTTTTAACTGGAATTGGTTCTATTTTTACAAAGTTTTCAATTTCTGTTTCAAAGTTATCAAGAATATCTTTAGCTACCTGACTATCTGTATAAGCTTTGTGTTTTATAAGAAGGTCTTTTAATTCTTTTTTATCATCTTCATCTATTTCTGTTATGTGAACATAGGATTTATTTATGTTTTTGTCCATTTCACCTTCAGGATCATAAACATAAGCAACACCGCCGGTCATAGCTGCTCCAAAGTTCTTACCTGTTTTTCCAAGTACAACCACTTTTCCATTTGTCATATATTCACATCCGTGTTCTCCAACACCTTCAACAACTGCAACAGCTCCACTGTTTCTAACGGCAAATCTTTCACCGGCAACTCCAGAAGCGAAAAGCATACCTCCCGTTGCACCGTAAAGTACTGTATTTCCTATAATTACATTCTCATCTGATTTTCCTTTAAACTCTTTAGGAGGTTTTATAACAATTAATCCTCCATTCATTCCTTTTCCTACATAATCATTTGCCTGTCCTGTAAGTATTAACTCAAGACCTTTTACACAAAATGCTCCAAAAGACTGACCTGCTGTTCCATGTAGGTTTAATTCTACTTTTCCTGTTTTTAAGCCTTTATCTCCATATCTTTTTGCTATTTCATGGGCCACTTTTGTTCCTATTGAACGGTAAACGTTTCTAACAACATAAAATCCAGAGAATACTTCATCTTTTTCTATTGCAGGAAGTGCATCTTTTAAAATTTCATCATCAAATGGTTTGGAAGGAGGGTCATTTCTATCTACAACAGATTTTATAGGCTTATCTTTCGGAGGAGTTGTAAGTATATATGAAACATCTACAAATTTTGCTTTATAGTGGTCAGAAGGTATCTTAGGTTTAATTAAATCTGTCCTTCCAACTATATCATCTAAATGTTTATATCCCATATCTGCTAAAAACTGTCTTGTTTCATGGGCAAGATATTCTAAATATCTTATTACATGCTCTGGTTTTCCTTTGTATTTTTCAATTAATACAGGGTCTTGAGTTGTGATTCCAACAGGACATGTATTCAAATGACACTGTCTTGCCATTACGCAACCTTCTGCAATCATGAGGGCAGTTCCAAATCCAAACTCTTCTGCTCCAAGTAAAGCCCCAAAAATTACATCTCGTCCTGTTTTTATACCACCGTCAACTCTAAGTTTTACTCTTCCCCTAAGATCATTTTCAATTAAAACTCTCTGAACCTCTGATAGTCCAAGTTCCCAAACAGTTCCTGCGTGTTTAATTGATACAAGAGGCGATGCCCCTGTTCCACCGTCATGTCCCGATATATGGATAATATCTGCAAAAGCTTTTGCAACACCAGAAGCAATTGTACCTATTCCAGTTTCTGATACGAGTTTAACAATTACTTTTGCTCTAGGGTTAATCATCTTTAAGTCATATATAAGCTGTGCCAAGTCTTCTATTGAGTAAATATCATGGTGTGGAGGAGGAGATATTAAGGTTGTTCCCGGTTTTGCTCTTCTTAAAAATCCAATGTAAACATCTACTTTCTTGCCTGGAAGCTGTCCACCTTCTCCAGGTTTTGCTCCCTGTGCTATTTTTATTTCAATTTCTTCGGCACTGTTCAAATATTCAGGTGTAACACCAAATCTTCCTGATGCAACTTGCTTTATTTTAGAATTTTTAATAGTTCCAAATCTTGCTGGGTCTTCTCCACCTTCACCTGAGTTTGATTTTCCACCTATTGTATTCATTGCTTCTGCAATTGTTTCATGGGCCTCTCTGCTTAATGCCCCAATTGACATTCCTGCACCGACAAATTTTTTCATTATTTCTTCTACAGGTTCAACTTCTTCAATAGGAATTGGAGGTCTATCACTTACAATCTCAAATAGATCTCTAACATTGACAGGTTTTTCAAGATACGCATTTTCAGAAAATACTTTGTATTCTTCCCAGCTTTCTCCTCTTACAGCCCTATGTAGTGCTGTTAATGCTTTAGGATTCCATGAGTGGAACTCTCCATCTCTTCTATGTCTGTACTCCCCTTCGTATCCTATTTTTACCTGTTCTTTGAAGAAGATATCATTGTATTTTAGTATAACTTCCTGTGCCAACTGTTTTACACCTATCCCGCCAAGCTGTGAAGGTGTGCCTGGGAAATATTTATCTATAACCTCTTTAGAAAGTCCAAGTGCTTCAAAAAGTGCAGAACCTCTGTAACTTTTTATTGTAGCTATTCCCATTTTAGACATTATTTTTAAGAGTCCTTCATTTGTTCCTTTCTTATATCTATCTAAGGCTTCTTCAAAAGACATATTTACATTTTTATCTTCTTCAACAAGATTTCTTATTATTTGAACTGTTAGGTAAGGATTTACAAGAGTTGCACCGTATCCTATTAAAAATGCTATACTGTGGGTATCTCTTGCATCTGCAGTGTCTGCAACTATACTGAATTTACTTCTTTTTCCTCTTCTTGACATATAAGAGTTAACAGCAGCTACTGCAAGTCCCATTGGAATGGGAGCACCTTCTATTGAGACATCTCTATCTGTCAAAATTATTATCTCTTTTCCTTTATCTACTGCTTCTTCAACTCTCTTGCAAATTTCATCTAATTTAGGTTCTAAAGCTGTATCGTAAGGCTCAAATATTGCAGGAATTGTTTCAACTTTGTCTTTAAAAATTGATTTAAGCTCTTCAAGTTCATTATCAAAGATAATTGGAGATTCAAATACAAGCTGGTCTGCATGTTTGGGAGTTTCTTTTAAAAAGTTCTCTTTTTTCCCAACATAAGTCTTTAAAGACATTACGCTTTTTTCTCTTATTGGATCAATTGGAGGGTTTGTAACCTGTGCAAATCTTTGTTTAAAATACGTTGATAAAAGTTTTGGTCTTTTTGATAAAACTGATATTGGAGTATCATTTCCCATTGAATAAACAGGCTCATTAGCCTTTTCTATCATCTCTTTTATGTAAAGATTAATGTGGTCTTTGTCATAACCGAACATCATTGCTTCTTTTGATACATCTTTTGGCTCAACCGATGGATAATCTGTGGCAGGTATAAATGTTTTAAGGTTTTCTTCAACCCATTTTTTATACTCTTTATTTTCTATAAGTTTATCTATGACCTCTTTTGATGTATAAACTTTTCCTTCTTTTGTATCTACTGCTATTTTATCTCCAGGTCCCAGTCTTCCCTTATAGACTATTTTTTCTTCCGGAATATCCACAACACCAACTTCAGAAGCTAAAACAACAGTATCCTCCGTAATAACATATCTTGCCGGTCTAAGACCGTTTCTATCCAGTTTACCTATTACAACCTGACCATTGGTAAAGGCAAGGGCAGCCGGACCATCCCATGCTTCAAATATACACGCAAAATATTCATAAAATGCCTTTTCTTCAGGTGTAAGTCTATCATCATTTTCAAATGCCCTTGGTACCAATGCATTAATTGCAGCCAATGGATCTTTACCTGAGTGTACAAGAAACTCAAGGGCTTTATCTAACGAAGCTGAATCACTTTCTTCATAATCAACTATAGGAAGAATAACATCTGCAAGCTCTCCCCATACTTCTCTAACATCATCAGCTTTTCCATTTAGCCAGTTTCTATTTGCAGAAATTGTGTTAATTTCCCCATTATGGGCAAGCATTCTAAAAGGCTGTGCAAGTCTCCAGTTTGGAAATGTATTGGTAGAATATCTCTGGTGGAAAAGTGCAATGGCAGACTTGAAAGATTCATCTTGAAGATCAGGATAAAAGTATTTCAATCTAGGTGCAGTAATCATACCTTTATAAACTATTGTTTTCGAAGAAAGACTTGGGATATATAGGTCTTCAGGTTTATATAACTTTTCAAGCCTTTTTCTTAGTATAAAAAGCTCTTTTTCAAAATTTTCTATATCTATTCCTTCTTTTGAAATAAACCCTTGGAAAATAGATGGCTTAGTACTTGCTGCGATCTCACCAAGTTCATCGTGATTTATGGGAACTTCTCTCCAGCCTAAGAATTTAAAGTATTTATTAATAGTTTCTTCTATTTGTTCTTTAATTTCATTTTCTTTTTCAGGATTTATAAAAAAAACTCCAACTGCGAAATCTTCTTCAGAAGGTATATTATCTATATGTTTTTTGAAAAATTCATATGGAATTTGAGTTAATATTCCTGCTCCATCTCCTGTTTTTCCATCAGCACTTACAGCTCCTCTATGGTCTAAATTTGCAAGAGCTGTTAAAGCATCTGATACAATATTATGAGATTTTTCTCCTTTTATATTAACAATGAAACCAACCCCGCAGGAGTCTCTTTCAAAAATTTCAATCAACCTTCTAACCTCTTATTCTTTAGTTGTAACCTATTATTATAATACTTAAATTAGTACTTTAACAATTTTTTGAAAACGATGGATACTCCTATCTAAAAGTAGCCAAAATCAGTAGGTATGTTTGTAAAGCTAAAACAATAGCTAAAGCATATCTCAATGCATTTATGTTTTTACTGTATCCCTTTGTTTTCCTTTGTAGTCTTTTTAATCTATCCCTTAACCTTGAATGTAATCCCTCATTTCTGTTTGTCTTACCAAACTTACTTATCTTATGTTGTTTCCTGTTTAGCCAGTATTTATACACATAATATCCATCTGTATGATATTCCTTTGCTAAAGGTAGTTTAGCCAGTAGATTTTAAAAAAGTTTTTTCATCTCTATCTCCCACTTCATATACATAATATTTTTTATCACCTTTCTTTATACAAGCTGTCCATATCCATACTGAATTTTCCTCTGTGTTTTTATTTATATATGTTCTCATTTCATCTATTGAAATCTCATCTATATCTATTTTGTTTGCTAACTTCTTCCATTTCTTTTCCAGATATTTATCTAAAAATTTACCAACTTCATAAGTCCATAGGGCTATTGTTCCATAAGGCAGATTTAAAACTCTTGCTATAGCAGACTTACTCATACCTTCGCTATACATTTTTAAGGCAAGCAATTTAACCTTTTCTGGGTGTTTAT
>WIAL01000043.1 GCA_015519975.1 Hydrogenothermaceae bacterium | reverse complement strand
TATCCAAAGGTTATAAATTAAAGCTAATTCCAGCTCACTTTTTACACTCTCCCGGGCAGATGAATGTTTACGATCCAGCTTCAAAAATACTTTTTACAGGAGATATAGGGGCAGGACTTTTACCTTGTTCTAATAATGAGCTCTTTGTAAAGAATTTTGAGGATTATATACCCTGCATAGAAGGTTTTCATAAAAGGTATATGGCTTCAAATAAAGCCCTAAGAAAATGGGTAGAACAAGTTAATAAACTTGATGTGGAAGTAATAGCTCCACAGCACGGCTATCTTTACAAAGGTAAAGAAAAAGATAAATTGTTGGAGTATTTATATAACCTTAAATGCGGTGTTGATTTATTATGAATAAGAAAGATTTTACATCTTTAAGAGAAGAAATAGCTTTAAAAGCTGGAACTGTTTTAGAAAATATACTTAGAGATATAAAATTAATAGACTCCTTAAATAAAATTGTTAAAGAAAATCTGCAAGAAGAAAATAATTCCCATGTTTTTAAAACTTTAACATTTCTTCAAGAAAGTATCTTAAATAGACTTGAAAAAAGTAGAGAACTAGTAAAAGAAGGAATGATTGGTTCTTTAAATATATCTTTTATGCTTGAAAAAGAAGTTATTGATAGAGAAATATTAGAAAAGCAATCGGACATACTTAAGGAAATTGTTTTATCAAAAGAGAATATAGCTGACTGGCATGATTTTGCAGTTCATCTTTTAAAGAAATTAAACAAAATTCACCCACTTGATGTATTTTTTGTAGTTTCTAAAAATAGCGAAGATATAAGTGTTGAAATTTTTTATATGTATAACTTTACTCCTGAATTTAAAATTAAAATAAAAGAATCAGTAATTGAAAAAGTTAAAGAGGAATATTCTGTAGATGATGAAATAAGTTTTGAAGAAATTCATGTTTATAAAAAGAAAAAGGAAAAAAATTCTGAAAATATAAAAATTTTTACGCATGGATTTTTAAGAAATACACCTGTTGGTGGAACTGTAGGTATTTTATTTTCTTATAAAAATGCTATAAATCCTAAAGAAGAAGGTATTTTAAAGTCTATATTGTCTATACTTTCTTTAGTTATTGGTTCATCAAAAGCTTTAAATACAACTATATCAGAACTTGAGTTCTATGCAGGACATGACCCACTGACAAACTTATATAACAGAAGAACTTTTGAAGAACTTCTTAATTATGAAATAGCTCGGGCAAAAAGAAGAGAATATAAATTTTCATTAATACTTCTGGATTTAGATGATTTTAAATATATAAATGATACCTATGGACATCAAGTTGGTGATATTTTCTTAAAGAAAGTGGCTGATGTTATAAAACAAAGTGTAAGACAAGGTGATATTGCAGCAAGAATAGGAGGAGATGAATTTGCAGTTATTTTAAGTGAAACATCTTTAAAGGAGGCAAAATTTGTTGCAGAAAGGCTAAGAAGAAACTTACAGAATGCACAGATAACTGTACAAAATGATATAAAAGTATCTGTTCACGGTTCAATTGGACTTGTAGAGTTTCCTACACATGGAACTTCAAAAGAAGAACTTTTAAAAGCTGCTGATGTTTCTATGTATAAAGCAAAAAAACTTGGCAAAAATTTAATATATGTTCCAAGAAAAAATGAAATTATTTTATCTTTAAAGAAAGAAGAAATATTACAAGAATTTCTAAAAGAAGCAATAAAGAATAAAAATATCAAGCTTGAATTTCAACCTATATATTCAAAAGATGAAAAATTATTTGGGTATGAGGTTTATTCAAGAATAGACTTTGAGGGGAAAATTTTAGATGCATCTGCTTATATAGATATATTAAATTTAATTAATAAAAGTAGAGAACATGACTTTGTAGTATTTGAAAAAGTTAGGGAAATTTTAGAAAAAGAAAATATTAAAGAAAAAATTTTTATAAATATTTCAGAAAAAACAGTATTAAATAGAAAATACCACAGGCAAATTTATGAATTATTTAATGGATTTAGAAATATAGTTTTTGAGATAAACGAGAAAAATTTAATGAAAATAGTACCTATTTTTCAAGATTTCAGCTATTATTTTAGAAATGCTGGGTTTGAGTGCTCTGTGGATAATTTTGGAATTTCATGTTCACCTTATAACTTTTTGAAGTTCTTCCAGGTTGATTATGTAAAGTTTGCACCGGACTTTAATTTAGGGATATTTAGAAATAGCAAAGTAGATATTGCTTATTTAGACAGCTTATTAAATCTTTGTAAAAATCTTAATATAAAAAAAATAGCTAAAAACATAGAAAATGAGAAACTTTACAATAAATTAAAAAAGTTTGATTTTGATTACTTCCAGGGGTATTTATTCAAAGCATCTAATAAACAATTTGTATTAAAATAATTTCAAAATAAATTCTTGGAGTTTAAAAATTGAAAAATAGACTTGCCCTTA
Source organism: Hydrogenothermaceae bacterium (assembly GCA_015519975.1). GTDB lineage: Bacteria > Aquificota > Aquificia > Aquificales > Hydrogenothermaceae > Hydrogenothermus. Next base: position 10,333 of record WIAL01000043.1, on the reverse strand, counting down.
TTTCTGGCATATTAATCTTATTTTTTGCAGGATTTACTTTTGGGATAAGTGCAAAAACAGATAAAGACCAGTCTAAAGATATAGAGCTATTAGGACTGTATACGCAGGTCTTTAAAATAGTAAAAGATTACTACGTTGAACCTGTTGATAGTAAAAAGCTCATTTATGGTTCACTTAGAGGAATGATGAACTCCCTTGACCCGTTCTCTGCATTCTTTACACCAGATGAGTTTAAAGAATTTACTACAGAAACGCAGGGGGAGTTTGGCGGGATCGGTATTGAGATTACAATGGAAAATCACAAGCTAATAATCGTTGCTCCAATTGAAGACACCCCTGCATGGAAAGCAGGTTTAAAAGCTGGAGATATTATTCTTGAAATAGATGGAAAGCCTGTTGAAAAAATGACTCTAATGCAGGCTGTAAAATTAATGAGAGGTAAACCAGGAACAAAAGTTACACTTACAATATGGAGAAAAGGTGAGGAAAAACCGTTTAAAGTTACTATAACAAGGGCTATTATACACGTGAAAAGTGTAAAAACCAGAGAGTTAAAAGATAATATTGGATATATCAGACTTACCCAGTTTCAGGAAAATTCTGCAGAAGAGTTTGAAAAAGCCCTTGAAAAATTTAAAAACAAAAAAGGAATAATTATTGACCTGAGAAACAATCCAGGAGGACTTTTAACATCAGCTGTAACAATTGCTGATATGCTTCTTCCAAAAGGGGCTTTGATAGTCTATACAAAAGGCAGAACTCCAAGAAGCAACGAAGAATACTATTCAGAATCTGACCCTGTAATTCCAAAGGATTTTCCTTTAGTTGTACTTGTAAATAAGGGTTCAGCCAGTGCATCTGAAATTTTAACTGGAGCTTTAAAGGATAATAACAGGGCTTTAACTGTTGGAGATACAACATTTGGAAAGGCATCTGTTCAAACCCTTATACCTCTTCCTGACGGTTCTGGCATAAAATTGACAACAGCTCATTACTACACTCCAAGTGGAAAACTTATAATGTATAAAGGAATTACTCCAGATATAGTTGTACATGTAAGCGAAAAAGAAGAAATTGAAAGACTTAAAGCTGAAAGAGAAGCAAAATTAAAAGGTAAAAAGGTTGAGATAAAAGACCCTCAGCTTGAAACAGCTATAAATGCTATAAAAATTTTAAATTTTGCAAAAGAAAGTTTTTAGATGAAAATTTCTAAAGGTCTGAATGAACTTGGAAAAGGCTTTATAAATATTGGTATAGCTTTTGTAGTTTTTGCAATTATACAACCTTTTGTAAAAGAAAGTATTACTTTAAAAGTCGTTATTGCTTCGATTATTTTTAGTATTATATTTTTTAGTGTTGGTGTTATTTTATCATCAATGAATGGAGAAGAAAATGATTGATGAATTTACAAATGTAATGATTGTAGGTATATCGCTTACTATTTTTGGTGTGGCAGTTATATACTTTGGTATGAAGTTAAATAAAAAAAGTTTTAGATGAAAATACTCGGTATAGAAACATCCTGTGATGAAACTGCAGCAGCTATATATGATGAAGAAAAAGGATTACTTTCAAATGTAGTATCTTCGCAAATAGAGATACATAAAGAATGGGGAGGTGTATTCCCTGAACTTGCTGCAAGGGAGCATACTAAAAATATACTTCCTGTTCTGGACAAAGCTGTAAAAGATGCAGGAATAAAACTTTCAGATATAGATGCTGTAGCATTTACTGCTGCTCCAGGACTTATAGTTTCTCTTGTGATTGGTGTATCTGCTGCAAAAGCCCTTGCATTTGCTTTAGATAAACCTCTTGTGCCTGTTCACCATATAGAGGCTCATATTTTTGCAACATTTTTAGAAAAAAAAGTTGATTTTCCATTTTTAGCACTTGTGGTTTCCGGTGGACATACGGAGCTTTATATAATAAATGCTTTTGAAGATTATAAGTATTTAGGCGGAACACTTGACGATGCTGTTGGTGAGGCTTACGATAAAGTGGCAAGAATGCTTGGTCTTGGATATCCTGGAGGACCTATAATTGATAAACTCTCAACAAAAGGAGTTTGCTCTTTGGAGCTTCCTAGACCTCTTTTAAAAGGAAAACCAGAGCATAAATACAATTTTTCATTTAGCGGTTTAAAGGCGGCTGTTTTAAGGGAAACTGAAAAAAATAAATACAAGCCTGAAGATGTTGCAAAAAGTTTTCAAGAAGCAGTAGTTGACGTTTTAGTAAATAAAACATTAGAAGCTGCTAAAGAGTATAATGTAAAAAATATAGTTGTTGCCGGCGGAGTCTCGGCAAACAAAAGACTTAGAGAAGTTTTAACAAAAGAAGCAAAAAAACTGGGAATAAATGCAGTTTTTCCTTCCCTTTATCTTTGTACAGATAATGCGGCTATGGTTGCATATACAGGTTTTTTAAGATTTAAAAAAGGTAAAACAGTAGGCTATGATTTCCAGCCTCATGCGAGAATTAGGATGGATAGGTTCGTAAAACTATTGTCTGTTCCCAATTAAACTCCAAAGTTCATGATCTATATTGTGCAGTATATATTCTGGGGCTTCTACTTCTATAACCCATTTTTTGTCTATATATAAAGGATTTCCTTTGTCATCTAGCTTAAATCTTACTTCTCCAGCTTTTTCTTTTCCTTTGTAAAATTCTATTTTATGATCTTTTTCTACTACTCTGTTTATTCCGTGCATGTTCATTTGTCTGACTATAACATCCTGTATGAACTTTTTATCAGATATAGAAAAAACTCTTAAACTTATCTGTTCATTGTAGTATTTATCGTTTAGCCAGACTAAAAAGGCAAATATGATTGTAGCAACATCCATTATTGCAAAAGAAACGCTGTATTTTGTTGGCAGTATAAAAAAAGATAAGACAGTAAAAATAGTAAAAGCTGTAATTCCAAGTATTATTGTTTTGCCGAAAGAAAGTTTCATTTTTAGCTCCTACAATCAATATTTAATTATATCTATATTTTCGGGTAATTTTAAATTTAGTTCAATATTTTTACTAAAAATAGTGTTTTTAACATTTATTTCTATTTTATTTCCATTTTTATCTTGAATAATGATTTTTTTTATTAAGTTGTTTTTTAAGAAAATCTCAAGTTTTTTTATATCTTGATATTTTTTTGGAATTAAAACAATTTTTTCAGCTTCTTTTTTAATATTGAAAGATTTATCTAAGGTTTCCTTTCCTGAAAGAATATTTAAAACATCTAAAATTAGTAAATCTTGCTTTGTAGATGTTATTATTAACTGATTTTCTTCTGGGTTGTAAATATAAATTTTATTTTTCTTTACTAAGATAGTTTGTTTATAAGGGCTTATATAATCAACCCTAAAATCAGGTTTTTTGATATATATGATTCCTTTAAATTCCTGAGTTTCATCTAAATCTTTTACATATGTTTTTTGTGTAAAATCTATTTTACTGTAAAAATATCTATCTAAAATATTATCTAACTCTAACGCGTGAGAAAAAGAAAAGAAAAGAAAGAAAAGGAAAAAGAATGTTTTTCTCATTAGTAAAGAGCCATTGCAAGTTTTTTTCTATACTCTTTAGTTAATGGATTATTTTCACCAAGCAGGCTAAATATTGTTACCATTCCTTTTCTACCAGCTTCGTCTTTATAACTTTTATCTTTTTGAACAATTTCTAAAAATAGTTTTAATGCTCTTTCATAGTCTTGGTTTACAGCAGCACAGGCTGCTTCTTTATATATATTATCAAGCTCATTTTCAGGCTTTAATGTATCACAAACTTCTTTTAACTTGGCAAGTTCTTTTAAATTTTGAGCTTTAACATAGTACTCTTTATGGTATTCCTTAATTGTATCGAGTACTTTTAAAGCTTCGTCTATTTTTCCTTCATTTATGAAGAATTTAGCAGCTTCAATTGCTAAAGCTTTATTTTCTGGGTGTTTCTCTAAAAGCTCTTTAAACAACTCTTCTGCCTGTTCTCTTTTTCCTTCCAGTACAAGCATTTTTATCTCATCAAGTTTTTGCTGCAGCTTTGATTTTATATGCTTTTCTAAGAACTGTCTTAATTTAGGTTCAGGATATGCTCCTACAAATCTATCTACTTCTTTTCCGTTTATAAAAAGCCTTACATCAGGAATACCCTGAACTCCAAACTGCTGAGCAATATGCGGATTTTCATCAACATTTATTTTTGCAAGTACATAGTCGTATTCATCTGCAAGCTTTTCAAGTAGAGGTTTTAAAGCTCTACAAGGACCACACCATTGTGCCCAGAAATCAACAACAACAGGTTTTTCATATGATTTTTCTATTACAACTTCTTCAAAATTTTCGTCTGTTACATCATATATTAACGGCATTTTAGCCTCCTGATTCCATTATTCTAATATTAATATAATTTATTTACTCTCCAATTTTTTCAAGCTCTTTCTTTTCAATTTCTTTTACAGTTTCATCTAATAATTTAAAGAGTTCATCAGAATATTTCTCTGCATTTTTAAAGTCTTCAATAATTCTGTCTTTATTTTCAATAACTCTATCCTCACCTTCAACAAAATGTACAGCATCAAGTACATATTGGTGTAATTTTTTGTGAGGTTCTTCGACTTTTTTAAATGCTTCAATATCTTTAAATCTTTTAATTGATTCTGAGTAGTACCATTTACCAAATTCACATTGTGTATAATCTGGTAATTTTTGTTCTATTTTACCGTGGAATATAGCACTATAAGCTCTATTTTTGAAAATAATGTGATTTAGTTTTTGTGTAGTTATAAATACTGTATCATTAATAATATTTGCAAATGCATTTGTTCTAACGGCATCTTTATTAACTGTAAGTATAATGTTTTTAAACTTTGATATTTCTTCACTTGAAGTTTGAGCTATTTCTGTCATTTCCTGAGAACTTTTATATGTTTTTTCTGATTCTTCTATTAGTTTTGAAATAGCTTCATTTACTTCTTCTGTTGCTTTTGCCGTTCTTTCTGCGAGATTTCTAACTTCATCAGCTACAACTGCGAAGCCTTTTCCGTATTCACCTGCCCTTGCTGCCTCTATAGCTGCATTTAATGCAAGTAAATTTGTCTGACCAGCTATTTCTTTTATTAAGTTTACTATACCGCTTATATCTTCTGTTTTTTCAAAAAGACTTTTTATAACTTTGTTAGATTCTTCTATCATATTTATTAATCTTTTTAGATTATTTATTATTTCTTCTATATCTTCTATACTTTTTGTTGAAACATTTGCAGTTTTTTCACTGGATTCTTTTATGTACTTAGCCTTTTCTTCTATAGTTAAAAGATCTTTTTTTACTATTTGTAGTCCTTTAGTTATACCCCCACCAAGTTTAGAAAGTTCATTGTTAACTTTTATTCTTTCTATGAGTTTATGGTTTTCTTCCATTGCTTTTAATGGAATATTAAGCTGTTCAGCTGTAACTTTAAACGTACCTCTAAATCCTTCTGTAACTACTTTTCTGAAAAATCTGCCCTTAGCTGCATATTCAAATGGAGCTTTTATTTCTCTTAAAAATATCTCAACTTGATCAAGAAAATCATTTATTGAAATTACTAACTCCTGAAGTTCTTCTTTTTCTTTAGAAAGAACAATTCTGTCTTCTAAATATCCCTTTTCACTTGCTTTTTTTAGTATACCGCTGACTCTATTAACTAAACCTCTTACATTTCTAACATTTATAAAAATTATCCACGCAAGTACGAAATTTAGTATATTAAGTACTCTTATCCAGTCAAAACCGAAATGTATTAGTTCTACAACTAAAGAAATAGAGAACAAAGCTATTGATGCAATATTCGCATATTGTATTTTAGAGAGTGAAGACAAACTCAGCATAATCTTTTCCCTCCTTTTCTAATATCTTCTGAAGTACTTTTATCCCTGCTTCTATTCCACCTGTTTTTTCTGCTTCAAGCATGTCTTTATAGATTTTGCTTATTTTTTCAACTGCATCTTTCCTTGGTTTTCTTCTATCAGAAGTATATCCTATAATTTCTTTTCCTTCTAAATCATAAGAAGGAGTGACATGTGCAAAAACCCAGTAATATGAACCATCTTTTGCCATATTCTTAACATATCCCCAGAACTCTTCTCCTTTTTCAATTGTATCCCATAATAATTTAAAAACAGCCCTCGGCATGTCCGGATGTCTAACTATATTATGAGGTTTGCCTATTAACTCTTCTTCTGTGTATCCTGATACTTCTATAAATGTAACATTAGCATATTTAATAATTCCTTTTGTATCAGTTTTAGAAACCAGGAAGGTATCAGGAGGAATTTCCCGTTCTACATCAATTGGTTTTATTTTTGTCCTCATCTCCTTTCTCCTTTGATAATATTATATTTAGTATATCTTCGGTAACTTCTTCAATTGTTTTAGAAGTTGTATCAACTATTATATGTTCTCGTGTTGGTTTTAAAGGTGCAATTTTTCTTTCACTGTCCTGTTTGTCCCTTTCCTTAATTTTTTCAAGTAAGTGCTCATAAGGTATATTATATCCTTTTTGTTTTAGCTCTTCGTATCTTCTTTTTGCCCTTTCTTCAGGAGTGGCAGTTAAGAAAATTTTAATATCAGCATTTGGAAAAACTACAGTTCCAATATCCCTTCCTTCCATGACAACGCATTTTTCTTTTTCTGCCATTTTTCTTTGCATTTCAACTAACTTTTTCCTTACCAAGGGAATTTTTGCTATCTTTGATGCCATTTTTGCAGCATCTTCGGTTTTTATTTTTTCTGTAATATCTTCACCATCTAAAATTACTTTTTCATCTTTTAGCTCAATCTCAGTGCTGTCAAGTAGTTTTTCCAGATCTTCCTGAGTAAATTTCCCCCCAATTTGAAGTATTTTATATGCCACTGCTCTATACATTGCACCAGTATTTATATAAGTACAGTTTAATTTTTGAGCTATTAATTTTGCAATTGTGCTTTTCCCTGCTCCTGCAGGTCCGTCTATGGCTATTATCACTATTTTTACTCCTTGTAGATAAGATTGTATTTTTCTGGATTTTCAAGGGCTGAAAGTTCTATATCTATATCGTGTTTTTTCCAGTATATGTGTTCAGGAGGAGAAAATGAAGCATTTAGTAAATCCTCTACTGACAACCTTTTTAACATAGGGTAATCTTTGAATGGGATAAGATACTCTTTATTATCAAGAATAAACCATATACCGTGTCTTGTAATTCCTGTAATCTCAAAGATTGAAGTGTTTTTCCCATTTTTAATAAACTCATTTTTATGCTCTTTAACTATCTGCAATATTTCTCTCACTTCCTTAGGTTTTACATTATAAATTTTATCTATTTCCATTTCAGGCTCAAGCCAAATTTTCAGCTCCCCATCCAGAGTTTGAACGTGTATGTGTTTTCTGCTTTCTTCTCTGCTGTTTACATAAAATGTATAGGATTTAAATTTTAGAAAAGTTGGACTCAAATCAGTATCTCCTTTATTTCTTCCGGTTTAGTTAGCACCATATCTGCCTCAATATCTTTATTATGGGGAGTTTGATTTAATATAAATTTTACATTTTTATTCTCTTCTTCATTAAAACTTTCAACCATCAATTTATCTGCCTTTGTATCTCCTATATAGTAAACAGGTTCTTTATATGGAATTTTTTCAAAAAACATCTTCATCGGATAGCTTGAAGGTTTCCTTAAGTGAGGCTCAGGAATATCATCTTCGGTTATTATATGGTCAAAATATTTGTACAAATCAAATTTTTTAAAAGAATAATCTAAATCTTCAAAAGGTCTTCCTGTTATAACACCTGTATAATCTGTCTTTTCTTTTACTTGCTTTAAAACTTCTTTTAGAAAAATTAACTCTTCTCTTTCTCTGTGAACTTTGTATCTATTTTCAAAGTAATCTACTAAATTTTCATATTCAGGAAGTTTTACACCGTAAACGATTGAAAACTTGTAAAAATCTTCCAAAGAAGATGAAAACTTTCTAAACTCATCTTTAAAATCTTCAAGAAGCAGTCCTGATTGAGTATATAATATTCCTGCAATAGATGCATCCCAGTCATTGTTGATATTAAATGTAAATTTAATATCTAAAAGTTCTTCAAGGTTTGTTTCTTTTCCTGTAAAGAACTCAACAGTGTCTTTAATTGAGTAGTGGTAAGATTTTGAAACATCAAGTAAAACTCCATCAACATCAAAAATGACTATCATTTATTACCTCATTAATCTTGATTTTTCCTAAAATTAGGTATAATTATCAATTAATCAAGTAATTATTATACATTTTAAGGAGAATCAATGGCTCAAAAAGAAACTCCTATGGTAGCCCAGTACAACAAAATAAAAGCAAAATATCCTGAGGAACTTCTTTTATACAGGCTTGGTGATTTTTATGAGCTTTTTTATGAAGATGCCCATATTGGAGCAAGGGAGCTTAACATTGCCCTTACAAAGAAAAAGGTTGGGAAAGATAAATATATCCCAATGTGCGGAATTCCTTATCATTCCGCAGATAGTTATATTACAAGATTAGTAGCAAAAGGTTACAAAGTTGCAATCTGTGAACAGCTTGAAGATGCTTCAACTGCTAAAGGTATTGTTAAAAGGGACGTTATAAGGGTAATCACTCCCGGAACATTTTTTGAAAACGAAAAATTAAAATCAGCTTTAATGGCGGTTGATAAAGTAAGAAACAAATATGTAGTTTCATATTTAGACCTTTCAACAGGAGATTTTATAGGAGCACTTTTAAATAAAGATGAGCTACTGTCTTTTATAGGAAAATTTCAACCAAGGGAAATTTTAATCAGACCAGAGTTTGATAAATCTGTTATTGAAGAAAATTTCAAATATATATTTTTTTCAACTGTTCCAGATGATTTTTTTGAGAGTGAAAATGAGCTTTATTCTTATTTTAAAGTTTTAGACTTTCAGTCTTTTGGATTTACAAAAAAAGAAGAACCTGTAATAAAACCTGTTTCAGCGGTTTTTAAATATGCAAAACATACCCAAAAAAGTTTCCTGCCGTTCATAAAAAAGCCTTCTCCTTACAGAGAAGATATTTATATGAGGCTTGATTACTCAGCTCAGAAGCATTTAGAACTTGTTCATTCAAATGAAGGAAATATAGCGCTTTTTAATGTTATTAATAGAACACTTACAGGAATGGGGAAAAGAAAGTTAAGATTTTTCTTGCTCCACCCTTTAAAAAATAAAGAAAAGATAATAGAGCGTCAAAAGGCAGTAGAAGAGCTAATTAAAAAATCTGAATTTAGAAATCAATTAAGAGAGATCTTAAAAGATATATTTGATATAGAAAGACTTGTTTCAAAAATTTCTTCAAATACTTTAAATCCCAGAGATATGGTTGCTTTAAGGGAGTCTTTAAGAAAATCACAAAACTTAAAATTTTACGAAAATAAGGTAAATTCTACTTATTTAAAAGAGATTTTTTCAAAAATTGAAGACTTTGAGTATCTTGTTGATAAACTTGATAGATACTTAGAAGATAATCCTCCAATTCATTTAAAAGAGGGAAAACTTATAAAAAAAGGCGTTGATCCATACCTTGATGAGCTTAAAGAAATAAAAGAAAAAGGAAATAAATGGGTTAATGAGTTTCAAGAAAAAGAAAGACAGGCAACAGGTATAGCAAGTTTAAAAGTAGGATTTAACAAAGTAATGGGGTACTACATTGAAATTACAAAGCCAAATTTAAAATTTGTTCCACCACATTATAAAAGAAGACAAACCCTTTCAAACGCTGAAAGATTTACAACTGATGAACTTCAGTCTTTTGAAGAAAAGATACTTTCTGCAGATGAAAAAATAAAAGCTTTAGAGTATGAAATATTTATGAACCTGAGGGAAGAAGTTAGCTTAATATCTGATACCATTGCAAAGACTGCTTCTGCTATTGGAGAACTTGACGCTGTTCTAAGCCTTGCACAACTTGCAATAGAAAAAGGATGGATAAAACCTGAAATTACAGAAGGAAAAGAGCTTTACATAGAAGAAGGTGTTCATCCTGTAATTGCAAATTACAATCCTGACTTTGTTCCAAATAATTTAAAAATGGATGAAAAAAGCTATTTTCATATCATAACTGGTCCAAATATGGCAGGCAAAAGTACATTTATAAGACAGTCTGCGATACTTATCATACTTTCACATATTGGCTCTTTTATTCCAGCAAGAAAAGCAGTTATTCCAGTTTTTGACGGCGTGTTTACAAGGATAGGTTCTGCAGATGCACTTGCAAAAGGTCTTTCAACTTTTATGGTTGAGATGCTTGAGATGTCAAACATAGTTTCAAATGCAACGGAAAACAGCTTTGT
>WIAL01000042.1 GCA_015519975.1 Hydrogenothermaceae bacterium | reverse complement strand
TCTGGCATTCCTTTAAGTTCATAATGGTGATGAATGGGAGCTCTTAAAAAAAGCCGTTGTCCTCCTGTCATTTTAAAATAAGCTACCTGCAGGATCACAGAAATTGTTTCTATTACAAATATTGCTCCTACAAATGCAAATATGAATTCCTGTTTTGTAATTAATGCCACTGTACCAAGAGTTGCCCCAATAGATAAGGCTCCTGCATCTCCCATAAACATTTCAGCAGGAAAAGAGTTAAACCATAAAAATCCAAGACCTGCTCCCAATAAAGCCATTAAAAATACAGTTACTTCTTCACTACCTGCTATATACGGAAGATGTAAATACTGGGAAAGCTGAATATTCCCTGCCACATAAGAAAGAAATACAAATGTAAATGTAACGATAAGCGCTGGTCCAATTGCAAGCCCATCAAGACCATCAGTTAAATTTACTGCGTTAGAAGATGCAACTATAACAAAAACTGCCCAGAAAATAAAAAATACTCCAAGGTCAACGTATAAATCTTTAAATACCGGAAAATACAAAATTGTATTAAATTTTGGATAAATGTATAAAGCTACTGCCGTTATAAAGGCAAATAAAATCTGGAAGGAAAACTTTGTTTTTGAAGATATACCTTTTTTATTTTTAATTTTAATATAATCATCAATAAAACCAAGCAATCCAAAAGACAGAAAAACAAAAAGAACTATCCAGTAGTAAAAGTTATCCAGTCTGCACCAAAGCAGTGATGATACGGTTACTACAATTAAAATTAAAACTCCTCCCATTGTAGGAGTATGTTTTTTTATCTGATGGGTTTCTGGCGTATACTCTCTTACATAACCACCTTCTTTATTTTGGAATTTTTTGAGTTTTTGTATTACATAAGGGGCAATTATCAAAGATAAGAAAAAAGATGTTAAAAGAGCAGAAAATCCTCTAAATGTTACATATTTAAAAAGATAAATATCAAAATACTGGTAAAGTAAATGATAAAGCACTAAAGCTCCCTGTTTACTGAAAATAATCTATCTAAAATAATTGCTGATGCGTTTCTTACAGATAAATGGTTCCAATCTCCCGGTCCCAGAATAGGCTCTAATACATAATCACAACTTTTTACAAGTTCTTCCGGCATTCCCCAGCCAGTACCCATAAGTATTAAATATATATCATCTTTTTTTTCGATTTTTTCTTTCATTTCTTTGTACGAAATGGTTTGTGGATACTTTTTTGCAGAAGTTGCAATTAACTTTGGATACTGACCTTTTTCTTCTTTAATTTTCTCAATCATTTCAGTTATAGAGCTAACAAGTCTTACAAGGCTTCCAGCTGCAGATCTTTTGGGATTAAACTTACTTCCAAATCCTTCAGTCCAGTATTTTATTTGCTCAGAAATCACAAACTGCTGAGCTTCAAGGGGCTGTACTATGTAATATCCTCCAAGTTCATAAGTTCTTGCAGGTCTTGCTATGTCGTGAAAATCTAATGTTGTAAAAGATGTAGCTATCCATCTTCCCTGTTTATTTACAGCTGGATAATGTACTACAGATATATAAACGTGGTCATTTGTCATTTATTTTTCTTCTCCTATCGGTTTTATATTATCTTTTACAAGTTTATAAATAAAACTATCAACAACAGCCTGCCATGAAGCCTCTATTACGTTTTCTGATACACCAACTGTTCCCCATCTTGATTGGTGGTCTTTACTTTCAATTAATACCCTTATTTTTGCAGCTGTTCCGCTGCTTTCATTTACAATTCTTACTTTATAATCTATAAGCTCAACTTCTGAAAGAGTTGGATATTTACATATTAAAGCTTTTTTTAGAGCTTTATCTAATGCATTTACAGGACCATTTCCAAGAGCAGCTGTGTGCTCGTAATGTTCTTCCATTTTTATTCTTACTGTTGCTTCGGAAATTGGCATTTTATCGGTATACCTTCTTGCAATTAGCACTCTATAAGCATCTAAATCAAAATATTTTGGAAGTATTCCTAAAAAGTCTCTAATTAAAAGCTCTAATGATGCTTCTGCAGCTTCATAATGATAACCATAATTTTCAAGTTCTTTAATTTTCTTTATTAAATCTGGAATTCTTGGGTCTTTTTCATCAATTGGAATTCCAAGTTCTTTTGCTTTATATATTATGTTTGATTTTCCAGCAAGATCAGATACTAATACTTTTCTTCTATTTCCAACAAGTGATGGGTCTATATGTTCATAAAGTTTTGAGTTTTTAAGCACTGCAGAAGCATGAACACCGCCTTTATGGGCAAACGCGCTGTCTCCTACATAAGGCATATTTTTAGGAACTGGAAGATTAACTAAATCTGCTACAAAATTAGAAACTTCTTTTAGCTTTCTAATGTTTTCTTTAGGAACAGTTTCATAACCAAGCTTTAAAGAAAGGTTTGGTATTATTGAGCATAAATTTGCATTCCCGCATCTTTCGCCAAACCCATTTATAGTACCATGAACCATTACAGCACCTTGCAGTACTGCAGTTATAGAGTTCCATACTGCTGTATCACTGTCATTATGTGCGTGTATTCCAAGGTTTTCATTTATACCTTTTTCTTTTACTTCTTTAATTATTTTTTCTATCTCATTTGGGAGTGTTCCACCATTTGTATCTGCAAGGACTATAAAATCTGCTCCTGCATCTTTAGCTGCCTGTAAAACTTTAACTGCATATTCAGGATTTGATTTATATCCGTCAAAGAAATGCTCACCTATGAAAATAACTTCATCTGTATGCTTTTTTAAATACTCAACGGTATCAAAAACCATCTCAAGGTTTTTTTCTAATGTTGTTTTTAAAGCCTGTGTTACATGTAAGTCCCAGGCTTTTCCAAAGATGGTTATTACAGGAGTTTGGGCTTTTATAAGGTTTTGTATAAGCTGGTCTTCCTCTACTTTTTTATAGGCTCTTCTTGTTGAGCCAAAGGCTGCTATTTTAGAGTTTTTTAAATTTAAGTTTTTTACCTGTTTAAAATACTCGTCATCTTTAGGATTAGACCCAGGCCATCCACCTTCAATATAGTGAACACCAAATTCATCCAGTTTTTCAGTGATTCTTAATTTATCTTCAACAGAAACAGAAACTCCTTCTGCCTGCGTTCCATCTCTTAAAGTTGTGTCATATATTAAAACTCTCTTACTCATAAAAAACCTCTTTAGTTATGATAATATTTTATTATGGATCTGGATAAAAGGATTAAATGAAGTAGAAAAAGGTCTAATAAATTTATCTATAGCAATAATTGTTTTTGCCATAGTCCAGCCTATTGTTAAAAAAGAACTTGACTTTAGCCTATCTATTGCATCTGCCATTGTTGCGGTAATAATATTATTAATAGGTTTTATTTTCTCTTCATTAAAAGTAAAGGAGGACAATAATGAGCCCTGAAGCAATAAATGTTTTATTAGTAGGTGGTATTGTAATCCTATTTTCCCTTGCTTTATTTGGATTTGTTTTATTAAAAAGAAAACATACATAATTTACCACCCTCTAAATACTGCATGACATCCGTTACATCTATCAAGCATTTTTGCAAAATGCTCCGAAGCTTTCCCTTTGTTCCCTTCTTTTATAAATTTTTGAATAGCTTTTGCCTCTTCTCTTACAAAATTATCAAACTCAACTATATATTTTTTAAATGCAGGAGTTCTTCTTTCAGGCTTTGCATAAGAATAAATCTGCTCAACAATATTAGGATGATTTTCTATATCTTTTGCACCTTCAATTATCCATTCATTTTTGTTTCTAAGAAACCCTTTTAAAATTTTAACTGTGTCTTGTTCCATCTTTTGCATTACATCAGGAAGTGAAATTTGTTTTTGACCGGCATTTGCAATAAAAAATATTCCTAAAATCGATAAAAATAAAGCCCTTAACATAACTAAATTCCCTCCTTTATTCTCTGCTCCACAAATGCTTTTCTTGCTTTGTATCTATTGTATGCATCTAAATAAGCTTTCACGCTTGCTTCAATAACATCTGTTGACACACCTTTGCCGGATACCTCTTCATCATCAAATAAAACTATCAATCTAACTTCTCCCATAGCATCTTTGCCGTAGCTTAAAGATCTTATTGAGTAATCCTTTAGCTTACTTTTTACATTTAAAGCCTTTTCAACAGCTCTCAATGCGCTATCTACAGGACCATCTCCGCACGCGGTAGATACTATTTCCTCGCCATCGACTTTTAATTTCACTGTTGCAGTTGGTATAGCCTTATTTCCACTTACAATCTGAAATTGAAGTAATTTTACTTCTTCATAAGATTTAAATAGCTCTTCAAATAAAAGTGCCTCAATATCTTCATCAAATACTTCTTTTTTCTTATCTGCAAGTTCTTTAAATTTAGCAAATAGTTTATCAATCTCTTCTTCTGATAAATTTTTATATCCAAGTTCTTCAAGCCTTGTTTTAAAGGCATGTCTTCCTGAATGCTTTCCAAGTACTATTTTAGAAGATGGAACTCCAACATCTTCTGCTTTCATAATTTCATATGTTTCTCTCTTTGCAAGTAGTCCGTGCTGGTGTATTCCAGCTTCATGTGCAAATGCGTTGTCTCCAACTATTGCTTTATTTGGTTGTACGAAGCTTCCAGTTAATCTGCAAAGCAGTCTGCTTGTTTTATATATTTCTTTTGTATTTATATCAGTATAAACGTCTTTAAAGTAATCTTTTCTAACCTTTATTGCCATTACAACTTCTTCAAGGGCAGCATTTCCTGCTCTTTCTCCAATTCCGTTTACAGTTGCGTGCACCTGCCCAGCTCCATTTTTAACAGCTGTTAATGAATTTGCAACTGCGAGTCCTAAATCGTTATGACAGTGAACACTTATAACGGCTTTATCTATATTTGGAACGTTATTTAAAATGTCAGAAATTAACTGTCCAAACTCTTCAGGAACTGCATATCCTACAGTATCAGGCACATTTATAGTTTTTGCCCCTGCAGCTATAACTGCTTCAAAAACCCTATATAAAAACTCCCTTTCAGACCTTACAGCATCTTCTGCTGAAAATTCAACATCATCTGTAAAATTTCTTGCAAACTGAACAGCATCTACTGCCTTTTCTAAAACCTGATCAGGTGTCATTCTTAATTTATATTCCATATGAATTGGAGAGGTTGCTATAAATGTGTGGATTCTTTTTCTTTCTGCAGGAGCTAAAGCTTCTCCTGCCCTTTCAATATCAGAATGAAGAGCCCTTGCAAGTGAACAAACTGTTGATTCTTTAACTTCTTTAGCTACTTCATTTACAGCCTCAAAATCACCTTTTGAAGCTGCTGCAAAACCAGCTTCTATAACATCAACTCCAAGACTTTCAAGCTGTTTTGCCATTCTAACCTTTTCTTCCACTGTCATAGAAAAACCAGGAGCCTGCTCTCCATCTCTTAAAGTAGTATCAAATATTATTAATTTTCTCATTATTTCCTCCAAGGAATCTTATCAGTAATAATTACTAATAAAATAATTCATTTTAATCTTCAACGCAATATATTTCTTTTAAAGTCCTTCCTTCTTCTGCCCAGTCAAGTCCATATCCAACTACAAATTTATCCGGAATTTCAAAACCAACATAATCTGCATCAAAATCTACTTCCCTTCTTTCTTTTTTATCAAGTAAAACACATGTTTTTAAAGTTTTTGGGTTTCTTTGCAAAAGTGCTTCAGTTAAAGCCTTTAATGTCCTTCCTGTGTCAATAATATCATCTACGATTAAAACATTTTTTCCTTCAATATCCTGAGCTAAATCTTTTATAAAAATAACTTCTCCAGAGCTTTCCATGCTTGTATGATAAGATGCTACCTGCATAAAATCTATTTTTGTATTAGGTTTTAGATGTCTAACCAAATCTGAAAAAAATATAAATGAACCTTTTAATATTGCAACAGCTAGTATCTCTTCATTTTCAAAATCTTTATTTATTTTTTCTGCAATTTTTTTTACTTTTTCCTTTATCTGATCTTCTGAAATCAAAAGTTTTAAATTTTTTCCTCTTATTTGCAAATGTTTCCTCTAAAAGCAAATTTATATTTAAATATTATAACTTTAATTAGTTAAAAAACTCATTTATTTTTTTAGCTAAATCAATATCCGCCTGAGTGATACCACCTTCTGAATGGGTTGTTGTTGATATTGTTATAGTTTTTGTTGCTGTATGAAAAATAATATCTGGATGATGGTTAGTATCTTCTATAACTTGAGCGACATGTTTTAGAAACTGGGTTATAGAATTCCAATTTTCTATATAGAACCTTGCAGATAAGCACTTAAATTCTTTCTTCCAGCCGACTAAATCTAATAAATATTGTTCTATTTCTTCGTCTGTTAGGACTTTTTTATTTTCCATAATAATTTACCTCGAAGTTAATAATACTTTAAGATAAGTCATAAAAGTTTTTTTTACATCATTTATATCAGTTTTTGCATAATCTGATAGATTAACAACTGGCGTTCCTATTCCGCAAGGATTTATGTATTCAAAATATTTTTTATCAACAGAAACATTTAACGATGCTCCGTGAAAGGTTATGTAATTTGATATTTTTACACCTACAAAACCAATTTTACCTTCTTTCGTAAATACTCCAGGAAATCCTTTTTTTCTAAAAGCTTTTGCACCAAAATCTAAGCAGGTTCTTATAATAGCTTCTTCAAGGGTATTTACATAATCTTTAACGCTTAAACGATAGTTTTTTAAATTTAATATAGGATATGCTACTAACTGACCTTCTCCGTGAAATGTTACACTTCCGCCTCTTTCTATTTCAAAAATAGGTACATTTTCAGGAATGTTGTATATATGCTCTTTTTTCGTTCTTTTTCCACAGGTATAAACCGGATAATGTTCCCCGATCAGAATAAAATCCTCTTCTAAGATACCTTCCCTTTTTTTATTAAAAAGTTCTTCCTGTTTTTTTAAAACAGTAATGTAATTTTCTTTCCCAAAGTCTATAATATTTAGCATAGTAATTAAAATTATTACATAAAAGAGGTTGACATGCTTATAATTTCTCAAAAACTTATTGATGAAATAAAAAAACAAGGTGAAGAAGGTTATCCTTATGAAATATGTGGGTTTTTAGTTGGGAAAATGGATTACAAAACAGATACAAGAGAAGCTTTAGAAGTTTATCAAGTAGAAAATCAAAATAAAGAAAGGGCAAATGATAGATTTGAAATAGACCCTAAAGATTATTTAAAAGTTGAAAATTATGCTGACAATAAAGGTTTACAGATAGTAGGAATTTACCACACCCATCCAGATCATCCTGATAGACCATCACAAACTGATTTAATGTTTGCACAGCCAGATTTGTCTTACATAATAATGTCAATTGAAAATGGAAAATACAAAAGTTTTAAAAGCTGGGTATTAGATTTAGATGAAAATAAATTTAAAGAAGAAAAGGTAAAAATAATATAAAAGCGGGATTAACCCGCTTTATAAATTTAAAACGTTTTAGTTACATTTGCTGCTCTAGGACCTTTTTCATCCTGAACAACTTCAAATTCTACTCTTTCGCCTTCTTCTAGATTTTTAAATCCCTGTCCATTAATTGCAGAAAAATGAACAAATATGTCTTCTCCTGTGTCTTCTCTAGTGATGAAACCAAAACCTTTCTTTGAATCAAACCATTTAACTGTTCCTGTAGTACTCAAAATAAAACCTCCAAAGTTTATAAAATATTTCCTTAATAAGAATCCAAATTAATGGTAGATTTTCTTTTGAAAAGAAAAGTTTGGATCTTTATTAAGAACAGGGAGACGATAATCTCCCTGCGATAATAGTCAAGATTGATTTATAATTTAACTACTTTTTGTGCTCTTGGTCCTTTCTCTTCCTGAACAACTTCAAATTCTACTTTTTCACCTTCTTCCAAATTTTTGAAACCTTCACCTTCAATAGCAGAATAGTGAACGAAAATGTCCCCTTGGTTGTCATCTCTTGTGATGAAACCAAATCCTTTCTTTGAGTTGAACCATTTAACTGTTCCTGTGATACGCACGACAAAATACCTCCAAAAAAATATTACTTAACTTCTTCCAGTTTTAGTTTTGAAGAAGTTTAAAGAAACAACTTGAGATGGGACTTAAGATTTAGTTTGAATCCCCCTTTCTGGTGGAGCTATTTCTTTAAACGTCTTCTTTTTTATTATGCTTTTAAGTATATGCTTATTTTTTATCTTTGTCAACATTTTTATTTTGAATTTTCATATAAGTACTCTAATCCTTTTTGTACTCTGCTGAACGGTTCCATTATATTGAAAGTTTTATATATTTCCTGTAATGCCTTTGAAAAATAGATAAGCTGTTTTTCATCTTCCCTCGATATTGTAAATAAAAGAGGTTCAAATTTCTCAGCAAGATTTACTATTTTATGGCTAAACTTATCAACAGCTTTAAATGGATCATATTTCTGTAAAAATCCTACAGGCTTCTCAATATCCTTTCTTATACTCAAGATATTTTTCTCCCGTGTTAGTACTATATCAAATTCTTCTTTTAAAGACTGGATTAAATCTATGGCAAATCTTTCTTTAAATAAAACTTCCTTTAGAGCCTGCCCATAGAGAATCTTTTGAAGTTCATCTATTTTTACATCTGTAGTTGTTCTAAACTCAACAGGTTTGGTACTTTCATCAACAACAAGTACTCCACCAGAAACAAAATCATCCTTTTCAAAAAAGTCAATATAGGCAAATCTCATTATTCCTCTCTTTATTTTTTTTGAATTTTAATATACGATTTTAAAAAACTTTTTACAACTTTATAACTTTAATATAAAAATACTTGACAAAAATAGACTAAAGTTGTAAATTATTAATGTTTAAAAATTAAATAAATGGAGGCTTGAAATGGGTAAAGTAATTGGTATAGACCTTGGAACTACAAACTCTGTAGTTTCAGTAATGGTAGGTGGGGAGCCTGTAGTTATTGCAAATCAAGAAGGTGCAAGAACAACTCCATCAGTTGTGTCATGGACAAAAGAAAAAGAAGTTTTTGTTGGAGAACCTGCTAAAAGAAGAGCAGTTTTAGATCCATTAAACACAATTTATGAATCAAAAAGATTTATCGGTAGAAAATATGATGAAGTACGGGAAGAAATAAAATATGTCCCTTACAAAGTAGTTGCAGATGATAAAGGAGACGCAGCATTTGACGTTCCAAATGCAGGAAAAATAGTAAGACCTGAAGAAGTAGGAGCATTAATCCTTAAAAAATTAAAAGAAGCAGCAGAGGCTTATCTTGGTGAGCCTGTAAATGAAGCAGTTATTACAGTTCCTGCATACTTTAACGAAAGACAAAGACAGGCAACAAAAGATGCAGGTAAAATCGCAGGTCTTGAAGTTAAAAGAATAATCAATGAGCCAACAGCAGCTGCACTTGCCTACGGTCTTGATAAAAAATCTGATGTGAAAATACTTGTATATGACTTTGGTGGAGGAACATTCGACGTTTCTATCCTTGAAGGTGGAGACGGTGTTATAGAAGTTAAAGCATCCGATGGTGATACACACTTAGGTGGATCTGATATAGATGCGAGAATAATTGAATGGCTTGTAGAAGAGTTCAAAAAAGAACACGGCATAGATTTAAGAGAAGATAAAACTGCTTTCCAGAGATTAAAAGAAGCAGCAGAACAAGCTAAAAAAGAATTATCTTTCAAAATGGAAACTGAGATAAATTTACCATTTATCACAATTGACCCAGAAAGCAAACAACCACTTCATCTTGAGAAAAAGCTCACAAGAGCAAGACTTGAAGAAATGATTAAAGATATAGTAGATAGAACAATTGATATTGTAAAAAGAGCGTTAGAAGCAGCAAATTTAACTCCATCTGATATTGATGATGTTGTGCTGGTTGGAGGTTCTACAAGAATTCCACTTGTACAACAAAGAATAAAAGAGTTCTTTGGGAAAGAGCCTCACAAAGGTGTTAACCCTGATGAAGTAGTATCTGTTGGTGCTGCTATACAAGGAGGTGTTCTTGCTGGAGAAGTTAAGGATGTACTATTAATTGATGTAACTCCACTTTCACTTGGTATAGAAACACTTGGTGGAGTAATGACTGTTTTAATTCCACGAAACACACCAATCCCAACTAAGAAATGTGAAGTATTTACAACAGCTGCAGATAACCAGACACAGGTTGAGATACATGTGCTCCAGGGTGAAAGAAAAATGGCCAAGGAAAATAAATCTCTTGGTAGATTTGTATTAACAGATATTCCACCAGCACCAAGGGGAGTTCCTCAAATTGAAGTATGCTTTGACATAGATGCTGATGGAATACTCCATGTAACTGCTACAGATAAAGCTACTGGTAAATCTCAATCTTTAACAGTACAGCCTTCTTCTGGATTAACTGAAGATGAGATTAACAAAATTATTGAAGAAGCTAAAAAACATGAAGAAGAAGATAAAAAATTCCAAGAACTTGTTGAACTTAAAAACCAATTAGATGCTTTAACTTACAGCCTTGAGAAAACATTAAGTGAAAATAAAGCTAAACTTGAAGAATCTGAAGTAAAAGAAGCAGAAGAAGCTATAAAAGAGGCAAAAGAAGCACTTGCTGGCAATGAAAGAGAAAAAATACAATCAGCTATTAACAAAGTTACAGAAGTAGCAAACAAAATAGCTCAAAAACTTTATCAATCAGGAGAAGGAGCACAAGCTGGAACATCACAGGAGCAGAAAAAAGGCGGTGAAGATGACGTTATAGACCCTGAAGTTCAATAATAAACTTTTACTTATTTAAACATATTACAAAGGGGCTGAAAAGCCCCTTATTTTTTTTGACATATAAAAAAATAAATACTATATTTATAGTAATAATTTCATCTTATTTTCATCTTAAGGAGGGATAGTCATGACACCTATAAGAGCACAAAGATTTGTTATGGGAACGCTTCTTTTGATAGCAGTATTGTTAATGCATGCAGGCCAAAGCTGGGGAGAGTATATTATCTGGTTTATGATAGCTATGCTTTATATTTCAGCCTTTACTGGATTCTGTCCATCAGATACAATATTTGCTAAACTATTTGGTAAGAATTCTGAAGGGCAGTCCTGTAGTTAATGAAATTTTTACAAATTAGCGATACACATTTAGGTTATCATCAATACGGCCTTTCTGAAAGGGAGGCCGATTTTTATGATGTCTTTGAAGAAGCAGTTGAAATAGCAATAGAAAACAAAGTAGATTTTGTTCTACATTCAGGAGATTTTTTTCATACTTCAAGACCTTCAAATGATGTTTTTTTAAAGTCAATTAATTTAATTCAAAAACTAAAAGAGAATAAAATTCCTATTTTTACAATATCCGGTAATCATGATAGGGGAAGTCAGGTTAGAGATGTTTCTCCATTAAAAATTTTAGAAAGTTTTGGATTAAAACTTGTAGAACAGGGAAGTATAGAACATGAAGGCATTGTTATTTCAGGCTTAAAATACTTATCTAAAGTTTCTGTAAGGAAAACAGGATTAAAGCCTATTTTAGAAGCTATTTTAGAAAAATCTCCAAATAAAAATGCATTAAATCTTTTAATGCTTCACCACGAGTTTCAACCTTTTTTCCCTTCATCAGGATTAAATCTTCACGAAGAACTTCCAGACGGCTTTGATTATGTTGGAATTGGGCATTATCATATCCCTCAAAAACCATTTAAAGTTAGAAACTCTTTTGTTTTATACTCGGGTTCTACAGAATATACAGCCTATAATGAAAAAGAAGAAAATTATCCAAAAGGTGTTCATCTAATAGAATATGATGAAGGAGAATTTAAGTACAATTTTATAGAATTAACTCGTAAACGACCGTTTATAAAAGCTGAAATTAACGAAGATAGTATAGAAGAAAGCATAAAAAATATAAAAAAATTAATAGAAGAAAGTTTAGATACTAGATCAAAAAAACCTGTACTTATTTTAAAAGGAAAAATTAAAGATATATCGCCTAAAGAGTTGTCGTTGCTTATAGAAAAAGAAAATATATTAGAAAATGTACTGCATATAAATTACTTACTCTCAAGGGTTTATGAAGAAAATATTCCAGATATAAGTTTTAATAAAGATGAAAACTTAGATGATAAGTTGAAAGAGCTCATTGATGATGAATATCTGCAAAAAAAAGTTATGGATGTAATTTCAACTTTAAGAACGTTTGAAAGTATAGATGAAGTTAAAAGTTATTTAAAGGAAAATATAGATATCCTTGAAATTTAGGAGGGAATTTTAATGAAGAGAGTTGCGATTTTAATAGAAAACTTTGTTGAAGAAGTTGAGTTTATATACCCATATTATAGATTTCATGAAGAACATTTTATAGTTGATGTTCTTGCACCAAAAGCTGGAGAGTTTAAAGGTAAAAATGGTCTTGTTTTTCATACAAATAAGGTAGTAGAGCCAGATTTGGCTGACAATTATGATGGGTTGTTTATCCCTGGAGGATATGCTCCAGATAGATTTAGAAGGGATAAAGAAACTTTAGAGCTTGTTAGAAATATGTATCACAAAAATAAAATTATCGGTGCAATATGCCATGGACCCTGGCTTTTAATATCTGCAGAAATTATTAAAAATAAAAAGATAACAGGATTTTTTGCAATAAAAGATGATATAAAAAATGCAGGAGCTATATATACTGGAAATCCTGTGGAAGTTGATGGGAATATAGTAACCGGTACAGATCCAAAAGCTATGCCAGAGATGGTAAAAACTTTCATACAAAAAATAAAAGAAAGACATTAAAAAACTTTCTACCTCCAGGTAACTTTCAGGTAACTTTACACCTTTACAATAATACTCAAGAATAAAAATCTACCTGGAGGTAAGTATCATGAAAAAAGTAACACTTTTAGTATCAACAATTTTAACAATTGGAGCTTCTTCATTTGCAGCTCCGCAGGACAATACACAAGAAGCATCTCAGAACGAAACTCACACTGGTAATGTTCAAACAGAGGTTCAGGTAAAAGTAAATGTTTCTCAGGACATTCAGCAGCTTGTTGAACAAGTAAAAAAAGCTCCTCCTTCTGAAAAATATATCTATATGAACCAGCTAAAACAAAAACTCAGAGAACTTTCTGCAGAAGAAAGAAGGGAAGTTATGCACGAGATTGTAAAAGAACTTAAATCTGAAGGAAAAGAAAAGGCTTTAGAACATGTATCTGGTAAAAATGAAAGGGCAGAAGAAGAAGTATCAGAAGATCATGGTGCTATGAAAGGAGAAAATAGAGAGCATTCAGAAGAAAGAGGTTCCATGGAAATGAAGATGGAAATGGAGATGGAAATGGACCATGAGATGGAAACTCCTCAAGAAAGAATGATGGAAAGAGAACATGAAATGGAAGAAAGAAAATCTGATGTTCAAGAAAGAACAAACTTTAGATATACAGAAAGAGAAGAAAGAGAAGTAGAACATGAATTTGAAAAACAGAGAGAGATAGAGAATTATGAAAACTACAACGAAAATATGAATCAAGGAGAAAGAGAAAGCAATTATGGAAATTATAATGAAGGTGGAAATATGAATGGAAGCAGGTAATTTTGCTAAAATTGCCGGCAATACTGGGGCAGATATGCCCCCTTTTTATAAACTCCACAACACAAAATAAAAAGGAGGAAACTTATGAAAAATATATATAAAAGTTTATTAACAATAATTGCAGTACCATCAATAGTTTTCGCTTTTACTGATAAAGATATGGATGGAGTAGATGATTCTATAGATAAATGTCCTAATACACCATTCCTTGAAATTGTAGGACCTGATGGATGTCCAATTTCAAAACCAAAACCTGAAAAAAAGAAGTTAGGCAGATTTTATTTTAAAATTGGTGCAGGATACAATACAGAAAAATCAGTAGGAGCAACGTATTCTTCTGTTTCTTTAGCTTATGCCATTAAAGGTTTTTATGTTTCATGGACAACTCTTTATTATATAAATGATGAATTTGTAAATAAAGGCGGTATGGGAGACAGTTATTTTTACACAAGTTACACAAAATATTTTAAAAATGTTTATGCAACAGCCGGATTAAATATAAAAGTTCCTACTGGAGATAAACAGTTTAGTGACGAAAAATTTGATTTTACTCCTTCTGTATCTTTAGATTATATAAGAGGAAAAGATGATTACTTCATTTATTACGGATACACATTTAAAGGAGATAATACCCTTAAAGATGTAAATGCTGTGTCAATTGGTGGAGGATATCAATTTACAAAAAAATTTTACAGCAGTTTATCTTTAGATGCAGTATCTTCTGCAGTTAGTGGGAAAATGAAATATACAGCATCTTATTTTGGACTTTATAATTTTACAAGAAGATATTATTCTACTCTTAGCTATAGTTATGGATTAAATGATTTAGCTGTTGACCATTCAATATTTTTAAAACTTGGAATAAGGTTTTAAAGATGGCAAAGAAAATATTACTTGTTGAAGATGATGAGGTTCTCGCCTCATCTCTTTCAAAATACCTTGAAGTCAATGGATTTAAAGTTGATGTTGCGAAAAGTTATTATGAGGCAGCAGATAAAACTTATGAGAATAAGTACGACCTTTATATTTTTGACATAAACTTAAAAGATGGAAGTGGTATTGAGCTTCTTGAAGATTTAAGATTTGCTGAAGATAAAACACCTACTATTTTCATAAGTGCACTAAGGGATACTAAAACGGTAGTAAAAGGTTTCAATGCAGGAGCGGAAGACTATATAAAGAAGCCTTTTGATCCTGAAGAACTGTTAGTTAGAATAAAGCTTCGCCTTAACAGCAAACCTTCAGCAATGCAAGAAGAACCGTCCATTAAATATAAAGACATAGAAATTAAAGGAAAAACAGTTTATAAAAATGGAAAAGTTTTAGAACTTGGAGAAGTTCAGCTTAATATTCTAAAAACTTTAATTGAAAATAAAGGAAAAATAGTCCCAAAAGAAAAACTTTATGATTTGATGCAGCATCCTACACCACTTGCTTTAAGAGTTGCAATTTCTAAGCTTAAAAAGAAAACAGGTCTTGATATAAAATCAGTAAGAGGACTTGGGTATCTTTTAGAAGATGAAGATTAAACATTTTCTACCGCAAAACAAATATGAAAAAGAATCCTTTTTAAAGGCATTTTTTATTTATTTTATAAGTATTTCTTTTTTAATCAGTATAATTTTTTATTTTGAGTATAAAAATCTATTGACCGAGAAAAAATATGCCCTTTTTTTAGAAATGAAAAATTATTCTTTAACATTTGAAGGAGAAAAATTTAAACTTGATCTAGTACCATCTAATGAAGCAAAACAAAAATACTATGAGCTTTTAGAAAATGAAAGAGAGTTTTTTATGTATGTACCGATTCCTGGGAGTGAAGAAGATACACTTAAAATAAGTTACCCTAAAGACAAATTTTATGAAGATTTAAAGCCTTATATAAAAAGATTAATAGTTTTTTATTTTGCAATAATACTGGCTGTATTTTTATTATCATTAATATTTGCTTTATATACTACCTATCCGCTAAGAAAAGCAATTAATATTTTATATGAATCGATAAAAGATATTATCCACGATATAAATACCCCAGTAATGAGCATAATACTGAACATTAAGCTTTTAAAAATGAAATATAAAGATGATGAAGATATAAATAGACTTGGACTTGCCGTAAAACAGTTGTCTGATATATATAAAAATCTTAGAAGTGCTTTAAAAGAAACTGAAAAAACTATTGAAGATATAGACTTAAAAAAGATAATAGAAGAAGAACTTGAAACCTTAAAACTTATCTATCCTGATATAAAAGTAAATACAGATTTAAAT
The DNA here is from genome assembly GCA_015519975.1 of Hydrogenothermaceae bacterium. GTDB lineage: Bacteria > Aquificota > Aquificia > Aquificales > Hydrogenothermaceae > Hydrogenothermus. The sequence goes on along the minus strand of WIAL01000042.1, from coordinate 10,632 downwards.
CCAGTAAAAATAAAAGCTAATAAAAATGCTGTTGAAAGGATTATCTTTAATATTCTTTCCAATGCTTTTAAACACAATGTAAACAACGGCTGGATAAACATTAAACTTAATGAAAATCAACTTATTGTAGAAAATTCAAGTAATGGAATAAAAAATGAGGACAAACTGTTTGACAGATTTTACAAGGAAAGCCAAAGGGGAATTGGACTTGGACTTTCAATTGTAAAAAAGTTATCTGATGAACTTGGATGGAAGGTTAAAATTGAAACAAATAAAGATAGATTTAGATTAATTATTTCTTTTTAGAGTTTTTTATAGCATTTGCAATTAGATTTCTTCCTTTGCTTTCCTGCATACAGGATTTATAAGCACACATAATACAGAGTATATCATTAGGGTTAAAACCTTTTTTATAAGCGGAGGAGAGAACCTCCTCCGAAAGATTTTCTATCTCTTTTTTTAATTCTTTTTTCTTTTTTTCTAAATCCATTTATTCACAGCTTGGACAGATTTTATTTAAAAGTGGGTCTGTAGGACAGGCTTCTATATTTCCAGACTTAACTTTTTCTACAACTTCGTCTCCGTATTTTTCCCTTGCCATTCTTTCAAGTTCTTCAATATTTTCCTCTTCCTTCTTTAACTTTTCCTTAACTAGACCAAATCCTCTTCTTGCTCCTCTTTTGTTAACTTTTTGAGTGTATTTTTCACCTTTTATGGTCTTATCTATAAAGCAGTAATAAGTCGATTTTAATCCCTTTTCCCACGCATACATATAAATATCAAACATATCATCTCTTAAATCTTCTTCTATATAAATTGATTTAGAAACTGCCTGATCAATGTATTTCTGGAATGCAGCAGCAATATCAATCTGTCTTTTTGGATGTATCTCATAAGCACCTTTAAATAAAGCTTTGTTTATTTTTCCTTCAAGTTCGTCAATATATTGGATTGAACCACCGTCTGCTTTAATTTTATCTGCCATTTCTTCGTTCCACATGTCAAGCTCTTCAAGTTTTTTCATAAGCTGTTTATTTACAACTATAAACTTACCTGAAAGTGTATCCCTTGAGTAAACATTTGAGAAGTAGCTATCAATTGAAGATGTAGTTCCTGCAATTATTGAAATTGAAGCCGTAGGTGCTATTGCAAGTAAAACTGCGTTTCTTCTCGGTGGATATGGATAAGGCTTTCCTTTTTGCTTCATTTCTTCATAGTGAGGGAACGCTCCTCTTTCTTTTGCAAGTTCTTCAGATTTTTTGTAAGCTGTTTCTCTCATAAATTTGGCAATTTTTTCTGCCATTTCTACAGCAGTATCACTATCATAAGGGATGCCAAGTTCTACGAGTGCCTCAGCAAATCCCATTAAACCAATTCCAAGAGGTCTTAAATCCATTGTGTTTTTACGGGACTCCTCTGAAGGATAAAAGTTTTTATCTAGTATGTTATCCAGTGCCAAAACCATAGTTTCAATAGTGTCTTTCAACTTATTCCAATCTATGTCATTATTTTCTTTATCTATGTGCTTTGCAAGGTTTACAGATGCAAGTGTACAAACTGCAGTACTTTCTGGTGAGTTAGGGATACTAATCTCAGTACATAAATTTGATGAGTTTATTACTCCATATTCAGGACATGGATTATGTTCATTGTGTCTATCCTTAAATGTTAGCCATGGATGACCTGTTTTAGCAAGTTTAAATAAGTATCTTCTGAACCATTCTTGAGAATCTAGTTTTTTCCAAAGTTTAAGCTGCCCTGTTTCTGCCTTTTCTATACATTCAAAATATTTCTCCGTAAAATCTTTACCCCAGCTTGTTACAAGCTCTGGGCATTCTGCTGGGTCAAATAAATATATAGGTTCTCCTTCTTTAATTCTTCTCATTATCTCATCTGGCATCCAAACGGCTGTATTTAAAGAAGGTGTTCTAAAATAAGGGTTTCCTGTTGTTTCTCTTAAATCTAAAAATGCATCTATATCTAAATGCCAGGGCTGTAAATACATTACCTGCGAACTTCTTCTTCTACCGCCTTGCTGTATAGCATTAACTATAGTGTCAAATATTTTTATGAAAGGTATTACACCTGAAGATTTTGCATTTAATGATTTTATAGCTGAACCTGTTGCTCTAATTCTTGTAACATCTGTCCCAACACCACCTGCATATTTTGCTAAAAATGCCGTTTCTTTAGCCTTATCCATTATTGATTCTAAAGAGTCATCTATAACATTCACATAACAACTGGAATACTGGTGCGTAACAGTTCCAGAATTATAAAGGGTCGGTGTTGAGTGAAGATATTCAAGTTTTGATATTTTGTTATAAACTTTTATAACTTCATTCTCATCATTTCCTATTCCAAGGGCAACTCTCATAAAAAACCACTGCGGTTTTTCTATAATTTCCCCATTTCTATCTTTTGTAAAATATCTATCTTTTAAAGTTGTCATCCCAAAATAATCAAGTAAATTATCTCTTTCATAATCTATAGCATTCTCAATCTTTTCTAAATCAAAATTCAGAATGTCTTCTTTATAAAGTCCCTCTTTTACGCCGTATTTTAAAGCTTCTTTAAAAGATTTGAACCTTTTATCAATTTTTCTATTAATTATTTTTTGAAGCTGTCGAGATGCTAATGTATCGTAAATATAATGTGTAGGTATAAGTTGTTCTATCGCCTTTAAAACAAGGAAATCCAGCTCTTCCGTCGTGACTTTTTCAGGTATTTTTAAATCCAGCTCTTTTGCTATCTTAAAAGCTATTTCCCAGTCATCTGGCAAATCCATTCCTTCAAAAAGAGCAAATATAGCATTTATAAGTTTTTTCATCTGAAATTTTTCTTCTGTTCCGTCCCTTTTGACAACAATTCTTTCCATGAAAAAACCTCCTTTATATTCTTAATTTATACAAAGCATTTCCTACAGAAAAAACTTTATGGTAGTTATTTTTTTGAGTAAAATTCTTTTCTTTTTTTCCAGTTTTAGTCTTCATAAAGTTTTGTCTAGGTATAAGGTTTACAAAGTCTTTAGTGTAGTAATAGTCTGGTTCTGTAATTTTTATTCTTTCAAAACCTATAGTCTCTAAGGATTTACCAGAAAATAATCTTAAATCCACATAAGAATATAAATTGCCCTTTATGTAATTCTTAACATGAGAAACAAACTTTCCTAGAGCACCTATAACATTTGTATATGTCTTATTAGCAAATCTATATATCTCATATCCATCTAACCCGAATCTAGCTTTTCCTATACTTATAGCACTTACTATTTGTCCGTTATGCACCAATCCAAAACTTTGTCCCAATACTACTTCATTTGCAATGTGATTATTTATAAAAAACTCATAGGCCTTACTCTCTGTAAGTTCCACTATTTCACAGTTTCTAGCGTAGATTTTTTCATTTAATCCTAGATTGCTGGAAATTATTGATAAAACTATATCTTTTTTATTTAGAATTTCACTATCCCAAAATTGTAAAAGCTTAATATTTTTTTGAGTTGATAAAATCCATTTTAGCCTATGGTAATTTTTCGCTTCTTTTTCTGATAATCCTCTAAAGGAAATTAAATTTTCATAAGTATGATAATAAATTCCATTTATTTCTATTCCTAATTTTTTTTCTGAAATAAAAATATCTATTTCGAAAGAATTTAAAATATTTCTGTTATTTGTTTCAAAAGTTATATTTTTATCTTTTAAAAACTTAATAATTTCTTGCTTTGGCATAGTTCCTTTATAACAAACAGGACAAACTGGCAAATGATCGTTATCTAAATGATCTAAAAACTTCGTGTTGCAATTTTTACATAAAAATAAAAGCTTCTCTCTATTTTTAACTTTGTAATTTTTAAAAAGTTCAAAATCAAAAAGAGGTTCAATATTTATTGATTTAAGTTTTATATTTAATTTTTCCCAGACTTTTTCTTTATATCTTTTTAAAACTTTTTCTTTAACAGAAGGAATTTTCATTGGAGAGTTAACACCATATTTTTCCTGTAAAGTTTTCTGTTGCTTTTCTACAATATCTTTTCGTTTGTTATTTAAAATTTTCATAAGTTTTTCTTTTACGGTAGAACTTTTCATAGGATGAGTTGTTCCATATTTTTTTAAGGAAGTTTTTTTTAATCTTTCTTTATACTCTTTAGTTTTCGTGTAGTTATCAACTCCATATTTTTCTAACATTGTTTGTTTTGCTTTTTCTCGAGTTGTTTTCCCTATGTTATCAACCCCATATTTTTCTAATACAGTTTTTTTTCTTTTTTCTTTAACTTCTTTAAGTTTTAAGTGGTGTTCTACTCCATATTTTTTTAAAAATTTTTCTTTATCAAGCTGCGAACATCTTTTAGAGCAGTAAGTTAGAAATTTTCCTGTAGAAAAAGCAGGTAAACCTCCACAAACAGGACATTTAGGAAGACTACCTTTTGTTAAAATTCCCTTTTTAATACACCATATTCTCAAAGATTGTGGTGCATTTTCAGGTAAAAAAGATGTTATTTCCCAGAGGAGCCCTTTTAGCTGAGAATTTTTTGATATTTTTATTCCAGCTCCTCTAGGAGACATTTCTTTAATAAGCATAAAAAACTCTTCTTTGTTCATTTTTAATTAGCAAATTTCTTTGAAGTCACTAGAAATTTGTATACTCAGTTGATGACACTTCAAAGAAATTAGTTAATTTCTTCACATCCTCTTTTTGTAAAAACTTAAGTGGGTTTTGCTGAATGTTAAATTGAGGGTCAAAACCAAGTTCCTCAAGTCTTCTATCAGCAATATATTTCATATATTGCTCTAACTCTTTATATGAAACTCCAAATATAGTTGTTCCGCCAAATTTTGTTTTTAGATAGTTTAGCTCAAGTTCCACTGCATCAATAATTGTATCTCTTATGTTTTCAACAAACTTAATATCATCAACAATTTCAGGGTTTTCTTCAATTATTGTAAGTATTGCCTCAATTCCATTTTGGAGATGTAAAGATTCATCAATTAAAACAAGCTCAACTCCAGAAACAACATTTTTCATTTTTCCTGTATCTTTCATAGCGAAGAAATGTGCAAATGCTGAGTAGAAGAAAAGTCCTTCCTGAATAATGTTATTTAAAAGAATAGATGTTAATATCTGCTTTTTCCCTTCTAATGTATCTGGATCAGCCTTTCCATATGTAATTCTATCTACTGCTCTTATTATAAGTTCCTGTTTTTCATTTAAAAGTTTATCTTCCAGCGTTATGTTATATATTCTTCTTCTGTCCATGTCAAAAGAGTTAATAATAATTTCAAAAAAGTCCGAATGAATATCTTCCATAAACATTTGGGCAGTAAATGACATTTTTGCATAAGGGTCTGTTAAAACAGGGAAAAATCCGTTTCCTAAGACGTTTTGGACAAGCAGTTCTGAAGAAGCAAAGTATCCAACTGCACTGTCAAATAAATCTTTTTCTGTAGGCGTTAATGATTTATAATCAAGCACATCCTGTTGAATGTTAAGCTCTTCTGGAAACCATACAGCCTTTTTTTGTTTAGTGTATAATGATTTAAAAACTGGATATTTTGGATTATCTGAAAGCCTTATATTATCTCTAACTGACGTTTTTCCGATGAATCCCAGATTTTTCATTTCAAACCTCCTTTATACTATATATAGTATACCTTTAATTTTGCACCACTACATATAGTATGTCAATAGTAATTTTCTTAGTGATTGATTTTTAAGAAATTTTTAATTTTTAATTCGTCCTTTACTAAAAATTTATGATATTTTAATTTAACATTGAAAATAAATTGGGAATTAACACAAAGTAGCTGTGGAATATATTTTAATAGTACTTGCTGGATTTTTAGGGTCTTATCACTGTATTGGAATGTGCGGATTTATTCCTCCTTTAATCCAGTATAAAAACTGGTTTTTAGGTAACATTTTATACAATGCTGGACGTATCTTTACTTATGGTTTCTTAGGTTTCGTGGCAGGATATGTAGGTATGTTTTTTCATTCTATAGAGTTTCAGCTGTTTCAAAAAGGACTGTCTATTCTTCTTGGCGTATTTATGATAATACTTGGATTTCAGGTGACAGGAAATATAAAAGAAAAAGGTGTTCCTGGGCTGGATTTAATTTTTACTACAGTTGCTGAAATATTATCTAAGTTTAGGAAAAATCCCTTTTTCTTAGGAATGTTTAATGGATTTTTACCGTGTCCACTTGTTTATGCAATGCTTTTGCAGGCAGTTTTAGAAAAATCTCCAGTAAAAGGCTTTTTAATTATGATCGCCTTTGGTTTGGGCACTGTTCCAGCAATGTTTCTTTCAAGTATTGTTTTTCATAAATTTTCTCCATCTGTTAGAAAAAGGATTGCAGGACTCAGTGGAATAATTATTATAATTTTAGGTGTATGGGCTATTTTAAGAGCATTTGGAATAGGGCATCACCACTGAAGGATTTAAGTTATGAAAAAAAGGGATTTTGTTAAAGGTTTAATATTGCTTCCATTATCGGCAAAAGCTGGTATATTAGACGTTTTTAAACCTCCTAAAAAGAGCAATCTTCCTCCTGAAGGAAAATTTACACCTGTGAACGGTCTTTTTATAGTAGATATTTCCGGCACTCCAAAACAAGCGTATTTTTACCAAAAACATATTGAAAGATATAAGTTAAAAATAAATGGGAAAGTAGAAAATCCTATTTCACTAACTTACGAGGAGATTAAGAAACTTCCATTTAAAATACATTCTCAAGTTTTTGAATGTGTAAGCAATCCTCCAGGAGGAGATAAAATTGGCAAGATAAAGGTTAAAGGAGTTCCATTTAGTGAAATATTTAAATTGGTAAAACCTAATAAAAATGTTATTGATATAGTTTTTAAATCTTTCGATAACTATTCCACAAGTGTAGAGTATGAATATGCATTAGAATATGATCCTGTTATTGTTTACGAGATAAATTACGATGAAAACGGAAAAGTATTAAAAAAACTTCCTGCTGACCACGGATTTCCTCTTAGAGTTATATGTCCTGATAAATGGGGATATAAATCTGCAAAATGGATAAAAGAAATAACATTTGTTGATTTTGACTATAAAGGTTACTGGGAAAAAAGAGGATGGAGTGATAGGGCTAAATATAAAATAGATTATTTTTAAAGGAGCCCCTTTAGGGGCTCCCTCTGGGGGATGGGGGTACAGCATAGAGTAATGCTGTTTATTATAATTGTGGTTTTGGTGTATTTGGCGCAGAAGGTGGAAGTACTGGAAGCTGTAAAGCTTCTTTAGGTATTTCACCTGTAAGACTATCCAAAAATGCTACGATCTTATCAACTTCATCATCAGTTAGGTTAACTCCAAGTTGATATTCTGCCATAATTTTAACTGCTTCTTTTATATCCCATATTTTTCCTTTACTGAAATATGGGTATGTTCTTGTCACATTTCTAAGAATTGGAACTTTAAACACGTATTTATCTTCTTCCTTTTTAGTCACGTTATATCTTCCTAAATCTTCTCCAATAAGTGCTGATGGATAAGCCTTAACAATACCCATTTTTTGATACATTGTTCCGCCAAGGGCCACACCTTGATGACAGGATGCACATCCTTTTTCCATAAATAGTTTTAATCCTTCTTTTTCTTTTTTAGTAAGAGCATTTATGTTTCCTTTTAAAAATTCATCAAATCTAGATGGTGTTACTAGAGTTCTTTCAAAAGCCGCTATAGCTTTTGCCACATTATCATAGTTAACAGGTTCTTTATCATTTGGGAATGCTTTTTTAAATTCTTCAACATATTCTTTGATCGTTTTTAATCTGCTTATAACCAATTCTGGATTCGGCATATCCATTTCAACAGGGTTTAATATAGGTCCTTTAGCCTGTTCTTCTAAATCCTTAGCTCTTCCATCCCAAAATTGTCTGAACTGAAAGCCAGCATTAAGTACAGTAGGAGCATTTCTTCCTCCTGTTAAAAACTTGTGTCCTAAAGATGTTTCAACACCATCAACTCCGTACGTAGATAGATTGTGGCAAGTATTACAGCTTATAACTCCGCTAAGTGAAAGTCTCGGATCAAAATATAACTTTTTCCCAAGCTCCACTTTTTCAGGAGTCGTTGGATTGTAAGCTGGTGCAGGTATTTCTTTTGGAAGTGGCTTAAAGTAAAGTTTTGCTTGTTTTAAAAGCTCTTCATCAGAAGCAAAAGCTGAAACAGCCAAACTCGCTGAAACTAGACCAATTGCTAATTTTTTCATTTCTACCCTCCTTAATAATAATTGTTACTATTAATGATAATAAACTAAGGAATCATTGTCAATACTTCTTTTATTTTAAATATTATTAAATTTATTAATCTTCCAAGGAGAATTCAACTTCTCTTTTTGGTATTACTGTTGTTATTGCATGTTTGTAAACTATAATTTGTCTAGGACCTTCTTTTAAGAGAATTGTGTGAGGATCAAAATATCTTATTTTTCCTTCAAGCTTTACACCGCTAACTAGATAAACATTAACTCTTACATTTGCTTTTCTTATGGCATTTAAAAATTTTTCTTGAATTCTTGGCTGCTTTTTCTTTCCCATTTCTCTCTCCTATGGATGTTTTGCTACTTTGTAAAGTTTTTCTGCTAATTTTACAATTTCATTGTACTTTTTAAGACCTTTTTTCCATTTTACAGGTATACTTTCTTCTCCATTATACGCCCCTGCAAATGCTCCTGCAAGAAGGCCTATAGAATCTGTATCTCCTCCGTAGTTTCCATATGAGTTTACTGCATGAATTATTACATTTTCAGTATTTGACGGTGTTTTTAAAAATATAAATAAAGCCTGTGAAAATGCTTCTAAAGCAAAAGAACCATTTCCAAGTTCATTAATAGCTTTTTCGTAATCTGCATCTTCTTTCAAAAGTTTTTCAATTTTATCAAGATAGTTCAAAGTTTCCTTTTGGGCTGCAAAAGTTTTTAAAAGTTTTAAAAAATATTCATACTCATCTTCAAGATAAAATTTACCTTGCAAAATTTCACCTACAGCAACCGCAATCAAGGAAGCTACATCAATAACTATTTCATGCCTGTGTGTAAGCATAACGACAGTTTTTGCTCCTTCTACAGCAATAATTGGATTAGTGTAATGATACATACCAATAGGAATTGCAGGAAGTGCCCCTTCTATTGAGAAACCACCTCTTGAAATTTCCTGTCCTTCTTTTAAAGCCTTTACGGCAACTAAAAAATGAGGGTCAACATAATTGTGTATTTCTTCTTTTTCTTCCCATTCAAGGTATTTTTCTATAATATCCTTTATATCCAGTCTACCTTTTTCTGCCAGCGAACGAGCTATCATTTCAACAATTTCAAATTCTGAAGAGGTTTCTCCTTTTCTTAAAAAAGAAGCAGGAGATGCAGGGTGTGGCTTACATAAATCATTTATTTTATCTCCATAATGGAGGATAACTTCATCAACAGGCAGTTCCTCGACACACATTCCCATGGAATCACCAACAGCAGCTCCAAGAAGCGTTCCTATAAATTTATTTTTCACATATTCCTCCACTTTATATTTATTAAATTTAAATATAGATTCTCAAAATCTATTCGTCTACAGCTATTTTTCAGGTCTTAAAGTTGGGAATAGAATAACTTCTCTAATAGAAGGTGTATCTGCCAGCATCATGACAAGTCTATCAATACCTATACCTTCTCCAGCTGTAGGAGGAAGACCGTATTCTAAAGCCATCAGGAAGTTCTCATCTATTTCCATTGCCTCGTCATCACCCTGTGCTTTTTCTTTTAACTGCTGCAGGAATCTTTCTTTTTGATCTTCCGGATCATTAAGCTCTGTATAAGCATTTGCTATCTCTTTTTTGTTAACAATAAGTTCAAATCTTTCTACCAAATCAGGATCATTCCTATGAGTTTTTGCAAGCGGAGAAAGTATTTTTGGAAAGTCAATAACAAATGTTGGCTGAACTAAATCTTCTTCTATGAAATGTTCAAAAAGTTTATCCAGTATTTTTGAGTGGGTTAGTTCATCTGCTTTTGGAATTCCAACTTCTTTTGCAAAGTTTCGTGTTTTTTCTTCATCAAGGAAAAATTCTTTATCTTTTCCAGTTTTCTCTTTTAGTGCATCAAAAAATGCAAGTCTTCTAAACGGCTTTTCAAAATCAAGCTCTTGCCCTTCCCACGTTATTTTTAAAGTTCCAACAGTGTCTAAAAGAATTTTTCTTAAAAGTTCTTCAGTCATTTCCATAAGATCGTTATAGTCAAGATACGCAGCATAAAACTCAACCATTGTAAATTCAGGATTGTGGGTTGTATCTATACCTTCGTTTCTGAAGTTTCTACCTATTTCATAAACCCTGTTAAATCCACCTACTACAAGCATTTTTAAATAAAGCTCAGGTGCTATTCTCAAAAATAAATCCATATCAAGGGCATTGTGGTGGGTTATAAACGGTCTTGCAATTGCCCCTGATGCAACCGATTGAAGAATTGGTGTTTCTACCTCCATAAAACCTTTGCTATCTAGATATTCCCTTAAACTTTTTATTGCTTTGGATCTTATTTTAAATATTTCTCTTGCCCTTTGATTTGCTATTAAATCAACATATCTGTGTCTGTATCTTTGTTCTACATCTTTAAGTCC
>WIAL01000041.1 GCA_015519975.1 Hydrogenothermaceae bacterium | reverse complement strand
TATTCTTTCTTTTTATTTTTAAGAGATTCACCTGTTAAATTTTTCACCATATGGTTAAAGAAAAAGTTTGTCTGACATTCTACAGGGTTTGTTCCTATCATCATTATGGTATCTGCAAGCTCACAGTCATAGTATGAACTGTTAAGCTCACCTATTCCCATTTCCCTTGTTGCGTGAACTTCAGAGTTGTAAGCTGGTCTGTTGTGAATTCTACAAGATATTGTCCCAATTGCTTTAAAAAATAGTTTTCCAGTGCCCCATGTATTTTCAAAACCTCCACCGCCACCACCATGGTCAAATGTAACCATTGCAATATCATTTGGTGAGTCATTTTGCAGTATTTTTGCTATTACTTTAGCAAGTAGTCCTGTTGCCTCTTCCCATGTGGTTTCATATAGTTTTCTTCCTCTATAAATCATTGGTTCTTTTAGTCTGTCTGCTGTATCACTGTTGGCATTAAATAAAGTTGAAGCCATTAGACCGCCGCGAACAGAGTTAAGACCACTGTTAACTACACAATTATGGTCAGGAACAACCATTACATTGTATTTTCTACCGTTTTCTTCTACAACATTAACCATATTGGGAGATGCCCATGTTCCATTTGCGGGAACTGGTCTTGTAAAATCAACACCCAGGGCATTTTGATTAGGCCTTAATCCTCCCTCTTTACCTGCAGGCCATTTATAAGCTTTATATCCACACCCAACAATACAAAATTCACATGTTACATTTTTTACAGTTGCATCTTTAGGTGGTAATGGAATTCTATCATTTACTTTTACCGTCATCTTTTATTTACCTCCAAAAATTTTTTTTAAACATTTGATGCTCTTCCCCAAATTAACCCATCAACGCCTACGGCATAAACATCATTTCCTCTTACTTCAAGTTCTATTCTTGGTAGTTTTGTTGTAGCCTGTCCTAAAACTTCTTGACCTTCTTTATCAACATCAAACCTTGAGTAATGACATGGACATTCAAAAACCCTTTCTTGCTCATTGTAAATTACAGGACATCCTTTATGGGTACAAAGTGTACTGAATGCTACAACACCGGCTTCTGGTACGAAGATAGCAAGGCACGGTGAGTCGTTATCTGGATAACTGAAAGACAGAGTTCCTTTTCTTCTAATCTCATTAAAAGAACCTATTTTTTTAGCGGGGTATTTAAAATAAGTTGTTCCTTCAAGTTTTGTTCTACCTGTTCCAAAACTTGCCGGTGCAACGGCTAATGCTGCTAAAAATCCAACTGAAGTCTTTAAAAAATCCCTTCTTTTCATAAAAATTACCTCCCAAATTTAATCTCTAATTTTCTATACTCAAAAACTATGCCAATGAATAAATCTATTTATTTACAGGCTTTCAAAAGATTCGAAATTTCTAAAATGAAAAATAATGGAAAAATTTTGATTAGTAAGTGGTCAAAATTTGATTATTATGTTTTTTATAACTTGAATATTTTCTATTTTTGATATAGTTTAAAATTATGGTTAAAAAATTTTTTATATTTATATTTTTGGCTGTAGTCTTCATAGGTATTTCAAATGCCAAAACAATAATCTTCGGCATAACAAATGTAACAGTAAAAGATGATTATTACACAATTAGCCAGTGGGCTAAATATTTAGAAAAGAAAACTGGATATAAAATAAAGCTAAAAATTACCAAAACTTACGATGAAATGCAGTATTTTATAGAGAATAAAAGTGTTGATATTGCATATATTTGCGGGGCAACTTATGTTTTTTTAAAAAATGATAATGTAAATGTAAAACTTTTGGCTGTTCCTTATTTTAGAGGAAAACCGCAGTATTACTCTTATATAATTGTTCCTAAAAATTCAAAAGCTAAAAGTTTTCTTGACCTTGAAGGTAAAAGATTTGCCTTTTCTGATCCTAAATCAAATTCTGGTTCAATTGCCCCTTCTTACTATCTTTATAAAAAAGGATTTTTTTACAAAAACTTCTTTAAAGAAATTATATATACATATTCTCATGCTGAATCTATTGAAGCTGTAGCTTATGGGTTTGTAGATGGGGCAGCTGTTGATAGTCTTGTTTTTGAAAATATGAAGAGAATAAACCCAGATATTATTTCTAAGGTAAAAGTTATACAGAAATTAGGACCTTTTCCAACTACACCTATTGTTGTAAATGATACCATATCTAAAACCGAGGCAAATAAATTAAGAGAAGCATTTTTTAATATGAAAAACGACAAAGAAGGAAAAATAATACTATCACGACTTGGAGTTGATTATTTTGGTAGTGCTGAAGGTTTGGACTATTTGGTAATTGAACATATGATAGATACCCTTAAAAGAGTAAACAGGATTTTTAAGAAAAATGATTAAAAGTTTGATTTATAGCTTATCAATAAGAACTAAACTTCTACTGCTTTTAACAGGTTTTAGTTTTTTTATTTCTTTAGTACTTGGAGCAAATGCTGTTTTAAATGACAAAAGGATAGTTGAAGAGCTAACAGATAATTTTTTAAGTTCTTACATAAAATCCAATGAAAATATTTTAACTTCTTATATAGTTGACAATAACAAATGGGAGCTGTTCAAAATTTTAAGAAATCTATCAGAAAATAAATTTATAGAATCTGCGTATGTGGTTGATAAAAATGGAAAACTAATTGTGTCTTCAAATCCAAGATTAAAAGAGTTTAAGTATGATAAAAATATGAATAGATATGATATAAAAAGCTTTGATCATATTATTGGTTCTGTATTGGTTAAGAAAGATACAAAGTATATTAATGGTTTGATTTTAGATTACATAAAAAATACAGTTTTCGCCTTTGCAGTTATATTTCTTTTTTCCCTTGCAGTTGCATTTTTAATTTCAGAAAGAATACTGGAAAGGATAAGATTTGCAAAGAAAAATTTAAAGCTAATATCAAATAAAGAATGGGATAGTTTAGAAAAGCCAACTTTTGCTGAAAAAGATGAGCTTACTGAGATACTAAATGCCCTTTACAAAATGTCCAAAGAACTTCAGGTTTATATTGAGGAAATTAACAACCTGAAAAAGTTTTACTCTGAAATATTATTTCAGCTTGAAAATATTGTTATTGTTTGTGATAAAGATGGAAATATAGTATTTAACAATAAAGATTTAAATGTAGATAAGATATCTAAAATATTTGTAGAAGAAAAGGATCTCCAAAATATAAATGAGACCTTAAAAAAAGAAAATTCTAAAATATTAGAAACAAAGCTGAACATTAAAGATAAAAATATATGGGCTATAATAAATGCTGCTGTATATAAAGATAGGTGTATATTTACAATATCTGATATTTCAGAAATAAAAGCTTTGCAAGAGCAGTATAATCTTGCCCAAAGACTTTCAACTGTTGGAGATATTGGAGCAAGTCTGGCACATGAATTAAAAAATATGCTGCTTCCTTTAAATCTTTACCTTGAAGATATAAACTCTTTGGATAAAGAAGATATAGAAAATACTAAATCAATACTTAAAAAGATGAATAAACTGATAAAGTCTTTCTTAAACTTTGCAAAACCTCCTACAGAGTACACAGGTGAACCAGTTAACGTATCCGAGCTTTTAAATGAAATACTATTTATCATGACGCCGGCTTTTCAAAGGAAAAAAATTGTTTTAGATAAATATATACAGAAAGATTTATACCTACCTATCAATCAAACAGCTTTTGAAATTTTAGCAATAAATCTTATAAAAAATGCTGTAGAAGCATCTTTTGAAAGAAGCAAGATATGTATTATTTTAAGAAAAGATAAAAAACAAAACGCAGTTGAATTTTCTGTAAAGGATTACGGTTCTGGAATATCACCGGAAGTTAGAAATAAAATATTTGAGCCTTTCTTCTCTACAAAACAGGAAGGAACTGGGCTTGGTCTTTCTACTGTTTACAGAATAGTTTATGAAAATAATGGAGATATACTTGTAGATACAGGTAAATATGGAACAACATTTACAGTTAGATTTTATCTGGAGGACAGCAATGAAAATATCTATAATAGAAGACCAGATAGAAGTTTTAAAATCCTTGGAAAAGTTAATTAAAAGGAAAAATTTAGGTGAGGTTTTAAGTTTTTCAGGTGAAGAAGGAGTTGACTACACTGTTGAAAAGGTACTAAATACAGACCTTCTTATACTTGATGTAAATCTTGGTTTTTTATCAGGTATAGATATTTTAAAGGCAGTTAGAGAGAAAAATAAATCCTTTCCTGTAATACTAATCACAGCTTATACAACCGCTGAAAATATTATAGAAGCTACCAAATACGGAGTTAGAGACATATTAGAAAAACCTTTTGACCCGCAGGAGCTTTTAAACTTAATAAATAAAATAAAAAAAGATATAAAAAAAGATACAGAGCCTAATTTTTCCTTTGATGGTGAAAAGTTCATTGGCTCTTTTGAAACTTTAGGAGATTTATTCAAAAAAATTGGTATAGCTTCTTCCAATGATATGAACGTGTTTATAAGCGGTGAGACCGGAGTTGGTAAAGAACTAGTTGCAAAACTTATAGCAGATCACAGTGGTAAGAAATTTATAGCCGTTAATTGTGCAGCAATACCAAAGGATTTGTTTGAAAGTGAGCTTTTTGGACATGAAAAAGGAGCTTTTACGGGAGCAACAGAGAGAAAAATAGGATTTATAGAACTTGCAAATGAAGGAGTTCTATTTTTAGATGAGATAGGAGAACTTCCCCTTGAACTTCAAAGTAAACTTCTAAGATTTTTAGAAACAAAAACATTTTATAGAGTTGGAGGAACACAGCCTTTAAAGTCAAATGTAAAAGTGATTTCTGCAAGTAATATTAATGTGGAAGAGTATATAAAAGAAAGAAAATTTAGAGAAGATTTATACTACAGACTTTCCCAGATAATAATAAAAGTACCTCCTCTCAGAGAAAGAAAAGAAGATATACCAAAACTTATAAAATACTTTATTTCAAAGGCTAACGAGGAACTAAAAACAGATATTAAAGGAATAACAGAAGAAGCAGAAAAAACTCTTATAAACTATAATTTCCCGGGCAATGTGAGAGAGCTAAAGAACATAATCTATTCAGCATGTCTTAATAAATACGCAGGAAACATAGATATAGAGGACATAAAATTTACTCAGGAAAATCAGTGCAACATGACAGAGGAAGAATTTGTAGAAAAATTAATTGGAGAATACGGCATTGAAAATGTATCAAAATTAAAAGAAAAATTAGAGGAGTTAGTTATTATCAAAACCTTTGAGAAAACAGGAGAAAATATATCTAAAACTGCTAAACTTTTAAATATTTCAAGAAATACCTTAAAATCAAAACTTAGAAAGTTAAATTTTAACTTAAAGGAAAGTTAAACACTTTCCATAAGCTCTCTCACCTTTTTTTCTATCTCATCTCTTATATTTCTAAAAACTTCAAGTTTTTCTTCTTCTGTTCCTTTAGCTCTTGCAGGGTCTGGAAGTCCCCAGTGCTGGGTATTAGCATTAGGAACAACAGGGCAATTTTCAGCAGCATCTCCGCAAAGGGTTATAACATAATCAAGCTCTTTTAAAGGTATGTCATCTAAAGATTTTGAGCTGTTTTGAGAAATGTCTATTCCTTTTTCAGCCATAACTTTTACAGCAAGAGGATGGACATATCCGGAAGGATTTGAACCTGCAGAGTAAACCTCCACATCTTTTCCAAGTTTCTGTGAATAATATTTTCCAAACCCTTCTGCCATCTGACTTCTTGCAGAATTTCCAGTGCAGATAAAACCTATCTTTATAGTCATTATTTTTCACCTCAAATAATTTAATCGTCATCTTCTGCTTTAGAGCTGTGAACTATAGGAGTTTTTTCCATCAGAGGTTTTACCCCAACTCCATGCTCATAAACCATTTTGCCTCCTAATCTTCCTTGATAGCCTATTAGCCCTATCCCTATAAATGCTAAAATCAGGTAAATTATCATTAGTTTAGAGTTTTCTTTTATATATAGATAAACCCTAAATAGACCTAAACCTGTAAATATCCATGGAAGAATTTTTCCAAGTTCTTCATGTGTTTCAAAAATTTCCTCAACTTTTGTATTTTCTACAAATTTTTCTACTAATTCTTCTGCAGCCTCTCCAGAAAGCATAGCTCCCCATACAGCAACTATACCAATTATAAAAACCCAGAAACCTGCGTATTTCAAACTTTCTTTTTTCAGTGCAAACCCAAGAATATCAAAAATTACCCCTATTATTGTTAATGCTATTGCAAAATGAACTATAGGTGGGTGTAATTCAGCCATATTAATACCTCTCCTAAATAATTATTCATATTTAAGATTAAATTAATTGATTCCATAAGTAAAGTCCAAGTAATGTAAATAATAAAACCGGTGGAGTTAATATTATCCCAACCTTAAAGTAGTATCCCCAGCTGATTTTTATTCCTTTTTGCTCTAAAACGTGAAGCCATAAAAGCGTTGCAAGTGAGCCAATTGGTGTAATTTTGGGACCTAAATCACAGCCAATAATATTTGCATATGCAAGTATATGCTGAACACTTTCTTTAAATCCTGTATCTGTAATAGCAAGGTCAACAACCATCACAGAAGGCATATTATTCATAATTGCCGATAAAACGGCAGCTATAATTCCTGTTCCAATAATACCTGATAAATCTCCATAAGATTGAAAATCTTTTATAAACTTAGCAAGCTCTGATGTTAAACCAACATTTTTCAGTCCGTAAACCACTACATACATACCTATTGAAAAAACAACAATTTTCCACGGAGTTTCTTTAAAGACAAGGGTTTTCATATCTACTATTTTTTCTCTGTAAGTGGCTAATCCAAGAACAACTGCACCAATTGTTATTATTATTGAAACTGGTATGTGGTAAATCTCTGATACTACAAAACCAATAAGTAAAAACCCACCAAGCCACCACGCAATTTTAAAAATAAACCAGTCTTTTATAACCTCATCTGGATTTTTTAGAAGTGACGGATCGTATTCCTTAACAATATCTTTTTTGAAAAACAGGTATAAAACAATTAAAGTGGCAAGCAGTGAAAAAATATTTGGAATAATCATTTTAAAGGCATACTCAATAAATCTGATACCGAAGAAATCTGCTGTAACAATGTTTACAAGGTTTGAAATAACAAGAGGAAGGCTTGTTGTATCGGCAACAAAACCACTTGCCATTATAAATGGAAGTACAAATCTATCTTTTAATCCTAAGTGCTTAATTTTTGCATAAACTATCGGGGTAAGCATTAAAGCTGCACCATCATTAGCGAAAAATGCAGCGATTAATGCTCCAAGCAAAATTATATAAACAAAGAGTTTACGACCGTTTCCATCAGCCCTTTTCATCATATGAAGAGCTGACCATTCAAAAAATCCGATTTTATCAAGAATAAGAGATATAAAAATAATCCCTACAAAAGCAACTGTTGCATCCCAGACTATTTTTACAACAGCCCAGACATCATTTAGGGACACAACGCCGGTTAAAAGGGCTAAAACAGCCCCCACTGTGGCAGTCCAGCCTATACTTAGATCTTTAGGCTGCCAGATTACAAATATTAGTGTAAGCAGGAATATTGAAACAGCTAAAAGAGTTTGTAAATCCACTTCAGTTTATAGCTCTTTTTTACTTCTGCTCATTGCTTCTTTTATTTCTTCTTCTGTTAAATCACCTTTTATCTCTATTGCCACTTTTCCGTTTTCTGCTTTAAAATCCATAAATGTAACTTTTTGTTTTGTTTCTTCACTCATGCAGTCACACTGTCCTGTTTGACAGTTCTCTACAATTTCTTTTACTTTTTCTGCTTCAACAGTATCATCTTTAACTTCAATAACAATACCATCTTGAGTCTTTTTCACTTCACTGACATCTTTTATTGTTCTTTTTGCCATGTTAGCGCCTCACATAAAAAAAATTTTATATAGACAATATTTTATATAAAATAGCAAAAAAGTCAATATGATTTTAATTATATTTTTAGCTCAAATTTATTTTTTCTCTATTTTACAGATATTTGGCTGGATTTTTTCTTTAATTTCTAAAGATTGTATAAACGGCAGGTTTACTTTTAAAATTTCATTTTCTTTATTTATAGAATAATATTTCCACTTACCTTCTTTTTTTACATTTACTAAATTTGCATCCCTTAAAATTCTTAGATGAAAAGATAAATTTGGCTGTGAAATGTTTAATATTGGCTGAAGCTCACAAACACAAAGCTCTTTATTATCAATAAGAAGTTTTAGTATTTTAAGTCTTATTTCATCTGCTAAAGCATAATATACAAGCCTTAAATCTTCAAGTTGCATTATTTGTACCTTCTTAAAAGTTCTTCCTGTATGTCTTCAAGTTTAACACCTGCATCAAGAAGTGCAACTATCAGATGAAATATTAGATCTGAAGCTTCATAAACTATTTCATCTTTATCCTTATTTTTTAGAGCTATAACTGTTTCTACAGCTTCTTCGCCTACTTTTTGAATTATCTTGTCGCTTCCTTTTTTTAACAAAGATGCTACGTAAGATCCTTCAGGCATTTTTTCTTTTCTTTCTTTTAACTTTTCATACAGAGCGTGGAATATTTCAAAAGCCGGAGGTTTCTCAGATTTTTCAAGATTTAAATCTCTATAAAAACAGCTTTCCTCACCTGTGTGACATGCAACTCCATAATCTTTTACAAGGTAGATAATGCTGTCTTCATCACAGTCTATTTTTATATCTACAACCTTTTGCTTATTTCCTGAAGTTTCACCTTTTACCCAAAGCTCATTTCTGGAGCGTGAAAAATATGTTGCATATCCTGTTTCAATTGTTTTTTGAATAGCTTCTTTATTTGCATAAGCCTGCATTAAAACCTTTCCTGTATAATAGCTCTGAGTAATTACAGGTATTAAGCCTCTTTCATCAAATTTTAATTTGTTTAAATCAAGCACATCTTACTCCTTAAAGGGATTAACAATTTCTAAAACTCCATCAACAATTAGGCCGTGATGCATATCCTCCGTATACAATATTTTACAATTATTCTTTAAAGCAGATGAAACTATTAAACTATCCCAGTATGAAAATTTATATTTTTCTCTTAACGAAGAAGCAAATAACACTGTTTCTCCATCAACTATAGTGGTATGAAAGTTATCAATCATCATTTTTTATTAAGATCTTAATATCTTGCTCTGAATAATTCGCTTTTTTTATCAAATTGAAACATATTTCATTTAAAACCTGCGTACTTAATATCATCTTCGTAAAATTTGCTTCAATTAACTTTCTGGAAATTTCTGCTTTTTTATAATTTTGTTCCATAAAAGAGTACAGCCAAATGTTTGTATCTATAAAAATTTTACCTTTCATAAATATCGTCTCTATTTAGTGGATCAAAAAACTTTACTTTTTTAGGAATAAGCTTTTCTATGTTTAATTTATTTTTCTTTTTTTGCCATACTTTTCTAATAAGAATTCATAAAAATCCAAAAGTTCTTTTCTTGCCTCTTCTGGAAGTTTTTCTAAATCTATTTCTTTAATCATATTATCACCTTCTACTTATAATTTTAACTTACTTTTAATATCGTTTAAAATGTTTAATGCTTGAAGCGGGGTTAAATTTGCGATATCCAAACTTTTTAACTGCTCAATTATTTCTTTATATGTGTTTTCTTGCTCAATAGTTTGAAGCTGTTTAAATATTGGAAGTTCTTCTTCCTCTGGTTTATATTCTTGTTTTGGCTGTCTTAATACCTTTGGAGATTTTTTATTTTCAACCTTGAATATATCTTCAAGTTCATGGCTATTTTCAAATTTATCAAGTATTTCATAAGCTCTTTCAATAATTTCATCCTTGATTCCAGCAAGTTTTGCAACGTGTATTCCGTAAGATTTATTTGTAAATCCTTCCAGAACTCTGTAAGTAAATCTTATATCTTTATCTCCTTCTTCTTTAATATGCATATGGTAATTTTTTACCTGATGCAGTTCTTCCTCAAGCTGTGTAAGTTCGTGGTAGTGAGTTGCAAATAATGTTTTTGCTTTTACATTTTTTGCCAGATATTCAGAAATTGCCCATGCAAGAGAAAGACCGTCATAAGTACTTGTTCCTCTTCCAACTTCATCAAGCACAACAAAGCTGTTTTCCGTTGCATTTGAAACTATGTTTGACATCTCAAGCATCTCAACCATAAAAGTTGAAAGACCTTTTGCAAGTGCATCTGCAGAACCTATCCTTGTAAACACGCCGTCAAAAACTGGAATAACTGCTTTTCTTGCTGGAATAAAAGAGCCAATATGTGAAAGTATGATAAGTATCGCAGACTGTCTTATAAATGTACTTTTGCCTGCCATATTTGGACCAGTTATGATATGAAAATAGCT
>WIAL01000040.1 GCA_015519975.1 Hydrogenothermaceae bacterium | reverse complement strand
TTTCATCTTCTCTGAATATTCTTAAATCTACCTGCGTTTCCTTATCTTCAGTTTTAAATATTAGACTTGTTTTTTTGGGACCTTTTACAAGCACTTCTTTAACTTCTGGAAGAGATACAAAATGATCCATTATCTTTAAAGCATCCTTTTCATCAGCAACAGCAAGAATATCAATATCACCAACAGTAGGTTTTCTTCTTCTTATACTTCCTGCAGTTTCAATGAATTTAACTTCTTTTAACTTTTTCAGCCGATCTTCAATATATCTTGAAATTTGAAGGGCATCCCATAAAAGCATTCTTCTTTTTGAAATTTCATAAAGTTCTATAGCCTTAAGCATTTTTTCTACTTTTTTGGGTCCAAATCCTTCAAGCTTTTCAACTCTTCCATCTTTTAAAGCTTTTATAAGCTCTTCTTTGGTTTTTATTCCAAGCTCTTCATATATCTTTTTTAATGTTTTTGGGCCTATTCCCTGAAGGTCTATAAGTTCTATGAAGTCTTCAGGTATCTGTTTTTTCAGCTCTTCATATTTTGTTATTTTACCGTCTCTTATGTATTCAATTATTTTTGATGCTATACTTGGTCCAATACCTTTTATTGAATATATTTTTCCTTCTTTTACATAATTTCTCACATCATCTGGCAGGTCTTCTATAATATGGGCAGCTCTCCAATAAGCCCTTGCTCTGTATTCATCATCTAAAAACTCGTAAATAGCAGCCATCTTTTTAAATATATTTGCAAGGTCTTTATTTATGTTATACATTTTTAACCTCATAAATTTGTTTTTTATTTAAATTAAACCATAACCTAAAGGTATGCAAATGAACTACGAATATTTTATGAAAAAAGCTTTAAACTTGGCTAAAAAGGCAAAAGGAGATACCCATCCAAATCCGGCAGTTGGGGCTGTAATAGAAAAAAACGGGAAAATCATTGGAGAAGGTTATCATAAAAAAGCTGGAATGCCGCATGCAGAAAGGGAAGCTATAAAAGATGCCCTGTCTAAAGGTAATAATATTGAAGGGGCAACAATGTACGTTACACTTGAACCTTGCTGTCATTATGGAAAAACTCCTCCATGCACCAATTCTATTATAGAAAACAAAATAAAAAAAGTAGTGGTTGCCGCATTAGACCCAAATCCATTAGTTGCAGGGAAAGGGATAAAACTACTTGAAGAGCACGGCATAAAGGTTGTAACAGGAGTTTTGGAAGATAAAGCAAAAGAGTTAAATGAAGATTTTTTTGTATATATAAAAGAAAAAAGACCATTTATTCATCTAAAATGGGCTCAAACAATAGATGGAAAAATAGCCACGTTCACAGGAAGCTCAAAATGGATTACAGGAGAAAAATCAAGGAAATATGCTCACAAGCTAAGAAAAGAAGCTTCTGCAGTTCTGGTAGGAATTGGAACAGTCTTAAAAGATAATCCGCAGTTAACTGTAAGACATATAAAAACAGATAGACAGCCTGTTAGGGTTTTGATAGATAAGGACTTAAAAGCACCTATAGATTATAAAATTTTTGATGAAACTGCAGAAACGATAGTATTTGTAGGAGAAAATGCAGATAAAGAAAAAGTGAAATCTTTAAATAAAAAAGAAAATATTGAGATCATAAAACTTCCTTTAGACAATGGAAAATTTAAACTGGAAGATATATTAAGTGAACTTTATAAAAGAGATGTTATCCATATTTTGGTTGAAGGTGGAAAGGAAATTATTACTCAATTTATAAAAGAAAACCTTTTTGATAAAACTTCAGTTTTCATTGCGCCTAAAATTATAGGAGAAGAAGGAATTTCTTCTGTTGGAAAGCTTGGTATTAGCGATATAAATAATGCAGTAAAACTTAACAAAAAGAATATAAAATCTTTAGGAGAAGATGTACTTATAACCTTAACTAGAGAAGAATGAAAGAAGTATTAAAAATAGCTTTAAGTGTAGTATTACATCCTGAAAAATTTTGGATTGAGATTTACAGCAGGAAAATTTCCTATAAATTTGTAGCCAAATATGTATTTTTACTTGCATTAATCGGTCCTGTGCTTTCAATTATCAGCATGCATTTTATTGAAAGAATACCTTTGAATAAAACTATACTTTATTCTGTAACTACTTATTTTATGGATATTATATCTGTTTACATCTATGCTTACTTTGTAATTAAGTCGAATAAAAAATTAGACTTTAATACAGCGTTAAAAATTACAGCATTTGCCTCGACTCCAATTTGGCTGTCAGATATTGTAGATATATACCAGCTTTTAAGACCTTTAAGCTCATTAGGGCTTTTATACAGCTTGTATCTTTTATATACTGCTTTTAAAGTGAAAAATGCCAAAAAGGATTTTATTTTATTTGCATTAATAATATTTATTTTGCTGTATACTTTAAACTCATTAATTGCTGAAAGTATAGTTCAAAATCCATTTATAGAAAAATACCTAAGTCACTTTGGATTGAATTTGCAAACGGTTTCCAATAATATATATTATCTATAAAATAAAACGCTGTTTGATTGGAGGTTTTAATGACGGTAGCAGAAAAAACTCTTATAGATGAAATAAATGAACTTAGAGAAAAGAAAAATGCAGTTATACTTGCCCATTATTACCAAAGAGGTGAAATACAAGATATTGCTGATTTTATAGGCGATAGTTTAGAACTTGCAAGAAGAGCACAAGAAACAGATGCAGATATAATCGTTTTTGCCGGTGTTAGGTTTATGGCTGAAACTGCAAAAATTTTAAATCCTGAGAAAAAGGTCCTCCATCCAAATCCTGAAAGCGGTTGTCCAATGGCAGATATGGCAACTTACGAAGGTGTTAAAAAATTAAAAGAGGAACATCCGGATGCAGCTGTAGTGGCTTATGTAAATACAAATGCAGATGTTAAAACTTTAGCAGATGTTATAGTTACATCAAGAAATGCTGTAAAAGTTGTTAAAGCATTAGAAGAAGATAAAATAATTTTTGTCCCTGATCAATTCTTAGGAGGATTCATAGCACAGCAAGTTCCTGAAAAAGAATTTATATTATGGAAAGGTTTTTGTCCTCCACACTTTAATTTGTCCCCCGATCAGCTTCTTGAACTAAAAGAAAAATATCCAGATGCAAAAATAGCAGTTCATCCAGAATGTAATACGAAAACAACTGAAATTGCTGATTTTGTTGGAAGTACTTCACAAATTATTGAATTTGCCACTACTTGTGATGCTGAAAATGTAATTATAGGAACAGAAGTTGGTTTAAAGCATCAGCTTGAAAAGATTAATCCAAATAAAAATTATATTTTCCCTGTAAATGCAGATTACTGCGGAACAGTTCACTGCTGTGATATGAAGAAAAATACATTAGATAAAATTAAAGAAGTGCTAGAAAATGAAACAAATGAGATTGTTCTTCCTGAAGAGATAATAGAAAAAGCAAGAAAACCTCTTGATAGAATGCTTCAAATAGTCTAATTATTTAAAATTTCAATTACTTCATCTGCGGATAGGTCATGCCACTCTTTATAGGCATCGGCCACCGCAAATGGATAAATATCTCTTACATTTAAACAATAAATTTCATCTACAAACTGTGATATTTCTTCTGCTGAGTGTTTAGAACATGTTGGAACAGCAACAATTATTTTTTTAGGTTCTCTTTTTTTTAAGAATTTTATAGCTGCTCTTAAGGTATATCCTGATGCGAGTCCATCGTCTACAATAACTACTGTTTTTCCTTTTATGTCTGGAAATGGCTTATTATTTCTAAATATTTTGTTTCTCTCAATTAATGTTTTCCACGTTTTTTCTTTTTGTTTTTCTATATCTTCTTGAGATAGATTTAAAGACTTAATAAGTTCTTCATTTAAAACAACATCTTTGTCTAAATTCATTGCTCCAAATCCGGCTTCAGTATTCCATGGAAGCTGTATTTTTCTAACAATTAATAGATCAAGCGGTGCTTTTAGTTCTTTTGATATTTCTTTAGCAACCGGCACTCCTCCTGAAGGGACTGCAAATACCAAAATGCCTTTTTCTTCTAATTTATCCTTCAAAAATTGTGCAAGCTTTTTCCCGGCATCTTTCCTCTCATTAAAAACAAAAAACTTATTATAAAGATTTTTGTCAAAAATAAAATTTCCCATGCTTCATTTTAAAATAATATTTATTTTCTTTATATCAACTTTTTAATCCTGTTAAAAGAATGTAAAAACCAAAACCAATTAAAAAAATTCCAGATAACTTTATAAGGAAAATGTAGTATTTACTTTCTAAAAACTGTTTACTTTTTGCTGTTAAAAGAGCAATTAAAAACATGGTTAAACATATACCTATAAAGAAAGAAATAACAAAAACAAAACTTTCAGGCAATGATGCTTTAAGAATTTGAGGAACTCCTATTAATCCCCAAAAAATATACGCATGCGGGTTTAGAATATTTACAATAATTCCTTTTTGCAAGGTTTTTGATGTTTCATATTTAAGTTTAATATTTTCTTTTTTATATATTAAATCTTTATACCCATAATAAAAAAGAGCTAAACTACCAAATATAGATGAAATTTTTATAATTATGTTTATATCTGTAAAGCTTTTATAAAAAATTAAGAAAAAAATTATTATTGGAATATCTGTTATTGCTGGTGTTATTGATATTAAAATTCCATTTTTTAAGTTTCCTTTCAAAGTTTCTGAAATTAAAAGGGCCATTAATGGCCCTGGAACTATACCTGCTGTTATTCCTAAAATTAAACCTGTTAATACATAGTATAAATCCATAAATTAATTATAGATTAAAAACTTGCAGTTAAATTCACATAAATAAATCTTCCTGGTTCTGGAGTTTTCATACCAGCAGAAAATGGATTTCTTAAATATGAAAGATGTGTGTAGTAAAACTTATCGAAAACATTATCAATTCCAGCCCCTACAGTGAAATGCTTCAATCTATATGCGGTTTTTATATTTACTACTGTATAAGAAGGTGTTGGAGTTTCATTTAAAGTTGAATCAACTTTATCTTGTTTAAATGAGTGTATTACTTCAACCTGACCATAATATTTTAAATTATCGTATGTTAAGGCTCCTCTAATTTTTAAAGGAGGTATTTCTGCAATATCTTTGTCATTTCCGCTATCCTTTTTACCCCTTTGATAAGCTGCCCCTAAATCTAAATAAAAATAGTCAGATAAAAATGTTTTAATGTTTATATCTCCTCCATAAAATTTAGCGTCTATGTTTTCATAAGATATAGCTTTTTCTGTAGGATTAGTTAAAGATGTAATTTTAACAATGTATATGTAATCTTTTACTTTACTGTAAAAGCCGTTTATGCTGAAGATAAATTTACCTTTTTTAATATGCATTCCCAAATCAATTTCGTTATTTTTGCTTGGTTTTAAGTTTGGATTTCCAACCCAGTCTGGTTTATTTACAGGGTTATTTGGTCTTTTCAGTGCAATGTATCTTTCTTGAGGATCCGGTGTTCTCACAGAATGTCCAAAACCTGCATAAATATAAGACTTTTTATCTATATAGTATTTATCAAGTATAAAGCCCGAAAGGTAAGTGTCAGTTTTCGAAAGACTGCAGTTTGTGTAATACTGCTGACATAAATTTTTATTGGCAGTCCCATAAGCATTTTTGTCAGCTTTTGATTTTGTGCTGTCAAGTCTTACTCCAAGATTTATTTCATGTTTATTTCTTTTATAAACTGCATTTGCATATATACCTACATCTTTTACATCAACATCCGGTATCATTCCTCTGTTGTCAAGCATCATAAGTTTATTATCTGCTTTCCAGTTTCTTATAAATCCATCTATTCCAGCATCAAATCTTATTCCTTTAAGGAAGTGAGATTTTTCCACTTTAAATCCTTTTACGTAACTTTCTGCATAAGTTCTCATCATATATCCGCGGGTAGATTTTGTACCGTTTGTCCACTTGACGGCACTTTTTCTCCATTTATCCTGCATGTCGTGTTTTACTTTGTTATAGTAAATTTTTGCTTTTAAATATAAAGGTTTATATTTATACCCACCGGATATTCTAAACGTTCTGTCGTATACAGCATCCATTAGAAGATAAGGATAAAAAACGCTTTCAGCATTATCGTAAGCTGTGTTTATCTTAATCTCATTGCTTTTATCAGGAGTTAATAAAAGGGAAGCCCAGAAATTATCAATATCAAGTATTTTATGGTCTATATATTTATCTTGATAATCGTTTATAGGATTTGGATGTTTATACTCTGTTATTTTTTTACCTTCTCCTGTTTTATAAGGCTTTGAGTATCTTTTTTGATAACCTATTAGTGCTTTAACTTTATCGCTTCCACCTTCTACTTCCACATATCCCTGCTTATATTGGAATGAGCCAACAGTTAGACCCGTATTCAAATGTAGACCTTTTCTTGGCTCTTTTGTCTTTACTTCTATAACTCCTGCCATGGATCCTTGAGTTTTAACATCGAAAGGACCTTCATTTATTATCACTTTTTCTACTTGAGGTGTTGAAACATGAAATATAGGAGAATCCATTCTATTTGGGCAGGCACCGTAGATCTTTTCACCATCCACAAGAACATTTATATTATTCCTTGAAAAACCTCTTAAATTAACATCATTTGCCACAAATCCTTTTCTTATATGATTAATCTCTGGATATAAATTTGAAAGTATTTCTCCTAAATCAAGCTGACGTGTAAGATTTATCTCTTCAGAATAAACTTTTTTTTCTTCTTTAACACTTTTAATTTCTTCTACAGCTTTTACTTTTTCAATCTTTAATACTTGAGAATAGGAAACCAAAGGAAATGCTGTAAGTGCAGAGATTAAAAGTTTTTTCATGTGAATCCTCCATTAATTTTATGTTATTTTAAACTTAATATTAACATAAATTTTAAAATGATTGCTTAAATATTTCAATAACATTAAAATTAAAGAAAAACAAAACAAGGAGACTTTAACATGATTCCTATGATTTATAAAAAAATGTGTCCTAACTGTGGCGGGGACATTGAAAGTGATAGATTAGAAAAAGGGCTTGTGTGTAGAAACTGTCTTCCTGATGAAGTCTCTCATGAAGAACTTTGTGATTTTATAGGTTATGGGCAATTTGAAAGAGTCTGTAATTTATGGGAAGAAGTAAAAGAATTTAATAAATTTTTTGAATCAATTATTAAAAATCCCTTATGGTCTATTCAGGAAACCTGGGCTACGAGATTTTTCCTTGGAATATCCCATGCACTACTTGCTCCAACAGGTATCGGAAAAACAACTTTTGGTTTAGTTTTATCAAAGTATTTAATAGAAAAGAAAAATGGAAAAACGTACCTTATATTTCCAACCCAGATGCTTGTTAATCAAGCTTATGACAGACTTCTGCAGTTTGGTGCAAAACCTGAAGATGTATTAGCTTACAGCTCAAAGTTTGCAAAATCTAAGAAAAAACAGGAAGAACTAAAAGAAAGAATAAAAAATAATGACTTTAAAATACTTTTAACTACTTCAATGTTCCTTTATAAAAATGTGGATATTATCCCTAAAGCAGTTTATGACTTAGTTTTTATAGATGATGTTGACAGTATACTAAAAAGTGCAAAAAACATAGATAAAGTCCTTATGCTCCTTGGTTTTACAGAAGAAGAAATAGAAGAAACTATGAAGTTTCTAAAATTTAAAGCAAAAATATTCTCAAAAGGTCAACCTTCAGAAAAAGATTTAGAAATTTATCAGAATTGGCAGAGAAAAATAGAAAAAATAGCACAGAAAAGAAAAGGAGTGTTAATAGTTTCCTCTGCGACATCAAACCCACGTTCAAGAAGAGTTTTACTTTTTAGGGAACTTCTTGGTTTTGAGGTTGGAAGACCTTCTTTAACACTTAGAAATATTGAAGATGTATATGAAGACTCTTCAGCTGAAAAGGTATGG
The DNA here is from genome assembly GCA_015519975.1 of Hydrogenothermaceae bacterium. GTDB lineage: Bacteria > Aquificota > Aquificia > Aquificales > Hydrogenothermaceae > Hydrogenothermus. Next base: position 1,100 of record WIAL01000040.1, on the reverse strand, counting down.
CAGGATTCTATAGAGAAAATAAAAAAGCTTGGCAAAGGAGGGCTTGTTTTCCTATCATCTTCTGAAACTAGAGAAAGACTGGATGAATATGTTCAATTTTTAAAAGACAACGGTATAGATGCTGTTCATTATGAAGAGTTTTGGGATAGATTAGAAGATTACAAAATAGGAAAAGCACCTGTAGCTGTTGGATTTGCAAGTTACAGAAACCCTCTTGCAAGGGGTGTTGATTTACCTGACGTTATTAGATATGCCCTTTTTATAGGGGTACCCAAACTTCAGTTTAACATTTCAATAGAAGAAAAATTTACTCATTTATACTATTTCTTATTAATAATAACTCCATTTTTAACCCGTAAAAAATTAATTCCCTGGGAAACTACTTTAAAACTTTATCAAGATATTAACTTTTTAAAAGTTTATGCTTTCTGGGATCCGAATAAACTTGATGAAAATAAACTAAATAGATTAAGAGAAATACAGCAGTTTGTAATATCACTTTTAAAAAATAAAGAAATATTTGATGCAATTAGAACATCCCCAGAAGTTACATTAAAAGAAGAAAACGGACAGTTTATTCTTACAACTGCAGATGTAACAGGATACATTCAGGCGTCTGGTAGAACCTCAAGGCTTTATCCAGGAGGGCTTACAAAGGGTTTATCGTATGTATTAAAAGATGACGATAAGGCATTTTTCTCTTTACAGAAAAAAGTTAGATGGTTTAATGAAGATATTGAGTTTAAACCAGTAGATGAAATAAATCTTCAAGAGATTTTAAAACAAATCGATGAAGATAGGGAAAAAGTTAAAAAAATACTATCAGGAGAGTATATCCCAGAAGAAAGGCAGTCTTTTAGAACAACCCTTGTAATAGTTGAATCTCCAAATAAAGCAAGAACCATTGCAAACTTTTTTGGTAAGCCTTTAAGAAGAAGATTAAAAAAGGTTGATGCTTATGAAATTGGTGTAGGAGATAGGTTTTTAACTATAGTTGCAAGTAAAGGGCACGTTTTTGATCTTAATAAGGAAGAATATTACTACGGTGTCAAAAAAGAAGACGGCAAATTTGTACCTATTTTTGAGCCAATTGTAGAAGA
>WIAL01000039.1 GCA_015519975.1 Hydrogenothermaceae bacterium | reverse complement strand
TGGAAAGTAGCACAAAAGCCTGGAAAACCTGTAGCTTTTGGGGTATGGGGAGAAGAAAAACAAAAGCTGTTTTTTGGCATCCCGGGAAATCCAGTAGCTGCGATGTTTGTGTGTGAAACACTTGTAAAACCTGCTTTAAGAAAAATGATGGGATATGAAAATTTCTACAATCCTGTTGTAAAAGCAAAATTAAAGGAAGGATATAAAAGAAAAAAAGCAGACAGACAAGAGTTTATAAGAGTTGCAATAGAATTTGATGGAAAGCAGTTTTTTGCAAAACCTTTTGGAAAGCAAGGCTCCAATATATTAACTGGAATGCTTAATGCTCACGGCTTTGGGGTAGTTGATATAGGAGTAACCGAAATAAAAGAAAATGAAGAAATTACAGTCATACTTTTTGACACATCTTTTATGCTTACAAGGGGAATATAAAATGATAAAACCTTTAGACCATATTTTAAATGTTCCTGTTTACAAACCAGGAAAACCTGTAGAAGAAGTTAAAAGAGAGCTTGGTCTTTCTGAGATAATAAAACTTGCTTCAAATGAAAATCCGTTTGGATGCTCACTATTTGTGAAAAAAGCAGTAGAAAGGGAAGCTGTAAACATAAATAGATATCCTGATGGCGGTGCATTTTATTTAAGAAAAGAACTTTCAAGTTTTTTGGAAATAGATGAAAACCAGCTTATTTTTGGAAATGGTTCAAATGATATACTTGATATGATAGCAAGAGCTTTTTTAGATAAAAACAGTGAAGTCTTAATGTTTCAATATTCATTTATAGTGTATAAAATAGTCAGCTTACTTCAGGGAGCTACCGTTAAAGAAATTCCTGTAGAATGTGATTTTTCAAGAAATTTAGAAAAACTACTTGAGAGCATTACAGATAAAACAAAAGTTATCTTTATAGATAATCCATGTAATCCTACAGGCTTTGCAAATAAAAAGGAAGAGTTTGATGAATTTATAAAAAATGTACCTGATAATGTTTTAGTTGTGATAGATGAAGCCTACTTTGAATATGCAAAAGAACACGGTGTACCAGATGGATTAAATTATGTTAATCCTATCAATCCTAAAATACCTAGAAAAAATGTAATTGTTACACGAACTTTTTCAAAAGCTTATGGACTGGCAGGGCTAAGAATAGGATATGCTATTGCGCAAAAAGAAATTATAGAGATACTAGAAAGGGTTAGACAGCCCTTTAATGTAAACAGGCTTGCACAGGTTGCAGCTATAGAAGCTCTAAAAGATCAAAAATTTGTTGAATTTTCAGTTAAAGAAAATGAAAAAGGAAAAGAATTTTTATACGAAGAATTTGAAAAAAGAGGTATTCATTTTGTACCAACTTACGGCAATTTTATAATGTTTAAAGTTGATGATGCAAAAATGGTTTATGAAAATCTATTAAGAAACGGAGTTGTTATAAGACCTGCTTTTGGACTTGATAATTATCTCAGAGTTTCGATAGGAACAATGGAAGAAAATAAAAAATTCATTGAGAAACTTGAACTTTTAGGGTTTAAATGTAAAATTTAGCTAAATTTTTGAAATATTATATAAAGAGCTGCTATTATAGAAGCTATAAATATAAACCTCAATATTATTCTAAGAGCAAGGCCGATAAATTTCATAAAAATGCCTATTATTAACAGGACTAGAACCAAAAGAACTATATCTCCAGTTTCTCCTTCCATAACAGGTTTTAAAGGCTGTGGAAGCACATGTTTTATAGATTCTTTTGTTTTCTCTTTAAAATTATGAAATTTTTTTTCTAAACTGGAAATTTTTTCACGGGGGTCTGTTACAAACTCATTAAGTTTTTCTGCTTCTTTGAAAGCTTCATTTTCATTTTGCGGCATTTACACCCTCACCTCTTTCCATTTTCCTTTTTTAAAAATATACCATATTAATAATCCTTTCAAATAAGTTTCAACTATCATTATAAAATAAACTAAAAGAATATTTTTAAAATAAAAAGTAACAATTAAGGAAGGTATTAATCTAAAAATCCATAAACTTCCAGTGTTAATAATAAGAGATAGTTTTGTTGCTCCTGCACCTCTTAAAGCACCGCTTAAAACAAAATCAACTGCCAGAGGAAATTGGGAAATAGCTACAACTTGAAGATAAATACTTGCCTCTTTTATAGTTTTTTTGTCGTTTGTAAAAATAGATACAAAAAATTCTGGATAGAGAAACATTAAAACTCCAATAAACTGCATGAGAAAGCCAGCTACTAAAGAAGTTTTTATACCGTATTTATAAGCTTCATCAGGTTTTCCTGCTCCTAAAGACTGTCCAACTAAAGTCATTGCCGCAATTGAAAATCCAAATCCAGACATAAATGCAAGTCCTTCCACTCTCAGCCCTATTTGATAACCTGCTAAAATGTAAGTGCCGTACATTGATATTATCCATATAAAAACCATAAAAGACCCGTGAATTATAAATCTTTCAAAACCAGCAGGAATACCAATTCTAAATAACCTTTTTGCCATATTAATATCTATTTTTTTAGATAAGGTAAAAATTTTTTTAAATACAATTAGAAAGATATAGATAACAATCTCAAAGATATAAGCTGTAGTTGTAGCAATTGCTGCCCCTTTTACTCCAAGTTCAGGGAATCCGAACTTTCCAAAAATTAGAACATAGTCAAGAAAAGTATTTAAAATATTTCCCATAATCCCAATGAATAAGGGAGTTTTCGTATCTCCAAAGCCATTTGAAGTAGAAATAAGGACTGCTCCTATAAATAAAAACGGAATAGAAACACTTACTATTTTCATATAGGAACTTCCAACCTCAGCTATATCTTTATTTCCTCCAAAAAGCTCAAAAAAATCGTAAGAAAAAAAGAAAACTATTAGTGTTATAGGAATAGACACTAAAAATGAAAATAAGATTGCTGTAGTTACTACTTTTGAAATATTTTCAAGCTCTTTTGCTCCAAAAAATCTTGCAACTAATGCATTAACACCAACGCTAAAAACTCCAATTATAGAATAGAGAGTTCCAATAAGATTCATGCTGAGACCAACAGAAGCAACGGCAGTAGGGGAAATTCTTCCTACAAATATCATATCAATAAGAACCTGAAGCATATCAAGAAGCTGGTTTAATGCAGCAGGAGCAGCAATAGATAGAATTTTTCTGATATCAGAGTTTAGCATTTTTTTATTGCAACTAAGGATGCTTTTAAGGCATTTCTTCCATCATGTCTTTTTGTTTCAAATTCTTGATAATAAACTACATAAAAATCTATAAAAAGATGAAGAAGTTCATTTTTCCTCAGATAAAAATCCTTTGTTTTAGCTTCTTCATTTAAAACAAATGTTTCAAATATTAAAACACCGTCTTTTTTTAGGCTATCTTTTATTTTAGGAATTAGATTTCTATTTAAAAAATTAATATTTATTACAAGTTCATAATTATTTGTTGGAAATTCAAAATTATCAAGATCTGCTTGAATTGTGTTTATTTCAGGCTGTTTTTCCTTCAAAATGTTTAATGCAACATCCGATATATCAACAGCATCAACCTGAAAGCCTTTTTCATATAAAAAAATAGAATTTCTACCTGTTCCAGCAGCTATATCAAGGGCTTTTCCTTTTTTAGCAAGGTTATAGAATTTTTTAACAACTTCAGAAGGTTCTTCAGGAAGTTTTTCAGATAGATATTTTTTATTCCATCTTTCTCTGTCTTCAATCATCAATAAATTCCTCTATTATCTTTTCATACTCGCCTCTTAGGTGAAGAATGTAATCTATAGTTTCCCTAACTGCTCCTTCTCCGCCTTTTGCTTTTGTAACGTAAACACAGTATTTTTTTACAATTTCTGAAGCATCTGCCACTGCAACAGGAAATCCAACCCTTTTCAAAATAGGAATATCTATCAAATCATCTCCAATATACAGAATTTCTTCATCTTTTAAATTATATTTTTCTTTTATAAGCTCATAACTTTCAAGCTTTTTCTTTTTACCTTGAAAAACTTCTTTTATTTTTAGTTCATTTGCTCTTTTTTCAACCATTGGGGAGGTTCTACCTGTAATTATCCCTGTTATTATTCCAGCTTTATGCAAAAGACTTATACCAAGTCCATCCTTTATATTGAAAGCTTTAAGCTCATTTCCACTAATGTCGTATATAACCTTACCATCTGTCAAAACACCATCAACGTCCATTAAAAACATCTTTATGTTTCTAGCCTTTTTATTTAAAGGTATCATTTGACAACCCCTATTTTAATGTGATATATAATATCTTAAAGTTTAATAATAAGAAAAAAAGAGGCACCATAAAGGTGCCTAAATGCGTAAATTGGTAGGTGCGACAAACCTTTAGGAGGGTAGCCACGAATATATAAAAATATTATATAACAATTTTTGAATATTTCAAATATTTCTATAACTTAAGAAATTCCCTTGTCAAAATTGACATACCATTCAAAAGTCTTAATTTATTTACTTGAAACTAAATCCAGCAGGTGAGTATATGGATAAAATAATTGTAAATGGTGCACGTCAGCACAATTTAAAAAACATTAATGTTGAAATACCAAAAAATAAACTAGTCGTTATTACTGGACCGTCAGGTTCTGGTAAATCTTCTCTTGCTTTTGATACAATTTACGCAGAAGGACAAAGAAGATATGTTGAAAGTTTATCTGCTTATGCAAGGCAGTTTTTAGGTCTTATGGAAAAACCTGATGTTGACAGTATTGAGGGACTCTCTCCTGCTATTGCAATAGATCAGAAAACAACTTCTAAAAATCCACGTTCTACAGTTGGTACAGTAACAGAAATTTACGATTATTTAAGACTACTTTTTGCCAGAGTTGGAAAACCTATATGCCCTGAATGTAAAACGCCAATATCTTCCCAGTCTCCTGAAGAAATTGTTGAGCAAATATTAAAACTTGAAAAAGGAACTAAACTTCAAATCTTGGCACCGATAATTAGAGGCAAAAAAGGCCAGCATAAGGATGTTTTAGATAAAATTCAAAAAATGGGTTATCCAAGGGTAAGAGTAGATGGACAGGTTTATTTAATAGAAGAAGTCCCAAATCTTGAAAAAAATAAAAAACATACAATAGAAATTGTAGTAGATAGAATTGTTTTAAAGGACGATATTAGGACAAGACTTGTTGACAGTATAGAACAGGCTTTAAAACTTGGGGATGGACTTGTTATTGTCAATAATTTATCTAAAAATAAAGATATAACATTCAGTGAAAAGTTTGCCTGTCCCGAGCATGGATTTTCAATATCGGAAATTTCCCCAAGACTTTTTTCCTTTAACAGTCCTTATGGAGCCTGTCCTGAATGTAAGGGTCTTGGAGTCATTCATAAGATAGATATTGATAGACTAATAGATAAAAACAGGGCTGTGATTGAAGCATTTAGAATAACTGAAAGCTTTTATTTTAAATACATAAAAAGCATGGTGTATGACTCTATTTACTATCATGGAATAGATAGATTTACAAAATTTAAGGATTTACCTGTAGAGGTTCAGGATGAACTTATCTTTGATATCGTGACTCACCTTGAAAGGAAATACCTTGAAACTGATAACGAAAAGCAAAGGGCAGAACTTGAAAAATATATAAAGGAAGTTACCTGCCCAGTTTGCCATGGCTCAAGACTCAGGCAGGAAGCCCTTTATGTGCTGGTTAATGGGAAAAATATATGGGACATTACAAAAATGAACATTGAAGATGCATATAAATTTTTTGAAAATTTTGAAAAGTCTCCAATGTCCCATAAAGATAGAATTATTTCAGAAAAAATAGTAAAAGAAATAAAAGAAAGGCTTAAATTTTTGCTGGATGTGGGCTTAAATTATCTTACGCTTGAAAGGTCTGCTACAACTCTTTCTGGCGGGGAAGCACAAAGAATAAGACTTGCCACACAGATAGGTTCAAAACTTAGCGGGGTCTTATATGTTTTAGATGAGCCTTCGATAGGCCTTCATCCAAGGGATACTGCAAAACTTATAAACACATTGAAAAGTTTAAGAGATCTAGATAATACAGTAATTGTTGTAGAACACGACCCTGAAACTATAGAAGAAGCAGATTACATAATAGATATGGGTCCAGGAAGCGGAGTTTACGGCGGTGAAATCACTGCAGTTGGAACTCCGCAAGAAGTTATGGAAAATGAAAACTCACTTACAGGAAAGTATCTAAGCGGTAAACTTCATATTTCGGTGCCAGAAAAAAGAAGAAAACCTGATAAAGAGAAAAAACTTCTTATAAAAGGTGCTAAAGAGCATAATCTAAAAAACATTGATGTTGAAATTCCCCTTGGACTTTTTGTAGCTATTACAGGAGTTTCAGGAAGTGGAAAATCAACTCTTATATACGATATTTTGCTAAATGCTGCAAATGAACATTTTGGTCATAAAGTAGATTATGTTGGAAAACACGATAAAATAGAAGGCTGGGAGCATATAGATAAAGTTATCAATGTTGACCAGTCACCAATAGGAAGAACTCCTCGTTCAAATCCTGCAACATATACAAAAGTTTTTGACCTTATAAGAAACTTGTTTGCATCAACCCCAGAAGCAAAACTTAGAGGTTATACTGCAGGAAGATTTTCATTTAACGTAAAAGGCGGCCGATGTGAAGCATGTAAAGGGGACGGTGTTGTAAAAATTGAGATGCATTTTCTTCCAGATGTTTATGTTACCTGTGACGTTTGTAATGGAAAAAGATACAACAAAGAAACCCTATCTATCGAGTACAAAGGTAAAAATATAGCAGATGTCCTTGATATGACTGTTGCAGAGGCTTTAGAATTTTTCAAAAATATTCCTTCAATAAGAAATAAACTTAAAGTTTTATATGATGTTGGTCTTGACTATATAAAACTTGGTCAGCCTGCCACAACTTTATCAGGTGGAGAAGCTCAAAGAATAAAACTTTCAAGGGAACTTTCAAAAAGAGATACAGGAAAAACCCTTTATCTTTTAGATGAGCCAACTACAGGTCTTCACAGTCATGATGTTGGAAAGCTTATAAATGTTTTAAATAAACTTGTTGAAAAAGGAAATACTGTTGTTGTAATAGAACATAATCTTGATGTTATTAAAAATGCAGATTGGATAATAGACCTTGGTCCTGAAGGTGGAGATAAAGGAGGAACTGTAGTTGCACAAGGAAGTCCTGAAGATATAATAAAAAATCCAAATTCATGGACAGGAAAATTCTTAAAAAAGTATTTAGAAGAAGGTATTTTTGTCGTAAAATAATAAAGAAAAAGGAGGTTTTAAATTTTGAGAAAAATAGGATGGAGTGTATCACATCAGGAATTCATAATATCAGATCATTACTATTTTTCAAAACTTCAAAGATACATAAAGGAAGCAGGTATGCAGGTTGAAGAAGTTGATGAGTTTGAAAAACTTGCAAATTACGACACTATAGTTTTTAACTATCCAGAAATCCCATTTACAGAAAATGAAGCAAAATTTATTGAAGAACTTGTAAAAAAAGGAAAAACAGTTGGAATTTTTGCATATTATAAAAATGAAGATAGAATAGCAGACACCTGTAATACTTTATCCGAAAGATTTGGAATTAAATTCAATGGAGACATAATTACTGATAATATTAATAATTATGAAAATGATAATCTTTTAATCGTAACTTCTGATTTATATAATCTCCCTGAAAATGTTAAAAAAGTTATGCTTGCCTGTACTGATAGTTTAATAACAACCAGTCCAAATGTAAGACCACTTGTTCATGGTGAAGATACTGCAGAATCAAAGCTGGAAGAAGAAACATTGCTTTTTGCTGAATATGTCGACCCTGAAAGTGGTGGTAAATTCATAGCTGGCGGAACATGTGTGTTCTGGGATAATTACTCTATTGATTTATACAATAATAAAGAATTCAGCTTAGATATTTTATCAAGATAATCAAAAGGGGCTTATGCCCCTGATATTTCTTCAGTTAAATGTAATTAGATTTACTTCCATATTTTTATCTTTAAAATCTTTATTAAAATGTGCAGAATAGATTATATTTTCTGGATTTAACATGTCTTTTATAATTGAAACTGCACTTTCAACATCTTTAAACTGGCTTTCATAAGATATTTTAATATTGGTAAATATTGATTTTATAGGTTTAGATATATTTTCATTGAATAAAATTTTTAAACTGGTTTAAGTTATCTGGATAAGTATTATATGAAAGATAATCAATTTTCCCATAGTCGTTTTTAAATAGAAACTGGTATATATCATCTGGGTCAATACAGACAAGTCCGGGAATGTAAACACTTCCGATTAATAGTGCTGGTATTTTAAGAAGCTGGTTCTCGTCTTTTGCTTTGAAGGTATAGACTTCTTTTTTAAACTCTAAGAGGGGATTATTTAAGGTCAAAAGCAAGATTTTGCTTTTGTTTTCTCTTGATTTGTTGATAATTTTTTTAACTGTATTTTTCTGCCAATCTTTTTTAAAGTTAGTGATGACAAAAATTATTTTATCTTTTTTATAAATCTTTAAATCTTCAAGATTAAAGTTTTTGTCTATTTCATGTATTAAATCTGGATTTTTTGGATAGTTTAAACTTTCTTCTAACTGCTTTGCATAACTTTCTGAGTTTTCGTCAATAATAAATACTTTAAAATCTGTCCAGCTGTGTTGTTCTGTTTGGGGTTGTGATTTTAATAGTGTTGTCATAATAATAACCTTTTTAAACCTGATTTTCTAAGGAATCTGTTAATAATTTTATCACTACCGTTTATTCTTATTTTCATCTATAATTCTGAAAAAACTCATCTAAATAGCCTTTTGTTTTATTTACTAATTTTTTTTATCTCTTCTATATAATAAGAAGTAATATATTCAATTTCATAATCCAGTATGATTTTATAAAATTCATTACTATCAAAATAACGATAAGGTTCCTCAAAATACCTCTATATCAACCACCAATCAGAAGAAAGAAAACCTTTGTCATTATAAAACGTCTGAATTTCTTATCAAAATTTTATCTTCAGGAATTTTCCCAATATATGGAATTGAAGGACTTTTTTTTCTAATTCCAAAAAATAAACTTTGAGAATAGAACTCCAAAGCATAGGTTAAAGGTGGAATATCGTTATATAGATTCTCCCAATCTTGGAAGTATATATGCAAAGGTTTTGCCCCCTTTAAATTCTAAAAAACCTTTATATTTACTATCTTCCCTAATTACAATATCGCTATAAACTTCTTCCAATTTCCTAAATAGTGATTTTAATACTAACATTTTCATATTATTTTTTATTTCTTCAAAATTTTCAGCAATATCCCAAGTTATTTCAAAATTATCTTTCAATTGGTTTTCCTGCTCTCCAGCCCAAGGTTTATTTTCTATACCAATTACATAATTATTAGATTTTTTTAACAAGTCTATCCTTCTATTTTGATTATCTTTTAATAAATCTGTAGTTTTTTCTCTTTCAATCTTAACTTTAGAAAAATCGATAAATATATTTTTGTCTGTAAACTCTTCTAATTTTTTAAGAAAAATTTTCAAGAATAACGCTCCTTGTCCATGAACGCCATTTGGTTCTAACAAAAGTTTTATTACATCTGAAATTTTATTTTCATCAGGCTGAATTATTTCCATCAAATTAAAATCTGTAGATAGATATTTACCTATCTCTTTTTTGATTTTTCTATATACTTTATATTCAATTGAAGCTTTTGTAAAAACGCTTTAAGTTTTTCCTCATAAGAGACATTTATTTCTTTATATATATCTTTTGCATTCTGGAAAAATTTGGCCAGTTTTTCTTCATAGTTTAAAATGCCCACTTCCTCTCTCCTTTCAAGATAACTATATTTTACTATAACCCATAAACCTCAACATAAAACTTCTTGCCGTCGTCTGTTTTCTGGACTGTGTAAGTTATCGGAAAATTTTTTGATTGATTGTTTTCTTTATTTTTTATGATTAAATCAGCCTGACATGAATACCTGTCTATACTTTTTTGATACTCAATTGTTCTTACATTATCCACTTTAAAATCAAGCTTATCGATTACATCTCCAAATCCAATATTTGAAAGTTTCTGTTTAGCAATATTAATCACAAGCTCTTTTGTTCTACCATCAGAACATTTTGGAGTACTTGATGAACATGCAATAATAGAAAAAGAAACAACACCTAAAATTAATCCTTTTACAAAAGTTTTCATCTTTCAACCCCCTAAACATTATTTGGTTTTTAGTATATGAAACTTTTTAGAATGTTATGTTCTATATAAAGGGTTTTTTGATAATTTTGCATATATAAAAAATTGACTTAGATATAAAATTAGATATACTATAAGATATATAAAAATTAAAAGGTGATTTAAATGGCAACTGTAAAAAAACTAATCAGCATGGAAGAAAGTCTTGCAAAAGAACTGGAAAATGTGTCAAAAATTCTAAAAGTCTCACAAAGTGAGATTGTAGAAAAGGCTCTTGATTTTTATTTAGATTATATAGATGGAATGGTGGCAGAAAAAGTAAGCAAAGGAATTAAGGAAGGAAAAATAAAAGTAAAAGAAGCTGATGAAGTATTTAAAAGGCTTGGTATAGATGTATAAACTTCTTATTTCTGAAGTTGCTGAAAAAGATTTAGAAAAGTTTTCTGTTGATGAGAGAATTTTTATAGCTGAAAAGTTAAAATATCTTGCAGAAAACTTTGAAGTCTTAAAAAGAACAAAGAAAGTTAAAAAGCTTCAAGGATATGACAAATACTACAGATATGTTATATCAAGAAAAATTAGGGCAATTTTTGAAACAGAAGATGACAAACTAATTATCCTTATATTAAGAGTTGGAAAAAGAAAAGATATTTATAAGGATTTAAAATTTTAACAGATTAATAATTTTTTCCTTTGTTCCAAATAATCTTCAAAAATTTTCAAAAACTCATTAAATCTTTTTAAGTTTTTTTCTACAGAAAAGCTAATCTTTTCGTCTATCTGTTTTATTTAGATTTTAAATTTTTTTCTAGACTGCATAATCACTCTATAAAATGATTTAATTTTTAGATTTTAAAAATTATAGTTTTTTCTATCATTTCCTAATGCACCCTTTCCCATATCTTTATTACTTCTTTGCAGTTTTCAACAGTTAGAAGTAACGCAATTCTAAAGCACCTGCTCTTATATTTATTCATTTTATTTTAATGCCTGCACAGAAATTTTATATATTATCTATAAGATTTTTCTCTTTGCTTTTTTCTTTTTTATCCAGATAAATTTTATAAAGAACTTTTAATGGCATGCATATTGACATTCTACCATCTTTATATACTAGAAGTTGATTAACCGGTTTTATCTCTTGCTCTAAATAGCGTTTTATCAAAAACATATCTGATTCATAAACAAAATATACGTCTGCCCAATTTTTTTTGTTTGTGTGAAAAATAGAAAAGTCTATGAGAAAATCAATAAAATTTTCATCTTTCAAATAGTCTTTCTTATCATCAATTATCAAAATACCAGCCACATTGTGTTTGTATATTATGGCAAAACTAGAAAAAGCTGTTATTTGTGCTGTTTGTTTAAGATACAATTTGACTCCTTATTAATTTTTTAATGAACCGTGAACCTTTTCCCAAACTTCTATAGCTTCTTTACATTCTTCAACTGTAGGGACAAGCGCTATTCTAAAATATTTACTTTCACAAATCCCTTCTTTTATTTCTATACCAGCGCAAAAATTCTCTCCTACAGATGTAACTATACCATGTTCAAGTAATGATTTCACATAATCCTTCGCTGAGATACCATCAGGCGATCTTATCCAAAAATAAAAAGTTGCCTTAGGATATAAATACTCAAGACCTATCTTATCAAAGAACTCTATAAATAAATCTCTTTTTTGTTTAAAAATCTCATTTCTTTTTATTACATGCTTATCATCACTCCAAGCAGCTATTGCACCTTCCTGTATAAACTCAGGAGTAGCTACTCCAAAAGAAGTTCTGTATTTTTTATAAGTTTGAATAATATTTTCATCTCCTGCTACAAAACCAGAGCGGTATCCTGTCATTCCGCTTCTTTTAGATAATGAGTGGAAAGCAACAACATTTTCAGTTCCTATTTCAAGAACAGATATAGGTTTATCTTTTTCATTAAAGTATATATCTATATAACACTCATCACTACACAAAATTATGTCATATTCTCGGCAGATATCGTAAACTTCCTGTAAATAGCTTTTATCTGCCGTTGCTCCTGTTGGATTGTGAGGATAGTTTATCCATACTATTTTTGTTTTTTTTAGAACTTCTTCTGGAATTTTATCTAATCTTAATAAAAATTTATCTTCCTCTTTTAATTGAACTGGATAGACTTCTGCATTTGCAAATAAAGCTCCCCTTTCATAAACAGGATAAGCTGGAGTTCCAAATATAACTGTCTTTTTTTCTTCTGATGGGTCTATGAAAACAAGTGGAAAATGGAAGATGGCTTCTTTAGAGCCATTTGATGGAATTATCTGTGTATCAGGATTTAAATTTACATTAAATCTTCTTTCTAAATAGTTTGCTATAGCCTGCCTTAACTCTTTTTTTCCTGCTACAGTTGGATACTGACTAACCTCTGGAATAGCATTTTTAACTGCATCTCTTATGAATTGTGGTGTAGGTTCTCTTGGGTCTCCTGTTCCAAAATCGTATATTTTTTTGCCTTCTTTTTTTAGTCTCTCCTTTATCCTGTTAAGTTCATCCATAGGGTAAGGCTTTAGAGACTTTAAGACCTTGTTCAATATTAACCTCCACCAACAAAGGTTACAATTTCTACCGTATCGCCGTCTTTGATTTTAAAGCTGTCATACTCACTTTTAGGAATAACATCCATACCTACAGCAACTGCAAAATTAGGTGCTTTTATGCCAAGCTCTTTAACAAGCTCCGTTATTGTCATTTCCTCTTTGTCGAATTCTTTATATTCCCCATTTACCTTTATCTTCATTCTAACTTACCTCTAAAGACCTATTACATGGTATCCTGCATCAACATGTAAAACTTCTCCTGTAACTCCAGAACCTAAATCTGAGCATAAGAAAAGTGCAGATTTTCCTACCTCTTCAATTGTAACGCTTCTTTTTAAAGGTGCCTTTTGTTCTGTAAGTTTTTGAATATTAGAAAATTGGTCGATACCGGCAGCTGCAAGAGTTTTTATTGGTCCTGCTGATATTGCATTTACTCTAATATTTTTTATTTCTCCTAAATCTCTAGCAAGGTATTTTACTGAAGCCTCTAATGCTGCTTTTGCAACACCCATAACATTATAATTTACGACAACTTTTTCAGCTCCGTAATACGAAAGAGTTAGTAAACTTCCTCCTTCATTTAAAATAGGTAAAAACTGCCTGGCAAGGGCAGTAAAAGAGTAAACACTTATATCCATAGCCTGCAGGAAAGACTGCCTGTCTACTCTATAGTAATAATCTTTTAAATATTCTTTATTAGCATACGCTATTGAGTGGACTATAATATCCACTTCTCCCCATTTTTCTTTTACAACATTGAAAAACTCTTCTATTTCTTCATCAGATGAAACATCAAGTTTATGGAAAATCTCTGCCTCGAGTTCATCAGCGATAGGTTTTAATTTCCTTTCAAATTTTTCATTAAGATAGTTTATCCCTATTTTTGCACCGTTTTCTTTAAATATTTTTGCTATCCCATAAGCTATGCTTCTTTGGTTTGCAATCCCAAGTATTAAAGCTTTTTTACCTTCAAGTAATCCCATAAATCCCTCCTTAATCGTTCATAGTAGCTTTGCAGTTTTCATCATATATTGCTTCCCAGCCTGCAGGAGTTTTAAATACTCTTATACATTTAATTTTTCTATTTTCATCAAGCTCAAACCAGTGTCTGGTTCCTGCAGGAACAACAATTAAATCTCCAGCTTCCACCCAAACTTCAACAACTTCCCCATCAAGCTTTAAAGGAAAAACTCCACTTCCGTGAACTACAAATCTAACTTCATCGTCTGTATGGTGATGTTCTCTTTTAAATTTTTCAAGAAGTGCTTCTAAATTTGGCGTTCCTTCATGAAGGACAACTATATCTTCTGTAATATATCCTTTTTCTGCTTTTAATTTTTCAAGCTCTTCCTTATACGCGTCAATTATTTGTTGTTGTTCTTCTTCTGTTAAGTTATAGTCTTCTATTAATTTTTGAGGAAGTCTATCTACTCCCCACTGATCGTATAAAACGCCGTATTTTGATAAAAATGATTTTATTTCATCTGGATTTTCTATTACTTTCCCACTATCTTTAAAAACTAATTTTGGCATATTTTGCACCTCCTAAAAAATATTTTTGGAACCTTTAAAAATAATCATATCTTTCATATATTCAAACATAAACTCAAACGCTTCAAGATGTCTTTTTGCTTCAAATGGATTTTTTCCCCAAGCATATATACCATGATTTTTTATTAAAATGCCAGGAACTTCAGGATTTATAGCTTTTCCTGCTTCCTCAGCAAGTTTGTCAAGGTCAAAGTAATTTTCAATTATTGGTAATTTTATAAAAGCATCTTCTTTCCATATATCAAGAGCTTTTATCATTTCCATATCTTTTAAAGGTACAAAGCCATCTTCAAAATAAACTGAAGAAATAAAATTGTTGTTAACAGTATGAACATGAATAACCATTCCAGCATCTGTTTTTTGATAAACCTGTGAATGTATTTTTGTCTCGGCTGAAGGTTTTTGTTTAGTTGGCTCTATAGGTTTAGCATCTTTATCAACAAAAATGACGTCTTCGTGAGTAACAGTTCCTTTATCTTTACCGCTACTTGTTACTGCAAAATATAATGGGTCTTCATGCAGTTTATAAGACAAATTACCACTTGTTGCAGGAAACCAGCCTCTGCTGTAAAGTTTTACTTTAATTTCATTTAAAATATTAACTGCCTTTTGTTTTTCCTCTTGATAGAGTCTGTAAGGCATTTTCACCTCAAAAGTTTATTAAATTAGAATATATATTTTACAATATAAATTTAATAAAAAGTTGACAATGCCGATTTAATGTTTAATACTTATATTTGGCTACTTGGAAAAAGAATAAGAATATTTAGTTTCATTCTTTTCAATAAAAGAATAATTATTAATAATAATTATTGTTAAGTTTTGCATTTTAAATAGAAAATATATTTTTGTGTAAGCTGGCTTTTTGTGGGCTTTAGAGAGAATATAATAGAAAATATATTTGCATTAATAAAGGTTCGATGCAATTTTGTATATTTAGAAAAGATTTATGTAAATCTTTAAATTTAAGATAAACTTTGATATTGCTTGTTATAAACAAAATTTTTTCCTAAATATAATTTACGGGTTTTATCTGAACTAAGTGGGATATAAAGGATTTTTGGAACAAATTGGCAGGGTGGGCAGGATTCGGTTTTATCTGAACTAAGTGGGATATAAAGGAGTCATTAAATTTTCTTGACTTGGATGGTTAACAAGTGGTTTTATCTGAACTAAGTGGGATATAAAGGAAGAGGTTTTTGCCTATTCTATACAGCAGTTTACGTTTTATCTGAACTAAGTGGGATACAAAGATTAATATTTAGTTTCTAAATATGCTCAAATCCTTTTTCTTTTAAATGTATTTTTTTGTTATTTTCAATCAGATAAACACCTTTTCCTTTTTCTACTTTTCCTATTTTGTAACAGTTTTTTATATATTTTTCATTCTTACTATCTATAGTAAATACAAGTTCGTAATCTTCCCCTCCATAGAAAATATATTGATAAGGATCTTTTTTGTATTTTTTACAAAACTTTTCAAGAAGAGGATGAATAGGCAGTTTATCTTTTTCTACAGCTATTTCTACACTGCTCATTTTTGATATATGCCCTAAATCTCCAGCAAGTCCATCGCTTATGTCTATACAGCTTTTTGCATATTTTTCAATTGTTTTTTGCAGATCTATTCTTGCCTTTGGTTTTACGTGTTTATCTATTAACTCTTTTTCAAATTTTTCATATCTTTTTTTATTCATTAATAGAAGCTCAAGACCTGCTCTTGAAAGACCTGTTTCTCCTGAAAGATATACACTCTGTCCTTCTTTTGCACTACTTCTGGCTACGAATCTTTTGGTTTTTCCTGTTAAAAACAAATCAAATATAATCTCTTCTGAAGCTGAAGTATTTCCACCAATAATGTTAAATTTATAATAATCTAAAGCTTCTTTTATCCCTTTATAAACCTTTTCAAGCCATTTTTGACTTGTTTTCTTTGGAACGGCTATGGAAATAATACCCCACTTTGGAATTCCTCCACAGGCTACCACATCACTGACGTTTACAGAAACAAGTTTCCATCCTAAATTTTCCGGTTTTATTTTTTCTTTTATAAAATGATGATTTTCTACCTGAATATCAGCAGTAAAAACTAAAAGTTCATTTTCCACTTTCACACAGGCACAATCATCTCCAAAACCTACGATAACGTCTTTATCGTTTATTGGTAAATATTTAGTTAATTTATTTATAAGTTTAAACTCGCCTTTCATTAATAAACTTCTCCATGACTGCCTATATCAAGCAGGATTATTCTGTTTTCAATTACAACAAAATCTACTAAAATTCTATAATTCATTGTAATAGAAACTAAATAGTAATCTTTTAGGTTTCCTTTTAGTTTATGAAGTCTTAAACTTGGATGATAAGGATTTTCCATCAAAAGTTTTAATGTTTTTTTATACCTTTGTTTTAAATCTGGATGTTTTTTGAAAAATGCCTTTTCTTTTTTTTGATAACTTTCTGTAAATATAAGTTTATACATTTACAAATTGTTCAAGTGCTCTTCTAATTCTTTTTCTGTGGATATTTCTTTATATTTCCCTTTTTTTAAATCTTCTAAAGCTTTTACATATATAACGTCGAGTTCTAATTTCCTTAACTCATTATATTTTTCAATATCCATTATTACATACTTTGGCTTTCCATTTTCTTCAATAATAACTTCTTTTTTATTTAAAAGTTCTTTTTCAATAGCTTTTATTCCTTTCTCATTAATATCATTTTGGGAAAGCATTTTAACCACCTCTAAAATTTGTCATTGTTAAAAATATAAGTTAAATAGATAAATTTTTCTACTGTTTTATAGAAATTTTTTGCTTTCTAAAACCCATTTCTTGTTCACCTTCGGTTCACCCAATTCAAAGAATTATTAGAAATGGGATACTTCAAAGAAGGCGTAAGCCGTAAAAATCCTTTTAGCGTTTAATTTTACATTTTTTCTTAAAAGGCTTGCTTTTTTCGTTAGTTTACAATAGGATAATCAAAAAATGGAAAGTTTAAGAGTAAAAAGAAGCTTAAGAATAGAATTAAATAATATAGACCAAACAACACAAATAGTATTAGGCTATCTCACATATTACGCAGGAAAACTATGGAATGAAGCGAATTACCTTGTAAAGAATAAATTAGCAAAACCAAACAAATTTGACCTATACAACAAACTAAAAGACACTTCCATACATAAAAAATCCCTACAAAGCAGAACAGCCCAAATCATATTAGATGAACTGTCAAGAGGCTGGCAGAATTTTTTTAAATATTTGCAAAAACCAGAAAAATACCCATCACCAGTAAAACCACCAAAATACAACAAGAAAAAATCACCACACAGACCAGTAATTTACGATAAAACAGGATTTACTATTGAAGAAAACACAATAAGATTAAGTCTTTCAAAAGAGCTAAAGAACCACTTGAGAGAAAAACACGGAATAGATATAGATTACCTGAGAATAGAAACAGGATTGGACTTAAGCAAGTTAAACATACTCAATATACAAATCACACCATACAAAGCATACGGAAATATTACATACAGGCTAAACATCGTATATGAGAAAAAGGCAGAGGAAACAAAACCACAAACAGATAGAGCCTTAGCAATAGACTACGGAGTATCAAACTTTGCGACTATTGTAATAGAAAATCAGCCAACAAGCTATATAGTAGATGGTAAAGGAATACAAAACCTATTAAGAAAATACCTAAAGAAATTAGCAAAATGGCAGAAGAAAAGAGATAACCTGCAGAATAAAGGACTTTCAACAAGCAGAGTAGATAAAATACTTCACAGGATACAAAAGAGAATAAATAACCTAATAAGAGACTTCGGCCATAAAGTTTCAAATTTGATAGTAGAGCTTGCCAAAAGATACAATGTAGGGGCTATCGTAATAGGGAAACTCCAAGAGAGCAAAAACAAAGAAAGCAAGCTATCAAGCATAATAGACCAAATGCTTAGTTTACTACCACACGGTAGAGTATCAAAACAGATAGAATATAAAGCAAAAGAATACGGAATAAAGACAATACTTGTAGATGAAAGCTATACTTCAGGTGTGGACAGTTTAAAGAAAGTAGCTGTCAGCAAAGAAAATTACACACCTGAAGCAAGGAAACACAGGGGACTATTTAAAAGCGTATTAGGGTTTGTAAATGCAGATGTAAACGGAGCAAGAAACATTTTAAAAAAGTTTGAAAAGAGTTTTCACGATTACATTACAGGATTAAAGAAAGTAATAAGGATTAGGGTATTTGGAAAGTTAGCAAGTAGCCCTAAGTCTATCCGAGTATATGGACAGATAGGGGTAGTAAGGTGTGGTGACCACCTATCAGGGATAAGGCTTGCATTAAGTGAGCAAACTCCCTGTGAAGCCCTTGACTAAAGTCAAGGGTAGTTCACAAACACCATTTCATCTTTATACCAGCCCCAAACTGTTGGGAATACATTTTTAAGTTTATTTTTTACTGCTAAAAGCTCTTCAGGAGCTGCAATAAATATCATAGGCTGTTGTTCTCCTATTATTTTAAATGCTTTTTTATAAAGCATATCTCTTTTTTTAAAGTTAAGCTCTACAGCAGCCTTTTGGAATAGCTTATCTATTTCGGCCTCCCATTTTGTAGAAGGTTTTTTCTGCCTTGGATACCACATATGAAGATGTCCAGATGAAAGCCATACGTTTTGACCAAAATACGGGTCTAAACTTCCAGTAAGTCCTATAATAACTGCTTCAAAATCATAAGAACTCATAAGTTTAGATACAAGGTTATTAAAATCAAGGGTTTGAAAATTAACATCTATACCTACCTTTTTAAAATCATCTTTTAAAATATTTCCAATCGCTTCCCTTTCTTTATTTCCTGCATTTGTAATTAATGTAAATTCAAGTTTATGTCCTTCTTTATCGTATAAAAATCCATCTTTTCCTTCTCTAAAGCCAATTGAAAGTAGAATCTGCTTTGCTTTTTTTAAATTGTAAGGATACTTCGGATAAAAATTCTCATCATAAAGTCTTCTATTTGCAGGAGTTACTGCCGTATAGATTGGATAAGCAAGACCATTATAAACAAGATTTATTATGCCTTGCCTGTCTACTGCATAAGATATAGCCTGTCTGAATTTTGTGTTTCTAAACCATTTTATTTTATATTTAGGAATTGGTGCATTTGGATTTTGGTTAAAAACAACAAATGTTGTTGATGGTGTTGCTCCAAGGTTGTAGATTGTAAAATCTTTTTCTTTTGCTTTGGGTATTAATTGGGATAAATCAGAAGGTCTTACTCCATAAATATCAGTTTCTCCAGATAAAAACTTAATAAGCTGTACATCAGGGTCCCCTATGATTTGAGCTTTTATTTTTGTTATATACGGCAATTTCTGCCCTTTTTCGTCTTTTTCCCAGTAAAGGGGATTTCTTTCATAAACGGCTATCTGCCCGGGAATATACTTGATTAGCTTATATTTTCCAGTTCCTATAATCTCTTTAGGATCTGTATTTATACTCCACGCAGATGGAAAAGTGTTATTTTTCACATATTTCTCAAGTACGTGCTTCGGCAAGATAGGCTGTCCGACTGCCTGTAAAAAAGGTGCAAATGGCTTTGGTATCTTAAATTCTACAACTTTATCTGACACTTTTTTAACAATAAAAGGTTTTCCCTCAACTGTCAAAACATCTTTAGCAGAAGTTGGAATTTTGGGATTGTAGTAAATATCGTTATATGTAAAAACAACATCATCTGCAGTAACAGGTTTGCCGTCAAACCAGTAGGCATTTTTCCTGATGTAAAATCTCCACACTGTACCATCTTTATTTCTTTCCCATTTTTCTGCCAAATCTGGCTCTGGAAGTAAAGTTTTTATGTTTGTTTTTGTAAGACCGTTAAATAGGTCTCCTATAACGGCTGTAGATGTAGTTTCTTGAGCCATTGCAGGATTGAATGTTTTTGCATCACCGCTCAAAGCTCTTTTTAAAGTACCTCCTGGTGTGCCTATTATAGGATTAAATTTTGACGGATCAACTTTTTTTATAACATCTGCTTTTTTAGAAGACTCATTTGTGGGTGATATTAAATAAAACGGAAGAAAAAAGGCTGTTATAGAAATTAAAGCTAAAAATGTATAAAAAACTTTATTTATCATCATTTAAAGGTCTAGCTTCTTCAATAATTAAAACAGGTATATCATCTATTATTTCATAGTAAACTTTGCATTTTTCACATATTAAAATATTTTTCTTTTCATCGTACTTTAAATCTGATTTACATTTAGGACATGCTATAATTTCAAGTAGTTTTTCATCTATCATAATTAGCAAACCTTTTTATTTTTATTATAAAATTATGATACCATCAAAAATGAGGTAATTTAAATGGACATCACAGACCCTTCTGTTGGTTTTCCCCTTGCTGTAATCGTAATGGTTAGTCTTGCAATAATAATATTTATAGTAATGCTTGTACTTGATAAAGGGTCAGATGAAGAATAAACTTCAAAAATTTTATGCAATCACAGACAGGAAAAAATACAATTCTTTAGAAGACACAGTAAAAAAACTCCTTGATAAAGGAATAAGGATGTTTCAAATTAGGGAAAAAGATTTACCTGCCGGAGAGCTTTATCGTTTTACAGAAAAATTTCTAAAACTAACTCAAGGTTATGATGTTCATATTTTTATAAATGATCGAGTTGATATTGCTCTTATGTTTGATCTCGACGGCGTTCATCTTCCTGAAAATTCTTTTGATGTAGAGGTAGTAAAATCAAATTTCCCAAACCTAATAGTCGGAAAATCATGTCACAGCTTAGAATGTGCTAAAAAGGCTGAAGAAAATGGGGCTGATTACGTTATTTACTCTCCAATTTTTAAAGTAGAAGGTAAAGGGGAGCCCCAAGGAATTGAAAAATTAAAAGAAGTTGTTAATCTATTAAATATTCCTGTATATGCGTTAGGTGGCATAAATAAAAACAATATACAGCAGGTTTTAGAAACAGGTGTTTACGGCATAGCTGGAATTAGGACTTTTTTGGATTAAATTTTATATTATAATAAATGGTTAATATTTACTAACTTAAAGAGGTGTGAAAAATGGGACAAACAGCAAATGTTCAGTGTGAACAACCTTCATGGTGGCAAACCCACAAGTTTACTATTGCCAGAAATATAGTTTACATTTCTATTATTATTGCACTTATCTTAATTCCTACTTTAAAAATAATTAAAATAGACCTTGCCCATAATGAATCATGGATATTAGGACAGCAAAGGCCGTTAATAGATGGATTAATACCTGTAATAGCAGCTCTTGGATTTTTTGCAATTCTTGTTATTGTTTTAAACATGGTACAGGGAAGAGTATTTTGCGGATGGATATGTCCTGGTGGATGGTTTGCTGAAGTTCAAGAAAAATTAAAAAGAAAGTTAGGTAAAAATGCGAAAGGTGTTTATATCATAATAACAGCCGTAATGACTATTTTATTTGCTGCTTTATTTTTCAACTGGGTAACAGATTTAAGAGTTTTCTTTTATTATACAAACCCTGCTTTTATACCAATGTGGGTAGCATTTTTAGCAGCATTTCCAATTTTTTACTGGGAACTTTACATAGGAAAAAGATGGTGTAGAACATTCTGCCCAACAGGAATTTATCAAAAATTAACTCCTCACTTTTACTATTATAAACCTGCATTAAAACCGCCTTACACAACTGCAGATTGTGGAACATGTAGGGAATGTCTAAAGGTCTGTCCTATGGCACTTGATCCAAGAAAAATTGTGTTTATGGAAGACACAATTAATAGACCAGGGCTTTCATCATGTATAGTTTGCGGTGAATGTGTTGACGCATGTACAGATGTTTGGGCTAAAAAATGTAAAGAACCAATTCTTGGATTTTTACACGAAGTGCCTGTAAGACAGGTATGAATATAGACTGCATTGTCCTTGCAGGCGGGCAAAGTAAAAGAATGGGAAGGGATAAAGCATTCCTTCCCTTTAAAAATAAAACCTTTTTAAGAAATATCCTTGAAAGACTTGATGGATTCTGTAGTAGATTTTTAATTGTAGTAAACAAAGATTTTTCTTTATACGAAGACCAAGTAAAAGATTTAAAATCAAATGTAATCTTTGTTAAAGACATAAATCCCTATGATGGTCCTTTAAATGGTATTGTATCTGCATTTTCTTATTTAAAGTCAGAGAAAGTTTTAATTGTTACATGTGATACACCGGTAATAAATACAAATCTTTTAAAGGATTTATCTAAACAGTTAACTGGATACGACGCTGTAATACCTGAAATTGATGGTAAAATACAGCCGTTAAACACTTTTTATACAAGAAATGCGGTAGAAAAGGCTGTTGATCTTTATAATCACGGGAAAAAATCCCTTATGGCATGGCTTGACAATTTAAATTATAAAACTATTAATAAAGAATATATACGAAAGTACGATAAAGAGCTTTTAACATATAAAAGTATAAATACACCTGAAAGTTATAAATGGCTTTTAGAAAAAGAGGATAAGATAAAATGACAACAATAAAAAATTTACCGCCACAAACACCCCATGTATCAGGAAAACTTGCAATAATCCCAATAGTTATAGTGATATTAGTTGTGTTCTTTTTTATATTTTCTCCTTTCAAAACTATAGAAAGTGGAAATGTAGGAATTAAGATAACCCTAGGTAAATACGATAATGAGGAACTCTATCCAGGACTTCATTTTAAAATTCCCCTAATAGAACAGATAAGGGTTGTTGATGTTAAAGTACATACCATTAATTACAAAGGAAATCAGGATAGACCTGACAAAGAAGGGCTTATAGAAAAACCTGCAATAAATGTTTTAGATGAAAGAGGTCTTCCAGTTCGCATTGAGCTTACAGTTCAGTATAGATTAATACCTGATCAGGCATCTGAAACTATCCAGGAATGGGGATGGAACTGGGAAGATAAAATGATAAATCCTGCTATTAGAGACGTTGTAAGGGATATAATAGGTCAATATCCAGCAGAGCTTTTACCAATTAAAAGACAGGAAATAGGGGTAAAAATAGAAGAGGGAATAAAAAATTCAATAAAAACAATATCTAAAGGAAAAGTAGAAGTTGTCGGTGTTCAGCTTAGAGATATAAAGCTTCCTCCAAGAATTGCACAAAAGATAGAAGAAGTGCAGATAGCAAAACAAGAAGCTGAGAAAATGAAATACGTAGAGGAAAAAGCAAGAAAAGAACAGGAAGTAAAAAGAATTCAAGCAGAAACACAAAAAATTCAAAAAGTAATAGCTGCTGAAGCAGAAGCAGAAAAGAAAATAAAAGAAGCTGAAGGTATAGCAAAAGCAAGGGTTTTAGAAGCTAAAGCAACTGCTCAGGCTAATAAGCTAATAAGTTCTTCAGTAGATGATAAAGTTTTAAAATGGAAAGGTCTTGAAGTACAAGAAAAACTTATGCAGGCCTTAAAAGAAAATAAAAATAACAACATATTTTTAAATGCACCATCAGGAAATCTTCACTACTGGCTAAATAAAAAATGAGGTGTTTAAAATGAAAATTTTAATTAGTTTTTTAACTTTGGCTTTTGTTTTTGTATCCTGTTCAACACATCAAGAGATTAAAAAAGAGATCAACAAGCAAGAACAGTTATATCAATCTGAAAAAGCTTTTAGAGAGTTAGAGAGGGAGTAAGCATTATGACGATTTCAACTATTGTTATTGCAGTTCTTATAATAATTTTTCTATCATCTGCAATTAAAATACTCAATGAATATGAAAGGGCAGTTGTATTTCGTCTTGGTAGAGTAATAGGCGCAAAAGGTCCCGGGCTCATAATTTTAATTCCTTTCATTGATAAAATGGTAAAAGTTTCACTTAGAGTAGTTACTTTAGATGTTCCGACTCAGGACGTTATAACAAAAGATAACGTATCTGTTAAAGTCGATGCTGTAGTTTATTTTAGAGTAGTAGACCCTGTTAAAGCCATAGTAAATGTGGAAGATTATATGTATGCAACCTCTCAGATTTCCCAAACAACACTTAGAAGTATATGTGGACAGGAAGAACTTGATGGTCTTTTATCAAAAAGAGAAGAGATAAATATGAAACTTCAAGAAGTTATAGATAAAGAAACTGATGCATGGGGTGTAAAAGTTACAGCTGTAGAACTTAAAAGAATTGACCTTCCAGACAATCTCGTTAAAGCAATGGCAAGGCAGGCTGAAGCAGAAAGAGAAAGAAGGGCAAAAGTAATAGCTGCTGAAGGTGAATATCAGGCTGCTGAAAAATTAGTCCAGGCTGCACAGCTTTTATCTAAAAACCCTGTGTCTATACAGCTTAGATACCTTGAAACCTTGACTACAATTGGTAATCAAAATGCAAAGACTATAGTATTTCCGTTTCCTACAGAAATAATGGAAATTTTTAAAAATAAATGATTAAATATTAAAAACAAATATAAATGGAGGACGCTATGCCAAATAGCCCAAGAAAAGACAGATTAATTAAAGAGTATATTCATGACCCGTACTTTACAAAGGAAAAATACCCAGATCCTTCTGTATGTAAAAAATGCGGTGTTGTGTTTCATGAAGGAGTATTTCAATGGATGAAAGAAGTACCTGCCGGTGCTGCCGAAATGATATGCCCAGCATGCCGTAGAATTGAAGATAAATACGAAGGTGGAATTGTTTATTTAGAAGGGGAGTTTTTACAAAAACATAAAGATGAAATTTTAAATCTTATAAAAAATGTTGAAGAAGATGAAATGGCTTACAGACCATTAGAAAGAATAATAGAAATAAAAGAAGAAGATGGAAAGTTAGTTATAACAACTACATATGAACATCTTGCAAGAAGAATAGGAGAAGCTGTACATAAAGCTTACAAAGGTGATTTAAATATTCAGTACCCAGAAGGATGGAAATACGCAAGAGTTCATTGGAAAAGAGATTAAATTTAGGGCTTAACGCCCTTTTTATAATATGAAGTTTGAAAAATATATTTATAAAAAGAAATTAAAAGATCTTCCGGAGGATCTTCTCCCCCGTGAAAAAGCTTTAAAGTACGGTATAGA
This sequence comes from Hydrogenothermaceae bacterium, assembly GCA_015519975.1. Lineage (GTDB taxonomy): Bacteria > Aquificota > Aquificia > Aquificales > Hydrogenothermaceae > Hydrogenothermus. Next base: position 56,204 of record WIAL01000039.1, on the reverse strand, counting down.
TTCTCTATCTGAAAGTGAACTTCTTGCTATAGCTCTTGGAAGCGGAACAAAAGGAATGAATGTAATTGGTCTTTCGGACCTTATAATTAAAAAATTTGGGATAGAAAACTTAAAAAATATAAAACTTGAAGATCTTATAAAAATAAAAGGCATAGGAAAAACAAAAGCACTTCAAATACTTGCAGTTATAGAACTTTCAAAAAGAATAAATAATGATTATAAAAAGATAACACTTTCATCACCTTCTGATGTTTTTCAGCTTGTAAAAGATTTAAAAAAAGAAAAACAGGAAAAACTTTTAGCTATTTATACAAATACATTAAACCAGTTACTTGGTAAGGAAACAATTGCTATAGGTTCCTTAAATGTTTTAAACGCAAAACCAAGGGACATTTTTTACCACGCCATAAAATATAATGCTTACGGCATAATACTAGTTCATAATCATCCAGAAGGAAGCTGTGAGCCGAGCAAGGAAGATATAGAATTTACGGAAAATATGAAAAAACTATCATTAGAAATGGGATTTGAAATTTTAGATCATTTAATAATATGTGAAAAAGGATATTTCAGTTTTGCATCAGAGGAGCTGATTTGATGAATAAATACAAAGTTTTACTTGTAAATGATGATGGCTATTTATCAGAAGGATTAAACACCATACGAAATGTACTTTTAAAAAACGGTTTTGAAGTTGTTACAGTAGCACCTGATAGAAACATGTCAGGCACATCCCACTCTCTTACATTTACAAGACCTTTAAAAATTGAAAAATACAAAGAAAATTTTTACTATGTAGTTGACGGTACACCTGCTGATTGCGTTCATTTAGGTTACTACATCATAATGAAAGAACAAAAGCCAGATATTTTAGTGTCAGGAATAAACATGGGACCAAATCTTGGAAATGATATTTTTTATTCAGGAACGGTAGGAGCAGCAAGGGAAGGGACTTTATTTGGCATTCCTTCAGTGGCTTTATCTCCTGCATCATCAAAAAATGTAGATTTTCAAAAATTAGCTAATTTATCATTAAAAATAATAAATCAAGTTCTTCATAAAGGTCTTCCTAAAGGTACTTTCTTAAATGTTAATTTTCCAGTAAATAAAGAAATAAAAGGTTTTCAATTAACCCGTCAAGGAAGAGGAGCTTATAAAGAAGAAATTAAAGAATATATATCACCTTCCAAAGAAAAATATTACTGGATAGGAGGAGAAGAGGCTTTAGGTGAAGAGTGTGAAAAAGGGACAGATTATACAGCTGTTAAAGAAGGATTTGTTTCAATAACACCTATAAAACTGGATTTAACAGATTACAAAGGATTGGAAGAGCTCGATAATAACAATTTTCTTGCATTTGAACTTTAAGATATCATATTATTAAGAAATTATAAAATACATATGGAGGATACAATGGATAAAGAAAAACTTGAAAAGTTTAGAAAGCTTTTATTAGAAGAAAAGAAAAAAATAATAGATAGGGTTCTTGCTAAAGAAAATGTTATGAAATCTTATACAGATGAATCACTTACTATTCCTGAGGAACTAGATGACTATGCAAGAATGGATTATACAGAAATACTCCTTGATGAACTTGAAAATGTTGAAGTTGAAATATTAAGAGAAATAGATAAAGCATTAGAAAGAATTAAAGAAGGAACTTATGGGTATTGTGAAGTTTGCGGTAAACCTATTGAAGAAAAAAGACTTGAAGCTATACCTTGGACAACTCTTTGCATAGAGCACGCAAAAGAAGCTGAAAAGTATAAAGTAACTCCCGATAGAATTTATGAAGAATATTTAGAAAGAAGCTTAATTCCTTATGATGAAGAACTTGAAGAGGACGTTAAAGAAGAAGGGCTTGATAAGTAATCAGGCCCTATTTTCCGATACAATCTCTTCTACTTTTTCCCGTACATTTTCTTTAAATGATTCTAAGAATTTTTGTGAAAATACAACTATGTAAAGTTTAGTTTTATCCTCATCAATTTTTTCCAGTTTAACCCAAACCCTTCTATGTACTGTATAAAATGCAAGCATTATTCCAAATACTACAATTGCTGTCCCTATCCAAATAAGATTTGTTCCGGGCATTTTTGTAATTTGAAGTCCTGAAAAATATCTTGGTTTAAATTCTTCAATCATTAAAAGATATTTATATCCTTTTTCATAGCCAAATTTAGTAAAAGCTGGAATAGCAATATTTGGATCTGCAAGTATCGGTAAATTAAATGTTTTTCCATTTCTTACTACCTGAACTACAATTACAGGGTCGTAAACATCTTGATTCACAAGCATTGGATTTTTGTAATTTAAAGTTTGATTTATTACTTTGAGTTTTTCGCCGTTAACCTCTATGTAAGGCATTCCATAAAAATATTTGATTCTTTTTGCTGAGGAAAATAAAACTACAGATTTTGCTTCTAAATCTTTCATTATTTTTTGGAGCTTTTCTTTTTCTTTCGGGTCTTTTGCATTTTGAAGCTTATTTTGAACTTCATTTATTTTCTTTATTAAATCAAGCATTTTTTCATAATCTACTACGATGATTTTTGCAAACTTAATATCACCGGTTTTTCCATAAGAAGCCTGAAATATTCTGTATCCTCCATAATCAGTAGGGTTATTAACCTGTACTACAGCTTTTTTCATAAGTTTTCCATTTTGATATATTTCAATTTCACTATTGAATGATTTTATAGAACCTTTAAACTTTTCACTATCATAAAAATCAAGCCAGAATCTATTAACTTTAATACTAAAAGGTAGTTGTTCTACTTGATTACTTGCTTGAAGTGAACCTTCTCTAAATTTGAAAAAGAAATCTCTGCTTTCACCTTCTGGGATTTCTATTTGCCCTCTTGTACCAAACTGTGCACCCATAAATGCTCCAACAAGAAACACAATTATTCCTATATGGGTAACAAGCATTCCCCATCTTGATATTTTACCTTTCTCTGCAAAAAGATAAATTTCCTTATCATTTTCTTCTATTTTTTCTATTCTTTTAAATCCAAGTCTATGAAGTAGATAAATAACTTTTTCAAAAGCTTTTTTTAAAGAAAAAGGAAGTTCAAATTCAAGTTTATTTCTGGATTTTAGATCTTTTTCATTTAGCTTTTTATGTATGCGTCCATAAGCCTGCATATAAATTTTAGGAAATCTATCAATAGTTGCGATAATAACAGAAACTGCAACCATAAATATTAAAAATTGGTAATACCAAGAATGAAATACATTATTAAGCCACAGCTTCCATATAACTTTAGCCCAAAAATCACCAAAACTTTTTACGTACTCAATGTATGTTGCGCCTTGCTTTATATATGTTGAACCTAGTACAGTTAAAAGTGCAAGGATTATTAAATATACAACTCCTGCTTTAACCCCTGTTAGTCCTTTAAATATTTTTTTTAATATTTCCACTAATTTCCTCCAACAGGTATATTCATAACTTCTTTATATTTATCTATTACAGCCCTTCTTACTTTTTCATTAAATTCATTATTTAAAGGTTTTACAATATCGACAAATTTGTTTGAAGAAGTGCTTTTCTTAGGAAAAGATATAAAAAGACCGCCGTGTTTTGACTCTACAATTTTTATACCCTTAATAAGAAGAACATCATCAATAACAATGTCCGCAACAGCTCTTACTCTACCGCCTAAACTTCCTGTATCAAATGGATATATTTTTACTTCGGTTATTTCCATAGTTAAAAAATATTAATCCTTATTTTTATTATTTCAAGTTGAAAGAATATTTGCTATTTCGAACTCTTTTAAATCTGGTTTTTTAACTTTATTAAATGAAACTGACAAAGGCTTTGCTATAATTTTTCCATTTTCAAGTGCTACCATAAAATTTATATTGCCGTTTATATAATGCTCAACTGCAAAAACACCAAATTTTGACGCAGTTATTCTGTCATATGCTGTTGGTGAACCACCCCTTTGTATATATCCAAGTACCGAGTATCTTATTTCTCCAAAATCTCCATGCTTAGAAAGCTCTTTTTCAACAACAGGAGCAAGTTCTTGTGCTTTTGCTACACCTTCTGCAAGTATAATAATAAAAAAGTTTTTACCTCTTTTCCTTCCTTCCACTATAGTATCGATTATTACATGTAGTGGAAAAGGGTACTCTGGAATTAATATAACATCTGCACCTGTTGATATTCCTGTGGCAAGGGCTATAAATCCACTTTTTCTTCCCATTACTTCTACAATAAAGACCCTTTCGTGAGACATAGATGTGTCTTTTATTTTTTCTACAGCTTCAACTGCTGTGTTAACTGCTGTATCAAAACCTATTGTATAATCAGTACCATATGTATCGTTGTCAATTGTTTTAGGTATTCCAATAATAGGAAATCCAAACTCTTTAACTAAAAGATTTGCAGCCTGAAAACTGCCGTTTCCGCCAATTACGAAAAGTGCTTCAATATTTTCAGATTTTAGGTTTTCAACTGCTTTTTTTCTATATTCTTTTTCGTAAAACCTTTTTTCCCGCGCAGTAAGTAAAAAAGTTCCGCCTCTGTTTAAAAAACCTGATACTTTCCTTGCATCTAAAGGCTCAAATTCTTTTTCTATTAACCCTTTATATCCTCTTCTTACACCAATAACTTCGTACCCATAATAGTTACCAGCTCTAACAACAGCCCTTATAGCAGCATTTAAACCGGGGGCATCGCCCCCACTTGTTAATACAGCAATTCTTTTAGTCATTATTTTTTAAGCATGTAACAGTAATCTGAATGCTCAGACATTGTTGGAAGGATAGTACCGTCTTTTTTATTTACATAAACTTTTCTCACAGTATTTGGAAGGTTTTCATAACCTTCAAGTAAAGCTTCACCTACAAAATATTTTTTAGTTTCACATACTACTATTTTCGAAACGTGATTTGACCCACCAATGTAGTCTTGAATTTTTTTCTCAGCCTGTGATTTTGTAATTGCCATACTTGAAACTGCAAGAGATAAACTTAATCCTGCAACTGCTAAAACTTTTTTCATTCTGCCATACCTCCTAAAGTTTTGTATTAGTATATCAAAGCTGTTAAGAAATAATCTACTATTAATATTAAAACCGAAGATGTAACAACAGCTGTTGTTGTTGCTTTTCCTACTCCTTCTGCTCCTCCTTTTGCAACATAGCCAAAATAGCAAGAAATAATTGTCAAAAGAACACCAAAAGCTATAGATTTGTATATCCCTCCAAGTATATCGTAAAACTCAGTGAGATCTTTCATTTTTTCAATAAACATAAAAGAGTTTACACCGTACAGCTCGGTAGCAACGAAATATCCACCGGCTATACCTGAAGCTATTGATAAAATTGTTAAAGATGGGACAACTATTATTGAAGCTATAATTCTGGGAGCAATTAAGTATCTAACAGGATTTACAGCTAAAACTTCAAGGGCATCTATCTGTTCTGTAATTCTCATTGTGCCTATATTAGCTGCCATTGCAGAACCAGATCTTGCCGTAACAAGAAGAGCAACAAGTACAGGAGCAAGTTCTCTGGATAAGGATAATGAAACTAAAGCCCCTATTAAAAATTCAGCGTTAAATTTATGAAATGTTGGGTATGTCTCAACTACAAGTACACCCCCTGTAAAAAATCCTGTAATTATAATAAGAGGAGCAGCATCGGCACCTATTGTAGCTATTTGTTTTAATATATGTTTTATTTTTGGAGGTTTAATAAAAATAAACTTTAATGTTTCAAAAAAAAGAAGTGTCATACTACCTATATGTTCTAAAAGTTGTATGAATATTTTCATCTTATATATCCGCTATATCATCTTCTTTTAATTCAAAAGGCAGTTCTTCCTCTACTATGTCAGTAAATGTGTTTTCTACTGTTTCTTTTTTATCTTGTGGTTCATTGTCTAGACTTTGGAAGTAGTCTTTTGCAAGATTCTCAAATCGTGTAATTTCTTTAATAAATGCAAGTTTTACCGTGCCTGTAGGTCCATTTCTCTGTTTTGCAATAATAATCTCTGCAATACCTTCTTCTTCAGGCGTTGGATTCTTTTTATAGTATTCTGGACGATGGATAAACATTACCATATCTGCATCTTGCTCGATACTGTTGTGAACTATAAAATCATTAGCAACAAAATTATGATAATTTTCCACGGTCATATCATAAACATCTTCTACGCCTAGCTCTTTTATTTCCACTATCTCATCCCATAAAATATCGGAGCTTGCTAAATCATAAAGTAATTTCGCATTTAAAATATTTGCAATTTTATGTAGTTTTTCTCTTGAAACATTATATTTAAATAATGTACTACCACAGTAAGATATACCTAAAGCTTCTGCAAATTGTCTCTGTGATATATTCATTAATTGTTTTATATATAAATTCCAGATTTCCTTCGGAATAACATCTAAATTTGGATTTCCTTTAGTATTTTGTAAAATTTGTAAAATTTCTGGAATTATTTCCCCTCTTTTACCGTAACAACCAATTTCTTTTAAGAATTTTTCCTGATTTGTTTTTCCTGTAATATGTATATTGTAGGAAAGTCTATAATTTTCTTTTTTGGTAATTTTTACTATAGATACAATTCCAAATTTCAACAGTAAATGCTGCAGTTGATAAGCAAGTTTTTTGCTGGTAGTGGAATAATAAATTGATATGTTAAATTTACTTTTTTCTTTTCTATAAGAAATAGAGCTATCAGTAGCCCAAATATGTTTCAACAATAAAGCAATTTTCTCTTTTGGTAAACTAAATATTACTTTAGGAATCTCTTTTTCATAAGAGCGAACTCTTTTTATACCTAGTTTTTCAAACCATATAGTTATTGGATGTTTTTTTCCTTTTGTCAATCTGTATGGAGATGGTAAATATACATGATACCAATTTTCCTGTTTTACAATTCTAGGTTTAATTTTAAATAATTTTTCTGCAGTTTTAGCTACAATATTAATATTTTCCAAATCTGCAGATGTGTAATGATAAGGCTGTCTTGGCAGTATACAGCCATCTCCGATAAGGTGTGCCAATAAAATTATTTCTTCATCTGAAATATTATCTTTATAGCCTGTTCTTAAAACCCTTGGAACTGCTATCTTATCTCCAACTTTTAACTTGTCTAACCTATACCAGCCGTCTAATTTCAAAAATGGATGATTTGCAGAAGCTTTTATCTCTCTACCAGTTCTAGTTTTTAGTAAATAAACCTTTTTCTTACCACTATAAAATACTTTTGAAACAAATGCTCTTTTAAGCTTAAAGTCTTTGTCTAAAGCTAATGTATAAAACTGTTTACCGATAAGTTTTTCTATAGGTTGAAGTTTTCCTGTATCTGCATCTATTACAAGTGTATCACCTGTTAAACACCCACTTTCTCTGAGATCTGCAAGCTGTGGTCTTTTATCGCTTCTAAGTTCTGCCTGCCTTGAAAGCTGTGCAAGGGCTATAACTGGAATATTTAAATCTTTAGCTAAACCTTTTAATCCCCTTGATATTTCAGCAACTTCTTGCTGTCTGTTTTCAACCCTTCTTGAAGAACGCATCAACTGAAGGTAATCTATAACAATGAGCTGAATATCCTTTTCTCTTTTTAGTTTTCTTGCCTTTGCCCTTAAATCCAAAATAGATAAAGATGCTGTATCATCTATATATATAGGTGCTGATGCCATATCCATAGATTTATTAGCGATTTTTTCAAGCTCTTCTTTTGTCAAAAATCCTGATCTTACTTTTCTAAGTGGTATTCTAGTTTCATTACATAATAGTCTCATTGCAATTTGCTCTTTTGACATTTCCAGCGAGAAAAAAGCAGATGGTTTATGTTCATTAATTGAAACGTTATGTAAAATTGATAATGCGAAAGATGTTTTTCCCATTGCAGGTCTTGCTGCAACAATTATCAAATCTCCAGGATGAAAACCTGTTGTTAATCTATCAAGCTCATAAAAACCTGATGGAAGCCCAGTTACTATGGTTTCTTTTTTTGAAAGTTCATTAATTATTTTTAATGTTTGTTTTAATATTTCTCCAAGTGGATAATAATCTGATATATTTTTTTCTTCTGACAGTTTAAAGATTTGGTTTTCTGCTTCCTCTATCAGTTCATTAACATCTCTAATTTCTTTGGACTTTATTAAAATATTTTTTGCAATTTGAATAAGATTTCTTGCAATAGATTTTTCTTTTAGTTGATTTGCTATTGTTTCTACTACATTTGGAGGGGCAGCATCAGACATTACAAATGTTATGTAATTTTCACTGCCAATTAAATTTAATTTTCCTTTTTTTTCAAGATGATTTTTTAAAACAATAGGATCAGGAATTTTTCCTTCCTGAACTAAATCAATGATACCTTCATAAAGAGTTTTGTTTTTTATATTATAAAAATCATCAGGTTTGAGTATATTTATAATTGTATCAGTTATTGATGGGTCTATAAGTATAGATCCTAAAACAGCCCTCTCTGCCTGATCATCATGAGGGAGAGGGCTATCTATAAAAGTGTCCATTTTACTGTTCTTCTGGTACCACGTGTACCTTTATTTTTGCTGAAACTTCAGGATGAAGTCTCAATGTAATGTTGTAAGCTCCTAAGTCTCGGATAGGATTTCTAAGCATTATTTTTTTCTTGTCAATTTCAATTCCTGTTTTTTCTTTTATAGCTTCAACTATGTCTGAAGATGAAACTGATCCATACATTTTTCCTGTAGGTCCTACAGGTCTTTTGATTTCAATTTCAATTCCATCTAATTGCTCAGCCAGCTTTTGAGCTTTTTCTTTTTCTCTTTCAAGTTTTCTTGCTTTTTGTTTTAATATTTCCTGTACATGTTTTACGTAATTATCAGTTGCAGGATATGCAAATCCTTGAGGAATTAAATAGTTTCTAGCAAAACCAGGTTTAACATCTATAATATCTCCTAATGTTCCCCATCCTTCAACATCTTTAACAAGTATTACCTTCATCTACTTTACCTCCTTAAACTATTACGTACGGTAATAATGCAAGTTGTCTAGCTCTTTTTATAGCTACTGCAAGTTTTCTCTGATGTTTTCCACAAGTTCCGGAAATTCTGCTCGGAACAATTTTACCTCTTTCTGAAATAAACTCTTTTAATATATCAACATTTTTATAATCAGGTTCTATTCCTTCTGCACAGAATTTACAATATTTTTTTCTTTTTTGGAAAAATGGTTTTTGAGCTGGATTATTAGCCAATTTTATTAACCTCCTTTTTTCTTAAATTTAAAATGGAACATCTTCATCTGAAGATATATCATCAATATCTTCAGGTAGGTCTAAAGTTTCTTCTTTCTCAGCTGGAGGCTGAGATGAAGTTTGAGCTTGTGCACCAGTATTTAAAATATTTACCTTATCAGCTACAACTTTTATTTTAGATCTTTTATCTCCACTTTGTGATTCCCATCTATCCTGTCTTAAGCTTCCTTCTACAAGTACTTGAGTTCCTTTACTTAATTGTCTCCCAAGTCTTTCTGCAAGGTATCCAAATGCTTCAACATCAAAAAAGTAAGTTTCTTCTTTCCATTCATCACTATCTTTTGTTTTATAAGCTCTGTTTACTGCTATGGAAAAAGACGTTACTTGCGAACCACTAGGCAAGAACCTTATTTCTGGATCTCTTGTTAATCTTCCAATTAAAAAAACTTTATTTAACATAACTATAACTCCTTTACCACTTAAGCCTCAGCAGAAACCTCTTCTACTTTTTTAGGCTTGATTTTAAAGTTTAAAAATCTAATGACGTTTTCATTGATTCTTAAATTTCCTTCGAGCTTAATAGGAAGCTGGCTGTTTTCAGTTTGGTAGTTAATTAGATGATAATAGGCAGATTTGAAGTTTTGGATCGGATAAGCAAGTTCTTTTCTTCCCCAGTTTTCCTCGTTATAAATTTCTCCGCCGTTTGATGTGATTAGAGATTTAATCTCATCAACAACAGCTTTATGCTCTTCTTCTGTCAAAGTAGGTTTGACAGCAAATACAAGTTCGTAATGCCTCATGCACATTCCTCCTTTTGGATGATTTTATCAGCCTTCTGCTATTTTTAGCAGAAAGCAAGGATTAAATTATTTTCCTATTACAACTATTCATAGATTTATCAACACCATATTTTAACACATTTAATATACACTGTGATGCCTCTTTTATTATCCTCTCAACCAAGAGATATTCATCTTTAGAAAAAGGTGATAAAACATAATCTGCGACTTGATGTTTGTGAGGAGGTCTTCCTATTCCAATTCTAAGTCGTGGGAAATTTTCAGTTTTTATATTTTCAATTATAGATTTTATCCCTCTATGTCCACCGCTTGAACCTTTTTTTCTAAGTTTTATAGTTCCAAGTGGAAGATCTAAATCATCGTAAATAACAAGAATTTCTTCAGGAGATAGTTTAAACTCATCTAGAAGATTTTTAACGGCTATCCCGCTGTTGTTCATATATGTTTGAGGTTTTACTATTATTAAATCATGTTCTTGACAATTTATTATTTTAGAAAAACAACATTCTTCTTCTTTTTTAGGGCAATTTAATAAAGAAGCCACAACATCAGCTACCATAAAGCCAATATTGTGGCGGGTTTTTTCGTATTTTTTGCCAGGATTCCCAAGACCTATAAGTACTTTAATCATTAAATATTATTAACTAGCTGCTTCTTCTACAGCTTCTTCAGGAAGCTCCTCTTCTACAGTTTCAACTTCAGGCTCAAGAACAACAGCAACAACCTCTTCTGGAGGTGTCATTATTTTTACACCTTCAGGAACTTTGATATCAGAAACGTGTAAAACATCTCCAATATCAAGACCAGAAACATCTACTTCTATTTTTTCAGGTATCTGCCTTGGAACAGTTCTTACTGTTAATGTATGTAGGTGCTGTTCTAACAATCCACCTTTTTCAAGTCCTATAGGTTTACCTACAAGTTCAACAGGAACTTCAACATCAAGTTCAACACCAAATGTTACCTCGTACAGATCAACATGTATAGGTTCATCTCCTAGATAGCTATATTGGATGTCTTTTAAAATGCAAACTCTTGGTTCTTCTTCACCTTCAATTTGAAGGTCAATTAAAAATGTTCCATGTGGTCTATCTGCTAAATCTTTCCAGTAAATATAAGCATGAGCATTTTCATGGCCTTTTCCATATATTTCTACAGGTAAGTATCCTTTTTTTCTAAATGCTTTTACTTCACTCTTCTTCCCAGGCTGTCTTTTAAGTGCCTTCCACTGTATTCTCTGTACCATTTTAGTTTATTACCTCCTTTAATCCTTATACAAATAATGAGCTAACAGAACTCTCTATGTTTATTCTTTTAATAGCTTCTCCTACAAGTTCTGCTACAGATAAAACAGTTAACTTATCAAACTCTTTTCCTTTTACAGGAATAGTATTCGTTACTATAACTTCATTAATATTTGAATTAGATAATCTTTCTATTGCAGGTCCAGAAAATACAGGATGAGTACATGCAGCAATTACTGATTTAGCTCCCTTTTCAAGAAGCATATTTGATGCAGCAACGATTGTACCTGCAGTATCTATAATATCATCTATAATAATTGCATTTTTACCTTTTACATCACCAATAACATCTAATGTTTCAACTACATTTGGAGCAGGTCTTTTTTTATAAATAATTGCAAGCCCTACTCCCAGTTTATTTGCAAGAAGTCTTGCTCTTTCAACACCACCAGCATCTGGAGAAACAACAATAGCATCTTCCAATTCTTTATTTTTTAGATAGTCTAAAATAACAGGAAGAGCATACAAGTTATCAACTGGACAATCAAAGAAACCTTGAATTTGTGCAGAGTGTAAATCTACGGTTAAGACCCTTTGGGCTCCTGCTTTTTGAATTATATCAGCAAGAAGTTTAGCAGAAATAGGTACTCTTGGCTTATCCTTTCTATCCTGTCTTGCATAAGCAAAATAAGGAATTACAGCTGTTATTCTATGTGTAGAACTTCTTTTTAATGCATCTAATAAAAGTAAAAGCTCCATAATATGGTCATTTGTAGGAGGAACTAAAGGCTGAATAACAAATACATCAGCACCTCTAACATTCTCTTTTATCTGTACTCTTATCTCCCCATCACTAAACTTAGAAACAAGAGTATCAACTAAAGGTATATGAAGATAGTCTGATATTTCTTTAGCAAATTCAGGATTAGCATTTCCTGAAATAAGCTTTAAGTGTTTACTCAAGTTAAAATTCCTCCAAGTGTTAAAAAAGAGTTAATAATGGCTGGGGAGGCAGGACTCGAACCTGCGACACCCAGATCCAAAATCTGGTGTTCTGCCAACTGAACTACTCCCCATCATTCAATGAGTTTTGCTTCAAATAATTTCCAGCCTTTAGCTCGGCTTACCCTTAATAAATCTTCAGACGGTTTGCCAAATGCGAAAACCGCACTTCCACTTCCAGTAATATATCCCTTAACCCCTAAATATTCAAGGGTATTAAGAACTTCTTTAATTTGGGGATAACTTTCTGCTGCAAGTTTCCCTAACGTATTCTCAATGTTTTCTAAAAACTTTTCAAAATCACCTAAGAGACTATCTATTTTATATAATTCTTCTTCTTTTGTCAATATTTGTGGAATAACTTTTGAATAAACATCAGCTGTTTTTGATTCAACAGAAGGATATATTATAAAAATTTCTTGACTTAAAGATACTCCCGTTTCTTCTAAGATATCTCCCTTTCCTCTTACTTTAACAAGGCCCTTTTTAAAGAAAAATGGCACATCTGAACCTACATAAGAGGCTATTTTTATAAGCTCTTCTTCTGTTAATGGATAATTAAAATACTTATTTAAAAAGTTTAATACAGCAGCTGCATTTGAACTTCCACCGCCAAGACCTGAACCTGCTGGAATATTTTTTTCAATGAAAATATCAAAATTTGCCTCAAGTCCTGTATAGTTTTCAAAAGCTTTTACAGCTTTATAAACTATATTTTCTTCTTCTTCAGGAATATTGGGATTAGAAGTTTTCACTTTTAAAAAATAGGAAGGCTTTATATAAATTTTATCGTATAAAGAAATTTTATGAATGTAGGAGTATATATTATGATAATTATCCAGTCTTTTACCTGTTACCCATAAACCTATATTAATTTTTGCCGGTGATAGTATTATTTCCATACGTATATTATAACTTAAAAATTTGATAAAATATTAAAAATTTATTCTACGGAGCGGTAAATGCAAAGAGCAATCCTTGCCCTTGAAGACGGTCACTTTTTCTATGGATATGCATTTTCAGGATTGAATCAAAAAGAAGTTGGTGGAGAGGTTATATTTAATACATCAATGACAGGATATCAGGAAATAATAACAGACCCTTCATATAAAGGACAGATCGTTGTTTTTACCGAGCCTCAAATTGGAAATTACGGTGTAAATCTTGAAGATGAAGAATCTGACAAAGTTCATGCAAATGCAATTGTAGTTAAAGATATATCAAAAACCTTTTCAAACTGGAGAGCTGAAAAAAGTTTAATAGAGTATTTAAATGAAAATAATGTTATAGGAATAACAGATATTGACACAAGGGCTCTTGTTAGGATTTTAAGAGATTACGGTGTAATGAAAGGTTATATTACAACTGAAGATATATCTCCTCAGGAAGCTGTAAAAAGAGCCAGAAATATTCCAGACATATCTGAGTTAAACTTAGTGGCAGAGGTTTCTAAAAGAGAACCTTATAAATGGGAATACGGCTCATGGGATCCTGAAAAAGGATATAAAAAACAAACTGAAAAAAAATATAAAGTTGCAGTTATAGATTATGGAGTTAAAAGAAATATACTTAGACTTATGGCAGACAGAGGATGTGACTTAACTTGTTTTCCTCACGACATACAGGCAGAGGAGATAATAAAATTCAATCCTGATGGTATATTTTTATCGAACGGACCTGGAGACCCTGCAATTTTAAAATACCAGATAGATCAGATAAAAAAACTTTTAAAGACAGATATACCAATATTTGGTATATGCCTTGGGCACCAGCTTTTAACTTGGGCAGTTGGCGGTAGAACATATAAGCTAGAATTTGGACACCACGGTGGAAACCATCCTGTTAAAAATCTAAAAACAAGCAAAGTTGAAATAACAGCACAAAATCATAATTATGCAACTGATGTTGATACTCTTCCTTCTAATGTGGAAATAACACATATAAACCTGAATGACCATACACCTGAAGGAATGAGATTGACAGATAGACCTGTGTTTTCTATTCAATACCATCCTGAAAGTTCTCCTGGGCCCCATGATTCTTTATATATTTTTGATGAATTTGTAAACCTTATTGAGGAATGTAAAAAGTAATGCACCAAACAACTAAAGAAAAGTGGGCTTTAGGCTCACTTTTACTAAATACATTTTTAACTTTGATAAAGTTTATTTTTGCCTTATATACAGGAAGTTTAGCTTTAATGGCTGAAGCCATTCATTCATTTTCAGATTTAGTAGTTTCTTTAATTTCTTTAGTTAGCGTAAAAATATCAGCATTAAAGGCTAAAGAGTTTCCTTACGGTCTTTACAAAATAGAAAATATTGCTGCTGTTATCATTTCTTTATTTTTATTTTTTACAGCTTATGAAATTTTAAAGGAAGCATTCTTCAGCGAAGAAGAAAGACAAGTAAAAAATATTGAGTATGCTGTTGCTGTAATGGTAATAGCAATGATTTCCACATTTATATATTCAAGATTTGAACTAAAAGCAGCTAAAAAGTTAAATTCTCCAACTTTAGAAGCGGATGCACAGCATATCTGGGCGGATTTTTTATCCTCAGTAATTGTTATAGTTGGTTTAATAGGTGTTTATTTAGGATATCCTATAGATAAATATGCAGCTGCAGTTGTTTCTTTATTTATAATCCACAGTGGATGGGAAATTCTTGTAAATGGTATAAAATCATTACTAGATGTATCTTTAAACAAAGAAGATATTGAAAAAATAAAAAGGATTATTTATGAATATCCAATTGTTGTAGATGTGAAAAGTATAAGAGGACGGTCTGCTGGAAGTTATAAGTTTATTGAACTTGAACTACTTCTTCACAACTATGGGATGCGCGAAACCCATAAAATAGTTGATGAAATTGAGGAAAAAATAAAAAAAGAGATACTAAATGTTGAATCTGTTGTTATTCATTATGAACCTGCACGGCAAGAAGGTTTAAGGCTTGCAGTGTTAGTAGATGAAAAAAAGGAAGAAGTGAAAGATTTTAATTCTGCAAAAAAGGCTGTAATTGTAGATGTTTCCAAAGATTATAAAGTTTATAAAAATTTTGAGATAGATCTTCCTGAAGATGAGTTTGGAAAAGGAAACTTACTTTCCAAAATGAACATAGATGTAATTGTTTCTAAACAACATCCTGAAAACTTTAAAACAAGATGGGTTTTAACAAAAGCAGGTGTTGTTGTATGGGAAACTGAAAAAGACAAATTTGAAGAAGCTGTTGAAGAAGTGATAAAATCTTGGAAAGAATATAACAAGGGAGATGCATAAATATGATAAGTAGAATTTTAGTTGGGCTTGATGGGTCTAAACACTCGGAAATTGCAGGTGAGTATGGTATATGGCTTTCTAAAAAATTAAAGAGACCGGTTGTAGGAATTCATATAATAGACATTAGACTTCTAGAAGGACCTTTTATTGAAGATGTTGCAGGAGCACTTGGCTTTACAACTTATTCTGATATAACTCCAAAAGTAAAAGAAGCTTTAGAAGAAAGAGCTAAAGTTATACTTGACACGTTTGCAAAAGAATGTAGAGAGAAAGGCGGGGATTGTTCTATAGCTCAGGCTTACGGAATAGTTTATAAAGAACTTGTAAATATGGCTGACCCGGAAGATCTAATAATTATCGGGAAAAAAGGACAGCACCCACAATTTGTTAATCTATTTTTAGGCTCAACTGCAGAAAATGTTGCAAGACATTCAAAATGTCCTGTAATGATTACGACAGATAAGTTTAAAGAAATAAAAAATGTAGTTCTATTTTTTGATGGAAGAGAAAAGTCCATACATGCTGTAAATTATCTTAACGGACTTTATAAAGATTTAGGTTTAAATCCTGTGAAAATTGTATCTGTTTTAGAAGAAGACAGTATTGAAATGAAAAATCATATAAAAGACTTATTAAATACACATGCACAGTTTGAATATGAAACCCTGTTTTTTACAGGATATCCTGAAGAAGTTTTAGAAAATTATCTTAAAGAAAATAAAGAAAATTTAGACCTTGCTGTTATGGGAGCTTTTGGAGAAAGCAGAGTAAAGGAACTTATACTTGGAAGTACTACATCTTATTTAATGCAAAAATCTCCTATTCCATTACTACTCGTAAAGTAGAGGTTAAACTTGGAAAAAAGTTTTGGTGATTTCAAAGGAATTTTAATAGTTGGTCTTGGTTTAATAGGCGGGTCTTTAGCAAAAGCTTTAAAAAAGGAAGGATTTAAAGGAAAAGTTTACGGATATGATCTGTCTAAAGATAGAATTAAAATAGCTGAAAAACAGGGCTTAATTGAAAAAGGGTTTACAGATTTTAAAGAAGTTCCTTGGGATAAAATTGATTTAGTAGTCCTTGCTACACCTGTAAAAACTTTTGAAAAAATAGCAAAAGAAATTAAAAAACATATCAATCCTAAAACAGTAATTACAGATGTTGGAAGCGTAAAAGGAGATATAGTTAAAACTTTAAAAGAGATATTTTATCCAAATGAATTTGTAGGAGCTCACCCTATAGCTGGCACAGAAAAAGAAGGTGTTGAAAATGCTGTAGAGGATTTATTTAAAAATAAAAAAGTTATAATTACAATAAATGAGGAAACAGAAAATACACAAAAAGTTGAAGAGTTTTGGAAAGATATAGGCTCAAAAGTTGAGATAATTGACCCTTATCTTCATGATTTTATATTTGCAAGTGTATCACATCTTCCCCATGCTGTTGCCTTTGCATTAGTTGACAGCCTAATAAATCTTTCAAAAGAGGCAGGTATAGACCTGTTTCTATATCCTGGTGGAGGATTTAAAGATTTTACCAGAATAGCAGCAAGCTCCCCAACTGTTTGGAAAGATATTTTTTTAGAAAATAAATCTGCAGTCCTTCACAGTATAGATGAATTTTCTAAATCTTTAGAAAAACTAAAAAAATTAATAGAAGAAGAAAATGAAGAGGAGCTTATAAAACTTTTATCTGAAAGCAGAGAAAAAAGACTTTCTTTAGAGGAGTGAGGTAAAAAGTTGATACTAAATGATAGCACTATAAAAGAATTTTTAAAAGAAGGAAAGCTGATTATAGAGCCTTTAGAAGAATATCAAATCCAGCCGTCCTCTGTTGATTTAAGACTTGGAAATGAATTTTTAATTTATCCTGAAGAAATTGATGTTTTAGATGTAAAAAATCCTGAGTATACAGATAAAATGGAAAAAGTAGTTGTAGATAATAAAGAAGGATTTATTATTAAGCCCAAACAGTTTGTACTTGCAACTACATATGAATATGTAAAACTTTCTGATGATATTACTGCATTTGTGGAAGGACGTTCTTCACTTGGAAGGCTTGGCCTTTTTATAGAAAATGCTGGATGGGTTGATGCAGGTTTTGAAGGGAACATAACTTTAGAATTTTACAATGCAAACTCAAGACCAATAAAAATTTATCCGGGAATGAGAATATGTCAGCTTGTTTTTGCACAGATGAAACAGCCAGCAGAAAAACCTTATAAAGGAAAATATCAGGGTCAGAGAGGAACAACAGTTTCTAAAATATTCATGGACAAAGATGTATCCACTTGACATTTAATAAGCAAAAAATACAATAAAAAATATAAAATTCATGTTAAAGGTATAAATATGAAATCTGTTATCACTACTTTATTAATCTCTTTTTCTATAGTATTTTTTGCATCCTCAATGCCGTTAAAAAAGGTTGCAGATAATATTTACATGGTAAAAGGTCATACAGGTCTGCCTTCTAAAGAAAATAGAGGCTTTATATCAAATGCCTACGGCATCCTTACAAGCGAAGGCTGGATTGTTGTTGATAGTTTATCTACTCCAGAGCTTGCAAGGGAGTTTATAAATGAGCTGAAAAAAGTTGGCAATAAACCTATAAAGTATCTTGTTATTACACATTATCACTTAGATCATTATTTTGGAGCAAGCGAGTTTAAGAAAGAAGGTGCCAAGATTATAGGAAGTGAAGGACTACTGAAATTCTATGAAAGTGGTCAGGCAGATATGTATCTGGAAGGGATAAAAAAAACATTTGGAGATCTGTTTAAAAATGTAAAACTTGTAAAACCTGATATTGTAGTAAAAGATAAAAAATCTTTAAAAATAGATGGAAAAGAATTTTTAAATATAGTTATGACCCTTGCCCATACTAATTCAGATTTGGTTTTATATATTCCTTCTGAAAAAATCGCTTTTGTTGGAGATTTGGTATTTAAAGATAGGATTCCATTTGTAGGTGATTCAAATTCTAGCAGTAAAAACTGGCTTAATGTGCTTAAAAAACTTAAAAATATGGACATCAAGACCCTATATAACGGTCACAATGAACCCTTAGATAAATCAGCAATTGATTTTACTTATGAGTATATTAAGTTCCTCAGAGATGAAATATCAAAGATGAAAGATGAAGGTCTTTCATATGACGAAATAAAAGAAAAACTTCAAAATGTTAAATGGAAGAAATATCCACAGTTTAATGTTTTTCACAATAAAAATATCTATAAAATTTACAATGATCTAGATTTTGAGTTCTGATAAAGATAATAAAGAATTCTACTTCCAATAAGTATAAAGCTGTAAGATAAATAAAGCCACGCTAAAAATGCAAAAATTCCAGATAATGAACCATATATAGGGTTTGTTTTTGAAGCAAAAATAATGTAGTAATTAAATCCTATTTTTAAAATTACCAAAAATACAGAAATAACAATATTAGTTGACAGTATATACTTTATACTTTTTGAGTTTACAGGCGGAAAATAATAGTAAATAGCAAATAAAATTATGAAAAATACTAAAAAACTGGATATTTTTGAAATATCAATTATATAGTCTAGAAGCCAGTCAAGTTCAAAAAATCCAAGAAATGACTTTAAGTATTCCCATATAATAGAACTTGAAACTATATCTATAATAGATGATATAAGTAAAAGAGTTATATATATTATTATTAAAGATGTTATGAAAATTGGGACGGCAAATATACGGATCAAAGCTGTTTTTTTAATACTAACATCAGGCTTTCCAAAAACATAAACCACCGAACTATGTAAAGATATAAAAATATTATTTGAAAAATAGAAGGCTATTAAAAAGCCAACTATACCAAATACAGCCCTTTCTTGAGAAAGATAATCAACAAGCTTTAAAAACTGAGCGGTTATATGCGGAAAAAATTCATTAATAAGATTTACAACCAGATGATAGTCTGTGGCAAAAAATGAGATAATTACGGTAATGACAATAAAAAGAGGCACTATTGACATTAAGGTATAAAAAGAAACTGCTGCAGCATGGTAACCAAAGCCTTCAAAAAAATAGTCTAGAATACTATAGTAAAAGGCCGCAAAAAAGCGACCCTTAAAACTTTTTTTAGAATGAAAATCTACGAGCTTATAAGGATTTATCTTTGATAAATTAAGTTTCAGATTGTACTGCTTCCTCTATTTTCTTAATTTTTTCCTCAACTTCTGCAAGCTCTTTTGCTTTTTCTTCTTCAGAAAGCTCTTCACTTCTGCTCACTAAAGATTTTAATTTAACAACTGCTTCATTTATAGCAGTTTTTGCTTTTTCTGTTAACTCAGCTTCTTTTAATGTGTTTTCAATTTCAGAAAGTTTGTTTAAAATCTCCTCCTTCTTATTTAAAGCTACATATGTACCAACTGCTCCAAGTAGTGAACCAAGTGCAACAAGTAAGGCTCCTTTTTTCATAAAATATCCCTCCTATTTTTTTATACATTTTAAATATAAACCTAAGTAAGATAAAAAGCAAATTAAAATCTAGCTAAAACAAGCAAAATTAAAAATAAGCCAGACATAAAAATTAGTTTATATCTTTTTAGCCAAATAGTTGAAATTACCAATATTACATAAAATAGTATTACTTCTATTTTATTTAAAGTTAAATCTGTTGATAAAAATCCAAAACTATCAAAAAATTCTGCAGTTTCAATAAAAATTAGACCTATTTCATCCATTAAATTTACCAAAGGTTTTATTAGAAATAGAGAAAATATATTTAAAACAGATAAAAATAAGTAGGGTACTAAGATTAAAACTTCAAATGTAGTTGCAAAAATTGATGTTGGTGAAAACTTGTGGAAATTATGAATGATTAATGGGGCTGTCCAGAGCGCAGCTATAAAAGATACTAAAATAGACTGAATAAAATACTGCATATATTTATTATTTAATCTTACGTTTAAAATTTCTTTTGAAAGTATTAAACCAAAAACTGCAACAAAAGATAGCTGAAAACTTAAAGAAAATATGGTATCTGGATTCAAAACTGTAAACAAAAATGCTACAAAAAACAAAAGATTTAAAGGATTAATGGCAAGATATCTTTTTTTGCTGTATAAGTACAAAACACCCATTAATGATGCCCGAATAACAGGAACTTTAAAACCTGCAACTGCCCATGGGTAAATTAAGAGGAAAATTATTGTAAATATATATGCAAATTTTTTTGAGAAGAAGGATAAAATAAAAATTAGTACGCCAATAATAATAGCTACATGCAGACCTGAAATGCTTAAAAGATGAATTAAGCCAGTATCAATAAAAGCTTTCTTAGTTTCTATGTCTAAATAGCTCCTATCTCCAAAAATTAATGCACTGCCAACTGCAAGAGTTTGGTCATTTAAACTATTCTTCTCGAAATTTTCTTTAAGATATTCTCTTATTTTTAAAAAGAATGATAATTTTTCATTTTTACTTTCTTTTATAAACGGCTTTTTAACATAAAATCTTAAATTACCGTACTTTTCTTTAATTTTTCCAAATGCGTAGATGTTACTAAATATTTTAGGATTGTAATCAGATATTACAGTTATTTCACGATGCTTTAAATTACTTTTTTCGCTATCTAAAATAAAACAGTTAAATTTATATTTTCCATAATAAACTTGAGGATAAGATAAAACCTTACATTCTAAAAAAATTGGTTTATTACTTATTTTTCCATTTTGTTTAGGAACTGCTAAATAGTATCCTGTTAAGAATACTCCAAAACTTAAAAATAAAACGGATAAATGCTTATCAAAAGCTAAAGCTAAAATAAAAACTAAAATTATAGCTAAAATTGATATATCTACGGAAATTAAATAACTTTTAAAAAGTATCCCCCAAACAAGAAAAATAAAGGCTATTATAAATATATTATTCACTTTAAATACCAGTTTTATATATTTACCATTTATTATATTTCTTTTTAAGCTTATACACTTAAAAACCTTTCTTTAATGTAACTCTTTATGTTAAAATTAGAATATTCTTATATTTTTATAAAGGAGGTCTTTTTGAGAAAATTTATATTTCTTATTTCTTTAGCCTGTATAGGTACATCAGCTATAGCAAGTGATTTTAGATTTGGACAGGGACAGTTTTCGATTGAATCTAAAATATTTGGAACCACAGAAAAAGTAAAGGAAGATGTTACAACTTATTCTCTGGCAGAAGAACACGCAAACTTTTTAAAAACTAATATATTTTATGGATATGATATAACATGGATTTCTTCAAGGAAAGAAGAAAAATATTTAAATCTTTATAATACATCTGTAGAAACTCTTCCACTACCTTCAGGATACAAGCCTTTAATGAAATATGAACTTCAAGGATTAGATGCTCAAATTGATTTAGGTTACGACATTATTAATAAAGATAAAAAGAAAACATACTTATCCCTTGGAGGTATCTTTGGAATATCAGTTCCTTATGTAAAAGGATATAACAATAAAAATAATTCAAATGACACTAAAAGCTACCTTCCTGATAGTAAAACAAAAATAAGCACTTATAGACTGGGTATAACTTTAAGAGGTGCATATACTATCTTTAAAAGATTTTCTATGTTTACTTCGGTTACCTATGCTTATCAAACAGGAAAAGTAAAAAATGAGTACTGGGGTATAGATACTACAGCAGCTGGAAATTACATGAATTTTACAGCAGGAATAAAGTTTTACCTGTTTGAATATGAAAAGAAAATATGGAAAATAACATTGTCTCCAAGACTTTACCTAACAGCAGGATACAAGTATGATTACTGGATTTTAAAAGACGTAAAAGTTAACAATATTGCCTTAAACATAAACAAAGATAATTTAAAAATAAAAAATCAAGTTGGTTTTCTTGGTATAGGGTACTCATTTTAAATAAATTGGGGCTAAAAGCCCCCCAACTTTTATAAGTTTTTTATATCTTCTAGAGTTTGAATATTTATGATTTTAAAACTTCTATCTATTCTTTTTATAAGTCCAGCTAATACTTTCTTTGGCCCTATCTCAAAAATAGTTTCTATACCTTGAGACTTTAAAAACTCTACTGTTTGAACCCATCTTACTGGAGAATAAAAGTGCTGTTTTAACTCTTCTCTAATCTCATTTGACTTTGATATGGGCTCGGCTGTAATGTTTGATATTACAGGTATTTGTGCATCATTTATATTTAGTTTATCAATATACTGGGCAAATTCTCCTGCTTTTTCCTTTAAAAGTGAAGAGTGGGCAGGAACAGATACCGCCAGCTTTACAACTTTTTTGGCACCTTTTTCTTTTAAAATTTCCATTGCTTTTTCAACTGCAGGGGTTTCTCCTGATATAACAGTCTGCTCATAAGAATTGTAATTTGCTATTTCAACTACCCCGTCAATATCTTTCAAAATCTCTTCTATTTCTTCAGCTTTTAAACCTATTATAGCTGCCATTGCGCCTTTTCCTTCCGGTACAGCTTCCTGCATTAATTTTCCTCTTATGTTTGTAATCCATACTGCATCCACAGGGTCTATACTTTCACTTGCAGTTAAAGCTGAAAACTCTCCAAGTGAATGACCTGCTGTGTAAGCCGGTAAAATTTCAGGTTTTTCTTTTTTTAGTGCGTAAAATAAGCTGTAAGAAGTTAAAACTAATGCAGGCTGAGTATACTCGGTGAGATTTAATTTCTCTTCATCATTAAAAATTATATCTGTTAGATCAAAACCAAGTTTTTCATTAACTTTTTCATGAAGCTCTTTAATTTCTGGATATGTTTCATAAACATCTTTTCCCATACCAACATATTGGGATCCTTGACCTGGGAAAACAAAAGCTATTTTTGACATTTTACACCTCGTACCTTTTTTCTTATTATTTTAGCCTTTTAATTGACATTTTTACAAATGAAATGCATATTAACTATAGCTAAAATAAGGAAAGAGGGGAAAAATGAAGTATTACGAATTGGCTGAATTTTATTCAAAAGTTGAAGCTACAACATCAAGAATTGAAATGACAAATCTACTCGTACAGCTTTTTAAAAGTACGCCTAAAAAATTAATAGATAAAATAGTTTACTTATCAATAGGTAAAGTTGCTCCTGAATATACAGGGCTTGACTATAATTTTAGTGAAAAATCTGCTATATATTCATTATCCGAAGTTTTAGGCACCAGCCCCCATGAAATAGAAAAAAAATCTATAGAACTTGGTGATTTAGGAGAAGCTGCCAAAGTTTTATACGAAGAAAAAGGAATATTTAACAAACCTGTATTAACAGTAGACGAAGTTTACAGTAGTCTTAGAAGTATTGCAGAGACTACAGGCTACGGTTCCACTAAGAAAAAAATGCAGACTTTTATATCTCTTTTACAAAAAGCCACCCCACTAGAAGTTAAGTACTTAATAAGAACAATTCTTGGAAGACTTAGACTTGGAATTGGTGACAATACTATAATGGACGCCCTTGCTATAGCATTTACAGGAAAGCAGGAAAATAGGCAGATAATTGAAAGGGCATATAACATAACTTCTGATTTAGGATACGTGGCAAAAATACTTGTAGAAAAAGGACTTGAAGGAGTAAAAAAAGTAAAAATAGAGATTGGAAGACCTGTAAGACCGATGCTTGCAGAAAGACTTTCAATTCCACAGCTTATTTTACATAAACTAGGCGGAAAAGCCGGAGCCGAATACAAATACGACGGAGAAAGAATACAGGTACATAGGAAAGGAGATGAATTTCACTTATTTTCAAGAAGACTTGAAAATATAACCCACCAATTTCCTGATTTAATAGAGTTCTTAAAAGAAGCAACTCCTGACGAATACATACTAGAACTTGAAGCTGTAGTAATAGACCCCCAGTCAGGTGCAATAAGACCTTTTCAAGATTTAATGAATAGAAGGGTAAAGTATGTAACAAGATTTCATATGATGAAATATCCAATAGCAGGATTTATATTTGATATTATTTATCTAAACGGCAAAGATTTAACTTTAAAACCATATCCTGAAAGAAGGAAAATACTTGAGAAAAATATAAAAATTACAGACAGAATAAACTTAGCTACTAGAAAAATTGTTGATAATGTTGATGATTTAGAATCATTTTTCCTGCAGGCAATAGAAGATGGATGTGAAGGTCTTGTATGTAAATCATTGCAAAAGGATTCAATATATCAAGCAGGTAAAAGGGGATTTTTATGGATTAAGTATAAAAGAGATTACAAACTACATCTTGCAGATACATTAGACCTTGTGGTTGTAGGTGCCTTTTACGGCAAAGGACAAAGAGCCCAGTATTTTGGCTCACTTTTGATGGCATGTTATGATCCAGAAACTGACCAGTTTAAAACAGTTTGTAAAGTTGGAAGTGGATTTACAGAAGATGATTTTAAAAAACTAGATGAACTTTTAAATCCTCATTTAATAGATCATAAACATCCAAGGGTTAATTCAATTTTATCTGCAGACATGTGGTATGAACCTTATCTTGTGCTTGAAATTACAGGAGCAGAACTTACTTTAAGTCCCGTACATACATGTGCATGGGACAAAATAAAACCAAGTAGAGGTTTAGGTCTTAGATTTCCAAGATTTACAGGAAGATATAGATTTGATAAAAGACCTGAGGATGCAACAACAGAGAAAGAAATTATTGAAATGTATCAAAATCAGATAAAAATTAAAGTATAATAACATTATTAATTTAAGGAAAGAGGTGTTTTTAATGGAAGATAAAAAGCTACAAAGTAATCCATTTATGACAAATATGAAGTATCTTCAAGATTTCAAAGAAGACACAGAGTTT
This sequence comes from Hydrogenothermaceae bacterium, assembly GCA_015519975.1. Classification (GTDB taxonomy): domain Bacteria; phylum Aquificota; class Aquificia; order Aquificales; family Hydrogenothermaceae; genus Hydrogenothermus. The sequence goes on along the minus strand of WIAL01000039.1, from coordinate 30,865 downwards.
GAAAGAATATTAAAACTTTTGACTGTCCCTGCAAAAAGCGGAATATACATTTCAAGAATAGACATTCAAAAAATGGGAAGAGCTTTTCAGGTTGAAATTCCAGTTAAAGAAAGAAGGGAAATGCTTAAAGATTTATTCCATTATGCAAAACAGATGGATAAAACTACAGATTTAATCCAAACATTAATTGATTATGTAAACTACAGGATAGACCAATATAAAGAAATTGAAGCAAACTTCCCAAAAAGCAAAAAAATTACAGATAAATGGGTTAAACTTGCTGAAAGAACAAAAACTATTTTAGAAAATATGAAAAAAGAAGCAGAAATTCTTAAGGATATATACTAATTATTCTATATTTTGAACCTGCTGGCGTATTTTTTCAAGCTCTGTTTTCATTTCAACAGTATATTTACTAAAATCAGGCATTTTATTGCCCAGGGTGTTTATCTCCCTGTGCATTTCCTGACATAAAAAGTCAAGTTTCCTACCTATTGACTCATCTGCTTTTAAAAGTTCTCTAAATCTTTTAATATGTGATTTAAGTCTGACAATCTCTTCAGTTATATCCATTTTTTCTGCTATTATGGAAGCTTCAATAAAAGCTCTTTCAGAAAATTCTTCTCCCAGAAGTTCTTTTATTTTTTCAATCATTTTATTTTTTGCTTTTTCTGTAATTTCGTCTTTTTCCTTTTCTATCAAAGATAGATATTTTTCAATTCTATCCAACCTTTCAGTTATATCTTTTACAAGTTTTTCTCCTTCTATTTTTCTTTCTTTTTTTAATTCCTCACTTGCTTTTTCAAGAGCCTTGAAGATAAGTTCTCTTAACTGCTCATCAGGCTCTTTTTCTTCCTGCATATTAGAATAAAAATTTGAAGCTACATCATAAATCTTATCATCAGAAGGATTTAAATGAATTTTTTGAAGTATTTCTTTAACATTTTCTACTGCAGTTTTAAAAATATTAACATCAATAATTTCTTCTATCTTTTTAAATTTTATATTTATAAAAATTTGAAAACTTCCCCTTGAAAAATGCTCTTTTATAAAATTTCTAATATCATTTTCAATAAAAAATAATATCTCTTTAGGACCTTTTATTGAAATATCAAGGCCTTTTCCGTTAACAGATCTCATTTTTAAAGAAACTTCATACTCATCTGATGAAAAATCTGCAAATCCTATTCCTGTCATACTGTAAGGCATATTAACTGTCCTCCAAAAGCCCGTAAAACTTAAGCTCATCTTTTAATTTTTCTATCTCTATCTGTCCCGGGGCAAAAGCTACTCCAATATAGCTGTATGTTATCACACTTCCAAAGAAAAATCCTGCCACTCTTGTTATTCTTCCAAGTTCTCCCATTCCTATTGCAACAAGTTTTTTATCTTTGTTCTTAGCAGTAACACACATTATACGGGAAATATCATCTTTGTTTTTCACTTTAAAAGCGTATTTAACAATATCTGCACCTATAGAAACAGATTTATCTATAATTACCTGTATTTCTTCTTCTGAAGGCGTTTTTTCAAAGTCGTGGTAAGAAACTAAAGCAAGTGTATTATTTTCTTTTGCAATTTTTATAACTTTTTCCCTTAAAGTTTCCGATGAAAGTTCTATATCTATTATGTCAACTTCAGGAACAACCGCTTTAAATATTCTTTCTCTTTCATAATCTGATATATGAGTTCCGCCTTCTTTTGCACTTCTTACTGTAGCTATAATTGATAAATCTAAATTCTTTATATAAGATACTTTGTCTAAAATATAATCAATACTTCTATCCTGAAACTGATCTATCCTGAGTTCTATAATATCCGCACCTTTTTCTTTAGCTAAATCCACATTTTTTTCAAATTCCTTGTCATCTACAGGTATAGCAATAAGAGGTTTTTCACCAAGTTTTAACACTTTACCCTCCTGTGTTTTGAATTTAATCAAAATTATAATATAATAACTTTCCTATTTAAATACGGAGGATAAGAATATGAAACTACCAGCAAAGCTGGTGGAACGTGTTGCAGATAATATAGTAGATGATTTAATAGAATCCCATCTTATAGAAGCAGATAATCCTGAGGAATTTAGACAAAAAGTAAAAGAATTAATTATTAACGCAGTAGAAGAAGAAAAGGAAATAGAAAAGGAAGCAGAAAAATTAGTTGAACAACATATGCATATAGTCCAGTCAGAAGAGCTAAGATATAGAACAGCTGTTAGAAAAGTAAAAGAGAGACTTGCCGAAGAAAGAAATATTCATTTAGATCCGGAAGAAAGGATGAATCAAATAGCACATAGAATAAGAAAATTAATAGAAACAGATGATTCTGTAGAAATTTTCGAACATCCAAACAAAATAAGAAGAAGAATTTTTGAAAAATTAAAGCAACTTGTTAGAGAAGAAAGGGAAATAGATAGAGAAGTTAGAAGAAGAATAAAATCTTACTCTAGAAAAATTGAAGAAGGAACTCCTGAATGGAGAATTTTATACAACAGAATATATGAAGATATTTTGAAAAGAAAAGGATATCTTTAATGTTTTATGAAGCTATTTTATAAATATTTAACAAAAAGATTTTTATATAACTTTTTTATTTTTTTAGGTATTATCTCCCTTTTAATCATTTCCTCTCAAATGTTAAATTTGCCTTCTGTTCTTTATCATTTAAACTTATTTAGATTTTTCCAATCTATACTGCTGATAAACATATCCTTTTTGAAACTACAGTTTTTGTTTGCTTACACGCTATCTTTTTTATTTTTAGGATATTATTTGCGAGACAACAAGGAAATTTATGCAATATATTCTGCAGGAATTTCAAAAAATCATTTTTTAAAATTTATTATCGTTTTGAATATTTTTGCCTCTATTTTGGCTATTTTTATAAGTCTTTATATAGTTCCAAAAGCAAATAGAGAAAGAGTAAAATTTATCACTGTAAATGTAAAAAAATATTTTTTAGAATCTATACAACCTGGTAATTTTACTACTTTACCTGGAAATTACACTGTTTATATTGCAGAAAAAGATAATGAAAAAATGAAAAACATAGTTATTTACAATCAAAAAAACGGCTTTTTAATAACTGCCAAAGAAGCTTTATTTAAAAATACTAATCTTATTTTGCATAACGGCATACTACAAGTTCCTTCTAAGCATGGGTTCAACGCATTATCATACGAAAAATATATTTTTGATTTAAATATAGAATATGAAAAAAACTATTCTATAGAAGATTTTAAATTAGAGAATTTGTTAAGTATTGCAGTATCATCTAATAATAAAGAAAAATTAAAAGCAATTGCAGTTATTTCAGAAAGAATTTCATATGTTTTACCGTTTTTATTTATCCCTATAGCCTTTTTCTTCTTAGGTCTTAATGTTAGCAAAGATAGAGATTTTATACTTGCTGCGGCACTTGGATTTCTAATTGTTTATATTTCTATTAATTATTATTTAGTTAAGCTTATAGAAAAAGGGAATATATCTCCTGCAGTTTACTTTATGTTGATCTTAGTTCTACTTGGATTAATAACATTTTGGTTCTATAAAAAAGATTAAAAAATAATAATAAATATATCCTGCAAAATACCTATAATAAATCCAATAACTGCTCCAAGATATGTTATATATTTTAGCTGCTGGCTTGAAAAACCTAAGATTATTTCTTCTAATTTCTCTATTTCTATCTCTAAAAATGTATCTTTAACTATTTTTTCGATATCAATTTGAGAAAGCATTATTGGAAGTTCCTCTTCTATATGTTTTACTACTTTATCAGATGTTTTTTCATAAAGATCTTTTTTCAATTTTTCCTTTATCTTTTCATTAATTTTGTCAACAGCCTTTTCAAGTGCAGATGCTAAGAAAAAGCCTTTTATATTAACTTTTCCGATAGATATTCCAGATTTTATAATTTCTTTTATATCTTCTGAGGCAGAATCTATAAGCTGGTCTATTATAATTTTTACTCTATTTTTTACTCTTTCTTGATAACCACTTTCATTCAACATTTTAAGTATTTTTTCTTCTGGAAGTAGATGCTCTTTTACTGTTTTTGCTATATTATGGGCTATTTTTTCTCTTTCTCTTGGAATTAAGCCTGGAGTGAAAGGGATTTTTATTCCAAAAATTCTTTTTTCTTTAAAGGGTCTAAAAAGCATTTTTATTGCCAAATAATTAGTAAAATAACCTATAAATGCACTTATTAATGGAATCAGTATAAATTTAATTTCATTCATTTTTGCCTTGCTTGTGTATATTTTGTAAACTAAATAATATTTTAGCAGTTATAAATGTGGTCGTAGATTTTAATTTGAATATATTTTAATTTAACTAATAAAAATATTGAGGTAGAAAATGGAATTTAAATTCAGCAGTATTGAAGAAGCTATAGAAGATATAAGAAATGGAAAAATGGTAATAGTTATAGATGATCCAGATAGAGAAAATGAAGGTGATCTTGTTATGGCTGCTGAAAAAGTAACGCCTGAGGCTATAAACTTTATGGCTAAAGAAGGAAGAGGTTTAATTTGCTTGTCTTTACTACCAGAAAGATGTGAAGAGCTTAATATTCCACTTATGACCAATGAAAATACAGACCCTAAAGGAACAGCTTTTTGTATATCAATAGATGCTCATCCAAAATTTGGAACAACAACAGGAATATCTGCTCACGACAGAGCTATAACAATAAAACATGCCGTAAGTCCTGATGCAAAACCTCAGGATTTTGTAAGACCGGGACACGTTTTTCCTTTAATGGCAAAGCCGGGAGGTGTTTTAGAAAGAACAGGTCATACAGAAGCATCAGTTGACCTTGCAAAACTGGCAGGATTATATCCGGCTGGTGTTATATGTGAAATAATGAAAGAAGATGGAACAATGGCAAGGCTTCCAGATTTAATAGAATTTGCTAAAAAACATAACCTAAAAATAATAACCATTGCAGATTTAGTACATTACAGGTTAAAAAAAGAAAAATTAGTAGAAAGACTTGCAGAAGCACATCTTCCGACAAAATTTGGAACTTTCAAAATATACGGCTATAGAAATAAACTTGATGGAAGTGAACATGTGGCACTTGTGATGGGAGAAATTAAAGAAGATGAACCTGTACTTGTAAGAGTTCATTCAGAATGTTTAACAGGAGATGTTTTTGGATCATTAAGATGCGACTGCCAGTCTCAGCTACACAAAGCCCTTGAAATGATAGCAAGGGAAGGAAAAGGTGTACTTGTTTATATGAGAGGACACGAAGGAAGAGGAATAGGTATTATAAATAAAATAAAAGCTTATAACTTGCAGGAAAAAGGATACGATACTGTAGAGGCAAATCATAAACTTGGATTTAATACAGACCTTAGAGATTTTGGAACAGGAGCACAGATACTTTTAGACCTTGGCGTTAGGAAAATGAAACTTATGACCAATAACCCAAGAAAAATAGTAGCGTTAGACGGTTTTGACCTTGAGATAGTTGAAAGAGTTCCTATTCAAATAGAGCCAAATCCTTTTAATGAAAAATACATTTTTACAAAGAGGGATAAACTGGGACATTTTTATCATGTTGATAAAAAAGATTAGCCCTTTATTGGCTTTTTTCTTTTTAATTTACGGCTGTGATTCAAACAGCAAAATATGGACTGTTTTCAGAGAAGAAGATCTGCTTGAACATCCACCGGCAAAAAGATGTGCAGACTGCCATTTAGATATTTACAATCAGTGGAAACAGTCAAGACATTCAGTTGCATGGGTAAGTGAAGGGTACAAAAAAGCTACCAGAAACTATTCAAAAACAAAATGCCTGTCCTGCCATGCACCACTCGAAATGAGTCTAAATGAAAAACCCCAGCTTAGAGAAAAACATAAAAAGGACGGCGTAAACTGTGTGTCCTGTCATTTTTCTTCAAAAGACATGTCAATGCACGGTCCGTATGACTCTTTTTCGCCTCCTCATCCATCAAAAGAGGATAAAAATTTTAGAAAATCTATTGTATGTTCGTCCTGTCACCAGCAAACATATAAACAGTGGAAAAAAGCAAGTGTTAGTAAAACATGTCAGAGCTGTCATATGCAGCCTGTAAAAAAAGGCTCTTTAATTCAAAAATTTCCATTTACATATCTACACTTTCCAAAAGAAATTTACAATCATAAATTTATAACAGGCATTGCTAAAGAAAATGATATAGAAGTAAAAGCAGTAAAAGAAGATAATTTAGTAAAAGTAATCCTTTTAAACAAAGGAATACCCCATAACTTGCCAACAGCTGACAACGGTAAACCTAAATTTTATGTAGTTGTTACAACATATGAAAATGGAAAAGAGAAAGAAAAACTTCAAACTATAATTACAGAAAAATACGGTATGGAGTATAATAAAAAGAAAGAATTAGATTTTTACACATTTGAAAACTATAACAGTATAAAAGTAGAAATTTTTAGGAAACTCTCATGGGAGAAAAAAAAGAAACTAATAAAATCTATTTTAATTCAATTTTAGTGCAGGATTATGACTCCCAATACCTTAATCAAGTAAAAGAATTAATCAACGAAAATTTTAAATTCCCATGGTCATCAAAAAATATAAACAAAATAACCCCTTACTCTTATAAAAAAGTTTACTTGCTGGAGAACAAAGTTATAGGCTTTTTGGACAGCAAAGTTATACTGGATGAGGCAGAGATTTTAATGGTAGCTGTTAAAAAACAATTTCAAGGTAAAGGTATAGGGAAATTCATTTTAAATGAATATCTTAAAGATATGAAAAATCTTCGAGTAAAATACATATTTTTAGAAGTTGCAGAAAACAATATTAGAGCCATAAATCTTTATAGATCCTTTGGATTTACAGAATACGGAATTAGAAGTAAATATTACAAAGATGATAAAAATGCTATTTTAATGAAAAAATTGGTTACATAATTATATATAAAGGTAACTTTGAGGATTTAAAAATGATTTACTATGATATATCCAGAGAGAAAATAGAAGATTTTGATGAAATTGAAAAAAGCATACTTAAAGATGGTTTCCTTTTAAATACATGGGGATTTGAAGAGTCCTCTGAGTATGACATTGGATACAAAATCAAAAAAGATGGAATTATTTATTCATTTACTTTCAGCACTTTTGAAGAAAGAAAACAGGAAAAAAGAAGATTTGCCACTTTATCAGTTTTTTGGGAAAAGGAAAAAACATTTGAATTTTTAAATTATGAAAAGAAAAGTTCATTAATTTTTGTTTATATTCTTAATTTTGATGTTGAAAACATTGATGGAGGAAAGCTTTTATATTTAAAAGAAAAAATAGATTATGTTGAAGAAAGATTATTTGCAAAAAAAGGGAAATTTTTGCCTCATATGGCACCTCCTTATTTGATAAAATATACAGAAGAATCTATAGTAAAAAATCTTCCTGAAGATGTAGTAGAAGAGATTGATTATTTATCTTTAGGATATTTTGCAACTTATAACATTAGAAAAGCAAGATAAGGAGAGTAAATGGGCTGTAATTTAGTTGTCCTTGCCTCAGGTAGAGGTAGTAACTTAGAAGCTATTATTAAAGCAATTGAAGAAGGTAAAATTAACGCAGAGATAAAACTCGTTTTATCTGATAAAAAAAACGCCAGAGCCTTAGAAATTGCTAAAAATAAAGAGATAAAGGCTAAATTTTATGATCCTTCTTTTTTTGAAACAAGAAGAGGATACGACATATACATTGCAGAAATAATAAAAAAAGAAAATCCTGATCTTGTCATACTAGCAGGCTATATGAGAATACTTTCTGATGAATTCATAGATACTTTTGAAGGAAAACTTGTAAACATTCATCCTTCTCTTATCCCTGCATTTCAAGGTATAAAGGCACAAAAGCAGGCACTTGAGTACGGTGCAAAAATAACAGGTGCTACAGTACATTTTGTTACTAAAGAACTTGACAATGGCCCAATAATAATTCAGGGAGCAGTACCTATACTTCCTGACGATACTGAAGAAACTCTTTCACAAAGAATACTGGAAATAGAACACAAAATATATCCACAGGCTGTAAAATGGTTTTGTGATAAAAGATTAAAAATTAAAGGAAGAAATGTTATAGTTGAAGGGGCAAAATATGGGAGCCTTCCTATAAATCCATCTTTGGAGGATTTTTAAATGCTTAGATATTTAGAGATAATTACTCAAAAAAGAACTCATTTTGAAGATATAACTGAGGAAGTTCAAAAGATTATTGATGAAAGTAACGTAAAAGAAGGAATCTGCTATATGTATGTGCCTCATACTACTGCAGGAGTATTCATAAATGAAAATGCAGATCCTGATGTAAAATGGGACGTAGAGCAAACTTTAGAAAAACTTGTTCCATGGGAAAATAATTACAAACATATAGAAGGAAATGCAGCAGCACATATTAAATCAATACTTGTAGGAACAAATACATTTGTACCAATTAAAGATGGAAAACTTATGCTTGGAACTTGGCAGGGAATATTTTTCGCAGAGTTTGATGGGCCAAGGGATAGAAAAGTAATTATAAAAATCATTGAAGGTTAATGTATTTTATCTGCATAAATAATTACTTTATCAGGTCTTATTGAAATTATTTTAAACCCGTGAAGTTTTCCTTCTACCTTCACAGGAAGGGTATTTTCTCCTTCTTTTAAATTAAATGCGTCTACATAAGCCTGTATCTTTGAAGTATCTAATTTCTTCATTTTTAAACGAGAACCCTCTATAGTTATGATGACTTTTTCAGGATAAATACTTTTTATTTCATAACCTTTTGGTATGTTTCTTATATCAAGATAACTTACAAACTCTACAGTTGTTTTTTGAGATTCATTTATATTTAGCCAGAGTAAAAACGCAATAAAAAGTGATAGTATTTTCAAATGAAGGTTATTAAAAACTATACCCTTTACTTTTTCCAGCATTTACTTTCCTTTTTTAAATATTTGTTTTTCCAAAATACTAAAGTTTTTATTATAAAGACCTAAATATTCAGAAAGTAAATCTCTAAGTTCAAGTGCATCTAAGTTTCTGTGTAGCTTACCGCCTACTGCAAGGGAAATTTCTCCTCTTTCTTCGGATACAACGAGAGCTACGGCATCTGTTTCTTCCGATATTCCAATAGCTGCCCTGTGTCTAGTACCTATATTTTTATCAATATATGGATTAATTGTCAAAGGTAAAAAACATCTTGCAGATGCAATTTTTTGCTCTTTTATTATTATTGCGCCGTCATGTAGAGGTGTTTGTGGAATAAATATTGTTATTATAAGTTCTAAGTTTACATCGGCATTTATTTTTACACATCCTTCAACGTAATTTTCAAGGTCTATATTTCTTTCAAATACTATTAATGCTCCTATTTTTCTTTCAGCTAAAAAAGTCGCTGCTCTAATAACCTCATCTATAACTTTTTTCTTTGATAAAAAAAGGGATGAAAATATTCCTCCTTCACCGATTTTTGCAAGAGCCCTTCTAAGTTCTGGCTGAAAGATAACCACAACCAGAAAAATTCCGATAGCCCAGATATTATCAAATATCCACGATAAAGTAGTTAAATTAAATACTTTTGCGAAAATCCATATAACTAAAAGAGAGAAAAGTCCCAGTAGTATTTGCCATCCTCTTGTGCCGATTAGAAATTTGAGAAGATAGTATATAATTGTTGCTACAAGAAGTATATCAACTATATCTACCCACGTTATATTTTTTATTATTCCTAAAATATCAAACAATCCTGTACCCTCTTATTGTGTCAAGAAGAGTTAAAAACTCTACAGTTTCTTTTACATCATGAGTTCTAACAATATGAGCTCTATTTAAAACAGCTAATGCAGTTGCCCCTAAAGTCCCATATAATCTATCCTTCGGCAAATATTCCCCTTTTCCTAAGAGGTTTTTAAGTATAACTCCAATAAATGATTTTCTTGATATTCCAACTAAAATAGGAAAACCTAAGATCTTGAGTTCTTGAAGTCTTTTAATGATTTCAACATTATGTTCTACTTTTTTTCCAAATCCTATCCCAGGGTCTATTATAAATCTATCTTTTCTTATACCCTTTTTTATTCCAAAATTTATCTGCTGGTCTAAAAACTGATAAATTTCCGTAATTACATCATCGTAATAAACATCTTTTTGCATATTTTCTGGGCGGCCTTTTGTGTGATTAACAATAACAGGGCAGTCATATTTTGCAATCACATTTGCCATATTTATATCAAAACTCATTCCGCTAATATCATTTACAATATCAGCCCCTTCTTTTAAAGCCGCTTCAGCTACCTTCGATTTGTATGTATCTATTGAGATTAAAAAGTTGTTTCCAAGCTGTTTTCTGACTGCTTGAATAACCGGTATTACCCTTTCAAGCTCTTCTTCTACTTCTACAGGTTTTGCTCCAGGCCTTGTAGATTCTCCACCTATATCAATAATATCAGCCCCTTCATCAAGCATTTGAGAAACTCTTTCAACTGCTTTTTCAATATCTTTATAGTAAATTCCACCGTCAGAAAAAGAATCAGGGGTTAGGTTTAATATTCCCATCACAGCTGTTTTATTTCCAAGATTAAGAAATTTACCTTTATAGTTGATTTTAAAATGTTTTTTTTGGAGATTAACCCACTGGTTTACAAGTGTTTTTGCAGTTTCTCTTTGACCTTCATTTATTAGATTTTCAACCAGCTGTTTTAACTGATCTTCATTTTCAATATAAACTGGCTGTCTGAAAGGATCAGCAAACACTATTTTGTACTTTTCTTCACAGATAGGTATTATTCTTGAAATCATTCTTAGCTCCGTTTATAGAAAATATAAAATTATAATATGTGCAGTAAATGCAGAAATTAAACCCAAAACTGCCCCAACAATAACATCAAGTGGAAAATGCGCACCCATATAAATTCGTCCGTAAGCTATTAAAACTGCATAGATAAACATTAAAACAATAGCCCAAATAGGAAAGAAAAACAAAGAAACACCAAATAAGGTAAATGCATATGCCGTATCTGCTGATGGAAAGCTTTTTAAGCTTACAGGCTCAAGAAGATGAACATCTTCTAAAAGGGTAACAGGCCTTTTATGTCTAAAGGTATATTTTAATGCAGGCATAAGTATTCCAGTTATTATTAAAGCTAATGCCACTTCAATAATTGCTTTAGTTTTTCCAAAGTAATAAAACACAGGCAAGAAGAAAATAAGAGAATAGCTTTTCCCCATCCAGAAAAATTTTTTATAGAATTTGTCTAAAAATTTGTTTCTTCTATTGTTTATTACCCTAAAGATTTTCACATTCCACTTTAATTTTAACTGCCAGTCTCTACTCATAAACTTCCACCCAGTTTGTGATTCCTACAGGTCTAAACCCAAAATAAAGGTTAAATATTTTAAAATCATACTCATAAACTTCCAAATGGTATTTTCCCTTTTCTTCTAAAGTATAAGAAAACTCACTTTTTTCAGTTTTTAAAACTGGTTTATTATCTTTTTTCAATATTTTAACCAATTTACTATCTGAAAAACTAACAGAAAAGTTTGAAACTTTGGGGACTTTATCTCCAAGTAAATATGTTTTTTCATCTTTTATAATATAAACATCTCCAAACTTTCCATTCAAAACAAGAAAAGACCTTCCCTTTTCAAGTTCATTTAAAACTTCTTCTTTTGTTTTTAAAACTTTATCTGTAATTAAATAATTGACAAGCCATTTAAATCCTGATCTATAAGATGGAATTAAAACCCCGTGGGTATGTTCCTGATAAACAAGTTTAACGTGAAGGTCTAGTCCCCCAATAATTTTTAAATGAGATGCTCTATTAAAATAAAGATCAACCCATTTCTCAAGTGGTATTAATGCGTTCCATTTTCTTATTATGTCTAATGTAAAAGGAAAAATAATTATGTTTTTTAAAAGTTTTAATCCTGTCTTTAATTTATTCCAGACAACCATATCCTTTATATCTATCAGCTCATATAAATATCCTTCCTTAAATTCACCTTTCCATCTGTAATGCTCAAACTCAAAATTATTTGGGTGGGAGATAACAGGCGTTTTATTTCCAAGTTTTAAAAGCCTGCCGTCATCTGTATTTATTTCCATTCCGGCAAAAACTTTATCATCTTCAAAATACTTATAGTTGTCATTATTGTGGTCTGTAACAAAAACAAAATCTATATTATTTTCTTCCATTGCTTTTTTTATATCAGAAGGCTTTCCAAGAGAATCAAAAGAAAACTGGGTATGTATATGGGTAATAACTTTGTATTTATTTAAGGATTGTTTAGGCTCAATATAAGGATTTAAATTTTTATTATTTAATCTTAAAAACTTATAAGGATAAAATTCCCAGAATAGAACATAAATTACTATTAAAAACAGTACTGTTCCAAGTAGCTCCAATCAGGATTTTTCCTCTCTATTTTTTTTGAAAAGCGAATATAAACTTGAGATGCCAAAATAAATCATAAAAAGTCCCACTAATGTAGGTATTAGTGAGACTAAAAATCTTCCAAGTTCAATAGAGTTATCTGGAATTCCTATATTTACTAATGCAGGCAGATTAACATAAACTGCATATATTCCTATAACAATAGTTAAAATATATAAAGCAACAGCTATAAACATTATTCACCTTTAATTTTAGGCTTTGTAAGCCATATAGCTTCTTCATTTAGTAATTTATCTCCCATTGCTGTTCTTTTTGCGACAGGGATTCTTTTATCATCTATTTTTAATTTAAATATTTTTCCTGCTGAAGTTGATAAGATAACCTCATCATCAATATTTACACTGCTGCAAATATTAAGCTCATCATCTTTTTGAAGTTTTACAGCCATTAAACCTTTTTGAGCTCTTTTCTTTATAGGAAATTCTTCTTTACTTACAAGTTTACAGTATCCATTTTTAGTTATCGTAAGAATGTATTCTTCACTGTTTATTAAAAATCCACCTTTAACATAATCTCCTTCATCAAGATCAATTCCTTCAACACCTTTTGCTTTAGCTCCTGTAACCCTTACCTGATTTCTTTCAAATATTAAAAGATCTCCTTTTGCAGTGTAAATTGCTATATTAGACGGATGATCATCTGCAAAAGCCATTACAACTTCGTCATTTTCCTGAAGAGGGATAATCTGTTGATTTTGAGATTTATAGAATATGTCCTCATAGGTCATTCTTTTAATTATGCCGTTTTTAGTGAGCAAGAAAAGCCTATCTTCTTCTCCTTCAGATTTAAAGGCCGTTCCTACTATCTTGTTTTCATCTATATATTTTAGCTTTCCTTCTCCTTTTGGAAGGTCGGCTGCCAAAGACCATATACATCTGCCGTCATTTGTAACAAAGGCTATTGGGTGAGAAGATTTTATTTCCTGGATAGACACAAGATAATTTCCAGGAAGCATAGAAGAAGAAACTTCATTTATTATTTTATTAAACAGTCTTTCTTTTTCTTCTTTATCCTGCGGATTATCTATCTTGTAATTAAATATTTTTCCGTTGCTTAAAACAGCTATTATGTAGTTTTCTTCAAAAGTTAATTTACCTTCGTCTTTTTCAAGCACTACAGTCTTTCTTTCATCACCGTATTTTTCTAAAAGTTCATCTATTTCATCTATAAATACCTTTAATTTTTCCTGTTCTGAAGATAATATTTCTTTATATCTTTCTATTTGTTTTCTAAGTTCTTCTGCTTCTTGATAAAGTTTCTCACTTTCAAGAGACGTGAATCTTGAAAGTCTCATATCAAGTATTGCCTGTGCTTGCGCATCTGAAAGCTGGAATTCAGAAGTAAGTTTTGCTTTTGCCTCTGCTGAATCTTTTGAACCTCTAACTATTTCTATTACTCTATCTGCATTTTCAAGGGCTTTTAAAAGTCCTTCTATTATGTGAAGTCTTTTTTCTGCCTTTTGAAGTTCATATAGCGTTCTTCGCGTTATAACTTCTATTCTATGCTTTATAAATTCAAGTAAAACTTCTTTTAAACTTAGAGTTTTTGGCTGTTTTCCTACTAAAACAGTTAAGTTTATTGGAATAGATTTTTGGAGCTGAGTTCTTTGATAAAGTTTTTTCAATACTTTTTCAGGATTTGCTTCTCTTTTTAGTTCTACTATTATTCTAATTCCGTCTCTGTCTGACTCATCTCTAAGGTCTGAAATTCCTTTTTCTTTTCCAGTTCTAACAAGTTCAGCAATTCTTTTTATAAGTTCTACTTTATTAACTTGATAAGGAATTTCATAAATTACAATTCTATGTCTATTTCCTGCTAATTTTTCAATCCTTGCTTTTCCCTTTAATGTTACAGAACCTCTACCATCTTCGTATATTTTCACTATATCTTTATGAGAAGTTGTTAATATTCCTCCTGTTGGAAAATCTGGTCCTTTTATAAACTGGCAAAGTTCTTCAACAGTTGCGTTTGGAAACTCTGCTAAATATTTAAGTGCTTCTGCTACTTCAGTAAAGTTGTGCGGCGGAATACTTGTTGAAAGTCCAACTGCAATACCTGTAGCTCCATTACAAATAAGATTTGGGAATTTTCCTGGAAGTACTTCAGGTTCAAATAATGAAGCATCAAAGTTTTCTTTCATATCAACAGTATTCTTATCTATATCAGCAAGCATTTCCATTGCGATTTTTGTAAGACGGGCTTCTGTGTTGTGATTAACAATTCCATTTGCAACGAAGGAATGACAAGGACTGTTAACTCTAACTGAATAAACTACTTTTTCTCCAGTATCTTCTACAGACTTAACTTTTGCAAAGTAATATCTATTATTTAATAGTTCTTTATAAAATGTTAAATCTTCCTTATCAAGCAGTTTTTCTAAAATATTCCAGTATTTTTCTATTTTGTTGTATCTATCTATGTTGTGCTTTGATAACCACTCATTAAAGCTTTTATTTTTGTATTTTTGTTTAATATATTCAGATATAAATGGTATAAAATCTGTTTTGCTGTTTGCTGTTTCTTTTGGGTCTAATTCTTTTATTAGCTTTTCTAATTTTCTTTGTTTTTCTCCTAAAAATCCTATTTTTTCTTTAAAGAGTTTTATGTTATGGAAACCGGAAATTATAAGTCTGTAATTTTGTTTATCTTTGTGAATTCTTGAAATTATCTCAAAATTTAGTAGTAAAACTTGAATCTGTTTTAAAAGTTTTTTGCTTTTTGATGAATAAGATATAACTACTGTATTTTTACCTTTATAAACAGAACCGTCTCCTTCAAATAAAGCTTTTAGAAAAGCCCTTTGAATTTTTTTAGAAGACATTAAAACTGTATAAGGAATTTCTTTTTGTGCTGATTTTTCTGTAAATCCTTTTTCTTGTAGGTCTTCAATAATATCTTTTTGGTGTATTTGGTATTTTATTAGTGTTTTTCCACTTTTAAGCTTTCTTTCATATCTATACCCTGTTGTTTCGTAAGTTGAAGCTAAAGCATTTTCAAATTCTAAAGCAAATTCTTCACTTGTGTTATTAAATCCAGCTCTATTTTCTGAAATATATCCTTCGGAAACCAATGAGCCAAATAAAATTGCTTCCTCTTCTGTAATTAAATCCTGTGATGAGTCTATATCATTTTTTCTGCTTATTACTAAATAATCACCAGCTTTTACCTTATCTAAAGTTTTCCAAACATAAACAGGTTTTCCATTTTTACCTTTCTCCAGTGTTAAAACAGGGTGGTTTAAACTACCTTCTATCTCAAAACCTTCAACTGTTTCTACCCTTAATGTTTTGTGTTTGCCACTGTTAAAAAACATATCAGCAGTATTTATTTTTCTATTTAAAGACTGAACTTTCATGTTTATAGGATTATCTGAATTTTCTTTTGAATCTGGAACAATATCTTTTATTTTTAAAAGTCCTTTATCTGTATTGACAAGAGTATCTCCAACAACGCAGTATCTCATTGCTGCCGGTGGGTCACCGTCTATCGAACCAAAGTTACCTTGACCTTGAACAAGAGGATATCTTAATGTGAAATCCTGTGCCATTCTAACTAAGGCATCATAAACAGAGCTGTCTCCGTGGGGGTGATATTTAGCTATAACATTACCAACAGTTCTTGCAGATTTTTTATATGGTTTATTTGGATACATTCCTTCTTCATACATTGCATATAAAATTCTTCTTTGAACAGGTTTTAAACCATCTCTAACATCAGGAATAGCCCTTCCAACAATAACAGACATTGCATAGTCTAGATAGGCAGACTTTACTTCTTCTTCGATGGGCTGCTTTATGATTTCTGACATTTTAAAACTCCCGAATATTGATAAAATTAGCTTTAATACTATATTTTATCATAATTTTCTATGTACTTTAAGGCTTCATAAATACACAAAATTTAAATAAAATTTAATAAAAAACAAATTGGAGGTAATAAAACATATGTATAACTTGAAAACTGTTTTGCTCTTAGGAGCTTTAACAGGGCTGTTCCTTGTTGTAGGTAAGCTCCTTGGCGGACAGCAAGGTATGATAATTGCATTTTTCTTTGCCGTAGCAATGAACTTTTTTGCTTACTGGTTCTCAGACAAAATGGTTTTATCAATGTATGGAGCTAAGGAAGTTTCCTACGAAGATGCTCCGTGGCTCCACCAAATGGTAGAAGACCTTGCTAGAAGAGCAGGTATTCCAAAACCAAAAATTTACATTGTAAATATGCACGTACCTAATGCATTTGCAACCGGAAGAGATCCAAAACATGCTGCTGTAGCTGTAACTACAGGTATTTTAGATATATTAAAGGAAGATGAACTTAGAGGAGTGCTTGCCCACGAACTAGGTCACATTAAAAACAGGGATATACTTATTTCCACTATAGCAGCAACTATCGGCGGTGCAATATCTATGCTTGCCGAGATGGCATTCTGGTCTAATCTGTTCGGTGGAAATGATGAAGAAGAAGGTGGAATTGGAGGAATAATTGGAAGTTTTCTTTTATTTATACTTGCACCTATCGCAGCAGCAATTATTCAAATGGCAATATCTCGCTCAAGAGAGTTTGCAGCTGATAGAGCAGGAGCAGAAATATCAGGCTGTCCTTTATGTCTTGCAAGAGCTTTAGAAAAGCTTGAAATGGCTGCACAGCAGTTAACACCTGTTGCAGAAAGAGAGGTTAATCCAGGGACAGCACATATGATGATAGTAAATCCATTTAAAGGAGATTTTATAGCAAAACTATTTTCTACACATCCACCAACCCAAGAAAGAATACAAAGACTTTTAGAACTTGCCAAACAAATGGGACAGGTTTAAACCTCGTCCCTTTTCATATCATTTTTTATTGTTTCTCTATTTTTTTCTTCGATATATTTTTGCTTTTTAATAACATATCTTAATGTCATCACATATCCAACAAAAGCTATGCTGTGAAAAGCAACTAACGGCGGTGATAAAAGACCTTCATCAAGTATTAAACTTAAAATTTCTGAAATAACTGCACCCAAAAATACAAATAAAAAAGTAATGCCGTAAAAAAGTGTAACCCTTCTGTTTAATAAATACTCTTTTGCATCTTCCATTTTTACAACCACCCTTTTTTCTTAAATATATAAAGAGGTAAAACTGCCGACAATAACATCAAAAATAATGCAAATGGATAACCAAATTTCCAGCTAAGCTCCGGCATATAGTGAAAATTCATTCCATATATAGCTGCAATAAGTGTTGGAGGTAAAAATATAACTGACATTAGCGTGAAAATTTTCATAACTTTATTTTGCTGAATATTAATAAGCCCCAGAAAGGTATTTTGTAAATAATCAAGCCTATCAAAATTAAAGTTTGTGTAATCTATAAGTGAATTAACGTCTTTTATCATTATTCTTAATTCTTCCCTTAGATCTTTAGGAACTTTGTAACTTTTAAGTAAAGAAGATATCAGCCTTTGTTTATCAGTAAGGTTTTCACGTATAGTCATATTGTAATCTTCATAATAAGAAATGGATTCTAATAATTCCTGTGTAATATCAATACCTGTAAAGACTATTCTGCTTAACCTATTTATTTCTTTTGTTATAAACTCTAAAGTATCAGCATCTGAATCAATCCTTATTTCAAGTATTGTTGCAAAAACATAATAACCATTTTCATAATATTTAGGATTGGATAATATTCTTTTTGCTGTTTCTGAAAATGTTTTTAATTCTCTATATCTAACTGTAATTAAAGTATCTATTGTAAGAATAAAAGAAACTGTTTCATTTCTAAAATTATTTCCTTCTTTAACCAGAAAAAAAGCATTTATTTTGATATTTTCTTCATCTTCAAAATATCTCGAACTAACTTCAATCTCTTCCATTTTTTGTTTTGTTGGAATTTCAAGGTTAAAAAATTTTTCAACGTTTTCCTTTTCTTCTTCTGTAGGAGAAAAAAGGTCGACCCATAAAATATTTTCTCTTTCTATATCTTTAGGCATTTCATTTAATATTCTTATTTGAAAATTTTCTCGGATAAAAACTCTAATCATCTTCATTTAATGAAATTTTTGGTAGCTGATATATAATATACTATCATGAGTTATTTAGATGAAATAAAATTTAATAAAAAAATCGTTTTTGAAAAAGTAATTCCACCTGAAAAACCTTTATATAAACAAATAGATTTAAAAAACAAAAAACTAAAAAATTATTTAAAAGAGAAGAACATTCAGCTTTACTCACATCAAGCAGAAGCTATCCAGCATATAAAAAAAGGAAAAAATGTTGTAGTTACAACTCCAACAGCATCAGGTAAATCATATATTTATATTTTCTCTGTTTTAGAAAAACTTGCAGAAAATCCATATGCCACCTCTATTGTTATATTTCCACTTAAAGCCCTTGCAAGAGATCAGTATGTAAAAATAAAAGAACTTATAGATGAAACAGGTATAGATGCTACAGTTGAAATTTACGACGGAGATACTCCAAAGGAAAAAAGAAGGCAGATAAAACAAAATCCTCCAAATTTTTTAATTACAACACCTGACATGTTAAATGCAGGAATACTACCGTATCATACTGGCTGGGCATCATTTTTTGAAAATCTTAATTTTATAGTCCTTGATGAAATTCACACTTATAGAGGGATTATTGGCTCTCATATTTATAATATTATTAAAAGATTAAAAAGAATAGTCAGTTACTACAAAAGTAAAAAACCTGTTTTCATAACAAACTCAGCCACAATTCATAATCCTACTAAATTTGCTTCAAATCTTATAGGTGAAGAAGTTATAGAGATAAACAAATCTGGAGCTCCCAGTCCAGAAAAAGTTGTTCAAATATTTAACAGAACAACAACCAATGAACTTTCACATTTAATTGCAAAAAATATTATAGACGATATATCTACAATTATTTTTGTAGACTCAAGGAAAGAAGCTGAGCTTTTATCTTTAAGGGTTAAAGACACATTAAGAAAATTAGGTAGACCAGATTTAGAAGATAAAGTTAGTCCTTACAGGTCAGGATATACTCCTGAAGAGAGGAGAGAAATAGAATTTAAAACTATGACAAGAAATATACTTGCAATAATATCAACAAGTGCACTTGAGATGGGAATAGACATAGGAGATTTAGAGTGCTGTATACTTGCTGGATATCCTGGAACCCTTGCACAGCTGTGGCAAAGATTTGGAAGGGCTGGAAGAAGGGATAAAAAAGCTTATAATATCTTAATTCCACGGAAAAATGCCCTTGACCAGTATTTTGTAAAAAATCCACATGAACTTTTTTTAAGACAGATGGAAGAGCCTGTAATTAATCCTAAAAACAAATATATTTTAAGAAAACATATTCCTGTAATGGCAGCTGAACTTCCAATTAAAATATCCGAGCTGGACGAAAATGAAAAAGAAGTTGCCCGACAACTTTATAAAGAAAAAAAACTCAGGTTTTCAAACAATAAACTGTATGCGTCAAGACAGGAACCTTTTAGTATAAGATCAGCAGGAAACAGCTATAAAATAGTTGAAACTGTAAAAAATAAAGTTATTGGAGATATATCTGAAGATATACTCCTTTATGAAGCACATCCAGGGGCTATTTACTTACATAATGGAGAAAAATTTGTTGTAGAGCATGTTGATTCAAAAGAAAGAACTGTTTATGTTGTAAAATCAAATGTTTCCTACATCACGGAACCTTTAAAAGAATCATTTATTGATATTATAGAAATTGAAGGACACAAAAAATTAGGGAAAATAGAACTTTTTAAAGGAAAAGTTAATGTAAAAACCACAGTTTTAGGATATTCTGTAAGAGATTTAGAAAAAGATAGAAAGCTTGATGAAGTATTTTTCCACGAAGAAGAAAAAATGACCAGAGAATTTGAAACTGAAAGTTTTTGGTTTACCGTTCCTGAAGTTTTAGAAAAAGAGATTGTAGAGAAAAATTTTAAATTTAACATAAGGCTTTTGAAAAATTTCTTAAAGGAAAAAGATAAAGAAAATCCAGGATTTTTTGTCTATAAAGACATAGCCTTTGAAAACTTAGACATGTTTAAAGAAAAAGAAGATTTTGATTATTTTGAAATGGCACAAAAAGCTATAAAGCCTTTTATTGATAAACTGCCTGAAAAAGATAAAAATACTTACAGCGAAATAGTTAAAAGAATAAAAGAAAGAAAAAATGCATTTTTAGGTGCACTGCATGGAGTAGAACATTCTTTAATAGGTATTTATCCACTGTTTGCAATGAATGATAGATGGGATATAGGAGGTATATCAACTCCTTTTTCTCCAGATACTGCAAAGCCAACTATTTATATCTACGATGGATACGAAGGCGGTGTTGGATATGCTGAAGTTGGATTTCACAAACTTCCTAAAATGATAGAAAGTGTTTATAAAAATATCTCTAAATGCAGCTGTGTAAACGGCTGTCCTTCCTGTATATTTTCTCCAAAATGTGGAAATTCCAATGACTATTTAGATAAAACAGCATCAATATTTTTATCTCATTTTGTACTTAAAGAATTACTTAAATCCTGACTTTATAGCTTCCATGGTTTTTCCCTCTTTTGTTGTAGGCTTTTTCTTTGAAGGGGCTTTGTAATAATTTTCTGGAGGGTTTTCACTTGCTTTTATATAATTTTCTGCATTTTTGGGATTTGCTTTGTAGTAGTTTGGAACAGTTTTATAATATTTTGCCTTGTAATAATTACCTGATTTTTGAGGATTTGCTTTGTAGTAATTAACACTTGAGGGAGAAAAAAATCCATACTTTTTATTAATATAATTTATACCTATTCCACTTAAAATTAATACTAAAATTATTAAACTGATTATTAAAAATTTTTTCATAATAGTAAATATATAAAACATATTTTTCATTTTTCAACCTTTTCTATGTAAACCTCCTGTATTCTTCTTTTTGTTTTGCTTAAAACTACTATTTTTAAATTTTTATAATCAATTACCTCTTTTTCTTTTGGCATTCTACCTATATAGTAAATTATAAATCCCCCTAAAGTTTCGTAAGGACCTTCAGGAAATTTAATATCAAGAAGCCTTTCAACTTCTTTTAGTTCAATTCTACCGTCAACTATAAGTTTATTTTGCAAATTCTTTTTAACCAGCCTTTCTTCTTTTTTCTTATACTCATCTTTTATTTCTCCTATTATCTCTTCGAGTACGTCTTCAAGGGTAATTATTCCCATAGTTGAGCCTCTTTCATCAACAACAACTGCCATATGATCTTTATGTACTTTAAAACCTTTTAACACATTTGGAAGGCTCGTAAATTCAGGCAGATATCTTATAGGTTTTCTAAATTTTTCTACAATATCATCAATGCTCGCATTTATCAGATCATAAGCCCTTACAATCCCTACTATTTCATCAATCCTTTTTTTATAAATTGGAATTCTGGAAAAACCTGTTTCTTTTAAAACAGGAATTAGATCTTTTATTTTTGTATCACTTGAAACTGCAATAATATCAGAAAGAGGAACAACAATTTCTGCAAGTCTTCTTTTTTCAAAAATTAGTACATTTGCAATTATTTTTTTCTCTAAGTCCTCTATTCCTTCAGTTTCCATTAAAAGAGCATCTAAAAGCTCTTCTCTTGTGAGTATGTTTTCTTTTTTTGGTTGTATCCTGAAAATAAAAAACACAATTTTTGTTATAAGATTTGCAATAAGTATTAACGGATACAACAATTTTCTAAAAACATCTAGAACTGGAACTATAAAGTAAACAAGTTTTTCTGCATAATGCTGAAATATACTTTTAGGGAGAATTTCGCCAAATAAAAGTGTCAAAATTATAATACTTTCAGCAAAGATTTCTTCTTTTCCGTGCAAAAATGGAACAAAGTGGGATAAATCCATTAAAAGCTGAACATAAACAGCTGTTATTGTTACAATGCTTAAAGTTGTTCCTATTAAAGTGGTCGCTATATAATCATCAAAATGCTTACTTAATTTTTTATATATTTTTTCAGCTTTTTTATCTCCATTTTTTGCTTGATATTTTAGTTTTGTTCTATTTACAGAAAAAAGAGCTATTTCTGAACCTGAAAAGAAAGCTTCAAGTATAAGAAAGAAAATTATAGTAATAACGGCACTTATCATTTATTTACCTCATTCACTTTTTCAGTTTTAGGAAGCTTTTTAATCCTAACTAACGTAATTCTATTGTTTTCAACTTTTTCTATTTTGAATAAAAACCCTTCATATTCAAAAGTTTCACCTTCCTCTGGGATTTTCTCTAAATGATGGAATATAAATCCTGCTAAAGTATCAAATTCATAATCTTCAGGAAGTTTTAAACCTATTTCTTCAGAAAGCTCCTCTATATCAATTTTTCCGGAAACTTCCCATTCATTTTTTGAAATTTGCTTCACAAATGGTTCATCAGCTTCATATTCCTCTGGAATATCTCCAACTAAAAATTCAACTAAATCTTGAAATGTTACAATCCCAACAACAGTTCCATGTTCATCAACAACAACTGCAAAATGATTTTTGGTTTTTTCAAATTCCCTCATTAAAGTAAGTAGTGGGGTAAATTCAGGAACAAAAAGAGGTTTTCTTAAATATTTATCTATAACTTCATTTTCTTTTCCTTCAAATTTTAAAAATATAATATCCTTTACATATAAAACTCCAATAATATTATCTAAATTTTCTTTATAAACTGGAATACGGCTGTAATCTTTATCCTCAAGAATCTCAAGTGTTTTTTTTATTGTGAGTCCGCTTTCCAAAGCAAAAATATCTCTTCGTGGAGTCATAATCTCGCTAACTGATGTTTCATCTAGCTCTAACGCTGCCTCAATTATTTCTTTTTCTTCTTCGGTAAATAATCCTTTTTCTTCGCCGGCAGATACTATAGTCCTAACATCTTCCTCCGATATTTTATGGCTTTCAACAGGTAAATCTAAACCAAGTTTTTTTAATATAAAAGATGCAATTTTCATTAAAACAAATCTAAAAGGTGTTGCAATTATGTAAAAAGCATAAAAAGGACGTGAAGCAAAAAGAGCATACCTTTCAGGATAATAGCTTCCTATAGTTTTTGGAGTTATTTCACCAAAAGTTAAAATCAGTATTGTCATAACTATAACTGCAATAAAAACATATTTTTCACCAAAAAGCTGTATAACTGCAGCAGTTGTTACAGCAGACGCAGTAATATTTACAAGCTCATTTCCTATTAAAAATGTAATTACAAGTTCTTTAGGATGGCTTCTTAAAAAATCTGCTATTTTTGCAGATTTATTTCCTTCTTTTGCAAGCCTTTTTATTTTGAGCCAGTCCATAGAAAAAAATGAAGATTCTATACCAGCAAAAAATGCCGATAGGAGCAGAAGAATAAATACTATAATAAAACTTGTTAAAAACTGTGATTCAAACAAAGTGACAGTAAACCTCCCTACTTTCTAAAGCTTTAGTTTCAGGTTCTTTTTTACAAATCTCCTGTGCAATAGGACACCGATGGTAAAAAACACAGGCTCCTTCAACATCTTCTCTTTCTATTTCTATTAAATTTTCAAAATGCTTTCTATGAAATGGGTCAGTAGGAGGAAGACTTTCAATTAGGAGTTTTGTATAAGGATGAAGCGGATTTTTTAAAATATCTTCTTTGGATCCTTTTTCCATTATTTTTCCTCTATAAAGAACAATAATTTTATCAGAAAGCATTCCAACAACATTTAAATCGTGGGATATAAACAAAAAGCTTATATTTTCTTTTTCATTTAGCTTTTTTATAAGATTTATAATCTGAAGCTGGACAGAAACATCAAGAGCAGAGGTTGGCTCATCTGCAACTATAAACTTTGGATTTAAAACTATAGCCCTTGCAATTGCAACCCTTTGTCTTTGTCCTCCTGAAAGTTCTGACGGATATCTATCTAAAAAAGATTCATCCAGACCGCTATCAATTACTGCTTTTACGACTTTTTCTTTCCTTTTCTTTTTTTCAACATTGTGAACAATTAAAGGTTCTTCAATTATATCTTTTATTTTAAATCGTGGATTAAGAGAAGTTCTCGGGTCTTGAAATATAACAGAAGTTTTTCTTCTAAACTGTTTTTCAGGATAATTATTTATATCTTTACCTTCAAAATATATTTTTCCACTGTCTGGATGAATTAATTTAAGTATAAGCCTGCCGATAGTTGATTTTCCACTTCCAGATTCACCAATTAAGCCAATAATTTCTCCTTTTTTTACAGAAAAAGAAACATTGTTAACTGCTGTGAAATATATTTTTTTGAAAATAGAGTTTTTTATGACATATTTTTTTGTTAGATTTTTAACTTCTAATAAACTGGGTTCTTCTTTTTCCATTTAAGTTTAGGTTTTAAAAATTTTCAAAATTATATCACATTTTAAATTTATTAGTTATTGGCATCCTTCTATCTTTTCCAAAGGCTTTTTCTGTTATTTTTATACCAATTGGTGCCTGCCTTCTCTTATACTCATTTCTATCTACCATTTTTGCTACTTTTCTGACCGAATCTTCATCAAATCCATACTCAACTATTTCATTCACAGAAAGGTCTTCTTCTATATATAGCCTGAGGATTTCATCTAAAATATGATATGGAAGAAGTTCATCTTCGTCTTTTTGTCCTGGACGAAGTTCTGCAGATGGAGGCTTTTCTAAAACTCTTTCAGGGATGACAGGAGATATACTGTTTCTATACACAGCAAGCTCATAAACCTTTGTTTTATAAACATCTTTTATAACTGCAAATCCTCCAACCATATCCCCATAAAGAGTAGCATAACCTACACTCATTTCTGACTTGTTGCCTGTTGCAAGGACTATCCAGCCAAATTTATTTGAAAGGGCCATTAATATATTTCCCCTGATTCTAGCTTGAAGATTTTCTTCAGTTGTATCCCATTCTTTTCCTTCAAATATAGGACTTAGAACATCCATATATTTATTAAATATATCCTCTATTTTTACTGTAAATGTTTGTATACCTAAATTTTCTGCAAGATGCAGCGCATCTTCTATACTTTCTTTTGAAGTAAACTGAGAAGGCATTAAAACACCTTTTACATTTTCTTTTCCAAGGGCATCTGTTGCTATTGTTGCAACCAGTGAACTGTCTATACCACCGCTAAGCCCGACTACAACTTTTTCAAATCCATTTTTTGTAATATAGTCCCGAAGCCCAAGTACAAGTGCTTTGTATACTTCTTCAGCTTTTGATAAAGGATCTAAAATTATTTTTTCATTTAAAGGTATTGAATGCTTTTTTATTTTGTAATCTAAAAATATCTCTTTAACATTTTCCTGTCTTTTGTATTTAGCTCTAAGGTTTCTAAGTCTGTTATCTTTTAATTGATTCCTAAAAATTGAATCTAAATCTATATCACAAATCAGCAGATCTTCTTCAAAAGATTTCCCTCTAACTTCAAAACTTCCATTTGGCAAAATTACACAACTGCTTCCATCAAATACAAGCTCATCTTGCCCTCCAACCATGTTGACATAAGCTATTGATATAAGATTATCTTTAGCCCTTACTTTCAGCATTTCTTCTCTGTAATTTATTTTCCCAACAGTGTAAGGAGATGCATTTATATTAATAATAAGTTCTGCACCTTCTATAGCCTGAATATTTATAGGGTTTTCTGGATACCATATATCTTCACATATTGATAAACCCACTTTATAACCTTCTATGTTTAAAAGAGTAATTTCATTTCCTCGCTGAAAATACCTTACTTCATCAAAAACTCCATAGTTAGGCAGATAGTTTTTGTGATAAGTACCTACAATTTTTCCATTATGAACAATACCTGCTGCGTTATAAATATCTTCCTGTTTATCAACAAACCCTATAACAGCAATTATATCCTTTGTATTTAATGCTATCTTCTCTAAAGCTTCCAAATTTGCATTTATAAAAGAATCTTTAAGAAGCAAATCTTCAGGAGGATAACCAGTAATAGCAAGTTCTGGAAAAGCTATAATGTCTACTTCTTTTTTGTGGGCTTTTTCTATGTAATTTATTATTTTTTCAGTATTACCTTCAATATCTCCGACAATAGGATTTATTTGAGCTAAAGCAATTCTTATTTTTTTCACAGTTTCATACCTAATAAAATTATTTAATATTATTAAGAATAAAAAAAAAGCTCCTTCCCTGCAAGAGGGAAAGGAGCAATGCATAGGTAGGTTCCCCGAAAGGTTTACTTCCAGCCTTTTAACACAATTTCCTGTGCTTTTTTATATGGATATTTTTTAACAAGTTCATCTACTGATAGTTTTTGGTCACCTTCTCTCATAAAGTGAATGAGAACTACAGATGCCCAGTAGTCATTTGCATACTCTGTTCCTTCAAGCTGAACAGGTACACCTTTTCTATTAACTGTATGGCATGCCGCACAAGTTACAGGACCTGCGTATGTTCCATCAGGTGAAAACTGAAGTGCCTGCTGGTGGGTAGTTAAATCTACAGTTCTATCATCCCCTTCGTATCTAACTGGATATGCTCCGTGCGGTGATTCGTGGCAAGATTGACAAGCTATGCTTCCGTGAGCTTTTGAATATCTGTAAAGAGAGTATTTATTTGGTTGGTCAATTGGGAAGTATTTTCCACCTTCACTTTCAACAAATGGAGCAAGGTGACAGTTTGAACAGTGAGGCTCTGCTGCTGCAAGCCACCAGTCTTTCCCTGCAGATGCTGCATCATAAGGAACAGGATCTCCTTCTTTAGCATTCCAAGGTAAAAGTTTTAACTTACCGTCTTTATCTTTTGTAGCCTTAACAATAGTAGCACCTTTATGTTTCGCATAGTAATCATAAATAGGATTTTCTCCTTCATTTAAACGTGGATCAGCCATTTGTTTGAACTTCTTAATATCACCATTTGCAACAACTTTTATTATTTCTTCAATAGATTTATTTCTTAAAGTTTTTCCTTCCTGAGTTACAACATTTTGAAGATTATCATACTTGTAAAGCTCTTGTGTTAACTGGTTGTGACAGTTAGTACATGTCAGCCCTCTGATTTCATCAATTTTTTCATCATATTCGTTTCTCATGCTTACATTGTTTAAGTACCATTTACCAAGCTCGTTTAAGAAGAATGGAGGTTTTACGTGAGGGTTAGAGTGTGCATCTCTTCTAAGATAACATCCTCCACCTGCAGTTCTCTGGTCAGCATCTGCAAATTTATTATTACCTTTAGAATCTGTGATCTGGAATGGATTTGTATCAAAGTCATTCATATCAGGGTTTTGCCAGTGTGTTGGGTGACAAGCTTGGCATGTTACTGTTCTTCCAGCTTTATCATTCATATCTGCAAGATAAAGTGCATGGGCAGAGTGTATAGCTTCAGTTAAAGTTGGAGCTTTCACAGCTTTATATCCTGTTACTCCAGGTCTTGGAGATTGCAAGTTTCCTGAAATATTATCACCGTGACAGTCGGCACAGTTCACAGGACCTACAGAACCAAGTCTATTAGTAGAAACGTTAGGATTGTATTCTTTTAAGAAATGAGTTCCATGTCTTTTATCGTGAAGTTCAAGTATATTGATTGAACCTGAAGAAAGTCTTGCCATATATTCAGATATATCTGGGTAATGTTTTTTCCAGTATTCATATTCTTTATCAAATAAAGTCAGTCCTTCTTGTCTTGCAAGTTTAGCTGCTTTTCCATCTCCTGAGTGACATATAGCACAGTTTGGAATATCTACAGGGTTAGTTCCAAAAAACTCTATAATCTTCCCATTTGCCGTAATAGGTTTGCCATTTTTATCATGGAGCTGAACCATTGAGTACTGATAAGGCTGAAAGTCTCTGTTTGTGATACTTCTTATAGTTCCTTTTCTTCTACTGTCGTTAAATGCGGTTAACGGAAGTCCAAGTGCATCCCAGATATTTGAAGCTGTTAATACAAGTGGCACATTTTTCACTTGAGGCACCATAGAATCTGTAAATACAATATTTCCACCTTTTTTACCTGCATAATCCATATATCCACCGGCTAAAGGCTTTCCAGAAGGCCCTGCATCTACAGGTACATCAATCTCTTTTCCAACATGTAATCTTTTTTCAGGAGACCAGTTTTTAGGAATAGTTCCCTCCAAATCCTGATAAATAAACAGATGCGTCCAAACATAATTTGCCATATTATCACCAGGATCAGACAAATCACCGTCGCCATTTACGTCTTTTGCAACAGACCAATATTTCATTTTGTTTCCTTCAGAATAACTGTTATCTTTTACATAGTAATAAAGCTTTACGCCGTCTTCTGGAGTGAGCAGTTTTGGAAGTTTACCATCCCTTCCAGATTTTACAGCCTGAGCTTGAATTGAGTTGTAAGGCGGAATTACACAGCAGTAAGAAATATCAAAACCAACACAGTGCATACCAAGTTCATAATTAATAAAAATGTTGTATGGATTTTTTGGCTGGTATGCTTTGATAGTTTTTTTGTTGAAAAATCCACCAACTTTAACTTCAGTAGGTTCAAGAAGATTTAAAGTAAACGGTGGATTGGAATCATAGGGTGCTTTTTGGGCATATGCACCTACTGCTAAAACTGCCGATGACAGCAGTCCAGCAGATAAAACCCGTAGCCGATGCTTTTTAGCCATAACTGCTAACCTCCTAAAGGTTTATAAAATAATTAATATATTCTCATATTTGGTAAGTACTAACTTATTTTTAATTTAAGATTAAAACTACAACAAAAATTTTAAAATGTCAATATATTTTCTATATTTTTTATATTTATATTTATTCTAATATCCGCATGTTTGCTTTTGCTTTCAAAATAGTTTCTTCATACTCTTTTTCAGGAATAGAATCTGCTACTATTCCAGCACCTACATAAATAAAGCATTTATTTTTTTGAAATATGGACTGGCGAATCGCTACGCTCATTATAAAATCAAGATTAGGCTTAATTACAAATGTAGCTCCGCAGTAAACATGTCTTTTATATTTTTCAAGTTCATCAATTATTTGCATTGATCTTATTTTTGGAGCACCGGTAACAGATCCTGGTGGAAATGTGTTGTATATAATCTCTTTTAAAGAAATATTCTTTTTTACATGTGATTTTATTGTTGAACTCATTTGATATAAAGTTTTATATTTTTCTATTTCAAAAAGCTTTTCTACTTTAACAGAACCTTTCTCTGAAATCCTTGCTAAATCATTTCTCATAAGATCTGTAATCATTAAATTTTCAGCTCTTTCTTTTAAACTATTTTTTAATTCATTGAAGAACTTAGAGGATTCTTCTTCTGTTTCACCTATAGGACGGGTTCCTTTTATCGGTTTAGTAGTAAGATATTCTCCTTTTTTCTCTAAAAAAAGCTCCATACTTGCAGAAATTAAAGAAAAATCTTTATCCTTTATTAGCATAAGATAAGGTGCTGGCTGAAACTCTGCCAGCTTTTTAAAACTTTTTTCAATATTAAAAAACCCTTTAACTTCTATTCTATGGGATAGGTTTATTTGGTAAATATCACCATTTTCTATATATCTCTTTGCAGTTTTAATATTTTCTATAAAAGATTTTTTATCAGGATATTTAACACTTTCTATACTGTTTTGATAATTGCTTGTTTTTATATCTTTATAGTATTGGTAAGACTTGTAAATATTTATGTAAAGTAATGGAAGATATAATTCATCATTATAATGCTTTTCTAAATTGTGTATATTTTCCTTAAAATCATAGGATATAAAACCAACAGCATAGCCTTTAACCTTTTTCAATATCTTTTCAATTAAAGGAAAAGGGTTTTTAGTTTTTATTTTTTTATCATTAATGTGAAGAATATTTTTGTCGTACCTGATACTATAAATAGGTTTTTTGAATAAATAAAAACCTTCCTTTGAAAAGAAACCATTTTCTGTAGAATATAAGATAGTTTTAGATTGCATAAAAACCTTGGCAAAATTTTTATAAATATATATAATTATAATTGAACTTATAATAGAAGGAAAATATAATGATAGAAAAAGTTCCTAAAGAAGAACTTAATGCCCTTTTTAAAGAAATTTACAGTTTTAATGAAAATAATAATTACCCTCAAGAGTCACAAAAATTAAACCCTGCTTTTATTTTTTATGGATATAAATTTAAAGCTATTCTAAATAAAGGCATATTAAATTCGAATAAAATTCCTGTTTTTATTAAAGATTTTGAAGTTAAGTACTTTGAGAATCAACCAAAAAAAGTACATACAGGCTATTCTTTAGAAAATAAATATAGAATATTTTTTGATATTGAGGAAAATTTACTAAATGAAAATGACTTAAACAATGAAATAGTTAATGGATTTGAGCTATTAAACTCTTTAATTGAAAATTTTTCTGATAAAATTCTTTCAAATATAAATTTAAAGTCAGAAAAAATAGTTCATCCTTATAC
>WIAL01000038.1 GCA_015519975.1 Hydrogenothermaceae bacterium | reverse complement strand
TTTTATTCTAACGGGACCAGCTCCTGCTTTTCTTGTTTCTTCTGCAGTTCTAATCCCAAAAATAATCGCAACATCAACTGGTTTTCCATTTTCATCTATTGATTTAACTTCAGCTTCAATTTCGCCTTTATTATTTGTTTTCCCTCTTACAAGACCATACTGCCATTCTAAAAGACTTCTTATTTTTCCTTTTAAAGAAGAGCCAGGAATATAAGGCATACCTTCTTTTATTTCTCTATTATCGGATAGTTTTATAGATATTGGTGTTTTTATTACCGGATTATCTATTCCGCCGATTTCAAAACTTTCTTTTGAGCCTCCAATATGAAGTCCTGTTAAACATTTTAATTTTGCTTTTATTACATAAGCTCCTTGAAAATTTAAATTCATTTTAATCCCTCCTAATTATTCATATTGTTTGTTATATGCAACTATTGCTGTCATAAATTCTTCAAACATTTTAAAATCTTCTTTATCTGCGTTTTCTTTTAACTTATCTAAACATGCGACAAGAAGATGATAAAAATTTTTAGGCATTAAGTCTCTTCCCTGGGCATATGCAAGTTTTGGGTATAAAAGATAAAGTTCTGTTTCATCTTGAGTAATTCCTTTTATTCTTTTTTCACAAATATCTTTTACTTCTGCAAATATTTTCCTTAGCTGTGAAGTTTTTAATTTTGAACTTCTTCCTCTTTTTAATCCTTGAACTATCTTATCTGCCCATCCTCCTGGTGGTGCAAAAACTTTTGGTTTTAAAACTTCAGATAGTTTTTTTGCTCTTTTTATTTCCTGTGTTATCTTTTCTATATACTCTTCTTGGTGTTTTGCCTTCATTTTATTTCCCTCCTTTCTATATATAAACGATTAAATTCTTAAAAATCTGACTTTATTTTCCTCTTGATTTTAGTGCTGTGTAATTTACAACGAAAGTTAATTTATTAAAGTTCTCTTTATGCAGTAAAAAGTTTGCAATTTCTTCCTTTAATTTTTCTGCTTTTATGTTTCTTGCTATATAATACTGGGCATAAGGATAAAACATAGGATTTTCTTCTTTTTTGTATGGAAATATTAATTTATCTTTTTCTTCTGGATTTTTTAAAAACTGCTCTTTTAACCTGTGAACTGCATATATAAATCCTCTTTGAAGATTTCCAGATTCTATATTTTCTATCCATTTTTCAGCAATTTCTTTAACCTTTTCTATCTCATCCCATTTTAAGACATCTCCAAGAATACAAATTCTATTTTTACCGCTGTTTTTAGCTATTTCTTCTGTTTCTCCTGCTGAGTCTGCAGAAACTCTTATTGGGAATTTTGGTTTTGTTTGTAAATATCCTGAAGAAATCGTTATATTTGGATTATTACAAGTATATTTTCTAAATTTAGAATTTATTTTTTCTGCTGCATCAATAGCTTTATCCCAAGGTGCTATTAAGAAAACATCATCACCGCCAGAATATAAAATGTAAAAGAAATTATTTATTTTTGCATCTGGATATTTCTTTTTATATTTTTGTGTTAAATTTTCACAAATTTTATTTAAATAACCTGCAAAGAAAAGGTCTAACATTCTGCTGAGTGTTGCTATTCTTGAAATTGAAATTTTACCTTTTAGTCCATGACTAAACAGTTTTCCTAAATTATCTACATCCATTCTAACAATTCCAATTCTGTCGTCTCCCTCAGAATATTTTGCAAGATATGTAAATGGTGCTATTTGACCTTTATATATTGCTTCATCTTCGCCCGATTCTTCTTTTGATATTGTTTTAATAACTTCTGGAACTGTTCTCCCCATAAATTTAAAGCCAGTAATATATTTATCTAATTTTGTATCATTTATGTCTAATATTTCTGTAGTTTCCTCATCTTGAAAAATTGATGGTAAATCTTTATAGTTATCTTTAGTTAAAAGGTAAACAATTCCAAAATCTTTAAAATCTATAACTTTTTCATTATTTATGAAATTTTCTGTCCAGCTTTTTGCAAAAACTAAAGTTTCAGTTCGTGGTAAATTCTGACCTATGTTTTTGAATGTTTTACAAACATCGCATATCTCATCTTCATCAGTTAGGTTCTCATCTATTAAATAAGTTTGACAAACAGGGCATTTTTTCTTATTTCCTTTTATTTCACTTGCTCTTTCATTTAAAAGCTCAAATATTTCCCCATTATCTATTAGTTTTTCAAATTTTTCTTTTTTTGCATTGTCAAGGTTTTCATTTAAATTTCTCAAGACATCATCATAGTTACCTATCATTTTTATAGGTGAATATTCATAAGTTGCAAGTGATAACCCTAAATCTGCTTCAAATTTTGATGATAAAAACTCATTTATTTCTTTTTTGATTTCCTCTAATTTTTTTCTATTTTCTTCTGTATTTGCAACTAATATTTCAAAAATTCCTCCACCACTATAAAGTAGATTTGAAATTGGATATTCAAGTTCATTTAGTATATATCTTGATAAAATTTCTGGAAGTAAAGCAACATAAAAACTTCTTCCTCTTAATATTTTTGCCACCCCTCCCTTACCCTGATAAACATTATAAATAAACTTTTGAATTCCGCTAATATCTGCTTTTATATGAAGGAAAACTTTTTTATCTTTTAATTCTTCTTTAAATTCAGGTGTAGATTTTTGATTAAATCCGTTTTTATCATAATCGTAGAAGCAACAAGCTACAGCTGATAAAACCCTTGAATGGTCAAAAAGTGAAATATCCGGATAATGACTTGAAAGATTTTCTTTATCATAAGTTGATGCAGGAATGCACCACAGATATTTATATAAAATGTGATAAATTAAGCTAAATATTTTTTCTGGACTTTCATCAAATTTAATTCCAAGTTTTTTTAGTTTTTCATTAAATTCTTTTTTAAAATCTTCCCAGTGTTTTGAATAAGAACCTAACAGTTCTTCCTTTGAAAATTTCTTTTCTTCATATATTTTGGCATAGGCATCTTCTAAATCTTGGGGGAAAATATCATCAGACAGATTCAGCGGAGATATTTTATGAAAATAATTTTTAGGTAAGTACTCTTTCCCTAAATTTAAATTTTCAAAAATACTTCTAAGTCTTGGATTTTCTTCAGCAAATTTTTTTAAATCTTCTTTTTTCTCTTCTGGAAGAATTTCTAAATTATAAATACTTTTTTCTTTTTCTCTTTCAGAAGAAGAAACCCAGTCAGCTTTTTGAAGTATATTTTCTATTTGATTTTTAGGTTTATGATGATAAACGCCTTCTGTAATTAATTTTATTTCTTTATCTGTAAATACAGCTTTTAATCCTTCAATAAGTTCTTCGTTTAATGCTTTAGCTGATAAAACAGCATGGGCATAGCCAAATTCATTTTTTTCTTTTTCTGATGTTCTAATATTTGTGGCTCTTTGATAAAATTTCCCAATATCATGAAAAAGACCTGCTAAAGCTATTAAATATTTTTCTTTTTTATTCATTTCATCCCCCTTATTTGCAAGGCTTTTTTATTAAATCATCAAAATTCATTTATTGTCAACAAAATATATAAACTATTTTTATAGTATATTTCTGACACTTAAATTTTTGTCAGATTTTAGATTATTTTATTGTTTATAAAAATAAAAACGGGAGGGATTTTGGGGAGGTTGGGGCATTTGCCCCCTTTTTATAGATATGTTTTCACAACTCCAAGTCCAAAACTTGCTGATTTTCCAATGTTTATATTTTCAAGCATTGTTAAATATGGATATATTTCGTTTAAATCTCCTTTTATTTTAAAACTTCCTTCAAATGCAGGAATTAACATTTTCTTTTGTTTTCTATTTGACCATCTCTTCATTGGAGAAGGTTTCATTTTTATATCTGTTATTTCAAATTTTGATTTGTCTATAAAAATTTTTTCGGATTTTACCCCATAATTTTTTGCCACGTTTGAAACTCTGCTTACAACAGCTTTAATGAAGATATCTTTGTTGAACTCTTCTGCTTTTATATATTTTCCATAAAATTTTAAAGAGGTAGGAAATAATCTAACTTCCATTTCATCTTTTCCTGTCCTGAGCTCAAAAAAGTTTTGAGCGTTAAATCTTGGAACAAAAGATTTTAAAGGATAATAGCTATCTGCAAAAGGATAGTAATAATAAACTCCTGTTTGTTTTATAAACCTTTCTTTTCCTAAATTTATAACTGTATTCAAAGACTGAATTATAAACTCCCAGTAATTTGAAGCAAAACCAAGAAGAGTTATATCCACATATAATTTATCACCTTCTTTTAGTTCTTTGTTAGAGTATTCAGGTTGTAAAACATATTTTGAAGGCATATTTAGATAAAGTTCTGTTTCAAATATAACTGTATAAGGACAAGTTTTATTAAATTCACAGGTTTTACATTCTTCCCGTGGTTTTATGCAAACTATTTTTTTTAATTTTCTTCCAAGGACTCCCCTTATAGATGAGCCTAAAAAATAAGGCTGTTTAAAATTTGTAAGTGCCGTGTATTCAAGTCTAACTTTTGAAAATTCAAAGTTTATCATTCTGCTATCCTTTTTATTTTTCATTAAAAAAATCTTCTAACTTTTTCTTTAATTTTTCAAGTCTAAAACTTGATGATACCATTATAAAATTTTTACTCAAGGTGTCAATCTTTTGTCAGGGTTTAATATCAAGGATTAGCGAGGATTTTTATTGAAAAAAGTTCCAAAATCCAGCGGCAGCAGGGCATTTTTGAGATAATTTTTGCAAAAATTGCCCGCAAAACCGCATAGAATAAGGAAAAGGGTTTTAGAAAGCTGTCAGGCTTATTTGTTGCGCATTAGAGAAAATTGAGTTATAATTTGTAGAAAATTTGGGTACTTGGCATTTTGAATATGGCTTAAAATGCGGGTTTCAGAGGGGCTCTCGCACTCCCCCGACTTTCTAAGGGCATTGAGACTCCATAAAGTCTTCGGGATATGGAAATCCAAAGACTCGCACTCCCCCGACTTTTTCAGGGCATTGCAACTCATACGGGTAATCTCCCCAATTTGCATCGTATTTACTCGCACTCCCCCGACTTTTTCAGGGCATTGCGACTGATTTCAATTACATCTCCTTTGTTTTTTGCTTTAACCCTAACTCGCACTCCCCCGATTTTTTTAGGGCATTACGACAAAATATTTCATAACAAACTTCCTTTTCGCTAGAGCTACCTGCCCTGAGTCCAGCTTAAATTTTTAATTAAAAATAAAAAACTCGCAAGAAAAAACTTGCAATTTGGTGTTCCGGAAGCTATATTATATACAAGGGTTAGAAGATAGTTCTTTTGGGTGGAAGGAACTATCTCTGGTTGGGTCCCCTTAGCCTGTACTCGCTGAAACTTCAAGGGTCACTCTCAGGGTGATCCCTTTCCATCTCAGGAAGGCTTTCAGCAGAAACTCTATTTTGGTATTCTCCTTTTAACTTGAGTTTGGATTTGCCTATCTTGAGACAATCCCAGCCCTAAATACTTTTTTAGAAAAAGTAGGGTTGTAGTCTATACCCTAAACCTGCACTCCCTTAACTTTTTCAAAGCATTGATAGAAAGAGGTGCTTTAAAATTTATTTGAAAGTAAAAATAAAAGAGAAAAAATTTAAAGAAAATTAAAAATTAAAAAGGACTTGGGATGTTCTGAGTTTCAAAGACTTTTTGATATTTTTCTTCTTGACTTGCATTTTTACTTTTTAATGCATAAACAGGAATATTTACAACATGACCTATAGCCATTCCAAGTGCAAATGCAAAAACTGATGGAGTGCTTAAAAATAAATGAATTTTTGATATTCTTTTGGTATCTTTAAGTTCATTTATAATTGAATTAACCTCTACAACATACTTTTTCCAGTCTTCATCTATCGGTAGTTTCCCTTGATTATCTTTTAAGCTAATTTCTATTACAGGAATATTTTTTTCATTTTCTTTTAAATAACTTTCAACATCAGAATATAAAGCATGACTTGCCAAATGAACTGCTAAAGCTACTTCAGAGTATTCATCACTTTTTGGAATTGTTATATTGCAGTATTTTGGGTTTTCTAAAATGTTATGTTTTATCTCCTTTAAACTTCTTAAATCTTCTGCAGTTTCCATATTTAAAACTGGGTGATAATTTTTGTCTTTTCCCGGCTGATAATGGTATAAAATACAGGGAAGTCTTGAGCCAAACTTTACTCCAAGACCAAAAGCTAAAGCTGAAACTCCTACTGAAATATGAAATATAACGTTTTTAGGTAATGCTTTATCTAAAATCCTTTTTATTTTAGGCTCAAACTCTTTATTTATGTAATCAGTCCAAAATTTTTCATCTAAAGGTAAGAAATATGGATAATACAAGGTTATATCTTCTTTATCTATGTCATAAATATTTTTTAAATTTTCTAAGCTAAAATATTTTTCTTTGCTTTTTATTTCTTCTTCAAGTTCCTTTAAAGCCTTGTTTATATCTTTATTTGCAAGCTGAATAAAGGTAGCCGGTATATATTTTCTTCCTATCCAAAAATCAAGCTCCTGAATTTCTCTAACTTCTTTAAATGAGATTAAATTTTTTCCTTCCTTTTCTACTGCCTTTTGCTTTTCTTCTACAGCCTCAACATCGTAAATGTCACCGTCATTTCCTATTATTCCCGTAAATGCGTATTTGTTTAAAATATCTTGAGGGTATTTCAAAGCAGAATACAAAGAAAGCATAAATGAGCTGTGCTGAAAATTTTCACTAAATATTACAAAAAAGTTTTTTCCTGTTATTTTCTTTATCAAATTTACAGATTCTTTTATTTCTTCATCTTCAGTAAATACTATAGGCTTATCATAATTTCCTATCTCAACAACTATCATACTTGCAAGTTTTGCTTTATCTTGAGATGGAATGTAAACAGGAAAATAAGAAGTTTTATAATCAGATTGAAATATTTCAAAAACTACTTTTTCAGGCAAATTTAAAACTTTAGAAAGTAAAGGAACGTTGAAAACTTTAGGATTTTTTCTAATATTTTTATAAAGCTCAAATTTTACCTGATTATCTTCACTTTTAAAAAGCTGATAAAAATCTTCTAACTCTTCTTTAAATTTTCCATCTTTTATTTTAGCTATTAAAAACTTTTTTTCTAATGGGTCTTTTAAAAGATTTTCTAAATGGCTCAACTTTTCGCCTCTATTTTTATATTATCTGCTATGTACTCAATACTTACTTTTTGAAGATTTTCAGGAATTTTTATTTTAAAAGTTTCTGGAATAATTCCTTCTATAGTTTTATTAAAAATTTTTATTTTTCCTTCTTTTCCTATTAAATCTTTATTTGTTATTTTTACAACTATTTCATCTTCCTCTTTCATCACTTTAAAATCTTTTCTTTCTGCAAAATATTCTTCTTTAGCTGCGTAAGCCAGCTCGGGAAGTTCTATACTTTCTTTTTGCTCTTCTAAGCTTTTATAAAGCATATCTTCTAAAAACTTAATTTCTGCTTTTTCTTCCAACTCTTCAAAATATCCAAAAATGTTTACTTTATATTCCTTGATGTCATCAACTTCATCTTCTTTAAAAAGGTTTTGTATGTAGTTTCCATCTTCTAAAATTGTTAATCCTCTTTTTTCTTGGGGTATTTCCACTCCTTCATCTAACACTTTTAAGAGAATTTCTATGTCTTCATCAGATAACTTTCCAATGTAAACAGCCTTTTTTATTTCTTCTAAAGGAAGATAAAACTCATTCCAAGTTTCAACCATATAAGTAAGTCCGTTTAGTTCAAAGATAAAATCATCTTGTGTAGCAAAATCTATAAAGTCAGAAACTTTATAAACTGAGTAAAGATTGCTATCTTTAAGCTGTCCATTTATCATAAAGAAAATTGGAATATTTCTATCTGAAATAAAGTAATAAACTTCTCCGAATTCTAAATCTGGCTTTTCTTTTTTTCTTTCTTTAATTTCTTTCTGAAGTTTTTCAAAACCTTCTTTCACTTTTTCCTCACTTATAGAAGGTAAAATTTCCATATCTGGAAGTGGATTTTTTTTCTGCTCTTTATAAAGTTTATATAATTCCTCTAAATATTTCATAATACTTCCCTCGGTTTATCGTTATTAACGAAATTTTTTACATATTTCTGACATTAAATATTCCTGCACAAAATAACTAAATCCTTCTAATGAAAATCCTTTTTCCGCTACAAATTTAGTTAAAAAGTTTTTTAATCTACTTTTTCTTTTATAAGCTGCATCATCTGACAGCTTTTTTTCAAAAAAAGATTTATCATCAAAAAACATGTAGCAAAGTGTTCTTTTTTCTGATTCGGAGAATTCATTTTGGATAATTTCTGATATTTCTTTTGCTTCTATTATTACTATAGGGCTAATTTTTTCATTTACTCCTATAACTTCTCTTTCTCTTCCTTCTTCATTTTCTTTTACTACAGATTCGTGTCTTTCTTGATGTTCTTCTGTGTAATATTTATTTAATATCTCTCTTTGTTTTGTTCTTAAAAAATTGTGTATAGCCTGGTAAATATAAGAAACTATGTTTGAGCTTTTATCTTCTATTTTTTCTTTTATAGTAGGATTCAAAGAAAAGTTTTGTTTAAACAATACTCTTACCAAAAAATCGTTAAAAATATCTTCTACTTGCTCATATTTTTTTATTAGATCGTACTTATTAAACTCTTTTAAAAAGATTTTAAATAATATTTCAAATCCGGTTTTATTGTTTTTATTATGAGGGTCTAAAAGAAAATCAATTATGTAAGAAAAGCTATCTTTATTACTCATTTTAATCTTGCTCCTGAATTTCTTTTAATACTTTATCTATGTATTCTTTACTACATTTTGCGCATTTTTTGATAAGCTTGTAATCTTCATTTGGTATTTCGCATTTATTTATAACTGCTTCTTTCCTGGGAGAAGCTTCCATATGTTGAAGTTCCTTTAATGATAAAATAGGCATTGTATATTCTAATCCTTTTATATGTTTAATTGTTTTCCCATTTATTTTTCTTTTTATTACTTTACCAAAAATATAAGCATTATTTTCTATATCTGATAAAAAACAATTTGTTGTATAAAATTTGCAATTTTCTATTTTAAATTTTACTTTTTTAATATTTTCATTATCTAAATTTGGTTTAAAAGTAGATAAAGCTATAAATTTAATATTTGGAAGTTTTATTTCTGTAATGATAATGGGTCTATATTTATTACCTTTAGTTTCTCTTAATAATGTTTTCTTTTTAGATGTTAGAATAATTTGATTATAAGATACAAAATATAATGCACATACATTTACAACATACATATCTCCTTTTTTAAATCCTACATACTTTATAGAACGGTTTTTTTTACTTTTTAATCTTTTTATTTCTTTTTGAAGACTGTAAATTTCCTCTTTTAGTTTTTTGTAAAAAATATTTTCTATTGATATTCTTATCATATCCCTTTTCCCACCAAACAAACCTATATACAGTAAATAATTTACCACATTATAAAATGTCAGAATTTAAATCTATCAGTCGTTAATAAACTAAAAATCTTAGGAGGAAAGTTAATTGAGAACTTTAGATAAAATAGAAAAATCCAGGGGGATTTTAATATCAACTCCAGAATTTAGAAAAAGCTCAAAAGGATATTTGTATGCAGTTTTTAAAGCAGAAATTGGAGGAGAAATTTTTGATGTAATTACTTCTGGATACACTCTTTATTACTTAAGAAAAGCAAATGTCGGTGATAAAATAATAATACATTGGAAAATAAATAAATATCACGAATTCTTTGCGACATTCATAAAAAAAATATAGGGGGAAATTAATGAGAT
Source organism: Hydrogenothermaceae bacterium (assembly GCA_015519975.1). Lineage (GTDB taxonomy): Bacteria > Aquificota > Aquificia > Aquificales > Hydrogenothermaceae > Hydrogenothermus. Next base: position 12,261 of record WIAL01000038.1, on the reverse strand, counting down.
TTAAACATCTTCTATTGCTAATTATAACTTTATATTTAACCTCTTGTGCTATAAAAAAAGAAAAACAAATTTTCATGAATGATTTGAAAGAAAAATACTGCAAAAGCAAAGAATACTGTGCAGTTGGAATAGGAAAAACAGAAAAGGAAGCAGATATTGATGCAAAGAGAAATCTGGCTTCCCAAATATATTCATTTGTTTTTTCAGAGTTTGAGAAAAGACAAATCTTAAAAAAAGAAGGAAATACTGAAACAATTAAAGAAAGAAAGGAAAATGTATTAAAAACTTTTACAAACTTGAGTCTAATGTACATAAAAGAAATCAAAACAGCAAAAATTGATGGTTACTATTACAAAGTTATATCGATAGACCCTTATACAGCAAAGAAAATATATAAAAAATACAAAAAGATAGCAACAGCACTATCTTATGTAGACAAGATAGAATCAGAAAGTGATATTTCAGCTATTATAGGTCTTTTAAAGGATTTACAAGAAGAAATTAAAATAAAAAACTTAGGAGATTATGAATTCTTTTCTAAAAAATATAATAAAGTATTTACATTTAAATCTTATTTAAACTTTCAAATTCAAAATGTAATAGATTCTTTAAATGCTGTATTAGTTCCAAAAGGCATTTATCTTATAGAAAAAGTTTCTTTTAATCCTATCCAAAATGTAAAAACAATTATAATAGATGCAAATAATAAGAAAATTATAGAAACATCAAATGATAACGGATTTATAAGGCTTTACAAAAAAATAAAATATCCAATAAATGTTTATTTAGATTTTAGCGGATATGATCTTGACCAATTATTAATTGCAAGACTTTATAAAAAAGAAAACCCTTATATAAAAATTTATATTAAAACAAATCCGGACAATCTATATTACAGAATAATGGAGGATGGTAATGTAAAAAAAGAAGGAGTTACTCCGTCTATTGCTGAAATAAAATACAAAAGTTACAGCAGATATGAAATTAAAGTATTTGGAGATGGTTATTTACCTATAAGAGAAACATTAAACCTTTTAAGAGGATATGATTACTATTTTTATAAAAATGTTGGAAGGCTAAAATATGGCTATTTAGATTTAAAAGTAGAAGGCGATGCTTATTTAAGTATATATTCAAAAACTGGAACAACAATTTTAGATGAAAGATATAGAAAATCAGAATTTAAAGGAAAAGTACCTGTTGGAACGTATGTTGTTACAATAAAAAGAAAAGAAAATCCCAATAAATATCAAATAGTTTATGATGAAATATTTGTAAAAGAAGGTGAAACAATAAAAAGGAATTATTTTGAACCACGAGATAGAGAATATTATTTCGAAAAAGAAGGGTATGGTTTTGGATTTATATACACAGGGAGACATACAAATAAAGAAATAAAATATGAATGCATATCAACATGGGGATGCAATTCTTCTGTTAAGCCAGATTTTGATCTTGGGGGTACAGGAGGTGTTTACTTTAAAAAGTTTAAAACACATACTTATTTTGGGTTTGAAGCTGGACTTGGCAGTTTAGAAGATAAAAACGAAACTTCTTCCTCAAATTCAGAACCTGGATTATATGTAGATCTAGGTGTAGGATTTTATTTTGGAGATAATGCTATTTTCGAAATCGGAACTGGGATTTATGCATTTTCAGCAGAATATAATAATAGAGTATATAAAGCTAAGTTATCAGGTTCTGGTCCTTATATTGGTGGAAAGATCGGATATATATTTCAAGGAAAGAAAAAAGATGGTGGATTTTATGTGGGTCTAGGATACAAAAGAGTATTTTTAAGTGGTAAATATTACATAGATATAGTAACATTTGATTTTGGAGGAGCTACTTTTAAAACAAAAAGCGGATATAAATATCCAGCGTCAACTAGAGCTTTAAGAGTAATAAACTATGAAGACGATTAAAAAAGTTTAAGTTAGAAAAATCTATTATTCAATTAAAAATAAAAATGAAAAACTCTATAAGGGGAAATATTATGGCAAAGGAATATCCAAAAATTGACGGTTTAAAGGCAGTTTTAAAAATCCTTGAAAGCTTTGATTTTAAACCATCTTATATTCAGCAAGAATTAATAAGGGCCGAACTCCAAAAATATAGGCTTAAAGTTTTAAAAGAAACATTTGGAATTGATAAAGATCCTGTTCCTATTGCTGCTTTTGAAACATCTACACCTGAAGGAGAGAAAGGAATTTTTATACCATTTATTAATCCTCTTGAGTTTGTGGAACTTGTTGAAGAAGATGGGACACCTACACCAAAAGAAGAACTCTCTAGCCTTACATTTCTTGCTTTAATAGGTCTTTATATAAGCAAAGATAATCCTGAAAAAATTGAAATATGTATTGCTCCTCCAGAAGTTTTACTAAAATTAAAAAAGCCCAATAAAAAAGATAAAATAATAGTTGATGAAGAATTTAAAGAGGATAAGAAAAACGACACCCTTTTAAATTAAAAACAAAAAACTTCTATGTTCTCTATACAGGGAAGTAAAGGGAGGGCGACGGGACTTGAACCCGCGACCACAAGGGCCACAACCTTGTGCTCTACCAGCTGAGCTACGCCCTCCACAAAAGAGGGATATATTATATGCTATTTAAGGTTAAATTTCAATGTTTATTTATTTAATCTTTCAATTGATTTTTGGATATCCTCTTTCGCTACTTCTGAGGATTTAAACTCTCTGACTTTAACCCACTTACCAGGTTCTAATTCTTTATAGTGCTCGAAAAAGTGTTTAATTTTATCCAAAGTAGCTTGTGGAAGATCAGAAACCTCTTTTACATTATCAAAAGTTTTATCTAATTTAGAAACAGGAACAGCTATTATTTTTGTATCTATTCCTTCCTCATCTTCCATTTCAAGCATTCCGATAGGTCTTGATCTAATAACACTTCCGGGTACAACAGGTTGGCTTGAGATAACTAAAACATCTGTAGGATCTCCATCTTCTGCTAATGTATTTGGTATAAAACCATAATTAAATGGATAGTACATTGCAGTAAACAAAAATCTATCTACAAATACGGCTCCACTTTCTTTATCAACTTCGTACTTAATGGAACTACCTTGTGGTATTTCAATAACTACATAAATATCTTCTGGAGGGTTTTTACCTGCTGGGATTTTTGATAAGTCCATTCTTCAACCTCGTTTTTATTTTATTATAACAAAATTTAATGTTTGAAAGTAGGCTTGATTTAAAAAGAAAGTAATGGCTCCGGAGGAGGGATTCGAACCCCCGACCCGGCGGTTAACAGCCGCCTGCTCTGCCTGCTGAGCTACTCCGGAACATCACAAGTGGAATAATAATATATCATTTAACTTGTTATATGTCAATAGGTTTTGAACATTTTTATCATTATTTCACCAAGCCAAATACTCTGACAAAACTCTGACATTTTAAGTGCCATAATATTGTATTATATGGTTTTATAGAATATGGAAGGATATTTTAAAAAATAATATTTTTCAAACTGTCCCATTTTTTTGGAAATTATTATGGCGGAGGGAGAGGGATTCGAACCCCCGGAGGGCTGTTAACCCTCAAGTGATTTCAAATCACCCGCCTTCGTCCGCTCGGCCATCCCTCCAAAGAAGAGGATTATATTATAATAACTATTTATTAAATTTTCAAGGGGTAGTTTATGGAAGAGTTTATAGAAAATATCTTTATAGAAAGTGCCAGACTAAAGGAAGATTTTGCATATAAATATTCTGAAGATATTGTAAATTTAGGCATTTTAATGGCTAAAAGACTTAAAATGGGATATAAAATTTTAATTTGTGGCAACGGAGGAAGTGCTGCGGATAGTCAGCATTTTGCAGCAGAAATTGTAGGAAGGTTTGAAAGAGAAAGAAAAGGTTTTCCAGCTATAGCTTTAACAACAGATACTTCAGCATTAACTGCAATAGGAAACGATTATGGATTTGAGCATATATTTTCCCGCCAAGTTGAGGCATTAGGTCAAAAAGGAGATATTTTAATTGGTATATCAACAAGTGGAAATTCCCAAAACGTTATAAAAGCTGTGGAAAAAGCGAAAGAACTTAACTTATTTACTATTGGTTTCTTAGGAAAAGATGGTGGTAAATTAAAGGATTTAGTAGATAAAGCATTTATTGTAGAAAGTGATAACACAGCTAGGATACAAGAGGTTCACTTAACACTTGAACATGCTTTATGTAAAATTATTGATATGTATTTAACAGGTGAAATTAAAGAAACTAATGAGATAATTTAGATATTTTATCTTCAAGCCAAAGCTTATAAGTTCCGTCGTCTTTTTCTAAGGCCTTTTTATAATAAAATAAAGCCTTTTCTTTATTTCCTAATATTTCATATATTTTTGCTGTTTTTATTATATCTTTCAAATTTCCTTTTTTTGCTAAATTTTCATATATTTCTAATGCAGCGTAAGGGTTTTTTGTCTTTTCATAAAAATAGGCAAGTTCTTTCATTAATTTTTTATTATTCGGAAAGTTATAATAAGTTTCTTCTAAAATTAAGATAGCCTTTTTTGTATTCCCAAGTTTATCATAGGATTTTGCAAGTAAAATATAAGCATTTATATAATTTGGATTTTTCTTTAACAGATGCTTTAGATACTTTATACTTCCTTTGTACGCTTTGAGTTTGTAATTTAGCAAAGCTATCTTATAAAGAATATCCTCATCTGGATTAAATTTATATGCTTTATGATAGAAAGCTAATGAACTTTTTATATCACCTGTTTTTTCCGCCTTTTTTGCAAGTTTATAATAGTAAGCAAAGTCTTTTTTTATTTTTTTAGATTTTGGTTTTGTTTGTTCTTTTTTTAAAGATATTTCCCCTGGAATATCTTCATTTTTTAAAATTTGTGAAAATAGGTTTTTGTTTATTTGAATTTCAATGTCTGGAAAGTTTACATTATTTTGTATTTGGGATTTTTCAGATTCTTTATTCTCGGCTTTGCTATTATTGGTTATTTGAGTATTTTTTTCATTGGTTTTAGATATTTGTTCTTTCGGGAAAAGTAAATTTTTCAGATTATCTTTATAAATGTAAGAAAATATTGAAATATTTATTAGTGTTAATATTAAAAGAATAATTAATCTTCTTTTTTCTTTTTGTCTATTTTTTATATGGGTTAAGGGATGTATTTCCCTGTTCAATATTCTTTTCCATTTTATATTAGTGTGTAACTTAATTATACAATAAACCCCTCTTTTGAGGGGTTAAAGTTTATAACATATCTTGGATAGCTTGGTCTATTCTACTTTCAAGTTCTTCAACTGCTTTTTTAACTTCAGGGTATTTTGTTCCTTCTAAAAGAGTAGATGATTTAGTTCTAACAATGTAAGTAAAATCATCATCTTCTCTTTGATAAACAGTTATAACCCAAGGAGATAAAACTACAGCAGTTGGATCATTTGTGAATATTTTATAAAGAGTAGTAATACTTGTTACTAAAAAGTTTTGAACAAATGTAACTCCAAGCTTGTCAAAATCTGGAAAAATTTTAACGTTGTTTGAAAGAGGTGCTACAGGGTTAGTAGTATCTACAATTGTAATTTGGTAGGCTTCTAAATTTGCCTTTAAAACCTGAACAACTTCATCTGCATCCATTTCCACCTTGTAAATAACAAGGCCATTTCCAGAACCTTTTGTGGAAGGTTCCCACGCAAATGAAGCAAAAGAAATTAAAAGTGCAAAAACTGCCGAAAGGCTAAAAAGTCTAAGCATAAAACTTCCTCCTTTAAAAATTTTTAAATTATTACCAGAGCCTTGAAACTGTAAGACCTTGATAATAATTTAAAAGGAAGGGGCAAAAGCCCCTTTTGGGTTTTTAGTAAATGAACTGGAAGCCTATACCGATATAAGAATTTTTCTTCTTAGATGCACCTTTTCCAACTTCTTCATAATTATAAGCTGCATTAACTTTGAGTTTATCTTTGTTTATAAGCCAGTTTAAGCTTATTTCGTACATTTTTACATCTTTTAATAAACTCTTATGAATTCTATAATTACTTGAATTATTTTTATTTATTCCTGCAGCAGCAAAAGCACTATCATCCGCATCATAAACAGAATACATTACAGCAGGTCTTACAATTTGGCCATTTTGCATTTTAATGTTATAACCTAACTTAACAGACCAATCTATGTTTTCATAGTCAACACCTGTTGGAGTACCACCTTGTGTGTTTAAATTATCTCTTTTTAACACATCGTATTCAGCATTGAAATCTATAGGACCAAAGTTTGCAAGTACATCAACTCCATACATAGTATTTGAGTCGAAATAATCTGTTTCACCTTGGTAAGTATAGTTAAGACCAACTGTTACACCGTTTCTCTTTCCGTAATAAGTTTGAGTATATCCCATTTTGTATTTTTTCATTTCTGGGTCTCCAAATGACCATGCAACTCTTGCCGCAAGCATTGGAGACCATTTTTTATCTTTGTTATTTCCTGTATATTCTGATGTGTCAAATATACCGAAATTATAATTAAGCTGTTTATTTAATGCTAAGCCACCAATATTTACACCAGTTTCACGACCAGGTCCTCTATAAACTATATGTCTTCTTGGTTGGAAGTTCGTTAATGCCTTTTGGAAAGAAATTACTTTAAATGCAGTTGTTATACTTTCTTTACCAACCTGCGGTCTAAAATATCCGATAGAAATATTTGCCCATTCTGGATCAGCTACCCACGTCCATATAGCATCCCAAATGTAGAACTCTCTATTATCATATGTATCTTGGGAATTTCCACCCGTAGAAGCAGTTTGCCTATCTTTTCCCAAATTATCATAAGCAAACCATACTTTATACTTTATATTTTTGCTTATATTTCCTTTTACTCCAATTCTACCTCTTCTAATATAAAGATCATTTCTAGCATCTGGATCTTGAGGATTTCCATTGGCATCATTGTAAGATTTTCCTTCATTTTCCAAAGTATAAACATTCCACACCTGCACCATTTGGAAGATAGTTAATTTTTTTCCATCTCCAAAATAAAATGTTGGTGCTGCATTTGCCGATGGAGCGTTTAATAGTGCTAATGCTCCTGCTCCAAGTACTGCTGATGCTAAAAGTTTTTTCATGACTACTCCTCCTTAAAGGTTTTTTAAAGTTTATTTTTGACATACAGAGTCAATTACTTCTTTTAATTCTTTATCGTAAGTTTTTAAAACATCTAAAGCTTTCATATCTGGATTTCCCATCCATTTTGCTGCTAAAGATGGTCTATACATACCAATTACAAGCTTTCCTTCTTTATTTCTGTACGTGTAAATCCTTATAGGGCACATTCCAACAAGCCATGGGTTATGTTTCAAAACATAGTATCCATCTGATAATCTACAAACCATATAGATATTCATGTCTTCCCAGAAATCAGTTCTGCCCTGTTCTTTCATTCCTTTTGTTACATGGGAAACTTTAATAATCTTGTAATTCTTTTCTTCCAAAGCAGACCTGAGCATAAGGTCTACCTCTTGCATAGAAATATCACAGCTAACTTCATAAATATCTGGTAAATCTACAATTTCCTTAACTTTCTCTTCAACTTCTTCATTAGCTTTAGGGACTTTTTGCGTTTTATTCTTAGGCTCTACTTTAACAATTTTTACCTTCTCTTCTTCGTCCTCAAAAGGATCATGGTTGTCCCATGATACATATTTAGGACTACACGAAGATATCCCTAAAGCTACAGCAACTGCTAAACTTAAAAGTCGCATATACCACCTTCTTTTGGACATCCGCATTTAACATCAAGTACTTTCACATTAGACTCATAAGGAACTTTAACTACTTTTTGTTTCTTAATGTATTCAATAACCACATCATATACAGGTGGATGGTCAGGTCTTACATTCTTACCTACTCTGTAAAGGTTTCCACCCCATGCTGATACAACATAAGAGCGTTTAGGATCAAGGTCTTTTCCATTCACTTTAATGTTTCTAAGTCTTTTTCCAGCAGGTGCTCCGAGTTTAATCTCATACTCAAGCCCGAGAAGTCTACTCATGTCACCACCCTGCTGGTAAAGAGGGTTAGCATTAAATGCATTATCTGCAATATCTTCAAGTATCATCTTTATCTGTTCACCAGTCATTTCAAATGTGTAAACATCAGGATAAGTAATCGCAGTCATCTCATAAACATTATCAACAGTTATTTCTTCACCTGGAAGTATTGTAGTTCCCCATCTGTATCCTGGTGTAAATACAATTTCTGCATCTGTTTTATCTCTTATTGCTTCACCGATAAGTCTATCGAATGTAGAGTAGAAAGTATCTCTCTTGTAAAGTAAAGTTTCAGTTTTACCAATTACCTGATCAAGTTTATCTTTATAAGGCTTGTAAGCATCTTCTACAAACCTTTCAACTTCAGGATCAGGTTTGATAAAGTTAGATGCTACAGGTATTAATTTATAATTCCAAGCTCTGATTTTTCCGTTTTTAACATCAAGATCTAGTCTTCCAAGATATTTACCGTGAGAGCCAGCAATAACAATCATTGTGTTGTTTATAAATATTGGCTTTGGAGCCGGGTCATGTGTATGACCGCTAAATATGATATCTATTCCATTTACCATCTTGGCTAAAGCTTGATCCAGAGCAAATCCATCGTGAGAAAGTAATACAACAAGATCAACTTTCTTTTCATTTTTAAGTTCATCTACATACTGCTGCATACTTTCAGGCTGTATTCCAAAAGTCCATCCTTCAACAAACTGCTTAGGATTTGCTATAGGAGTATAAGGGAAAGCATTTCCAATAATTCCTATTTTTACTCCGCCTACTTCTCTTATTGTGTAAGGCTTAAATACAAGCTCTTCCCACATTGCATCTTTAATATTTTGGGCAATAAACTCGGCATTTAAATGGTTTTCCACAAGTTCAAGAACTCTCTCTTTTCCGTAAGTAAATTCCCAGTGTCCAACCATAACATCAACGCCGAGTAAGTTCTGAGCGTCAACGATAGCTTTTCCTTTTGTGAAAAGACCTACTGCAGTCCCCTGCCATGTATCACCAGAATCCATAAAGAGAACTTTGTCTTTACCTCTTTCAGCAACAACTTGTTTAACGAGTGTTGCCATATGAGCAACACCGCCCATTTTTCCATATTTATGAGCAAGCTCTATAAAATCAATATAAGTATCAAAGTAAGCTCTTAATGTTCCAGGTTTTATTCCGTAGTATTCCATATAAGCTTTACCACATAAAAATCCTGGCTTTCCTACCAAAGATGGGTGAGAAACTAATGTAGAAGGCTCTCTCCAGTATAACGGTCTTAAGTGAGCGTGAAGGTCACATATATGAAGAAGTGTAACATTTCCCACAGGCTTGAAAGACATAAGTTCTTCAGGCTTCATTTTATTAAGCTGAGCCAGTGCATCACCTGAAGTTAAGGAAATTCCAGCTATCGCTGCAAGCTCTAAAAAATCTCTTCTTGTAAGGTTCATTAATTGCCTCCTAAATTATCTTCTTAATCCTGGTGTTTTTAGTTCTACACCATTTGATAAAGATTTAACATAAACTTCTAAAGCAACCATTTCTTTAGATCCAAGTGGTAACTTTTTCTGTCCACCTTGCTTTTGACATCCTTGGAATCTCTGCTGGAGCGTCTGAACTTTATTTTTAGTCATTCTAAATGCTGGCCATAATGATGCAGATGCTCTTCCTGGAGTTCCATTTATAGCTTTTGTTCCTAGAGGATATAAAGGCTGCATTCTTAATATTTTTCCTGCTGCAAATTCATGGCATACTTGACAAGATAAATTTCTTTTTCCTCTTTTTAAAGTAAATATGTATCTACCGTATTCATAATACTTTTTCACATGTGGTTCTGAAATATCAACATTAATAGGAGTACCGGCTGCAAGGTAGAAAAGATATGTTGTTAAAGCAACATTTTCTTTGCTTTTTAATTTAAATGGTTTTACTTTTTGATACTTTGCCTGACAAAGCTGAATTCTTTGTTCTAAGTTAATAACTTTTCCACATGATGGGTCATATTTTGGATAGTAAGCAGCAGCAGTTGCTACTTTTTCTTCTACTTCACCATTTTTTGTATGACATGATGCACAAGATTTTCCTTCAGGTCCCATTGGTTTATTAAATAAAGCACCACCTACTTCCTCTGCGAAAACTTCACCAGGGTTAATACCTTCTTGATAAAGCTTCCATTCTTCAGGAGATATAACTTCGGCAGCGAAAGAAGTGCTGCCAAAAGCAATTATTGCTGATGCCATTAAAAATTTTTTCATCTTCATTTTTATTCCTCCTACCCTTTAGGTTTTATTTTAACCGTCTTCTCTGTAACATCTCCTGTAATATCTTTCCAAACCATTTTTAAAGGAGCTTCTTTATCAGCTTTTATATAGAAAGAAAGGAATGGGTTTGCACTAACAGATCCTGTGAGTTTAAATGAAGTTATTTTTTCACCTCCGTAGTAAACTTCTACAGTATCTATATAATCTGCAGGAATTATTTTCCCTGTCTTTTTATTTTTAACTAAACCTGTGTTCATAGGGTGCATAATAACAGAGTCTATTCTTACTAAGTCTCCCTTTTTATATCTTCTTGGTCTTACTTTAATCATTGCAATTTTTGGCATCTTTTTATTCCTCCTTCAGTTTTTATTTAAATAAATTAACCACAACCACCAATTGTTACTTTAATTGGTTTTTCAGTTTTGATAATTCTTCCATCTTTTAATACAGCAACAGCTACAACCGGCATAGTTTTAGCAAGTCTTATTCTTGTTCCAAGGTAAGCTTTTCCATTTGCAGGAGATAAAAACATACTTAAAGTATGAGGATTAAAGTTCTTCTTTGCAAAAATATGGATTGATTCAACATTTTCTATAGGTTGTTTCACTTCAACTTTTACAGGTACAACTGCACCGTTTTCTGCAATAGATGGAGCAGTTAATTTAATTTCTGATGATTCTTCAAGTTTTGAAACATCCACACCCAAAACTTTTTTTACTGCTTCCTCATAAGACATTTTTTGAGGCTTAGCATTAGCTTCTCCTGCAGGCATAAATTTTGGAGATACAGCTATTACCGCTCCTGTAAGAGCAACTGATTTTAAGAAACCTCTTCTGTTCATAAATATTACCTCCTTTTATTGTTCTAAAAAATATTGTGTCATTGTTTTTTTCTTATAATGTCCTTCGTAAAAGTATCTCAGTATTTGCAGAAAATCCTTTTTCTTCCACGCACCAAAAATACTTTTAATTTTTTTACCGTTTGGCTCTATAAAATGAAATGTTGGAGTTCCAAGGTAACCGTATTCTTTTCTAACTTCTAATCCGTTTTCTAAGCACTTTCTAACTTTAACAGGAACAAAATATTTATTAACAATTTCCTGAACCTGCGGGTCTTTAAAAGTTGTTTCTTCCATTTCCTGGCAGTAGTGACATTCTGGAGAATAGATATAAATCATTATTATCTTATTCTCTTTCTTTGCTTTTATAAAAGCATCTTCATAATCAACCCATTTGATATCGGCTAAAGCCGATATAAATAGTGCAAGGACCATGAGGATTACCTTTTTCACTAAAACCCTCTTACTTTAAGCTCAGTAAGAATGCAGTTATTGCACATACTTGGTCATAAGTTAATTTTCCTGTAGTTAAGTTAACAGTCATTATGTTGTAATATGGAACAAACTCAGGAGATTTTGGATCACTATATTTCTTAGGAACCTGAACTCTGTAATCTGCAACTCTCTGGAATACCCAGTCAATGGTTTTCTTTTGTCCTCTAAGATCTTTAGCATTAAATAATCCGCTCATATATCCAGTTAAATCAGGACCAACATTTCCTGCATTTATAGATCCTGGAGCGTTGTGACATGCTACGCAGTTTGCAATCTTTTTATTGTTAAAGAGTTTTTGCCCTTCTTTAGCTTTTTTAGCTATAAACTTAGGGTTATCTAACTTACAGTTAGAAGGAACAGCATATAACCTAGGTCCTGGTGGAATATCTTTTTTAACAATTTTTGAAGCATCAGAATATTCTACCCCTGGACAGCTTCCTGCCACTGCACTTGAAACAAAAGCAAGCCCTCCAACAACCATCGATGAAACAAGCAGTTTTTTTAGTTTCATGTCAAACCTCCTTTTTTAATAAATCCAAGTTTTATTTAGGCAAAATGCATGCCAATATATAAAATGCTTATATTTTTATTTTTATAAAAAATGAATAAATCTTGATATATTTGGATTATTTCAGGTTTT
>WIAL01000037.1 GCA_015519975.1 Hydrogenothermaceae bacterium | reverse complement strand
GTTATTGGCTGGGATATGGCTGTTCTATCAAAATCTTTAGAACTTGGTATTGAAACACACCTTTCCACAATGGCATCAGTTTCAAACTCTCAGGCTGCAAAATTTTACGAAAAAATGGGAATTAAAAGAATTGTTCCAGCAAGAGAAGTAAAACTTGAAGGACTTTTAGACCTTAAAAGAAAAACAAACCTTGAAATAGAAATATTTATACATGGTGCAATGTGTATGGCAGTTTCAGGAAGATGTTTCCTGTCTCATGATGTTTTTGAAACCTCAGGGAATAGAGGAGAATGCAGTCAGGTTTGCAGACACGAGTTTGAAGTTAAAATAACGTCTAAAAATACAGGTACAGACTTTGTTCTTGGAAGTGATTATGTTTTATCTGCAAGAGATTTAGTTACAATAAATTTTGTTGATAAACTAATGTGGGCAGACAGCTGGAAAATAGAAGGAAGAAATAAAAACCCAGATTATGCGTATATGGTAACTTCAGCTTATAGAGAAGCAAGAGATAGGATATTAAACGGTGAATGGAAAACGAAAGGCTGGAAAGATTTATGGGATAGACTTGAAAGAGTTTACCATAGAGAGTGGGACAGTGGATTTTACTTTGGTGAAGGGTTATTTGGTATAAACAAATCTATTGCTAAGGAACAAAAACTTTATGTAGGAGAAGTTATTCACTATTATCCAAAAATATCTGTTGCAGAAGTAAAAATAATTAATAACCCAATGAAAGTAGGTGATACAATACATATAATTGGGAAAACTACAGGAGTTGTAAGACAAAAGGTTGAATCTATGCAGCTAGACAGGCAAAATATAGAGATTGCTGAGCGGGGTATGGTTGTTGGACTTAAGACTGTAGACAAAGTTAAAAAAGGTGACAAAGTTTATTTAATGAAAGAAGTAGAAACTACCGAAAGTACTACTAATAATCAAAAAGTAGAGGTTTAGATTTTGAAAGAAGAGATAAAGTGTAAATATTTATCTTTACAAGATCAAAAAAATATATCTGAAAAAGATATGAAAAAAATTTTAGATATTGTAAAAATGGAACTTTCTTTCATGATGAGAAATAACATAGTTCCTCTTCCTAAATGGTATGAAAGGTGGTTTTTAATTTTTTGCTATATTTATGAGAATAACAAACAGCTGTCTGACCTTGAAATAAAAGGACTTTATAAAACTTACTATTCAGATTTAGAAAAATCAGAAAGTAATGTTACATCTGAAGTTGTTACACAGGTAAATAATGTTTCTGAAAAAATAGAAAAAAGTTTAGAAGATATTTTAAAAACTTTAGATGCATATCAAAGAAATTTAGATGCTCATAAAGAAGTTTTAGAAGAAAAGGCGAAAGAAGTTAATGACGAAATAATACTTTCATATTTAAAGAAAATTCTTAGTGAAATTGAAGAATTAAGAAAAGAAAATAAAATCCAGCAAGAAAAATTAGAAGAGTATCATAAGGAGATAAGTCAGTTAAGAAAAGCTTTAAAAGTTGCAAGAAAAGAAGCGAATATAGATTTTCTAACAGGCATTCCAAATAGAAGGAGATTTATAAGGGCACTTGAAGACTTTTTAAAAGATTATAAAGAAAAAAATTATCCATTTTCCTTTGTAATGCTGGATATAGACAACTTTAAAAGTATAAATGATACTTATGGTCATTTAATAGGAGATGAAGTTTTAAAAGAAATAGCAACAGTTTTAAAATTTTATTTAAGGGCTAATACTATAGTCGGAAGACTTGGAGGAGAAGAATTTGGAATAATTCTCCCAGGTATAAGTAAAGATGATGCTAAAAATATTGCGGAAAGGCTGAGAAAAATTATTGAAAATAGAAAGATCCATATAAATGATGAAACTATAAAAATTACAGCAAGTTTTGGAGTTACACAGGCAAAAAAAGATGATACGGTAGAGTCTCTTATAGAAAGGGCTGACAAAGCTTTATATGAAGCAAAAAAAACTGGGAAAAATAAAGTTGTTGTACTTTAGGAGGTAAAAATTTGGGGTTTCCAATACATAGACCAAGAAGACTTAGAAAAAATGAAAATATAAGAAGATTAGTAAGGGAAACAGTACTGACTGTTGATGATTTAATATACCCACTTTTTATAGAAGATGGGAAAGATATAAAAGTTGAAATTTCCTCGATGCCAGGGATATATAGATACTCTCTTGACCAAATAGATGAAGAACTTAAAGAAGTTGTAGATTTAAATATACCTGCAGTCCTGCTTTTTGGAATTCCTTCACATAAAGATGAGGTAGGAAGCGATACATGGAGCGATGAAGGAATTATTCAAAAAGCAATTAAATACATAAAAGATAAGTATCCAGATCTTTATGTAATCACAGATGTGTGTTTTTGTGAATACACTGAGCATGGGCACTGCGGGGTTTTATGTTGTGGAGATGTTGATAATGACGTTACCCTTGAAAATACAAAAAAACAGGTAATATCTCACGCAAAAGCTGGAGCTGATATGGTTGCTCCATCAGGAATGATGGATGGTGTTGTAAAAGCTATAAGAGAAGCTTTAGACGGCGAAGGGTTTACAAATATACCAATAATGTCTTACTCTGCAAAATATGCATCTTCTTATTATGGACCTTTTAGAGAAGCTGCTGAATCAACCCCTGCCTTTGGAGATAGAAGAAGCTATCAAATGGATCCTGCAAATAGAAGAGAAGCTTTAAGAGAAGTTGAACTTGATATAGAAGAAGGTGCAGACATAGTAATGGTAAAACCAGCTCTTTCATATTTAGATATAATATCTGATATTAGACAAAACTTTAACGTACCTGTTGCAGCCTACAACGTCAGTGGAGAATACTCAATGGTTAAAGCAGCTGGTAAAATGGGATGGATTGATGAAAAAAAAGTTATATTTGAAACACTAACATCTATGAAAAGAGCTGGTGCTGATATAATAATTACATATCATGCCAAAGAGGTGGCAAAAGAAATTGGATAAGAAATTTTTATTTATATACGGTTATATGACTGTTTTAACTGTAGTAACTGTTATACTCGGATTTACAGTTTTAAATTCCAGAAATGAATGTGAGAAAAAAACTGCAGATTTAAAAAAAGAAGTCCTTGTATTAACAGAACTTATTAAAGAAAAAGATGACCAGCTTAGAAAAGCTGTAGAAGAAAAAGAAAAATTAGTTGCAAAATTAAAAAAAATTGAAGAAAAAATAAAAAATGCCAATAAACTTCTAAAAAGAAAAGGTATAAAAGTAACAATCCCTCAAGGTGGTTTGTTTATACCTGCAGACAGTAAAAGCATTCACGTATATGCTGAAAAATTAGAATATAAAATGGACAAACTCTTAAAGATAATTCAAGATATTCCAGTAGGAGTTCCCCTTTACGGCAAGATAACATCCCGTTTTGGATACAGAAGAGATCCATTTAACGGAAAAAGAGCATTTCACTCTGGATTAGACATGAGAGCATCTTTTAAGCAACCTGTTTTTGCAACTGCAAATGGAGTTGTTGTTTATGCTGGATGGGCTGGTGGGTATGGAAAAATGGTTAAAATTAAACACAAATATGGTTTTACTACGTTATACGGTCACCTTTACTATATAAAAGTTAGATCCGGTCAAAGGGTAAAAGCAGGTCAGATAATAGGATATGCTGGAAGTACTGGACGTTCTACTGGAGTCCATCTTCATTATGAAATTAGAAGATACGGAAAACTTGTAAATCCTTTAAGAATGCTTTACTTAAACAGCAAAAACAGGTTATAAATGAGAAAACTAGTTCTTGTTGACGGCTCGTCTTATATATACAGAGCATATTACGCACTTCCTCCATTAACAAGCCCAAAAGGAGAACCTACAGGTGCAGTTTACGGATTTATAAGAATGATATCAAAACTCCTTAATGAATTAAATCCTGATTATATAGCAGTTATTTTTGATGCGCCTGGTAAAACATTTAGACATGAAGAATATAAAGAATACAAAGCACAGAGAAAAGAAACCCCTGATGATTTAAGGGTACAAATACCAAAAATAAAAGAAATAATAAAACTATTCGGCATAAAAGTCTTAGAGAAAGAAGGATATGAAGCAGATGATATCATAGCAACCCTTGCAAAAAAGGGAAAAGAAAAAGGATTTGAAGTTTACGTGGTTACACCAGATAAAGATATGCTGCAGCTTGTTGAAGACAACATTTACGTTTTAAACCCAGTAACAGATAAAGTTTATAATAGAGAAAAGGTAAAAGAAAAGTACGGAATATATCCTGAGCAATTTATTGATTATTTAGCAATAGTAGGAGATCCTGTAGATAATATTATTGGAGTAAAAGGTGTAGGTCCAAAAACAGCTGCAAAACTGCTGCAAAAGTACGGTAGTTTGAAAAATATATTAAAAAGTCTTGATAAACTGCCTGAAAGAATAAGAAAAGCATTTGAAGAAGTTCAAGACAAACTTGAAGAAAATATGTTCTTAGTTAAATTAAAAAATGATGTTCCTTTAGAAATAGATGTTGAAGATTTAAAAAAGAGAAAAACAGACTGGGAGAAGCTGTTAGAAGTTTTTGAAGAGCTTGGATTTAAATCATTATTAAAGGAACTATCAAAAAAGGGAAAAAATGAAAAAGAAGAAAAAGCAAAACAAAAAAGCTTGTTCTGAGATAAAAGTAAACTTTACAGAAGAAGACGTAATAAGCAGATTAAAAAAGCATTTTCCTAATCCTAAAACAGAATTAAATTTTAGGAATCCTTTTGAATTAGTAATAGTTGTGCTTCTTTCAGCTCAAACTACAGACATTAAAGTAAATGAAGTATCTCCAAAACTGTTTGAAAAATATCCAGATCCTTATTCCTTAAAAAATGCTCCTTTAGAAGACCTCTACGAGATATTAAAACCAATCAACTATTATCGGAAAAAAGCAAAATTTATAAAGGAAGCTGCAAGGTTAATTGTTGAAGAATTTCAAGGAAATGTTCCAGACAACTTAGAAGATTTAATGAAACTTCCTGGAATCGGCAGGAAATCTGCATCAGTCATACTTGTAAATGGATTTAATAAACCTGCTATAGTTGTAGATACACATGTAAAAAGAGTAGCAAAAAGACTTGGTATTACATGTAATACAGATCCTTTAAAAGTTGAGCAAGATTTAGCAAGTTTCTTTTCTAAAGAAAACTGGACTTATATTTCAAATGCACTTGTACTTTTTGGACGGTATATATGTACTGCAAGAAAACCAAAATGTTATAAATGTTACTTAGTTGATATATGCCCGTACGAACCTAAAAATCTTAAAGAGGTAAAGAAAAATGATAGCTCTAATAAATAGATTAAAAAAAGAAAAAAGAAGTATTTTGATTTTTACCCATGAAAATCCTGATGCTGATGGTATAGGTAGTATGCTTGCTTTATATGAGTTTTTAAAAAAAGAAGGAAAAAATGTAGAATGTAGGATAAAAGACCCTGTTCCGCATGTTTTAGACTTTTTACCTGACGTTGACAAAATACAAAAACTTCCAACAGAAAAAGAGTATGATCTTGCAATACTCGTAGATGCTGCAGGTTCATTTAGAGCAGGTTGTGAAATAAAAGCAAAAGAGATAATAAGAATAGATCATCACATTGGTGGAAACAAAGAAAGTAATTATGATTTTATTGATACGTATGCACCATCAACTACATTTTTAGTAGCAAAAATATTAAGATACTGGGATGAAGAGAAAATAGATGAGAATATTGCTACAAATCTTTACACAGGACTTTTAACTGATACAGGAAGTTTCAGATATAACAATGTAACTGAAGAAGCTTTTGAACTTGCAGAATTTTTAGTCAAAAAGGGAGTAGATCCACATTATATTTCCAACATGGTTTATGAAAGAAATAAATTAAGTACAATTAAACTACTCCAACTTACACTTTCTACACTAAGACTTTATAATGAAAATAAAATAGCAGCACTTATAGTGCCGAGAAATTTCTTAAAACAAACTGGTGCAATTGAAGAAGAAACAGAAGGTTTCGTAAATTATGCAAGAAGTATAGAAGGAGTAGAAGTAGCATTTATAATGATTCAAAAAGAAGATCTTCAAACATGGAGAGTTTCACTTAGAGGAAAAGGAAATGTGGATGTTAGAGAAATAGCTGAAAAATTTGGTGGCGGCGGTCACAGAGATGCTGCCGGATGTAGAATAAAAGGATCGCAAGAAGAAGTTTTAGAAAAATTAGTAAATGCTGCTAAACAGCAAATAAATAAAGACTTAGCCGTTTCTGTTTGATTTTGTTTCTTTCTCTTCTTCTTTTATATAGCGAACTGCATCTTTATACATGTTGTAAAAACCTGTTAAGATACCTAAAAATAAGAATACTATTGTTAGTTTATAATGAGTATGGAAAATATTGTCAAAAAGGTAACCCAGCAATAGACCTGCTATGATTCCAGAAATTAAGTGCAGACCTATTGCTGAAACTGTTATATAGTTAGAAACTTTTTTATTAATCATTTAAGTCCTAAAACGTCCATCATGTCGTAAAGACCAGCAGGCTTGTCTTTAACCCACTTGGAAGCCTCAATCGCACCCCTTGCAAATATATCTCTAGAACCAGCCTTATGTGTAAGTTCTATCCTTTCTCCTAACCCTGCAAATATTACAGTATGGTCTCCAACAACATCTCCACCTCTTAAAGCAAATACCCCAATCTCATCTGAAGGTCTACCTTCTGGATAGTCTCCCTGTCTTCCGTAAACTACCTTTTTAATTCCAGTTGCTTTTTTAAGGATATCCACAATTTTAACGGCTGTTCCAGAAGGGGCATCTTTTTTAAATCTGTGGTGCATTTCCACTACTTCTATATCAAAGCCTTTATCCTTTAAAGCCTTTGCAGCTTCTTCTACTAACTTAAATAAAAGGTTAACTCCTATACTCATATTAGGAGCGAAAACTACAGGAAAATCTTTAGAAAGTTCTTTGAGTTCTTTTATATCCTCTTCACTTAAACCTGTAGTTCCAATCACCATGCCTTTTTTGTTTTTATCAGCTGCTAAAAGTCTTGCGTGCGACAAAACAGCCTCAGGAGAGTTAGAAAACTCAATTAAAACATCTAATAAGTCTATAACTTCAGCAAGATCAGGTGTTATAGGTGCCTTTAAATCATCTACTCCAATAAGTTCTCCAACTGTATCATGAGAATGAGCACAATCTGGACTTTCTATTCCTGCCACAATTTCCACATATTTATCTTCATAACCAAGTTTTGCGATAGTCCTGCCCATTCTTCCCATAACACCAGAAATAGCTACTCTTACCATAAATCTCTCCTCATTCCTGTTTTTCTTCAGGATTAAATACTACTTCTGCAAGCTGATTTAATGCATCATTTACCTGATCTGGAGGAACAACAAAAGGTGCTATTGCAATATCAACATCTTCTGTAAAAATAGTTTTCTTTAAGAGGTCCTGTAATTTTTCTAATTCTTCTGGTGTAACGTCTTGTCTAAAACATTCTTCAATAGGTTTATCTGAAACAAAAAAACCTACTAATGCAAATGGATAAGCTTTTCTTTCTTCAGCTGACATATAAATCTCCTTTATTTTTTATTAGTGTGCTTGTTGTTGAGATTCACCTTCTCCTTTATTTCCAGCCATCATAACAAGCCATAAAACCACAAACTGTGTAAGCATTAAAACTAACAAGATTACTTCCGGTAAAGAATTCACCCAGTTTTGCATTTTCAAAACCTCCTTAATATAGTTTTATTTAGAATACAACAAATTATGCTCATATATCAAATATATACCTTCCATCGCAAGGTATTCATCAAGTAAGTGCTTAATACTTATACAATTTGATATTAATTTAGAATTTCCTCCTGTCAATATTATATTAAATTTTTTGTTTAACTTTTTTTCAAACTTATTTATCATTCCTTCTATAAGACTGCAGTAGCCAAAATATATACCTGATTTTATACTGTCGGTAGTTGTCTTACCTACTATATTTTGAGGCTTATCAATTTCTACTGCCGGCAGTTTTGCAGTTCTTGAGAAAAGACAGTTTATACTACTTTCAATTCCCGGGAAAATAGCCCCTCCTTCATATTCTCCTTTTTCATTAATAACATCAAACGTAATAGCTGTACCTAAATCTATTACTATTACTGGAGGATTTGCTTTTTTAATAGCCGAAAATGTATTTACAAGCCTATCAATCCCGACCTCTTGAGGATTGTTGTAATTGTTTTTTATTGGAATATTTAAATCTTTTCCTATTATGAGAGGTTTTTTACCAAAAAGTTTATTCACAGCAAGTGATATTTTTTTTTCAACTGAGGGAACCACAGAAGATATTACAGTATCTTTTATAGTTTTATTTTCTATATTTAAAAAAGTATGTATATCTAAAAGCCAGTCATCTACTGTTTTCTCAATTTTAGATGAAAGCTTATAACTCTTTATAAGATTCTTATTTTGAACAAACCCAAACTCAACGTTTGTATTTCCTATATCAATAGCTAATATCATTTATTTAATACCAGATTTTTGTAATTAAAGAAATAGCTTTCTAAAGCCCTATAAATTGCTGTAGCAAAGTTATCTATAAATTTTTTGTTTCTTAAAAGCTTGGCATCATGTTTGTTTGTTAAATAGGCAGTTTCTATTAATACAGAAGGAATACCTGGGGTTTTCAAAACAGCAAAATTTGCACTATCAATATCCTCAACATGTGTAACATTTTTTAATTTTTCTTTTAAAATAAATGCAAAATTTCTACCTTCTGTCATTGTTGTATTCATTGCAAGTTCAGCTACTATTTTATTTACATATTTATTTTTACTAACTCTTACAACCTTCATTACAATATTATTTTCTCTTTTTTCAACAAGTCTTGCAAGCTTACTTTTAGCACCTCTTAAATTTAAAGTATATAGATAAGTCCCCCTTCCAAGCCCGCTTTTATCCGCATTACAATGAATACTAATAAAAATATCAGCCTTCTTTTTAATCGCAAACACAGTTCTTTTGTAAAGATCAATATAATAATCACCTTTTCTAGTTAAATAAACTTTAAAGATTTTTGATTCCTCAAGTAATTTTTTTAATTTTCTTGCAATTTCCAAATTAACATTTTTTTCAACAAGTCCGTTTGCTATCGCCCCAGGATCTTTTCCTCCATGCCCTGGATCAATTACAACGACAACAGGTCTTACCACTTTTAAAGTTTCTTCCTTGCTAAGTTCTTTATTTATTAAACTATAAAGTGGATCTGTACTTAAAGAAATTACCTTAATATTTTTATCTAATTGTCCTTCTTTAAAAAGTTTGTCTTCTGAGGATAAAATTATCTGCGCTATAGGATCATAAAATTTATTTCTAGTATATTTTTTTATAGTTCTAACTTTTACAAGCTTAGGTTTAACTTTTTTATTTCTAATATAAAAATCGATTACTATTTTATTTTTTAATTTTTTTAATGTATATTTTTTTACAAATTTTGATTTTTCAAATATAAGCTTCTTGCAATTTTTATTATTTATTATTTCAAAATTCTTAACAAATCTTTTATCTATACTGGTTAAATTCAAATTTTTATCTTTAATTTTAATTACAATAAAATTTTTATCAAAAAAAGGAACTTTTTCTAAATTGTTGCTGGAATTTGACTCTATAACAACCCTATAAAAATCTTCGTGCAATCCGGTTCTTATAGAGACTGCTGAAACTTGAAAACTTATTATCAATAATATTAGCAGTAATTTCTTCATATAAATTAACCAGATTTAAGTATTGTATAATTATTAATTATCGGTAGCAAAAATATAAAACTTGAGGTCTAAAATGAAACTTGGGGTTAATATTGATCATATAGCAACAATTAGAGAAGCAAGAAAAACTTTTGAACCTGATCCTGTAAAAGGTGCATTAATTGCTCAAGAATCAGGGGCAGATCAGATAACACTTCATTTAAGAGAAGATAGAAGACATATACAAGACGAAGATCTGTTTAGAATCAAAATAAATATTACAAAAATTCCGATAAATTTAGAAATGGCTCCAACAGAAGAAATGAAAAGAATAGCAATAGATGTAAAACCAAACAGGGTAACTCTTGTTCCTGAAAAAAGAGAAGAAATTACCACAGAAGGCGGATTGGACGTTGTAGGAAATCTGGAATATTTAAAAAACTTTGTTAAAGAAATAAAAGATGCAGGTATAAACGTTGCACTTTTTATAGACCCTGATGAGTATCAAATTGATGCCAGTATTAAAACAGGAGCAGATGCAGTAGAACTTCATACAGGTGAATACGCAAATGCTTTTGGAAATAGAATTATAAAGGAACTAGAAAGACTTCAGTTTGCTGCTAAATATGCTAATGAGAAAGGACTAAAAGTTTTTGCTGGACATGGTCTTACTTATGAAAATGTTAAACCTGTAGCAGAAATTCCTGAAATAGAAGAATTGAATATAGGACATTCAATAATAGCTAATTCTGTCTTTTTAGGTCTTGAAAAGGCTGTTGAAAAAATGAAAAGATTAATACTTGAAGCAAGGTGTAAATAATGTGTGGAATTATCGGTTATGTAGGTGAAAGGCAGGCAGTTCCTGTTTTACTTTATGGTCTTCAAAGGCTTGAATACAGGGGCTACGACTCTGCAGGTATTGCGGTAATAACTCCTGCCAGTAATCGTTTAATTGTTGAAAAGCAAGTCGGCAAAATAAAAGATCTTCAGGAAAAGCTCTGGAATAAAAAAATAGAAGGACATATTGGACTTGGACACTCAAGATGGGCAACCCACGGGGCTCCAACAATAGAAAATGCTCATCCACATACAAGCAAATCTGAGATAATCTCAATTGTTCACAACGGAATAATTGAAAACTACATTGAATTAAAAAAACAGCTGGAAGAAAAAGGGTATAAATTTAAATCACAAACAGATTCAGAGGTAATAGCACACCTATTTGAAGATTTATACGAAGAAAATCTTTTAAAAACAGCTTTTAAAGTAGCTGGAAAACTTGAAGGCGCTTATGCAGTTGGTATTATTTCCACAAAAGAACCAGATACTATAGTTGCTATAAAAAAAGGAAGTCCGCTTGTAATAGGACTTGGTAAGAATGAAAACTTTATAGCTTCAGATATTCCTGCAGTACTTGAGTACACAAAAGATTTTATTGTTTTAGAAGATGGGGAAATAGCTAAAATTACAAAAGATAAAGTTGAAGTTTATGACCTTAAGGGCAATAAAGTAAAAAAAGAAATACTTCACGTGAACTGGGATGTATCTGTAGCTGAAAAAGCCGGATTTAAGCATTTTATGGAAAAAGAAATACATGAACAGCCGAGAGTTGTTTCAGATACAATATCAGGATTTACATCTAGTAAAGAAAGTGGTCTTTTTGAAGAGTTAAAAAATGCAAGCAGGATTTACATAATAGCTTGCGGAACGTCTTTCCATGCAGGTCTGGTTGGAAAGTTCTGGATAGAAAAATTTGCAAAAATTCCTGTGGAAGTTGATTATGCTTCTGAATACAGATACAGAGATAAAATAATAGATGATAAAACATTTGTAATTGGTATAAGCCAGTCTGGTGAAACTGCAGATACAAGATTTGCTCTATTAGATGCAAAAAAAGAAGGAGCGAAAACTTTAGGTATTGTAAATGTTGTTGGAAGTTCTCTTTCAAGGGAAGCAGACTATACTCTCTATACATACTGCGGTCCTGAAATAGGGGTAGCTGCTACCAAAACCTTTACAGCCCAGCTTGTCGTTCTTCTACTTACAGCCCTTGAAGTTGGTTTAAAAAAGAAGGTATTACCTCAAGATAAATATGAAGATATTTATCAGCATCTTTTGGCAATTCCTTCAAAAATAGAAAAAATCTTACTAAAAAATAAAACCATAAAAGAAATTTCCTACAAGTACATGAATGCAAAAGATTTTCTATTCTTAGGAAGAAATATAAATTATCCAATTGCTTTGGAAGGATCTTTAAAGCTAAAAGAAATATCTTACATACATGCAGAAGGATATCCGGCAGGAGAAATGAAGCACGGACCGATAGCTTTAATTGATGAAAATATGCCTGTAGTTGCCGTAGCACCTAAAGATAATTTTTATGAAAAAATGATTTCAAATATACAGGAAGTAAAAGCAAGAAAAGGTAAAGTTATTTCTGTTGCAACAGAAAATGATGAGCAAATAAAAGATCTTTCAAACAACGTAATTTACATACCTAAAACTATAAACGAACTTTATCCACTTCTTTCAGTAATACCCCTACAACTTCTTTCTTATCACATAGCAGCGCTGCTAGGTAAAGACGTAGATCAGCCAAGAAATCTTGCTAAAACTGTTACAGTAGAATGATAAATAACATGCTTTACAATAAAAAAAATTGGTATAATTTTATTTTCATTAAAATTTTTGGAGGACAGAAGGATTGATAGGATTTGGCCCCCATTTAATGGTTGACGGCTACAAAGGAAGTTACTCAAAATTATCCAGCGTTGAGGCAGTAACAAATTTTCTAGACACATTACCTGAGAAAATCGGGATGACAAAAATTATGCCTCCTTACGTGTTTAAATATGACGGTGGTGATAAGCCTGAAGATTGGGGAGTTTCTGGATTTGTTATTATTGCTGAAAGTCACATAAGTATACATACCTTCCCAGAAAAAGGATATTTTTCAATAGATATATTCTCATGTAAAGACTTTAACATGGATGAAGCTTTAGAATTTATTAAAAACTACTTTGAAACTGAGGATTTAGAAATAAGAACAACACAAAGAGGAACAGAGTTCCCTAGAGATATTTCTATTGCAACATCTATAACAGACGCCCAAAGAAATAGATTAATATAAGATTCATAGCCCCTTTTCGGGGCACCTTTATATTAAAATTATATTTTTTATGATATTTGTCATTCCAAATATCTACTTTGATCGTTAGATTTAAGAGTATAAAGTCTTAAATAAAGGAGAGAAAAATGATTATAACAAAAGAAGAACTTCCAAAAGTAGCTTTAAATGAAATGAACGAGATTCATTATGAAGAAGTAGATATGATTAATAATCTTTATGACGCGGCTGTTTCTGGAGATTATGAAAAAACAAAAAAACTGCTTGATGAGTTTATAGAGCACATTGAAGACCATTTTTCTTTTGAAGAAGATTTAATGGAACAAAACGAATTTTTTGCATATCCAATGCATAAAATGGAGCACGATAGAGTAATTAGAGATTTATATGAACTTAAGAAAAAGTTTGAAGAAACAAAGGATACAAAACTTGTCGCAAACTTTTTAAAGGAAGGATTTCTCCCGTGGTTAATAGGTCACTTAAATACTATGGATGCTGTTACTGCTTCATTTTTAGCGGGGTATTAATATGGATCTAAAAAGTCTTATAGAAGAACTTAAACAGGAACATCAGGATTACATTCAAAAAATGGATTTTTGGAGAAAACAGTTAAAAAACAGCATAAATGATGAACTAATCAATGAAATAATATATTTTTTAGAAAATGATATTCAAAAGCATGCAGAAAAAGAAGAAGAAAACTTAAATGAAGATATAGAACAGATTTATGAAGATTTTGACAGCGAAGCTATCGTATTTGCACATGATGTAATAGACGAGGCAGTAGATGATGTTATAAACTATTATCAAAAATACAAAAAAGATAAAAAATACAAAGAAAAACTAATAAAAAGTATAGAGAAAGTTTTCACAATGCTAAAAGATCATTTTTTAGAAGAAGAAAACTTTTTATTTCCAAATGTTTATAAAGAAAAAAAGGAGTGGTTGTGATGCTCACAACAGCATGTAAAGACGCAATAAGAGCAATGATATACATAGCTAAAAAACAAAAAAATATAGACAATTTTATATCTATTAAAGAAATCGCTAATAATTTAGACTTATCCTTTTATTTTCTATCCAAAATACTTCAAAAACTTGTAAAAGATGGATTTTTAGAGTCTTATAGAGGCCCAAATGGAGGAGTAAAACTTGCAAAACCTATGGGTGATATATCTCTATACGACATAATTTTAAGTATAGATGGGGATGATGTTTTTACTCAATGTATATTAGGTTTTAAAGAGTGTTCTGATATTAAACCATGTGCAGTTCACGAAAAGTGGGCTCCAGAAAGAGAAAGACTTTATAATCTTTTTAAAGATACAACTTTAGAAGAGATTGAAGAAGAAATAGAGAAAAAAATAAATATAAAATTATAGGAAAGGGGACATCCCTTTCCTTAGTCAGGCATAATTTTAACTAAACATTCGTCAGGATTTATTTTATCTCCTTCTTTAACGTAAACTTCAACAACTTCTCCATCAATTGGAGCGTGTATTTCATTTTCCATTTTCATAGCTTCTACAACAAGTAAAACATCTCCTTTTTTAACTATATCTCCAGGGGAAACCTTAACAGATACCACTTTTCCAGGCATTGGTGATGAAACATCACCAACATCAACAGCTTTTGGTCTTTTACCTACTACAGCTCCAGCTTCTGGTAAAGATTCATAATTTTCGCCAACTTCTATTTCTCTTATTGGTACAACCAATGCTTCTTCAAGTTTACCATCAATTCTAATAAAGTAAGGTTTACCTTCTTCTATTGGATTTCCAACACCTGCTATTTGAACGTGATACTGCTCACCGTGAAGAGTAATATTAAACTCTATTGGAGCTTTAGTTGGACATTCTTCCTCTTCTGATATTTCTTCCACTTGCGGAGGAAGAGCCTCACCTCTTTCATAAGCTTCTCTCCACTCAAAGAACTCTTTTGCCACTTGAGGGAATAGGCAGTAAGAAAGAACGTCTTCGGGACTTTTTGCACCAGCTTCATAAGCTTCTTTTGTACATTTATCAAGTTCAGGTTCCAGTAAATCTGCAGGTCTAACCTGAATTATTTCTTCATCTCCTATAATTTTTTCTATTATTTGAGGTTTTATAGGAGCTGGAGGTCTTCCATATAGGCCTTTCACATAATCTTTAACTTCTTTTGTTACAACCTTGTATCTTTCCCCTTGAAGAACATTTAAAAGTGCTTGAGTACCAACTATTTGTGAAGTTGGTGTTACAAGTGGAGGATATCCAAGGTCCTCTCTAACTCTTGCAACCTCTTCTTTAACCTCATCAAGCTTATCAAGGGCATCATTTTCTTTAAGCTGTGCTATAAAGTTTGACATCATACCGCCAGGAATCTGGTGAATAAGGACCTGAGCATCAGGCCATTTTTGGGCTGTATCATATTTTTTATATTTTTTCCTTACTTCTTTAAGATAATCTGCAACTTCTTCTATTATTTTTAAATCTATATCAATTTCATAACCAAATTCCCTTAATGAATAAACCATAGTTTCACAGGCAGGGTGGGCTGTGAGCCAGGACCACGTTGAAACGTCTGTATCTATAATTTCTGCACCAGCTTCTGCTCCTTTTAAGTACGCCATTTCAGCTAAAGCTGCTGTAGACTGAGCATGTATATGAACAGGAAGTTTAATTTCCTCTTTTAATCTTGATACAAGCTCATAAGACTTCTTTGGAGTTAATATTCCTGCTTGGTCTTTAATTGATATAATATCAACTCCCAAATCTTTAAGCTGTTTCGCAACTCCAACATAATAATCAACTGTATGAACTGGACTTATAGTGTATGCAAGTACGCCTTTTACAGTTTTCCCACATTCTTTTGCTACTGATATGGCAACTTCCATATTCCTAACATCATTTAAAGCATCAAAAATTCTAAAAACATCTATACCATTATCTGCAGCCTTTTTTACAAATTCTTCAACAACATCATCTGGGTAATGTCTATATCCTACAAGGTTTTGACCTCTAAGAAGCATTTCAAGTGGTGTATTTGGAGCAACTTCTTTTATTTTTCTTAATCTTTCCCAGGGATCTTCTTTTAGATATCTTAAACAAACGTCAAATGTTGCACCGCCCCAAACTTCTAAAGACCAGAAACCTGCTTTATCTAATTTTTCAGCTGCTGGTAGTAAATCCTCTGTTCTTACTCTTGTTGCAAGTAAACTCTGCTGTCCATCCCTTAGAGTAACATCTGTAAAATGAATTTTCTTGCTCATATTAAAACTCCCATATATTAAATTTTATCTGGCAAATTACGAAAAGACTTTATTATTATACAATATTTAGAATTTAGTAAAATTTTAGGAAGTTAATGGTTAAAAATATTTATTTCGATAAACTCCTTTTTATAATATTTCTAACTTTAATTATCATAGGTATAGTTTTTTTATACAGCGCCGTTTCAATAGGGGAAGAAAGTAAAAAAAGTATATTAATTTTTAAAAAAGAAATAATTATAGTTACAATGGGAATTTTAACTATGTTTTTGTCTTACACCGTTCCTATCAGCGCCTGGAAAAAATTTTCTTATATCTCTGTAGGAATAACGATTGCGATGCTAGTTATGGTTTATATAGTTTCTGGAGGAAGCGTTAAAAGATGGCTTGATTTAGGATTTTTTAATTTTCAGCCTTCAGAGTTTGCAAAAGTAGCTACCGTACTTTTTATTGCTTACTTTACTTACAGGAAAAAAAATGAAGATTTAAGAAGCTGGAGTAAACTTTTTGTTGTATTTTCTATACCTGTTTTTTTATCAATACTTATATTTTTTGAACCTCATAAAGGCGCAGCTTTATTTATTTTAGTTTTATCGGTTTTAATAATCTCATCTTCTTATTACTCGTTTCCTAAGATATTAACTCTTAGTATTCCGGCTTTTTTAATATTTTTCTATTTTATTATTCATTCAAATTATGCAGTAAAAAGACTTAAAGCATTTATAAATCCAATGGACGGCTCAGATAATTCTTATCAAGTTTTGCAGTCTTTAATTGCTTTTGCAAAAGGAGGATTGTTCGGAGAAGGAATAGGAGCAGGAACCCAAAAGTTATTTTATTTGCCAGAAATTCACACAGACTATATTCTTGCATTAATAGGTGAAGAAACTGGATTTTTTGGGGTTTTGTTTATATTAACTTTATTTATATTACTTTTGTATAGAGGAGTATCTATTTCTTTAAACAGAAATGACGTATTTACACAGATTTTAGGAGTAGGATTGACTTATATGATAGTTTTACAGGCTCTTTTTCATACACTTGTTAATATAGGACTTTTTCCTCCTACAGGATTTACCCTTCCATTTATAAGTTATGGAGGTTCTTCCTTTTTAGTAAGTTGTATGGCTGCAGGTATTCTTTTAAGAGTTTCAAAGGAACCTATAAAATCAATCTTTACAAGTGACGAAAATGTCTAAAAAAGTATTTATTTCAGGTGGAGGAACAGGAGGGCATTTTTATCCTGCTCTTTCTATTGCCAATTATTTAAAAGAAAAAGGATTTGAGATTTATTACTTTGGAACGAAGCACGGTATAGAGTCAAAAAAAGAATTTCCTGGAGAAAAGTATCTTTTTGATATAAAAGGAGTTCGTGGAAAAGGATTGTTTTACAAACCAGCTTCTGTATACAAACTTTTAAAAACAGCCTTTAAAATAAAAAAAATAATAAAAAAAGAAAAACCTTTATTTTCCATATGTTTTGGAGGATACACATCTGTTCCACTTGGGCTTGCAAGCTGGCTCAGCGGAACGAACCTTTACATACATGAGCAAAACTCTATTCCTTCATACTCAAATATACTTCTTTCTAAATTTGCAAAAAAAATATTTATTACATTTGAATACACAAACATATATTTCCCGAAAGAAAAAACTTATTTAACCGGTCTTCCGATAAGAGATTCTTTGAAAGAAAGATTATCTTTAACAAAAAAAGAAGCGCGAAATATTTTGAATATTGATGAAAATAAAAAAGTAGTTTTAATTTTTGGCGGCAGTCAAGGTGCAAAAAAATTAAATGAGATTTGTTTAAAACTTGCTGAGAAACATAAAGATGTAATTTTTATAAATATTCAGGGAAAAAGCAAATTAGAAAACATTCCTGAAAATGTAATAAAGTTTGATTATTTTGAAGATATGGGACTTTTATACAAAGTATCAGATTTTATAATATGCAGGGCTGGTGCCTCTACTGTAAACGAAATTATTTCATTTGGAAAATACTCAGTTTTTGTTCCTTATCCTTATGCAGCATCGAATCATCAATACTACAACGTAGAATGGCTTGAAGAAATGGGAGTTTGTAGTATTGTAACTGAGGAAAATTTAAATAAAATTTTTGAAAAATTTGAAAAGCTTTTAAATATTGATTTTTCAAAATATGAAGATAAAATAAAAAGGCTATCAATAATAGATGCAGAAGAAAGGATTTATAAAGAAATAACCAAATGAAAATATATGAAAATGTTAGTTTAAAAAATTTCTCAACTATAAAAATAGGTGGAACAGCCAGAAAAATTTATTTTCCTGAAAGTATTGAAGATATAAAATTTATAATAAAAAAATCAAAAGATGAAAATAAAAAACTTATCCCTATCGGTGTTGGAAGTAATACTATTTTTAAAGATGGTATTTTAGATTATATATTTGTTTCTACAAAACTTCTAAAAAATATTAAAATTCAGCAAAATAAAGATTTATTTTATTTAACATTAGATGCAGGAGTAAGTTTTAAAGAGATCATAAATATTGTAAAAAAATACAACTTAGAAGGATTTGAAAACCTATCAGGAATTCCAGCTTCTGTAGGTGGTGCTACTGCTATGAATGCTGGAGCATTTGGAACTGAATTTTTTGATATTATTGAAAATGTTTTGTGGCTTGATTTAAAAGGAAACGAGTGTCTTTCTAAAAAAGAAGAAATAAATTACTCATACAGAAAAACACAGTTTCAAAATGAAGGTTTTGTCTATCAGGTAACTATAAAATTAAAAAAAAGTAATAAAAAAATAGAAAAAGTAATAAAAGAGCATTTGATTGAAAGAAATAAAAAACAACCTCTAAACCTTCCAACATCAGGTTCAACATATAAAAATCCACCTAACAATTTTGCTGGAAAGATACTAGAAGAAATTGGATTTAAAGGGAAAAGAATAGGAGATATAGGGTTTTCAGATAAACACGCAAATTTTTTAGTTAATTATTCAAATGCATCTTTTAAAGATTTAATGAAATTATTGGAATCTGCCGAAAAAGAAATTGAAAAGGTATTTAATATTAAATTAGAAAGGGAAATTAAAATAGTTGAGTGAAAAAAAGCCAAAAATAGCACTTTTATACGGGGGAAACTCTAAAGAAAGGGAGATTTCTATAAAAAGTGGAAAAGCTGTTGAAAATGCCTTTAAAAAATTAAAATATGAATATGAAGTTTTTGATCCTTCTGTAGGATTTGAATTTATAGAAAGAATAAAAAATTACAATCCAGATTTAGCATTTATATGCCTTCACGGTAAAGGCGGTGAAGATGGGCAGATTCAATCAATACTTGAATTTTTAAATATTAAATACACAGGAAGCAGTCCTAAAACTTCTGCTATTTGCATGGATAAAAATCTAACAAAAAAAATACTTTCAGCTGAAAATATTCCTGTCCCAAAAACATTTGTAAAAGAACATACTAAGTTTCCTGCAGTTGTAAAGCCTTCTGAAGAAGGTTCTTCTATAGGCGTTTTTATTGTAAATAATAAGCTAGAACTGGAAAATGCTTTAGAAAAATTAAAAGATTATGAAAACATACTTATTGAAGAATTTATTGAAGGGAGAGAATTAACTGTAAGTATATTAAACGGAAAAATTCTTCCAACTATTGAAATAAAAGTCGAAGAAGGTTTTTACGATTTTAACAATAAGTATGTTTCTTCTAAAACAAACTATATATGCCCAGCAGAAATTGATAAAAATACACAGAGAAAAATTAATGAAATTGCTGAAAAATGCTGGAATATTCTTGAATGTAAAGGTGCAGTTAGAGTAGATATGATCTTAGATAAAAATAATAATCCGTACGTACTTGAAATAAATACAATACCAGGTATGACGCAGCACAGTCTTTTACCAAAGGCTGCTAAAGTAGCAGGTTTATCGTTCGAAGAATTAGTAAATGAAATAATTGAAGGAGCATTACGTGAACAAAGGTAAAAAAATAATTATAACTTCACTGTGGATTTTAATATGTGCTTCTTTTGGATACTTTTTACCTAAAATTCCTTTTTTAAAAAAGTTGGTTGAAATAAAAGTAGTTCAAGTAGTTGGTACAGATCAGTTAAAGAAAGAAGATTTGGTAGAGCTATTTTCCAATCAAAACTGGTTTTTTGTAGATGAAGAGGATATAAAAAATAAATTACTAACAAAATACAAAAATATAAAAGATATAGATATAAAAAGACTTTTTATAGGTAAGATTAATCTTTATGTAATTGAAAGACAGCCTATAGCAGTTATTTTCCATAACAAGAAAAAATATGTAATAGACAAAGAAGGAGTAATACTAACAGGAAAATTTGACGACAAAAACTTAACTAAAATTTACATATATTCTAAAAATGAAAGTATTAACTCAGATTTGCTACACAAAATAATTGATTTAAAATATAAAATTAGTAAAGAATTTCAAATCAAAAAGATTATTCTGAAAAATAATGAAATATCCTTTACAACTGCAGATGATAAAATATTAGTCTTTGGTTTAAAAAGTGTATATTCACAAATTAAAAAGATGGAAAAATTTATAAGAAAAATTAATATAGCTAACTATAATTATCTAAACTTCAGCTTTGATTCAATGATAATAGCAAGGAGATAAAAATGGGGAAGAACAAGATTATTATATCGCTTGATCTAGGAACAGATAAAACAACTGTATTAGTTGGAGATTTTGACGATACAGGCGAACTTAACATAATAGGTTTTGGAGAAAGCAAAACTGAAGGAATTGAAAAAGGATTAATAGTAAAGCCAAATAACGTAATTCAAAGCATAAAAAAAGCAATTTCAGATGCTGAAACAACGTCAGGTGTAAGTATAAGCAGTGCAATAGTAAATATAAGTAATTCACACATAGAGTTTGAAAACGTAACAGAATTTCTAACATACGGAACCAATCAAAAAGAGATAGATGATGTTGATATTTCAACATTGATTGAAAAAATATCTGAAAAACTTCAACAAGATCAGTATAAGATAATTCACATAATACCAAAAAGATTTATACTTGATGACGTTGACGAAGTTATTGATCCACGTGGATTCTTAGCATCTAAAATTCAAGGTGAATTTCACGTTGTCTTAAGTAAAATAAATACTTATTCAAATTTAAAAAAAGTGGTAGAGAACAGCGGAATCTCCGTTATTGACTTTGTTTATAACCCGGTAGCTTCAGCTACATCTGTTTTATATCCTGAGGAAAAAGAGATGGGAACTCTCTTAATAGATATTGGAGGAGGTACAACAGATATAGCTATTTTAAAAGATGGTAGCTTTGAATTTACAAAAACTATTCCACTTGGAGGAAGTAGAATAACATTAGATATAGCTCATAGATTCAGAATACCAAAATCTGAAGCTGAAGAGCTGAAAATTACTTATGGTATGGCAATATCTGATGCTGTAGCCGAAGATCAGGTTATAGAAATTACACCTATTGGCAGTGAAGAAAAAATTCAAATAAGCCAGTATGAACTTGTAGACACAATAGAGGCAAGATTAGATGAAATTTTGAATTTAGTTAAAAAAGAAGTTGAACAAAGCGGATTTATAGATAAATTAAATGGTGGAGTTGTTTTAACAGGTGGCGTAGCAAACACCCCTTACATAAAAGAGCTGGCTTATGATATATTTAACATGGATGTAAGAATAGGAAAACCAAAAGGTTATATCGGATTTTCAGATAAGTTAAACAACCCTAAATATTCTACATCTATTGGTATGATGTTATTTAAGAAAGATTCTTCTCTTTCTAAAAAAATGTCCCCTATAAATGAACCTAAAAATGATATATTAAGTATATTTAAAAGTTTTATTGAAAAAATAAAACAAACATTTTAGAGAGGGATTAGTTATGGAAAATTTTAATTTTGATGCAAAGAACCCTTCAAGAATAAAAGTTTTTGGTGTTGGCGGTGGTGGAAGCAACGCTGTAGCCAGAATGTTTCAGGAAGGACTTCAGGATGTTGAATTATATATAGTAAATACAGATTTACAACATTTAAACTCACTGCCTGTGCCAAATAAAATACATATTGGTGAAACAGTAACAAGAGGGTTAGGAGCTGGTTCTAAGCCGGACGTGGGAGAAGAAGCTGCCAAAGAAAGTCTGGAAACAATAAAAGAAGCTCTAGAAGGAGCAGATATGGTATTTATAGCTGCTGGTCTTGGAGGCGGAACAGGAACAGGAGCTGCTCCAGTAATTGCCCAGGCTGCAAAAGAACTTGGTATTTTAACGGTGGGAGTTGTAACAAAACCTTTTGATTTTGAAGGACCGGCAAGGGCAAAACTTGCTGAAGAGGGATTGAAGAAATTAAAAGATGTAGTTGACACATATATTGTAATTCACAATCAAAAACTTGCCGCTATAGCTGGAAAAAGATTTACATTTGGAGAAGCATTTAAATTAGTTGACAGCATACTTTATAAGGCAGTTAGGGGAATAACAGACCTAATACTTGTTCCTGGGCTTGTTAACGTTGATTTTGCAGATGTTAAAACAATTATGGAAAGTGGTGGAAAAGCTTTAATAGGTGTTGGAAGTGGTAAAGGAGAAAATAAAATTGAAGAGGCAGTAATTGCAGCAACAACATCTCCACTTCTTGAAGGAACATCAATACAAGGAGCAAGAAGACTTCTTGTTAATGTTGAAGTAAGTCCAGATTTATCTTATGCAGACGTTGAAGAGGCTATTGCTCAAATAAGGGAACTTGCTCATGAAGAAGCTCATATAATATTTGGAGCAGCATTGGATATGAATTCAGAAGATGAAATGAGACTTACAGTTGTTGCAACAGATTTTGAATCAGAGGAAGAAAAGAAAAAACCTGCTCCAAAGCTTGGAAGAAGGCAAAGCAGGTTTAAAGAGGTACTTGAAGAAGAAGAAAAAATAGTTCCAAATAAGCCTTTAATAAATGAAACTTCTTATGATGAACTTGAAATACCAACTTATTTAAGGAAAAGAAAAGGTGATATTAATTGAAAATCAGCTATGCTGATATTTTAACTTTATCAAGACTTTTTATTACACCTGTTCTCATTTTTACAATATTAAAAGAGTATTATTATATCTCTGCATTTTTAGTTGTAGTTACTGTATTTACTGACTGGCTTGATGGAATAGCTGCTAGAAAGTTTGAAAATGTAACAAGCTACGGCAAACTTTTAGATCCGGCTGTTGATAAAATCTTTACAATATCGGTACTTACAGCTTTTGTAGAAAAACATATGATATCTTCTTTTGCAGTTTTTTTTATTGTTGCACGTGAGTTTCTGGTTACCTGGTTTAGATCTGTTATGGTGAATAAAGGTATAGTCATTCCTGCTTCATATTTAGGTAAAGTAAAAACAACTTTACAGCTTGCAGCTATTTTTATATTATCTTTAAATTATATTTTTATAGGAAATATAGTTTTATGGTTTTCAATTTTAGTAGCATATATTTCAGCGGCAGACTATTTAAAACTGTTTTTTAAGGAAAAAGCATGGACTTAACGTTTTACTTATATGTTATTGGAACTTACTTATTGGCCTCCATACCTTTTGGATACATTGTTGGAAAACTTTTTGGGAAAGATGTAACGAAAGAGGGAAGCGGTAATATCGGTGCAACAAATGTCACAAGGACGATAGGAAAAAAAGCAGGTATTCTGGTTTTAATACTTGATCTTTTAAAGGGATTTATTCCCGTATATTATGCAAAACTTATTTTCTGGGATACAAAACTTATTGCAATAATAGCTACTACTGCAGTTATAGGACATTGTTTTTCTATTTTTATGAAATTTAAAGGTGGAAAAGGAGTTGCAACAGGATTTGGAGTTTTAATAGCATTATCAGGTAAAACAGCATTTATAGTTTTTCTGATATGGCTTGGCACATTTTTGGTTTCTGGATATGTTTCTCTTGCCTCTATTATTTCATCATCTTTAGCATGGATAATAATTTTTTATTTAGAAAAAGATTTTTACATAACAACTGCTGTTTTTATTTCTTCATTAATAATATTTTTAAAACATTCTGCAAATATTGAAAGACTTATTGATGGAACTGAAAGTAGATTTATATATAAAAATTAATTTTATTTTTTCTCAACTAATCTTTCAACCTTTTCAACACCTTTAATGCTTTTTAAGGATCTTATAATATCATCTAAATGATTTTTGTCTTTTACGTCAATTATAAAATCATTTATTGCTTTCTTATCTGCTCTGGTTCTTATTGTAGCTTTAGATATATTTGAATTTTTTGAAGCCATTACAGATGAAACGTCAGCAAGCAGACCAGGTCTGTCTTCTGAAATAACTCTAATTAAAACCTGATAACTGATTCCTTTTATATCATTTGCCCAGTAAATATCAACAAGTCTTTCAGGAGAAGAGTTTACTACCGATAAAACGTTATCACAATCTTTATTATGTATAGATATCCCTTTTCCTTTTGTAACAATTCCAACTATATCATCTCCAGGGATAGGGCGACAACAACTTGCGATTTTACACATTAAATTTGATATGCCGTCAACTTCTATTTTTGCCTCAGACTCTTGCTTATTTTCTACGTTTTTTTGTTTAGTTTTTTGTTTAGATGGTCTAAATACTTTAAAAACTTTGTTTAATGAGATTTTTCCATCACCAAGAGCATAAAGAAAATCTTCAAAAGATTTATAATTAAATTTTTCAAGTAACACGTTCTTTTCTTCTTCAGATAAAGACTTTAGCGATTTTCCAAGTTTTCTTAAAAGTTTATCTAATAATTTTTCTCCAAATTTTATAGATTTTTGCTTTTCAAGTTTGTGAAGGTAACTTTTTATATTTGATTTTGCTTTGGAAGAAACGACGAATTTAAGCCAATCCCTGCTTGGTTTTTTATTTGGAGATGTAATTATTTCTACAACATCTCCGCTTTTTAGCTGTGTATTTAAAGGAACTAAATTCCCATTAACCTTTGCACCTGTACACTTATGCCCTACTTGTGTGTGAATATTATAAGCAAAATCTACAGGTGTTGCTCCAACAGGAAGCTTTATTAAATCTCCCTTTGGCGTAAACACAAAAATTTCTTCATTTCCAAGATCGTTTTTTACGTTTTCAATTAGTTCAGAAGATGGATTTTCTTTAATTGAATCTAAAAGATTTCTTAACCATACGAATGACTGTAAATCTTTTTCTGATAATTTTTCACCACCTTTATATCTCCAGTGGGCTGCGACCCCTTCTTCTGCTATTTTATGCATTTTATGGGTTTTAATCTGTATTTCAACAAATTTGCCATTTGGTCCTACAACAGTTGTATGCAGTGCTTGATAAAGATTAGATTTTGGAAGAGATATATAATCTTTAAATCTGCCTGGAACTGGCTTAAATGTAGAATGTATTATCCCAAGTACAAGATAGCAATCTTTTACATCATCAACTAAAATTCTAATACCGTTAATATCATAAATATCACTTAGTTTTACATTTTTTCTTAATGTTTTTTCATAAATACTGTAAAGATGTTTTGTTCTAAACTGTATTTTAGCATTTATATTATGTTTTTTTAGCTCTTTTTCTATAATTGGAACAACTTCTTCTTTTAGGTATTTTTCCTCTCTAGCTTTTGTTGAAGCTAAAAAGGAGATTATTTTTTTGTACTCATCTGGATATAGATATTTAAATGATATATCTTCAAGCTCACTTTTAATATTCCAAAGACCAAGCCTTGCTGCAAGAGGAGCATATATCTCAAGGGTTTCTTTAGCCTTTTCTTTTTGTTTATGAGGAGGTAAGTACTCAAAAGTTCTTGCGTTATGAAGCCTATCTGCTAGTTTTACGAGTATTACTCTTATATCATTTGCCATAGAAACTATCATTTTACGAAAGTTTTCAGCTTCAGCCTCTTCTTTACTCTTAAATTGATACTTTCCTATTTTAGTTACGCCGTCAACTATCTGAGCTACCTTTTCTCCAAATTTTTCTCTTATTTCTTCTAAAGTAATATCTGTATCCTCAACAACATCATGAAGCAGGGCTGAAAGGATTGATATTTTATCAAGTTTAAGATCAGCTAAAATGACGGCAGCTTCTATAGGATGAATATAATATGGTTCTCCTGATTTTCTTTTTTGACCGTGATGTTTTTCAATAATATAATATACTGTCTCTTCTATTTCTTTTTGATCTTCTTTAGGAAGATAATCAATCTTATCTAAAAGCTTTTGAACAACTTCTTTGTCATCTAAAACCTTCATAATGATTAATAATATGTTGGAAAAATTTATTTACAAGATTTAAATAACAGCCTCGAGCCAGTTATCACCAAGTTCTTTTACTATTTCCAAAGTTGGGTCATAGTTTTCTTTCAAATCTTGAAGAATAAGCATTAAATCATCAACACAGTCAGGAGAAACTAATAAGTCCAAATAACCTTCTTTACCACTTCTTGTCCGAGGAAGGGCTATTCTTCCATGACCATCAATTACCATTGATATAAAATTTAATTTTTGCGGGTTTACTTTCAGTAAAAGATTAACTGACCTTCTCGGTGGATTTGAAAGTTTTTCTAATATTTCTTTATTAAACATTAGAATTTCATTCCTAAAAGATTAATTTGGGCTGAAGTATCGTAAACATTTTTAGAAATTTCTATATTTTTAACTTCAATTTGTGGGATTCCAGCGTGCATTTTACCATTATCTATTTCTACAAGAGCAGTCTGGGATTCATAGATCCCTACACCTACTCCAAAAATAAGACCTATTAAAACACCAGTACCTATTTTTTTTCCAAAATCTTTACCATCGTCAATCGCATATAGTGCAAGACCTCCAACAGCTCCTATAGCCGTTCCATACATAGCATCTCTGAAAATAATTTCACCATCTAAAGCTTTTGCAGGTGACAATGTTAAACATGAAACTAAAACTGCAGCCGATATAAATTTTTTTATTTTCATTTTCCTACCTCTATAGATTTTTTAAATCTTCAATTAGTATTAAATATTCCTTTAGTATATCTTCTTTATCGGTTAATTCAGTATTATATATTAATTCTAATCTTTTTAAAAAGTTACCTATTATGCTTGTATTAGTTTGTTTTGATAGTTCTTTTGATTTTAAAAGATAGTACTTTGCTCTTTCTAAATACTGTTTTGCTTTAGCGTAATTTTCACTTTTAAAGTTTTCATAACTTTTATATATATAGTCTTTAAACAAAACAAGATAAAGATTTTCTCCAGCTGTAAGGTCTATTAGTGGATCTATAGCTATTTCAACAGATTTTTTAGCTGTTAAATACTTACGTGAGTTTACATTATCGTATGCTACAGCTATAAATGTTTTAGCATGTTCAAGAGGGGTATCAACAAGTGGAAGAGATATCTCCTCTTTCAAATCATCAAGAATTAAAAATAAATCCTCATTCTTTTCAGGAGAATAATTTTCTATAAAGTTATTTAATGTAGTTGAAACTTTTCCGTAGTTAATTATATTTCCTTTTATTTCTTCAATATCACTTTTTAATGAAACTAAATCTCTTTTTAAATTTTCATTTTTAAATAACTCAATTCTTAACAAAAGAGTATCTATTTTTTTATTTATTAAATAAGAAGGAGAGTAATTACTGGCTTCATTTAAAAAGAAAAGAGCTGATTTTAAGTATACTTTTATTTCATTTGGATTTTTTCTTTTTGCATTTAAAGATGAATATGCTTTTAATGAAAGATTTAAAGCTTTTAAAGAATAAAGCTTAATATTATAAATCTGATTTTCTAAAATGTTTTTCTGTATATCAAAACCATATGAAGCCGTAAAAATTAAAAATAATATAACTAATAAAGATCTCATAAACTACTGTACCTGTTTTATTTTTGTTTCAAATTATACAATGAACATATCCATATTTTAAATACAATATAACAATTTTGATATAATAAATTTTTGATCAAATATAAATAATTTAGATATTCAAACAGTGTTTGATTTTGATTTTTTTAAAACAGTGTTTGATTTTTTAATTTTATTAATTTATAATTTTTATTAATGTAAAACTATAAACTAAGGAGGTCATTTTTATGGCAAAAGCAAAAATAGTGTGGACAAAAATCGATGAGGCTCCAGCTTTAGCAACCTACTCGGAGCTGCCTATTTTCAGAGCTTACACAAAATTTGCAGATGTAGACATTGAATTAAGGGACATTTCTTTGGCAGGGAGAATCTTAGCTCAATTTCCAGATTTACTTCCAGAAGATAAAAGGGTTCCTGATGAACTTGCTTATCTTGGAGAGCTTGTTTGGAAACCAGAAGCAAATATAATGAAACTTCCTAACATTTCAGCTTCTTTACCTCAGTTAAAAGAAGCTATAAAAGAACTTCAGGAGCAAGGTTATCCACTTCCTGATTATCCGGATAATCCTCAAACAGAAGAAGAAAAACAAATTAAAGAAAGATATGACAGATGTGTAGGTTCTGTAGTTAACCCTGTTTTAAGACAAGGTAACTCAGATAGAAGACTTGCAAAATCTGTTAAAGAATATGCGAAAAAACATCCTCACAAATTAAGAGATGTTTCACCTGCATCAAAATCTCATGTTGCACATATGAAAACTGGTGATTTCTATGAGCACGAAAAATCTGTAATCATCAAAAAAGATACAAAAATTAAATATATTTTTGAAGATGAAAATGGAAATCAAACAGTATTAAAAGAAGTAGAAGTTGGGCAGGGTGATGTAGTAGATGGAACTTATATGGACAGAAGCAAATTAAGAAAATATTTTGAAGAAGTGATTCAAACTGCTAAAGATGAAGATATTCTTTTCTCACTTCACGTTAAAGCTACAATGATGAGAGTTTCTGATCCTGTTATTTTTGGAGATGCAATAAGAGTTTATTACGCAAAACTTTTTGAAAAACATGGAGATACTTTAGAAAAATTAGGATGGAAACCTGAATCAGGACTTGCTGAACTCGAGAAAAAATTAGAAACACTTCCTGAAGAAGAAAGAAATGCCATACAGAAAACAATAGAAGAAATATATCAAGAAAGACCAAGAATGTACATGGTTGACTCTGATAAAGGAATTACAAACCTTCACATGCCAAACGATGTTATTATTGATGCTTCTGTACCTGCAGTAATAAAAAATGGATTAAAAGGATGGGGACCATCTGGAGAAGTTGATGATGTTGTTCTTTCTATACCGGATAGATCTTATGCAACTATGTATAAAGAAATCGTTGAAGATATAAAAGCAAGAGGACAGTTTGACCCAACTAAGATTGGAACTGTTCAAAACGTTGGTTTAATGGCAATGAAAGCAGAAGAGTATGGTTCTCACGATAAAACATTTTTCCCTCCTGCTGATGGAAAAATGAAAGTTGTTGATGAAGAAGGAAATGTTTTAATTGAACATTGTGTAAATGAAGGAGACATCTGGAGAAGCTGTATAACAAAAGATCTAGCAATAAGAGACTGGATTAAATTAGCTGTTAACAGAGCCAAGGATTCCGGACTTCCTATAGTGTTCTGGCTTGATGAATACAGAGCTCACGACAGAAACTTAATTGAAATAGTAAAAGAAGAACTTCCAAAATATGATCTATCAGATGTTGAGTGGTACATAAAAGCTCCTGAAGATGCTATGAAATTCACACTTGCAAGATTTAGAAACGGAGAAGACACGATTTCTGTAACAGGAAACGTTTTAAGGGATTATTTAACAGACCTTTTCCCAATTATTGAAGTTGGTACTTCTGCTAGATCACTATCAATAGTTCCTCTTATAGCTGGTGGTG
Organism: Hydrogenothermaceae bacterium; assembly: GCA_015519975.1. Lineage (GTDB taxonomy): Bacteria > Aquificota > Aquificia > Aquificales > Hydrogenothermaceae > Hydrogenothermus. Next base: position 62,136 of record WIAL01000037.1, on the reverse strand, counting down.
GACTTTTTGAAACAGGTGCTGGAGGTTCAGCTCCTAAACACGTTGAGCAGTTCTTAAAAGAAGGACATTTAAGATGGGACTCTTTAGGAGAATTCCTTGCATTTGTTGAATCCTTAAGACATGCTTACAAACAAGTAAAAGCTCTACACAATGAAGAAAATAAAAGACTTTTACTCCTTGCTGATACCCTTGATAAAGCAGTTGGAAAATATCTTGAATACGATAAAACTCCAAAAAGAAAAGTTGGAGAATTAGATACAAGAGGTTCTCACTTCTACCTTGCTCTATACTGGGCTGAAGAACTCGCAAATCAAACTGAAGATAAAGAACTTGCTGAAATATTCTCTAAGGTTTACGCAGATCTTAAAGAAAATGAACAAAAAATACTGGAAGAAATAAGAGCTACTGAAGGTAAACCAGCAGATATTGGTGGATGGTATCATCCTGATGATGAAAAAGCTGAAAAAGCAATGAGACCAAGTGAAACATTTAACAGAATAATAGATTCAATATAATACACTCGCCCCCTCTGGGGGGCTTTATTTTCAACACTTAAAATTATCTTTAAAACCTCCTTTCAAACTAAATCAAACACTGTTTTATTCTTTATGTTATTCTGATATAATATTTTTTAATAATCAAAATTTTCTCTTTTATTCATAAAGAAATAGGAGGATTTAAATGGCTCAGAGAGGAATCAGAGAGTATGACGGAAAAAGAATTTTAGCCCAAAACTGGGAAGAATATTTTAACGGTGATTTTGAGTATGATTTCAAGTCAATTTTAATCACACCAGAAACAGATCTTGACAAAATACCAGAGCAGTATCCTTGGGTAAAAGAAACACCTCTTGTTGCAAAACCTGATATGCTTTTTGGGAAAAGAGGAAAGCTTGGGCTTATATTCTTTAAGAAAGAAAAACCTGGAGATGTTACCTGGGAAGACGCTAAAGAGTGGATAAAACAAAAAATGTCTGAAGAAGTTGAAATTAATGGAGTTAAAGGTAAATTAACTCACTTTTTAGTTGAGCCTTTCGTACCTCATAAACCGGAAGAAGAATACTATGTAGCTATGACTACAGGTGAAGATGAAGACATAATTTACATGTCAGCATTTGGTGGAATAGAAGTAGAAGAAAATTGGGACAAAGTTGTAGAGGTAAAAATTCCTATAACAGCATCAGATGAAGAAATTAAAAAACTAATTGAAGAAAATGTACCAGCTGAAATAAAAGATAAAGAAAAATTTGCTGACTTTGTTTACAGACTTTACAAATTATTTAGAGATTTACACTTTACATACCTTGAAATAAACCCACTTGTTATGGTCGGAAATAAAGTTTATCCACTTGACTTTGTTGGAAGAGTTGATGATACAGCTCAATTTGTTGTAGGTAAAAAATGGGGTGAACTTGAATTCCCTGCAGGATTTGGAGGAGAGTTAAGTCCGGAGGAAAAATATATTAAAGAAATGGATGAAAAATCAGGTGCATCTTTAAAACTCACAATTTTAAATCCAAAAGGAAGAATATGGACTCTTGTTGCAGGTGGTGGTGCATCTGTTGTTTATGCTGATACAGTGGCAGACCTTGGTGCAGTTAAAGAACTTGCAAACTATGGAGAATACTCTGGTAACCCTTCAAGGGCTGAAACAAGAGAATATGTAAAAACTGTATTTGATTTAATGACAAGAGAAAAACATCCTGCAGGACCTAAAATTTTAATTATTGGTGGTGCAATTGCTAACTTTACAGACGTTGCAAAAACGTTTGAAGGTATTATCGACGCAATGAAAGAGTATGCAGATAAATTAAGAGAAGTTGGCGTAAAAATATATGTAAGACGTGGTGGACCTAACTATGAAATAGGATTAAAGAAAATTAAAGAAGCTGCAGAGGAACTTGGTATTCCTATAGAAGTTTACGGTCCAGAAACTCATATGACTGAAATAGTAAGAAAAGCTCTTGAAGAAAATAAAGTAGTAGCTTAATAAAGGAAATTAAGGAGGTTAATTAAATGAGCAAGCCTGATTACTTATTATTTGACAGAAATACCAAAGCAATTTTTTGGAACTTAAACAGAAATGCAATACAAAGAATGCTTGATTATGATTATGTAGTAGGAAGAGAGCCTTCTGTAACTGCAATAGTTGCTCCAACTACAGGAAGAAAGTTTGAAAAGTTTTTCTACGGAACCAAAGAAATAATGATTCCTCTTTATAAATCAACTACCGACGCAGCAAAAGACTTTCCAGAAGCTGATGTTTTATTAAACTTTGCCTCATTTAGAACAGCTTACAATGTAACAATGGAAGCTCTTGAAATCCCTACAATAAGAACAATTGCAATTACTGCTGAAGGTATACCTGAAAGATTTGCAAGAATAATGAGAGTTAAAGCTAAAGAACTTGGAAAATGGATAATTGGACCTGCAACTGTTGGTGGGATTGCTCCGGGAGCATTTAGAATAGCAAATACAGGTGGAACAATTGAAAATATAATAAATTCAAAACTTCACAGACCTGGGTCTGTAGGTCTTGTTACAAGATCCGGAGGGCTTTTTAACGAGCTTTCTAATGTGATAGCAAGAAACGCTGACGGTCTTGCTGAAGGGATCGCAATTGGTGGTGACAGATATCCAGGAACAGACTTTTTAGACCATATGCTCAGATATGAGAAAAATCCTCAAGTTAAATTTATGGTTCTCCTTGGAGAAGTTGGTGGAGAGCTTGAATACAGAGTTGCTGAGGCTATTAAAGACGGCAGGATTACAAAGCCTGTTATAGCATGGTGTATCGGTACAATTTCTAAATATTTTGGTGGAGAAGTTCAGTTTGGACACGCAGGTGCAAAAGCTGGGGCAGAGAGAGAAACTGCAGATGCTAAAAATGCTGCATTAAAAGAAGCAGGTGCACACGTTCCAAAATCATTTAACGAACTTCCAGAATTAATAAACGGTGTATATGAAGAGTTAAAAGCTGAAGGTAAAATTCCTGAAATTAAAGAACCTGAAGTTCCACCAATTCCAGCAGATTATGCAAAACTTCTCAAAGAAGGAAAAGTTAGAAAACCAACTAACTTCATATGTACAATTTCAGATGACAGAGGAGAAGAGGCTACTTACTGTGGAGTACCAATTTCTCAGGTGGTTGAAAGAGGATACTCAATTGCAGATGTTATTGGACTTTTATGGTTTAAAAAGAAATTCCCAGAGTGGTCTTCTAAATTTATAGACATGGTGATTAAAATTGTTGCAGATCACGGTCCGGCAGTTTCAGGTGCACATAACACTAAAGTTACTGCAAGAGCAGGAAAAGATTTAATGTCTTCTATCGTTACAGGTATCCTTACAATAGGACCAAGATTTGGCGGTGCTATAGACGGAGCTGCTAAGTACTTTAAAATGGCAAAAGAGAAAGGCATGTCTCCTGATGAGTTTGTTGCATACATGAAAAATGTTGAAAAGATCCCTATACCTGGTATCGGACACAGAATTAAATCAACTAAAAATCCAGATAAAAGGGTTGAGCTTTTAAAAGAGTTTGCTAAAAACAACTTCCCTAAAACAGAGCTTTTAGACTATGCTCTTGAAGTTGAAAAATTAACTACATCTAAGAAAGAAAACCTCATACTTAACGTTGATGGAACAATAGGTGTACTACTTGTTGATATGTTTAAAGAGCTTGGATACTCTGACAAAGAAATTGATGAGCTTATTAATGCCGGTGCATTTAACGCATTCTTTGTACTTGGTAGAACTATCGGATTTATTGGTCACTACCTTGATGAGAAAAGACTTGATATGCCTTTATACAGACATCCTTGGGATGATATTCTTTACGACGTTAAATGTGACGTTGAATAATTTATCAAGGGGCTTTATAGCCCCTTTTTTTATTTATTTATCATTTTAGTTTTTTCTAATCCTTTTCAAATTTCATATAAAAATCAATCTATCATCCACATAGGTTAAAATATTTATATGTTACTTACAAATGGAGGATAAATTTTGAAAGCATCAAATTACTTTATTCCCACATTAAAAGAAGCACCTTCAGAAGCAGAAGTTCCAAGTCATATATATTTAGTTAGAGGTGGATTTATTAGACAGCTGGCTGCTGGGCTTTATGAGTATTTACCACTTGGTTTTAGAGTTTTAAAAAAAATAGAAAATATAATAAGAAAACATATGGATGAAGCAGGAGCTTTGGAAGTTTTACTTCCCATACTAACCCCAGCCGAGCTTTGGCAAGAGACAGGAAGATGGGACGTTTACGGAAAAGAACTTTTTAGACTAGAAGATAGAAAAGGAAGACTTTTTGCCCTTGGACCAACCCACGAAGAAACAATTACAGATCTAGTTAGAAAAAATATACGCTCATATAAAGATTTGCCTAAAAATTTCTACCAGATACAGACAAAATTTAGAGATGAAGCACGTCCAAGATATGGACTTATAAGAGGAAGAGAATTTTTAATGAAAGATGCTTACTCTTTTGATGTTTCTGAAGAAATGGCAGTCAAATCTTATGAAATAATGAAAGAAACTTATAAAAAAATATTTGATGAGCTAGGGCTTGATTATTTAATGGTAGAAGCTGACACAGGAGCAATTGGTGGAAAATTTTCCCATGAATTTGTAGTAAAGGCTGCAAATGGAGAAGCCCATATAGTTTACTGTGAAAATTGTGGATATGCTGCAAATGTGGAAGCTGCCAAGTATGAATTTGAGCTTGATAAACTTCCTCCTGAAGAAGAAAAACCTTTAGAAAAAGTTTATACTCCTAATGTATTTTCTGTTGAAGAGGTTGCCAAGTTTTTAGGAGTTGATACTAAAAAAATTGTTAAAACACTTGTATATATACTGTCAGATGGAACGGCAGTAGCTGTAGTTATAAGAGGAGACAGGGAGTTAAATGAAACAAAACTGATAAACTACTTTAATGTTCTAGACGCAAGACTTGCAACTTCAGAAGAACTTGAAAAAATGGGAATAGTTGAAGGTTTTGTTGGACCAATAGGGCTTGACATTCCTGTTTATGCAGATATTTCCGTCAAGGATTTACATAACTTTGTAGTCGGGGCAAATGATAAAGATTATCATTATATAAATGTTAACATTCCAAGGGATTTTGAACCTATAGAATTTGTAGATTTTTCAACAGCAAGAGAAGGAGACCCTTGTCCAAACTGTAAATCTCCATTAAAAGAAACAACAGGACTTGAAGTAGGTCATATATTCTTACTTGGAACTAAATATTCTGAGGCAATGAAAGCATATTTTGTTGATAAAGATGGAAAAGAGAAACCAATAATTATGGGATGTTACGGAATTGGAGTAAGCAGGCTTATAGCTGCTGCTGTAGAGCAAAATCATGATGAAAATGGAATAATTTGGCCTGAAAATATAGCACCTTTTAAACTTCACATACTTGCATTAAATATAAAAGATGAACAAATAAGACAAACTGCCGAAAATATATATAAAAAAGCAAAAGAAAAAGGAATAGAAGTCTTATATGATGACAGAGATATGTCGGCAGGTGCGAAATTTAAAGATGCTGATCTTATAGGTATTCCACATAGAATAGTTGTTGGTAAAAAAGTTAAGGAAGGAAAAGTAGAATATCAGTATAGAAAGTCTAAAGATAAAAAAGAAGTTGAAATAGAAAATATAGACGAGCTTTTAGGAAGTTTATAATGGATAATATGCTTTCCTTTTTAGAAATTTTATTTTCAGAAACAGATATTGAAAAAGTTTTAAAAAATATAATTTTTCATATTAAGGACATAATTAAAGCTGACAGGACTACACTTTTTATTTATAACCCAGAAGAAAATATTTTAGAATCTATAATTATAACAGGTGAAAATATTACAAAAATTAAACTTCCAATTAATAAATCAAGCATTGCAGGATACACTTTTTTGAAAGATAAAATTATAAATATAAAAGATGCTTATAATGATAATGAACTTAAAAGTATTGACCCTCAATTGAAACACGATAAATCCTGGGATGTAAAAACAGGTTACAAAACAAAAAGTATTTTAGCAATCCCAATAAAAAGAGGATCTCAAAAACTTGGAGTTTTAGAACTAATTAATAAAGAACCTTATTTTACAAAAGAGGATGAAGAAAAGCTTAAAGAAGTTTCAAAATTTATAGCAATAGCAATAGAAAATGCGCTAAATATTTCTAAAATAATGCAAAAACAAAAAGAAGAAAAAGTAATAATTGAAAATATAGCAGAAGCTGTGGCAATAACTGATTTAAACCTAAATCTTATAGAAATAAACGCATCATTTATGGAAATGATAGGCTATAGATATAGTTTAGATGAAATAAAAAATTACAGCCTCAGCTATATTTTAGAAGAATTTAAAGACACCCTTGAAGAAAAAGCAAGGATCGTAAAGGAAAAATACATCCCAACAGAAATAAATCTGGAGCTTATTAAAATAAAAATTACACCTGTAATAGTAAGTGAGTTTGGAGAAGAAAAACTAAAAAAATTAGTGTTTATTTTTAAATATCCAAAAGGATAATTATGAGTATTAAAATTGTTAAAACACCTTCTAAAAAAAGTTTTGAAGAACTTATAGTAGAAAGACTTGGAATATCAGAAGATGAACTTAGAAAACTGCAAGATGAAGCATTAAAGCAGAAAAAAAGTGTTCTTAAGCTTCTTTTAGAGAAAGGATACTCAGAAGAAGAAATAGCAAAAATAAAAGCAGATTATTTTGGCTTTAAATTTGATAAATTAACAAATTATAACCCTCCAGAGTTTATAAGAGATCTGTTTAGTAAAGAGTTTTTAAAAAGCAGGCTTGCAATGCCTGTGATTTATGAAAACAATGTTCTTACAATAGCAATGTATGAACCTACTGATGTTTTAACAATTAATCAAGTAGTAGAAACATTCAAAAAACACGGCTACGAAGTTTCAGAAATAAACATTATTGTTTCGACAAAATCTCAAATTGAAGAGAAAATAGAATCTTTTTTCGAAGAAGGTAAAAAATTAGAAGAAGTTTTAGACATTTTAAAAAGTTCTTTTAAAGGCCTTGAAGTTGAGGAGGTAAAAAAAGAAGAGAAAATTTCTGAAAAAAGCTCTCCTATTATAATACTTGCAAATAAAATAATTGAAGAAGCTTACTTTAAAAAAGCAAGTGATATTCATGTTCAGCCACTTGAAAATAAAGTTATTGTTAGATACAGAATAGACGGAACCCTTCATACAGTTTTAGAACTTCCTAAATATATACAGGATGCTCTTATAACAAGATTTAAAATAATGGCAAATTTGAAAATTGATGAAAAAAGAGTACCTCAAGACGGAAGAATAGATTTTACAAAATATAATCCTTCCATCCTAATAGATTTAAGGGTTTCAACTGTTCCAACTATTTACGGTGAAGATGTTGTTATGAGAATACTTGCTAAAAAATCTCAGCTTTTAGACCTAGATAAACTTGGGTTTACTGAAGAAAATTTAAAACTTTATAGAAAAACTATAAAAAAACCATATGGAATGATACTTCATACGGGTCCCACAGGCTCCGGTAAAACAACAACCCTTTATGCAGCACTAAAAGAAGTTAATACACCTGATGTTAAGATAGTTACCGTTGAAGACCCTGTAGAGTATACACTTGGAGGAAGTATTGTTCAAACAAGTGTTAATGTTGACGCTGGATATACATTTGCAAAAGCCTTAAAAGCATTTTTAAGACATGATCCAGACATCATATTAGTTGGTGAAATTAGAGATATAGAAACTGCTAAAATTGCTGTTGAAGCTTCTTTAACAGGTCATTTAGTCTTTTCAACCCTTCATACAAATGATGCTGTAAGTACAGTTACAAGACTTAAAGAAATGGGAATTGAAAGTTATTTAATAGGTGATTCATTATTATTAGTAGTTGCTCAAAGACTTGCAAAAAAAATCTGCAGTAACTGTAAAACTTCGTACGTACCTTCAAAAAAAGAAATAGTGATAATCACTCAAGCTGGATTTGAAGTAAATGAAAACACAGTTTTATACAAAGGAGCCGGATGTAAAATTTGTAATTTTACAGGCTATAAAGGAAGAATTGGAATACATGAACTTTTACATATCACTGAAAAAATAAGAGAAATGCTAATTGAAAATGCAAGTACTGAAGATATTAAAAAAGAGGCTTTAAAAGAGGGTATGAAAACCCTCCGTCAGGATGCTGTTTACAAAGCTCTTCAAGGAATTACCACCATAGAGGAAGTAGAAAGGGTAACCATAGATTAAACATTAAATCTAAATAGCATTACGTCCCCGTCCTGAACAACATAATCTTTCCCTTCTATCCTAACGGCTCCAGCTTCTTTAGCCTTTTGCATAGATCCATGTTTTACAAGTTCATCATAATTTATAACTTCTGCTGCTATAAACCCTCTCTCAAAATCTGAATGTATCTCACCTGCAGCTTGAGGAGCTTTAGTTCCTCTTTTTATAGTCCAGGCTCTTGTTTCTTTTTCTCCAGATGTAAAGTATGTTATAAGATCGAGAAGGTTATATCCTGTTCTAATCATTTTGTTTAATCCAGGTTCTTTAAGACCGTAAGCTTCTAAAAGTTCTCCTCTTTCTTCCTTTGGTATCTCAATGAGCTCCTGCTCCACTTTTCCTGATAGTACAACTACAGGTGCTCCTTCTTTTTGTGCCTTTTCTTTTATCTGTTTTACATACTTATTATTTTCACCTTCAGGAAGGTCTTCTTCACCTATATTTGCAACGTACATAATTGGTTTTAAAGTAAGAGGGAAAATTGTTTTTTTCATATATTCAATCTCATCTTCAGAAAACTTGTCTAAATTTGTTCTAAGAGGCTGTAAATTTTCAAGAATATCTTTAGCTTTTTCTAAAACCTGCACTTCAAACTTTGCCTCTTTATTTCCGCTTTTGGCAGGTTTTATTACCTTCTCAAGCCTTTTTTCAACAGTTTGAAGATCTGAAAGTATAAGTTCAGTTTCTATTATTTCAGCATCCCTAACAGGATTAACAGAACCTTCAACGTGTACAACGTCGCTATCTTCAAAACATCTAACAACATGTGCTATTGCTGATACATTTCTTATATTGGATAAAAACTGATTACCAAGTCCTTCACCTTTAGATGCACCTTTAACAAGCCCTGCTATATCAACAAACTCAATTGTCGCAGGGATAATCTTTTGAGAACCTGACATCTGAGAAAGTTTATTTAATCTTTCATCAGGAACATCAACAACACCAACATTCGGGTCTATTGTACAAAATGGATAATTTGCAACTCCAGCTTTGGCTGTTTCAGTAAGTGCATTAAAAATTGTAGATTTTCCAACGTTTGGAAGTCCTACAATACCTACGTTTAACTTCATTTTTCCTCCAGATTTTTATTTTGCTGTGAAAATTTATATCAAAAAAATTTTATTTCAAACAACTTCTGTTTCTTTTTTAGGAAAATAGTATCCTTCGTTAAATATTTTATCCAGTCTCTTTACGACATCATCTTCATTTAAAAATAAGCAAACCTTCTTTTCTGATGGAATTTCAAATATAAATTTATACTTACCATCCCTTTGAGGTCTTATGTAAACATCAAATTTAACCCCATCTCTATATCCAGTAAACCAAAGTTCCTTAGTTTTTTCATGAAACAGATAATCAAAATTATTATTTATAATTAAATCTTTAACTTTTTTTAAAATATTTTCCATAGTTTCTCCTAAAGCAGCCCATTCCTAAATTTACAGTCCTTATATTATAATAAAGAAAAATCAAATTTACAGGGTTTTACTTTGAAAAATATACTTTCCATTGAGAATTTAACTTTAATTGCTGTTGTATGCGGAATTCTTACAGGGATTTATTTACCAGATATAATGGTAAATCTAAAAATAATAGGAGATATATTCTTAAATCTCTTAAAAATGATAGTTATTCCGTTAATTTTTGTATCAATATTTGTAAGTATAGCAAGTTTATCCTCTGCTTCAGAGTTTAAAGATTTAGGCTTAAAAGCCTTTGCATATTATTTGTTTACTACATCTTTAGCTGTTTTAACTGGGATTATATTGGTTAATGTCTTTCCATTTTCTACGGAAAACATTAAGCTATCTACAGAAAAACCAAACATAAACCACCTGACGATAGATACATTTATTCAAAATCTTATTCCTTCTAATATATTCCAAAGTTTTGCCAGCGGTAAATCAATCCATGTAATACTTTTTTCTATTTTACTTGCTGTAGCTGTACTTTACATAAAACAAGAAAAAAAAGATATTGTATTTAAATTTTTTGACGGATTAAATGATGCTCTTTTAAATATTGCAAAGTGGATAATTTACCTTTCTCCAATTGGAGTTTTTGCTTTAATTTCCTATACTGTCGCTGATAAAGGCTTTAGCGTAATACTTTCGCTTTGGCAGTACGTTTTAGTTGTTTTAATTGGAATACTGTGGCATTTTGCAGTGAACCTAGGACTTATTGCTTATATTTTAGGAAAAATAAATCCAGTTAAATACTTTAAACAAGTTAGAGAAGCATTACTAATAGCTTTTTCAACATGCTCAAGCTCTGCAACACTTCCAGTTTCAATAGAAATAGCAGAAAAAGTTGTAAAACTTCCTAAAAAAGTAGCTGGTTTTATTCTGCCTCTTGGAGCTACAATAAATATGGACGGGACTGCTTTGTACGAGGCAGTTGCAGCTAACTTCATAGCAAGTTTATACGGCATAGATTTAACAATATTCCAGCAGTTTTTAATATTTATAACAGCTACTTTTGCCTCTATAGGTGCTGCTGCTATACCAAGTGCCGGTTTAATAACAATGACTTTAGTATTTACATCTGTAGGAATTCCTCTTGAAGGAATAGCAATAATTATAGCTGTAGATAGATTTTTAGATATGTTTAGAACTATGACTAACGTGTGGGGAGACTTAATAGGAGCTAAAGTTATATCAAGATTTTTTAGGTGAATATGAAACTTGTTTAAATGGAGTCGGGGGGAATCGAACCCCCGTCCGAGAACGGCCGTTGCTCAGGCTTTCTACAGGCTTAGCCTGTGTTTAAAATTTCACCTACAGCGACCCCACAGGCAGGGTTTCTGCAGGCTAGCCCTGTAAAATTTCGGAAAATGCCTACAGGGCAGTCAGCATTTTCCTATCCCGTGTATCTGTCGCCCTTCCTAAGCCCACGGGCAAGCTCAGGAGGACGTCGCTGCGTTAATTAAGCAGCGATAGCGATTTCGCGTTCGGGAATTGTTGTTGTTTGGTTTTTTCCGGAGTAACCTTCTCCGGCCTGCACACCTGGCGTAACCGTTCCCGTCGAACCCGAATCGACCCCTTATTAAAGGTCTTTTTTATTCCCTATTCAGTTGTAGCAGTAATATATACCAATTTTTAAATTATGCAAGTATCGAATGTATAAATTTTACAGCAATAATACCGCCAAAGAATAAGAACAAAAATATAACAGCAGCAGCATATATAGGTTTCATTCCTACACCTTTTATCTTATTAACATTTGTTTCTATTCCCATAGCTGCCATTGCTATAGTAAGCAAAAATCCATCTACATAATTTATGGCAGATACTATATTTTGAGGGACTATATGTGTAGAGTTTACTCCAACCATTGCTATAAAACCAAAGACAAAATAAGGAATAGGAATGTCTCTTAACGTAGTTCCTGCACCGTGTGTTTTGTGCTTTTTAGCGAGATAAATACTTAAAATTATAAGAAGAGGAGCAAGCATCATAACCCTGGTTAGTTTTGCTATCGTTGCTGTATTTCCTGCAGGTTCTGAGATAGCAAATCCAGCAGCAACAACCTGGGCAACTTCGTGAACTGTAGCTCCAGTCCATATTCCGTATAAAATGTCATCAAATCCAAGTGTAACTCCAAACATTTTATAAACTACAGGATAAACAAACATTGCAGTAGTACCGAAAATGGTTACTGTCGCTACAGCCATAGCAGCATGGTGCATCTCAGCTTTTACAACTGGTGCAGTAGCAAGAACAGCCGATGCCCCGCAAATAGAACTTCCAGAAGAAACTAAATAAGCCATTTTATCTTCAAGGCCAAACCATTTTCGCGAAACCCATACTCCTATTATAAAAGTAGAACTCAGCATTATAGTGTCTACTATTAATCCAATAAGACCTACTTCCATTACGTTTTGAAACGTAAGTCTAAAACCTAAAAATACAATAGCAATTCTAAGTATTTTCTTCAAAGAAAAAGTTATACCTGGTTTAAATGTATCTGAAAATTTTATTGTATTTCCAACTACTACACCGATTAAAATAGCTAAAATTAAGGAACTAAAATGAAGTGTATTCTTTACAAAATCTAAACTTGCTAAAAACATTGCAAGTAAAGCAACAGATACAGAAACAGCTATACCAGGAAGATATTTAAGCATAAAAAAGCCTCCATTATAAAATAATTAAAAAAATATTATAACTATATTTGAAAATTTATTTTTTGAAAAATTTTAATAGATGTATTGATAGTTTGAATAAGGGGCGTAAAGCCCCATGTTATTAATTATTACGGACACTGATCTGTGTGAGGAACTTTTCCAAGATTTAATAAAAATGCTTTAAAAGGCCCCATATTTCTCATTGCTTCCATTTTTGAGCCTTTAAATGTCATTTTTGTCATAATTCCCATTCCCATAAATCCAAACTCACCATTTGCAAGTTCTTTCCATTTTTCTGTAGTTGTGTACATTAAAAAGTCAGGGTTTGGATCAACAGCCTTTCCGCCGTAAATACATATAGCTTTTCCGTCTTTATTTACTATATGAACCTCCACAGCCTTTTCTGGTCCACCACAGTCACTTCTATAAAAAGCTATGCTTCTATACTCTTTTCCTTGTTTTATATTTTTAGCCCAGTCTGCAAGGCCTTCTGTTAAATCTTCTGTTTTATTCCAAAGATCACAAAATTCTTTAGCATATTCAGGAGACATAAAAGGTGGTTGTGCATAAGATACGGCAAAAAACCCAATTAAAGAAAGTATTAAAGCCTGTATTTTTTTCATTTCATCCCTCCGTTAGAATTATAGAAGGGGCATAAGCCCCCCATCATGAGAAATTAAAAGTTCCAATCTAAACCTATACCAATAGATTGCTGAGTCATTTCTGATTTTATGTCTGTTCCATTATTTGAAGTTAATTTAACATCTGATTTTGGAGAATAAACATAAGATACATTTAAAGTAAAGTTTTTAGTAAACTGATATCCTGCCCCTAACGAAATATGTTGTTCTGCCACTGCTGGGAAACCGATAACATTAAAAAATGCACTTCTAAAATACATTTGTTCTGCAGCAGTTGGTGCTGCTGGATTTCCAAAATTAACAGTTATATCACTCAAAGGATTTTTTCCGTAATTATATCCTGCTCTCAAAGCAAGTTTATCTATTTTATATTCTCCACCTATGGCAAATACCCATTGGTCGTCCCAACCAAAATCTTTATATCCTTTGGCATCTGACCAGTTTATCCATCTTATATCAAGACCAAGTTTTAAATTATCTAAAGGTTTAACACCGAGCCCAAATGCAAACTCTTGAGGTTGTGTTAAATCAAAATCATCTAAATTTCCATCACCATCTAAATCTGAAACATTTTTATATGTCATTGAAATTTCAGACGTATATTCAGCTCCTACACTTATCATTCCAAGATCATAAGCAACCCCAACTTGAGCTCCTAAGCCATAATCTTGAGATGCACCTCCTCTTAAATCTAAAGAACCCCATGCAATATGTAATGCTCCACCTATAGAGAAACCTGGCATAATTTCATAAGATAGAGCAGGAATTATTCTCATAAATTGAAAATTAGTATATAGATTTTGAAGTACAGGATTTTTTCCTCTGTAATCTACTCCCATTCCAGACACACCAAAAGCACCAATTCCAAATGTCAGCTGATCGTTTATCTGATTAACTATGGCAACTTCTGGAATAGTAAAAGTATCTGCATCAGATTTCTCATCTACATTTACAAGTCCAGCTGGTGTAGCTACTTTACCTTTTGCTTTAACATTTGGCATAAAAAGAATCCCGCCGAAACTTACATTGAAACCTTTTTCAGAATTCATCCAAGCAGGGTTTCTAAACAATGCATCGGTAGCACCAACTTGAGTCCCAACACCAATACCTCCCATAGCCCTTGAAGACTGGGATACTCCTATTAAATTAACCCCATTTGTTGCAAAAGCAGCCGTAGATAATACAGCCGATGCAAGTACTGCCGAACCTACCAATTTACGCATGTTTCTACCTCCTAAAGTTATTAAAATATTTTTATAACTTTTTATGTTAAATATATTTTTATTTTTTGTCAAATACTTTAAAACATTGTTATAAATATATTTTTCTTATATATTAATCGCCTATTCGTAGTAAATCTTTTATTTCATCTTCTAATTTTCGGCATCTTGGACAAATAGTTGAATCTCCTTTATATGAAAAAGGTATCATACATTCTTCACAAGGTATCATTACATGTTCTGCTAATACTTCAATTTCATTTGCAAAGGTATTTAAATTTAATTTATCTGCTAAATGTAAACAATCTTCTGGACACATTTCATGGCAAATTCTACATTTTACACATAAAGACGGTTCAAAAAGAATTGAAAGTTTTTGATTCCCCTCTTTTAAAGCACCTGTAGGACACATATGATAGCAAACATAACAGTTTGTACATTTTTTATTATCGATCCACTTCTCAGACGTGAAAGATATTTTATCTACTTCTAAATATTTGTCGGACAAATCTATGTCAGAATTTTTTAAAGCTTTTACAAAAACTTTTCTTTTTTCCGGTATAACCTTTTCTTCTACTAAATTTTTATATTCAGGAGTTTCTTTTTCTTCTACAGGAATATCAGGCATTAAAGCCCAAAATGCAAGTCCTGCTGCTTGTTTTGAGAATCTTTTCAAGAAATTTCTTCTTTGTAGTTTTTTTTCTGTTTCTTTAGGTACTTCATATTTTATATCTTCAAGTTTTACTCTGTAATTAACACCTAACTGCTCGAGAACATAATTTGCTTCTTTTGCTATATCCTCAATTCTTTCTTTTAAACTTCCAATTTCACAGGACTGGCAGTACCCTACATCAACAACAACATCATTTTTAATGTCTAAAGCCAAAGCTACCAAATATTGGCTGTCAAAAGAAGATGCACATGGGACATTTAATTTACAGCTTATAAGGTTTTGATTTTCTTCAACCATTTTTTGATATAAATCTGGCGGATTAAAACCATTTAAAGAAAAAGCTTCTGTTGGACAAACTCCTACGCAGGCTCCACAGGAAATACATTTATTCTCATTTATTTGAATCTTGTCATTTTCTATGTAAAGGGTATCCTCAATAGGACAGACATCTATACACTTTTGACAAGATGAGTATCTATAATATGTACGAACACACGCATATATGTCAAAATTTAATTTACTCAAAATAAATCACCTCTTTAAGCAGGTTGTTCTTCTAAATTGTAAAGATATTCAAGGTCTGACATTAAAAATTCCAGCGTTGCATCTGCAACATCATAGTAAAACGGTGTTTCTGCTATATCTTTAACAGCAAGTAAATATGGAACAGTCCAATTTCCTATATGTTCTTCAAGAAACTTTTTCTGTATTTCCCTTAATCTTTTTACTTCATTTTCATCTTCTCTAGCTAAAGCATTTAACTCTTCTTGAACTAAATTCATCATAAATTCAAGTTCTACTCCTATATGATCTGGAGATAAAGCCCTTGTCTTATTTAAATCAATTGAGTATCCATGTTCTCTATAAAAGATAAGGGTTGGATTGGTAATTGTTGGATTTATATGCCCTTCATCATTAACAAATACAGACTCATAAGGGTAAACATTTAAAATAAAAATAGTGGTAAAGTCTACATTTAAATCTTCTTCAACAAGTTTCATAGTGTCCTTTTCCCAAAAATCTTCCCATTCTTTTGTATTTGGAAATAATTCAAGAAGATCTTCATTTTCTTTGATTTTATTTAAAGTAAATGGATCAACTTCTTCAATTAAAAGTCTTGATAAAAAACCATACATGTTTATTCTGGCCTGTGTCATTTCAATAATATTTTCCATTCAAAACCTCTCTAACTTTATTTGCTAAATCCACATTAAATGGATTTAACAAATAGGGGGCAAAGCCCCCATTTATAAATTATTCTTCGTGTGAAGAATGTCCAGCTGTCCCTGGCATTCTGTATGCACTGTCTGTATGTGGATACCATGGTCTTGGCATCCATTTTGGTCTTCTTAAGCCGTTAGGTCCTGGAGCTGGTCTAGTAAGCTTGTCTCTCCATGCCTGATATACTTTAAATGTTGCATCAGTATTTACAACAACATCACCAATTTTATCATCTGGACCGCCTTTTTCTATTAATACTTTCTTATGCCAGCACTGCATACCGGAAAGTGGATCAGGGTTTGGTGGGAATACAGCGTTTTGCCATACTCCTGTAGTTGCTTTCCACCATACTTCTTTAATATCTTCATTAAATTCAGGATACGGCCATTTTAACCATTTTTCATGATGCTTAGCTTTTACTTCTCTTGGAATAGTTCCTTCAACAGTTCTCATTTTCCATGTATTACCATCTCTTTCAATATTGACTCTTGTTGATCCAAATGTCATTACTCCAAGTCCTTGATCAAATCCCTCTACTTTAACAAAATCTCTAACTCTCCATCTACCTTGATGGTGAGAACATGCAACAACACCTGGTCTTATAGCCTGTGTTGGCATTGCCATACCAACAAAATATCCTGTTTCTATACCTGTTAGTGTATCAATAACTCTTAATTTAACAGGTTCTCCTCTCTTAATTCCCAGTCTCTTAGCATCACTTTCATGTATCCATACAGGGTTGTGGTTTTGAGAAATTTCCATAAGCCATTTAGCGTTTACAGAACGTGTGTGAATGTTGTAAACAAGTCTGAATATTGGGTTTAACACAAATGCGTTTTCTTCATTCATGTAAGAGTGGTGAACGTGAGATAAGATGTGTATCCATTTCTTTCTTTGATCATCAGTTCTTGGATAAATTGGAATAGCATATTCAGGCCAGCCAAATTCTACAAGAGTTTTTGAGTAGTATTCAAGGTGCCCTGTAGGCGTATGGAATCCTTTTAAGAATTTACCGTCTTTCTTAACTGCAAGTATATGTCTTTCTGAGTGGTATTTTTTTGCATTGTGATGCTTTAAGAATACTGCTCCATTTTCATCTATATCACATTCAGAAAGAGGTATCCATTTTCCTTTTACTTTTATTGCCTTTTTAACAGGGTCATAAGGAACTTCCCTTTCCATCACATTGTAAACGTTAGTTTCCTCTGTCCATGCTCCCCTATCTCTCATGTATTCATAAGGGGTAATTCCCATCTTTTCACATATTTTCTTAAGTCCTGGTATTGTAGAGAAACATGCATTGTACCATTCCTCAACTGTAACAGGTTGTCCTGGATTTTTCTTAGATTCCCAGTACTGTCTTATACCAAGAGAGCCGTCTGGATCTATAGCCCATGCAAGGTTAATCCAGAATTCATCATCTTCCCAAACTTCACCAAGTCCAACCTTTTTGTGAGCCTCAAGTGTAGCCCTTGCAGGATTTTCAGGTTTCCATCCCATTTTTTTGAGAGCTACTCTTAATACAGGTTGTCTAAATGCAGTCCATCTTTCGGGTTTTGTTTCAGCAGTCTGGTTGTCGTGTCTTTCACCTGCCAGACCAACAGGAAGTATGTAATCAACATACCAGCTTGTTTCTGACCAAGTTGGAGACATATGTATAGTTAACCCAAATTTATTTTCATCTGTCAAAGTTTCTATCCATCTGAACCCATCTGGGTTAGTCCATACAGGGTTATACATTCTACCAAACCATACTTCTACTTTATCAGGGATTTTAAGACCTCTTTTCTCCCATTTCTTTCTCCATTCATCATCAGAAAGTAGGTGTGGTAGGATTATACTTAGCTCATAAGCTGCAATTGGCCATTCTGGAGGCCAGAGTAATTCACTCCAGGCATCTACTGGTTTAGGTTTATCTTTTAATGTAGATGCACCACCATTATTTCCAACTCCAAGTGCATGCCAGTGATGCCATCCTGTTCCACCAACTCCACCAATAGAACCTGTTAAGGCAAGTAAGAAGTTTCCTGTTCTACCTGCAGACATCCAACCACCACGGTTTCCTGCAGCCTGAGCTCTCCAGAAGTAAGAAGTAATTCTATCTCCAGCCCAGAGTATCATTTCATAAAGCTTTTCAAGTCTGTCTATAGGAACTTTTGTTTCTTCTGCTGCCCACTCAAAAGTATATGGAGCATAAATTTCTTTTAAAACAGAAATAAAGTCATCAAAAGTTTCACCTTCAGGGACTTTAGAAATAATTCCTTCTTTTTTAAGATAATTTAGATAATCCTTATCTTTCATTAAAGTTTTCCAGTTGAACCATCTTTCTACAAACTTTCTGTTGTATTTATCTTCCTGAAGTAATCTACTTGCCATTGCTAAGAATATAGCAGCCTCAGTTCCAGGCCATGTAGGAAGCCATAAATCAGCCATACCTGCAGAGTTTGAAAGTCTTGGATCCATTACTACAAGTTTTGCACCTTTAGCTCTTGCATCTGCAATGTATCCTGCGTGCTGCTGGAAGTAGTGACCTGCATCTGCTGCGTGAGAAGAAGATAAGAATATTAATCTTGAGTTTGCAAAGTCTGGAGAAGTTCTGTCATCACCAGACCATGTGATAGAACCAAGTCTACCACCAGATGAACAGAAGTTTGTATGTGAGTTGTGATAATCACCACCCCAGGTCCATACTACTCTTGGCTGGAAACCATTATAGTTTGGTCTTCCAACGTGGTACATTATCATTTTTTTAGCGTATTCATCACCATTTTTAGCTTTTTTAATGACTTCTCTCATTCTTTCGCCAATGGTCTTTAGCGCTTCATCCCAGGTAGTTCTAACCCATTTTCCTTCTCCTCTTTTTGAACCTGGTGCTCTTTTTAATGGGAAAGGAATTCTATCTGGATCGTACATTTGAGATAAAGCAGCATAACCTTTAGCACAGTTTCTACCTCTTGAACCTGTGTGGAAAGGGTTACCCATGAATTTTCTAACTACCATTTCATCTTTATCTACCCATGCAGTAAGACCGCATGCAGCTTCACAGTTACTACATACTGTTGGAACGATCATATAATTAATGAGCTTTACTCCGTTTCTTAAAGCTCCTCCGTGTTTTTTCCAGTAATCTCCAGAAGGTTCTTTCCAGTCATTCCATTTATCAAATGGTGGATAATAATCTAAATGTTGAGGTGTAAATGTTAAATTTGCTTCTTCGGCTACTGCTTGATTTGTAGTTTTTTCAACTGCTCCTTTAACAAGAGCAGCACCACCAACTGCAGCAGCAACTGTTTTTAAAAAGTTTCTTCTTGTTGTTCTCATTTATGCTACCCTCCTAATTAACTTAATGGTAATGTTTGTGGAGCAATTAACCATGCATGTTTTATAAGCCAAAGACCAACAATAGCACTTAACGCACCTAAAAACGCATATTGATATTTTCTATTTTCGTTAGCAATTCCTACCAGTACCATAGGAATGATAAATGTTAAGAACATACCACCCCAGAAAAATGGAGCAACTTCTCCAAACGCTAGAACTTCAACTACTCTATGGGCAAATTCACTGTGTATTTTTGCAAAGAAAAGCTCTCCTATGAACATAGCTGCTGCAAGACCAGCACTTCCAAAAAGGATATATCCAAGTTCTCTTTTTACATTTTCTTTTAAAACTCCGCCGTAAACAGCATCAACAATCAAATACGCTGCAGAACCGGCTATCATTGCACTTAAGAGCATTGATATCATTTCGGAAGGAAAAACCCACACTTCTCTTCCTGTAGCTTCTCCCATAATTCCAGCTGTATAAATGGTTGAGAAAAATGCAAGTATAAATCCCGGAATCATTATTCTGTCAAACAGCTTTTTATTTCCTGTAACCCACGACCAGAAAGATATTAAAAGTACTATTACAAAAGCAGAAACTACCCAAGCTCCAAGTGTAACTGCAGATGTGAAATGGGCAAATGCAAATATTTTCCAGAATCTAAACATGTGATGAAGGTCAAGAACGGTAACTAAAAGAGTAATACCTATGAAGATTATTCCAAGAATTGGAACCCATTTTCTAAAAAAGCTATCCTGCTCTGGATATTTTTTTATGAAATAAAGTCCTAGCAGAAATGTTCCTGTTGCAATACTTTTAGCCCACATATTTGTAGAAACGAGCCATCCCCAAACAACTTTTGGTAAAGCTACATCAAAAGTTACTTCTGCTCCTAACATGATTAATGCCCTCCTATATGGTCTAAGAATTTAACTTCTGTAAATAATGTATATCCTTCAGGTCTTTCAGAAGCAAGTGGATCAAGAGCAACAGTAGAACCTCTTACATAGAAATGTTTTGGTTTTGTATTAAGCTCTGGTTTTCTAACCATAACATCTCTGTGTTCCTGTAAATACTTAGAAATTTCAGACTCAGGGTCATCAAGATCACCAAAAATATTTGCATGGGTAGGACATGCAACAACACATGCAGGCATCATTCCAACTTCAATTCTATGAGCACAGTAGGTACATTTGTCAGCCGAGTTTGTAAGAGGGTCAAGATAAATAGCATTATAAGGACATGCCATCATACACGAAGCACATCCAATACATCTATCGTGATCAACGTTTACGATCCCATTTGGAAGGTAATGAAGGGCTGATACTGGACAAATTCTTTCACACGGAGCATTTTCACAGTGGTTACATCTTAACGGTACAAAATGCCTTTTTGTATCTGGAAATTCTCCCTGGTCAATATATTTGACCCTAAGCCTCCAGCTGTGAAGTGGAACATTATTCTCGGCCTTACATGAAACGGCACAGGCCATACATCCCATACATCGACTTAAGTCGACAAGAAATCCTAATCTCATAGGCCATCCTCCTAAAGGTTTTTATAGTTACTATATTTAACATATTTTACCTAATAATAAAAATAAGGGAATACTCTGTCAAGTATTCCCCCATAAAAACCTACCTAATTAACAACCGATTTCGTTAATTATTATATGCTGTATATTATAAACAACCTTTAAAGAATCCAGGTTTTGGTTTTGGAGTAATTGACACCTCTTCTTCAAATTTCAAAACAGGAATTCCGTCTTTTTCTCCAACTACAACACCAGTACCGTCCAAACTACCACCAAACCCTTCAAGTAAATCAGAATAAGTTAAATATTCATTAGGTTGAACAAAATAAAATTCTCCCTCTGTAACATCAAATATTACAACTTTTGGAGCAGCAGTATAAATTTTGTCAGCAGGTATACCTTCAAAAGCAGCATGTGGTGGGCAAGATGATAAAACTTCAAATTCACCACTTTCTTCAGCCTGCTTTGCACAAGATAAAGCTGTTATTACTGCAGAAGTTAAATCTACTTCATTATCTTCTTCATCTTCTTCTGCTGCTATTACAGATAGATTAACTACGAGCATTAAGCTTAGAGCTAAAAGCAATAACCTTTTTAATTTCATCTTATATCACCTCCAATTTTTATCCTTACTTAAAATCTTTCCAATTTCTTAAAGTTTTCAAGTATGCAACTATGTCATTAATATCTTTTTCTGAGAGATGTGCAAAAGGAGGCATTTTGGAATGCTTTTTGCCGTCAGAACCTACTGTATACCATTTATACATATCATTGTTAGGATATGCTTTAAATTTATCAGGTTTAGCATATTTATTGTAGTGTCTGTTTGGATTTAAATTTCTAATAATCACATCGTCAGGATTAACAATAGACTCTTTTAAGTAAGGAGCATTTGCAATTCCACCGATGTCAGAGAGGTTTGGAGCAAGACCAGGCATTGCCACTTTTTGGTCGTCATATCTATGGCATCCATTACAGCCGTTTTGAATAGTAAGCTGTTTACCTCTTGCAGGGTCTCCAAGTTTTTTATAAGGAACTCCCCATGCAACGTACGAAAGGTAATCTTTATCAACATTGTAATCCTTTAATCTAATAAATTTCCATCTTGATAAAGATTTATTTCCATCTCTCTCCTGGAATTTTCCATCCCATATTGCAAAAGCAATAGGAACAAGCCCTGCCTTTAAATTAGAATTTTCAGTTTTTAATGGTCTTACAAAAACTGCTGTCCAGAGGTGAGTTTGTTTATTGTACTTCATGGAAATATCTGCGCCTTTTTCTTTAATTTCAGTTAAAGAACCAAAACCTTCAGAAACAAAAACTTTTTGATAATCTCTACCAGCAACAGTTTTTTGTAAGTAAACAGTCACAGGATGGTTTTCATCTCCCATTCCAATATATGGAAGAGTTATTCCTTTCCCAAACTTGTTTGGAACTTCAATACTTACTCCATCAGCATAGCTGTCAGTGTCATATTTTGCCTGTATAGAAGGCGTATCATCTTTCCAGCTAACATATACAGCTATAACTTCATCATTGTAAGCAACTTTTACGAGAGCTCTTTGTAGTTTCTTTTTAGGAATTAATGAATTTGCTTTTTTATCATTTAGTCTTACAGAAATTTGTGGATAAAGATAAACATACTTTCCAGGAACTGTTTTCCATACAGAATCATTTACATTTGCAGTTAATTCTTTAGATACCTTTTTAGCATTTAAAACTTCATATTTGTAAAAATCAGAAAACTCAGAAGCACTTGCACTTATTGAAAAAGCTGTGAGTGCTGCAAGTGTAGCTTTAAAAGCAGTTTTCATTATCTATTCCTCCTTTTATAGTCTTTGTAAATGGTAAGGAGGGGCATTACCCCTCTTTGCTTTCTTTAACATCAAAATAAGATTCAACTTTAACTTTCTCAGTATTAGGACCTTGAACATATCTGTAATCAACGATTTTAAAGAATTCAGAACCTTTAAGTCCTTGCTGCTCTGCTATTTGCTGATAGTAGTTCTCATCAAGTCTGAACATATCTTTATGGCTGTAAGCAATAAGAATATCCATTAATTCCGATTCTTCTCCTCTCTTTCTCTTTTCCATTTCTTCTTTAAGTGTTTTTGCAGCTTGGTGAACTTCTGGTCCAAATAACTTCTCTAAAAATTCCATAGGAATTCTTTCACTACCTTCAACAGGGGCACCGCTTTCATCAAATGTTGGAGGAGATAATACAGGAGGAACATAGTAAACGTTTGGTTGAGTTCCCATATCTGGTCTTAAAGGTAACGCAACTTTATATTTATGAACAAGTTTATAAACTTGTCCTTCTTCATCGTCTAAGAATCCAACAAATCTAATTCTTCCTACACACTGGTGAGCACATGCTGGTGGAAGTCCTCTTTCAATTCTTGGGAAACAGAAAATACATTTTTCTGATTTAGAAAGTTTAGGGTTAAAGTATATCTTTTTATAAGGACAGCCAGCTATACAGTATCTATAACCTTGACATCTATCAAGATCAACGAGAACTATACCGTCTTGTTCTCTTTTGAAAATAGCTTCTCTTGGACATGCAGCTAAACATCCTGGATTTGAACAGTGGTTACAAATTCTTGGAAGATAGAAGTAGTAAGAGTTCGGCCAATCTCCAGCACCAACGTCTTCATCCCAGTTAGGACCCCAAACAGGGTCTGAATCTGGGCTTAATATGTTTGTATCGGCATTTCCAAAAAGCTCATCATGATTGTAATCCCATGGCACTCCATAGTCTAAAACCATATCTGGAATAATACCGTCTTGGAGATTCCCATTTTCATCGAATCCACCACCAGCTTCCATCCAGTTTCTTGGATATCCAGCTCCTGGCTGTGTCTCAACGTTATTCCAGTACATATATTCTCTTCCATTTCTGTTTGTCCATTGGGTTTTACATGCTACTGTACATGTCTGACAACCTATACATTTATTTAAATCCATTACCATTGCTAATTGTCTTTTTGACATTTTAATACCTCCTTAAATTAAGCTTTTTCAATATCTACTGATGTTGTATAAGCGTGCTGGTTACCATCCCAGTTACCGCCGAATTTTAAATGTCCCCAACCATCTGAAAGCTCTAGGAGGTTGAGAAGGTCACCTACAACTGTGTTGTGGTTTCTGTTAAATTTAAACATTAAAGGTTCCCATCCGTGTTCCATAACAATAGCATCTTTTGGAGCAGAAGGATAGATTTTAGCCATTGCATAGAAGTCGCCAAGGTCATTAAATACTCTTACTTCATCACCATCTTTAATACCCTTTTTCTCTGCAATTTCAGGATTAATCATTACGTATGGTTTTCCTCTTTGAAGTCTTAAGAGCAGTGTAGAAGTTTTATAAGTTGAGTGAATTGACCATCTTGCGTGAGGAGTCATAAGTACAAATGGGAATCTCTTAGGTCTAATTACATCTTTAGCAGTAGGTACTGCTGCCCCAAGTTCTATCCATACCGGATGGTCTATGTAATATGTGAGTCTTCCTGAAAGGGTTTCAAATCTTTCAAATAAGTAAAGGTTATTTTCAAATGAGTTGTAAGGTTTATCTGGATAAAGTGGAGATGATTTTCCTGCTTTTTCATTAAGTACTAAGAATCCACCTCTTTTTCTCATAGATTCAATAGTATTTGGTTTAAACTGGTCAACATGTTCAAGAGCAAATTCAACAGCATCTTTATCTGTTCTCACTTTTCCGTCTTGTGTAAATTCTTTTACAAAGTTTGCAAGATCTCTGTATCCAGTTTTTGAGTGTGTTGGATCAGGTATTTTAACAAATCTTTCTGGATTTGGATCACCTTTTTTCTTAGCCTCTTCAAAATGTTTAAGTGCTATTTCTTGAAGTTTTTCAGCAATCAAAGTACAGATTTCCCATTCAGACTTGGATTCCCCAACTGGTTTTAAGTTTGCTGGAGGCTGAGCAAGGTTTGCAAATCTGTGATATCCAGGGTTTGTTCTTAAGTCCCAAACTTCGTAGTGAGATTTAGCTGGTAAAACTATATCTGCGTACTGTGCAGTTGAGTTCATTCTAAAGTCTACATATGCAAAAAACTTAGCTCTTTCGAGGAATGCCTTTTTATATGTAGCACCTTTGTTTCTTCTAAATCTTGAGTCAGCAAAAAGTAGTACTGTTTCAAAAGTATCCCAATAAGGTTTACCATCTTTTTTATGTAAGTTTTCTTTCCATTTTTCGTCGTTTCCAAAATTTGCAAGTATTTCTTTAACTCTTTTGAAGTACTCTTCTTTTGAAAGTCCTGTTGCTCTTTTTACATCTTCATCATCATAAAGTTTTTCAGCATCTTCAAGAAGATTTCCGTAAACAAATTCACTCACAAAACCTGATGCAAATCTTTGTTTGTATTTTCCGGCAAATCCAGAAAGTTTACCCATTCCAGAAATAGCCATTTCGTTTTCTGTTGAAAGACCACCAAATGGTCCAAGCCTACCTGTTAAACCAGGAATTGATGCTATAGCTCTGTGGTTTAACACACCATTGAAATACTTACCAATTGAGAAACCAACAGTTAGCTGAACAACTTTTGGAAGGGCTATATCTTTAGCAAGTTCTTCAACTAATTTAGGATGAACGCCAGTTAATTTCCATGTTTTTTCCTTCCTGAACTTTCTTGCTTCTTGTTTTAAAAGTTCAAACACAGTAGTAACTTTAACTTTTGAACCATCTTTAAGAGTTACTTCCCAAGTACCCTCTAGTGCTGGGTCAATGTCCCATGTTACATCGTGAAGTCTTAATGTTTTTACAGGGTTTCCTTCTGTTCCAGGCATTAAAGCAATTTTATTAGATTTTGTGTTGAATGCAAAGAAACATGCATCAGGTTCAAACTCACCACCTTCTTCTTCAGCTTTAGCTTTTAATGCCTCAAAAACTTTTTCATCAATTTCTTCAGGAAGATTCTCTTCATCAATATCTTCAAGTCTTAAAAGTTTCTTGTTGTCAAGTCTTACAAGGAATGGAAGGTCAGTAAAGTGTTTTACAAATTCTGGTTTGTACATTTTTTTCTGGATAATTTCATCAATAACAGCCATAGCAAGATGACCATCATAACCAGCTTTTATAGGTATCCAAAGATCTGCGTGTATAGCTGTAGAGTTAAACTCTGGAGCTATAACTATAACCTTTGCACCATTGTATCTTCCTTCCCATACAAAGTGAGCATCTGGGATCCTTGATGTATTAGGGTTCATACCCCACCAAACCTGTGTGTTAACAGTATAGTAATAATCCCATGTACATCCTACGTTACCTTCACCATAAACTGCAGTAACACCTGCGAACATATCACCAACATAAGATGCTATGTATGGTCTTTGTGCTCCAAGCTGAGTACCAAGTCTTTTACCTGATGCAGCTCTTGCTTCAGTAAGCATACCTGCACCAACGTGTACGTAAAGACCTTCAGGCCCTTTTTCAAGCATTGTTTTATAAATGTTTTCAGCTATTTCAGTAATAGCTTCATCCCATGTAATTCTTTTCCACTTTCCTTCCCCTCTTTTTCCAACTCTTTTGAGTGGATAAAGTATTCTGTCTTTTTCGTACATTACTTGAGAGTGTTGAACACCCTTATTACATCCTCTTGGGTTGAAGTCAGGTATTTTTGCATTAATTTGCGGATAGTTTGCAACCTGATTTTCCCTCGTAACAATTCCGTTATCTACCCATACATCCCACGCACAGTTACCCTGACAGTTTACACAGTGATATGCAGTACCGTGATCATCCTTTCTTGGACCGTACGTATAAGCAAATTCTTTTCTATACATATTTTCTGTATAAGAGCTGTTTGGATATGATGCCCTTGGATCTTCTACTATAAGGGCTTTATCCTTTGCAAAAGCAGCATTCCCACCAACAGTAAGGCCTGCTCCTGTAACACTTAGAGCTTTTAAGAAATTCCTTCTTGATAAGGCCATTATTTTACCTCCTTATAAATTGCATTTATTAAGATATTCTTATCATACAATAAGCATGAAAGCAAGGGGCATAGAGCCCCATTTTTTATTATAGACATCCGCCGCCTCCACCAGCTGCTGGAGGAGTATACTCATCTTCTTCAGTAGGATAGCCTGCATCAAGCCATGCTTCCATTCCACCTTTTACATTCTGAACAATTTTAAATTTTTTAGCACATTTTTGGAAAATCTTAGGATCACCATGTTTAGAGATTATCACTGTTGGTAAATAGTAGTTAATATGATCCAGCGCTTCTTTAGGTGTTTTAGACTCATCACAATCAGGCATAGGTATTGCACCTGGAATATGAGCAAGTGTATAAAAGTCGTAATCTTCTGCTTCGTCCTCTTCTTCTTCGGTAGGTTCATAAGGTCGTACATCAATTATTTGTAAGTTAATTTTAGGATTTTGTAATTTTTTGTAAAGCTGATCTACTGTTAGAGGTAAACTTTCTTGAAGTTCTATTTGTTTTTTACCAAAACTTAAAACAAGTACTGCAAGTACTAAAATAATACCAATATAAATAGCTCTTTCTATTTTTGGATTCATTGTTTATTCCTCCACCTGTGCTGATGCTTGTGATACCTGCTGTTCAAGTTTTGAAATATTTCCTTTTATACCTACTAAAGCAATAATTAAAACTACAATTGCTGTCCAGTATAAAAATCTTTCAATCATACTCATTTATCTAACCCCCTTAGTCATAAACTTCATCAGCTTTAGCTTTAGTTTCCATAAATCTACTCCATCTACCAAAGTAAATAAGATTTGCAGTAAGTACCCCAACTATAAAATATGTACCTGACTGTGCCATAGAACCTATAGACAGTGTCGGATATGCAGAAATAAATGCACCTGTTGTACATCCTCCGCCAACCATTGCTCCATATGCAAGCCCGATACCAGCAAAGAAGACAAGTATAATTCTTACCCAAGGAACTGAAGTAACAACTTCAGCAAATGGTGGTGGAACAACATCAAATTTAAATGTTCTTGAAATAATAGCACTTAAAAATGCACCTGGAAGCACACCAAGTATTAAACCTGCATGCCATATGATTCCTTCTGTAATTCTTGGAACAACATCAAGAGGATGACCTAAAGCATTTGCTATCCATCCTACAAGTGCTAAAGTTGCCCCTGAAAATCCTAAGTATTCTCCTTGAGCTGTGGCCCACGTAATAATAAGTCCTGCAGCAACTCCTGAAGGAAGCCAGTGCCATTCTTCTTTTATTGATAAGAAAGGTTTTCCTTCTTCGTATTTTTTAGCAGGGTCTAACCAGTCAGCAACCAAGGCAAAAATCATAAATAATACTCCCCAAGCTACAGCAACCACGCCGTAAGGAAGTCCTAAAACTCCATATAAAGTTAACTTTTCTTTCATTCCAAGAATGCCAGCTTCAACAAGTGCAGGTTTAGTTGCACTGTATAAAAGAATTCCTAAAATTAAACCAATCACTCCACCAATAGCTACAAATTTTCCAGCTCCAACCCTTGCAACACAAGTACCAGGACAAAAACCAGCTGCGCCCATAGAAATACCAAATAAAAATCCACCAACAAGGTGGGCTATTCCCATAAATGGCATTATTCTAGGAATTATATTTGTAGATTCTTGAAGCCCAAAAATATCCACAAGTCCGTAAATAATAGAAGCTGTAGCAATTCCAGTAAATGCAAACTTCATAATTTTTAAATCTCTGAGGAGAAGCATCCCTTCAACTCTAGAGTATCTGATAGCACCAACTTTATGAAGAACTATACCAAAAAGAGCACCTGTAATTAATCCCATAATAAGGTGACTCATATTTTCCATAGCTATAAACCTCCTATAAAATTAAAAAAGGGACTTTTAAAGTCCCTTTGCTAAATTATTTTGCAACTGGTAAAGATGGGTCGTTACCCCATTCATCCCAAGAACCAATATAAACTTTTGCTTTAGGAATTCCTATGTATTTAGCTGCAGCAAAAATAAATGAACCTCTTCCTGTACCTACGTGACAGTATGTGATAAGTGTATCTGTATCTGGATTAAATCCTTTTTTCTTGAGTTTTTTGTAGAACACTTTCTTTAACTTTTTAACTGATTTGAATATGTGTTTTCCTGGTTTTCCATTTGGGTTTCCTGCTACTTTTTTCCATTCGAAGAATACCGCACCTGGTATGTGACCACCTCTTTTAACCTGTTCGTGTTTTCCAGGTTCATATAAAGCCTCAAGTAAAGTTTTTCCAACATACTCTTGGAATCTTCTTGCATCGAGAATAAAGTATTTAGAATCTTTACCATTTTTCTTGATATCTTCTACAGCTTTTAAAACTTCATCTTTTGTAGCTAAGATATCCCAGTTAACTTTTGCTTTAAATGTTTTTGGTGCAGGTTTGCTTCCTTCCCCTGTTTCTACTGGGTACCCTTTTTTCTGCCAAGTTACAAATCCACCATCTAACATTCTGTTTTGACCATTTAAACCATCAATTCCATAAAGCCATAGGAAATACCAAACAGCTGATGCGTTAGGTCCTCTACCATCATCATAAGCAATTACTTTAGTATTGTTGTCTATTCCTAAGCTTCCAATGAACTTTTCAGCTCTTGGAATACACATAGGAAGACCTTTACATTCTTTAATATCTTTTAAAAGGTGAAGGTCGTGTCCAAATGCATGAGCAGATCCAGGAATATGTCCTTCTTTAAATTTTTTATCAGAATCACCGCTTACGAAAATTGCACCTTTTGCATCAAAAACTTTTTTTGCATCATCTACCCATATAAGCATATCTGGATTTGCCGGAGCATTTTTAGCTAAAGCTGCTCCAGTAAGTGCTAAAAGACCTGCTGCTGCAAGAGAAACTTTTTTAAATGTTCTCATAGAAATACCTCCTTGAAGAATTTTTATTTAAGTTTAGATAGATAGACTTTGTTTGTTTAGTTTGTTTGTAAAAAAGAAATCCTTTTTTGTTTTCCTTATATATAAAGTTGTTTTGATAGCTAAATAAGTTCATAACAATATCCTAATTTTTTAAATATACAATATTAAAATCCAGTTAACAACAACTAACTTTAATGTTTATTAAAACTGTATTAACATTTATAGACACAAAAAATTTTAAAAAGCAAGAGGTTTAATTGAAGTTTTTTTTATCCTTTATTCCACCATCTAAAGCAAATAGGGTAAAAATAAAATCAAAAAGATATGTAATTCCTAACGATGTAAGTCTAAAAATTAACAGGGCAATTTGGGAACTTCAGCTTCAGCAAAAAGAGAAAAGATATACATTTAAGGAACCTGTGGAAGTAAAGATACTCTTTATTCTTCCAAATAAAAGAAGAAGAGATTTAGATAATATAATGAAAACATTAGGTGACTGTTTAGTATATGCAGACATTATTGAAGATGATAATTTAATATTTAAACAGCATCTGGAAAAAATTATAATTCCTAAAGAGGAAGGTATAATTATTGATATAAAAAAATACAGAAGTATAAAAAATTTTAATAACATTATTAATGATTTAAAAAACTACAAGGAAAGTTTAAATGACATTTAATGATATAAATATAAATGATGAGTCATTAAAACTTTTAATAAAGATAGTTCTATCTTTAATACTTGGTTTAATTATAGGCCTTGAAAGAGAACATAAAGCTAAATCAGAAGCATTTGCAGGCATAAGAACTTTCCCATTAGTTTCTGTTTTAGGATGTATATCGGCTTTCTTGGCTGAAAATTATGGACAACCTATTTTTTTCATTATACTTGGAGCAATTGTACTTTTTTCTTTAATCAATTTTTATTTAGAATATCCAAAAGATATAGGAATAACTACAGAGGTTTCTTTAATTCTTTCTTTTTTAATAGGAGTGCTAGTTTATTACGAATATTATTATATAGCTGTCTTTTTATCTGTAATTATAACTTTACTACTTGCTTTAAAATCTATTTTAGAAAGCTTTGCTAAAAAACTATCTCAGGAAGATATATTTGCTATATTAAAATTTTTCCTCATTACTATAGTAATTTATCCTTTACTTCCTGATAAAACGTTTGGTCCATTTAACGCTTTAAACATAAAAGATATATGGAAAGTCGTAATTATAGTATCAAGTTTAGATTTTATAGGTTACATACTTTTAAAATGGAAAGGTAGCAATGTTTTATGGATAAATGGTCTTATTGGAGGTTTGGTTTCAAGCACTGCTGTAACCTATGAGCTTTCAAAAAAAGCACGGCAGTATCCTCAAATAACTCCGTCTGCGGCTCTTGGAATTGCTTTAGCATGGACTTTAATGAATTTTAGGGTTATTTTCTTAAGTTACGTAATAAACCCTAATATAGTATTAGGTTTATCTATCCCTTTAGTAATTGTCTCTATTTTATATGGAATTTTTATATTTATTAGATATAGAAATGAATTTTCTACAAAACAAGAAAAAGAACATATTTTAAAAATAAGTAACCCTTTTGAAATATCTTCAGCACTTCAGTTTGCATTTATTTATGCTGTTGTTTTGGTTTCAGTAAAAGCTTTAGATTATTACCTTGGAAATAAAGGCATTTATTTAGCAAGTTTCATTTCAGGCGTTATAGATGTTGATGCTATAACAATATCTTTATCAAAACTGGCTTTATCTACAAAAGTAACAGATGTTTATGTAAACGGCATACTCTTAGCAGCAGTTTCAAACAGCTTTTTCAAATTTATATATGCTGCCATGTTTGGAAATAACAAATTAAAAAAAGATGTATTTATTTTATTTGTAATTATAACTATAGTTTGTGGTATTTATATCTTAATTTAATGATAAAATAAATTTTCCTAAATAAATTCTTTGGAGCAATATATGGACGAAAAAATTCTTTCTGCTCACGGACTAACTTTAGAAGAATATAAAAGAATCATAGAGCTTATTGGAAGAGAGCCTAACGAAGTTGAACTTGGTATTTTTGGAGCTTTATGGAGCGAACATTGTTCATATAAATCTTCAAAACCTTTTTTAAAGGTTTTTCCAACTGATGCTCCTTGGGTTATACAAGGACCTGGAGAAAATGCCGGTGTTGTTGAGATAGATGATAAATACGCTGTAGCATTTAAAGTTGAATCTCACAACCACCCATCTTATATAGAACCATTTCACGGTGCTGCTACAGGCGTAGGAGGAATAATCAGGGATATCCTTTCTATGGGAGCAAGACCTGTTTGTGCTTTTGATAGTTTAAGATTTGGAGACCCAAGAAATGACGGCAATAGAAAAAATATAAAAGATGCAAAGCCTATAGCTCAAGGTGTTGTAAAAGGAATAGGATTTTATGGGAACTGTATCGGTGTTCCAACAATTGGCGGTGAAGTTGTTTTTGACGAAGTTTACGCAGGTAATCCACTGGTTAACGCCTTTTGTTTAGGAATTCTTGAAAAAGATAAAATGTACAGAGCTAGAGCCACAAAAATAGGACAAAAAATGGTAATGGTTGGCTCAGCAACTGGAAGAGACGGCATTCACGGGGCAACAATGGCATCTGCAGAGTTTTCAGAAGAAACAGAAGATAAAAGACCAAATGTTCAAATTGGGGACCCGTTTTTTGGAAAAAGACTTATTGAATGTACTTTAGAAGTAATGCAGAAAAGCTTAATAGAAGGATGTCAAGATTTTGGAGCTGCTGGGCTTGCAGGCTCTACGTCTGAGTTTGGCTCAAAATCAGGAATGGGAGTAAGGGTGTATCTTGAAAATGTACCTCTTAGAGAAGAAGGAATGACTCCTTATGAAATACTCTTATCTGAATCCCAGGAAAGAATGCTTTATGCTGTTGATGAAGATAAAGTTGATGAAGTATTAAAAATAGCAAAATGGTACGGACTAGAAGCAGCAGTAATTGGAGAAACAACAGATACAAAAAGAATGGAAGTATTTTATAAAGGAGAAAAAATAGCAGATCTTCCTATATCAGCTATAGTTGATGATGCTCCAGTATATGATAGACCAAGAAAAAAACCAGAATATTTAGAAGAAACCCAAAAATTCGATCAAAATGAACTTCCAGAAGTTGATTTAAAAGAAGCAATAAAAAAAGTTCTATCTTCTCCAACAATTGCAAAAAAAGAATGGGTTTACAGACAATACGACCATGAAGTTGGTATAAACACAGTTGTAAAACCTGGAAGCGATGCTGCAGTCCTAAGGGTTAAATGGGCTGTTAAACCTGAAATAAATAGTGAAAGAGCAGTAGCTATATCTTCAGATGGAAATGGTAGATGGGTTTATCTTAATCCATATGAAGGTGGAAAAAGAGTAGTTGCTGAAGCAGTCAGGAATATTTACGTTACTGGAGCAAAACCTTTAGCTATTACTGACTGTTTGAACTGGGGAAACCCAGAAAATCCAGAAATAATGTGGCAGTTTGAACAAGCTACAAAAGGAATGGCTGATGCTTGTAAAAAATTAAACACTCCCGTAGTAGGTGGTAATGTTTCTTTATACAATGAAACAGTTTTACCAGATAAAAGGATAAATGTTTACCCAACTCCAGTTGTAGTTGCTGTTGGAGTTTTAGATAAACCAGAAGATGCAATCCCAAGTTTTTACCAGCAAGAAGGGGATGTTATTGTAATAATAGGAGAAGTAGATAAAGAACCTATAGTAAATGGTAGTGAATATTTAAAAGAAGTTCACGGAAAAGTGACAGGAGATCTACCACCAATAGATTTAGACATGGAGTTAAAACTTTCAAGTTTTATAAGAGAAAATAAAAAACTTATAAAATCTGCTCATGACGTTTCAGACGGAGGTTTAATAACTGCATTACTTGAGCCTGCTTTCCAAGAAGAAAAGACTTTTGGACTTAATATAAATATAGAAACAAAACATAGACCAGATTTTGAGCTTTTTGATGAATTAAGAAGCATAATTGTGATTTCTACTTCAAAAAATAACCTGCCGAAACTTGAAGAAGAAGCAAAAAAAATAGGAATTGGTTTTAAAGTTATTGGAAAGGTAGATAATGATTCTAAACTTACTCTAAAAGTAGGAAATGCAGAAATTGAAGAAAACATGGAAGAACTTAGAAAAAACTGGGAAAAAACATTAAAAGAGTTGCTTGATTAAAGCAAACTTGATAAAGATTTTAAAAATAAGTTAGAATTTATAACAGCGTTTGAAATTTTTGAAATGGAGAGAGGATATGTCCTGGATAAGTTTAGAAAAAGCAACTGCACTGAAAGAAAAGTTTAATTATATAGATGTAGCTGAATCTAACGGCTATGTTTCCGTTGAGGTTCCCAAAGATAAACTTATATCCTTTTTACAGTTTTTAAAAGAGGATCCTGATTATGCCTTTAAAATGTTCATTGATTTAACAGTTATAGACCACGGACAAAAAGAAAATCCAAGATTTCAAGGAGTAATCATCCTTTACTCTCCAGAATATAAAGAAAGAATAATTGTTAAAAGCTGGGCAACAGAAGAAACACTGCCAACATTAACTAATCTTTGGTCAGGTGCTAAATGGGCTGAAAGAGAAGCATGGGATATGTTTGGTATAAAATTTGAAGGTCACGATAACCTCGTAAGAATGTTTATGTGGGAAGGTTATCCATATCATCCTTTAAGAAAGGATTTCCCAATTAGAGGTATAGAAGACGTAGAACTTCCTTCTTTAAATGAAGTTGAAAGAGGAGATCAGCTAGAAGGTCTATTTAATTATTCAAGAATGCACACGGCACTTCCAACCCTTGAAGATTTAGAAAAAACTCAAAAGGCAAGAATGCCTAAGAAAAAATCTCAAATAGTATTAAACTGGGGGCCTTTACACCCTGGTACTCACGGTACTATATGGTTTTTATTTGACCTTGATGGAGAATATGTACAGCAGTGCGATATTATTATAGGCCAGCTTCACAGAGGCGTTGAAAAAATAGCTGAGAATATAGGATATCAACAGTTTATACCTTATACAGATAGAATGGACTATATTGCTTCAATAAACGAAAATCACGCCTATGTTGTGGCAGCTGAAAAACTACTCGGTATCCATGATAAGGTTCCTCCTAAAGCAAAATGGATTAGAACTATGATGGCTGAGCTTTCAAGAATAAATTCTCACCTTCTCTGGCTTGGGACATATGCCCTTGACCTTGGTGCTCTAACAATGTTCCTTTATACATTTAGAGAAAGAGAAAAAATAATGGATATATTAGAAGGTATTACCGGTGCCAGATTTACAATAAACTACTTTAGAATCGGTGGTGTATTTGCAGATTTACCTGCTGGAGCATTAGAAGCAATAGAGCATTTCTTAAAAGATTTTCCTGAAAGAATTAATGATTATGAAAATCTTCTTACAAGAAATAGAATCTGGCTTAAAAGAAATAAAGATGTATGTGTATTAACTGAAGAAGACGTTTATGATTATGGGCTAACAGGAGCAGTAGCAAGAGCCTCAGGTGTCCCTTACGATGTTAGGAAAATAGACAGTTATGACATGTATGATGAAGTTGATTTTGATATACCTGTAGGTGAAGTTGGCGACTCATACGACAGATATTTAGTTAGAATGGAAGAAATGAGACAAAGTGCAAAAATAATCCAGCAGTGTATAGAAAAACTAAGAAATGACTTCACACCAGATGACCCTTACTTCTTAGAACCGGAAGATCCTAAAAAATTAAAACTTTCCATTGATGGTAGAGGGTTGAAACTACCTCAGGGAGAAGTCTATGCTTCAACAGATAACCCAAGAGGAGAATTAGGGTTTTATATATATAACAAAAAGGCTGCAATAAAGCCTCATAGAGTTAGAATTCGCTCAGGGGCATTTTACAACCTGCAGGTATTTACAAAAGCAATAATAGGAAGACCGATAGCAGATGCTATTACACTGCTTTCTACAATAGACCCTGTAGTGGGTGAAACAGATAGATAAATGAATAAGGTTTATGAGGAATTTGGTAAATTTTTCCTGAATGTTAGTGTAGCAATAGTTGTTTTTGTTTTTATCCAACCGTTTATGGCTGATAAATTTAATCCAATGGCTGGCTTGATTGCAATTGGGTTTTTAATTATGTTTATGTATATAGCTTATTTTTTGTTAAAAAGGGCAGGCAGCAGTAATGTTAAGTGATGAAATTATGTATTATTTTAATATTGTTCTTACTCTTACTATAATACTTGGATTTGGAATTTTCTTGCTTTTAAAAAAAGAGGACAAAAAGAAGACTTAAAATTGGAGGACAAGAATGGGCATAAAGAAAGTTGGATTAAATAGAAACGTAAAACCTCAAAGTTTAGTTGAGAAAATATTTTTCCTTGATTTTATGAAAGGTTTAAAAACTACCATTAAACATCTTTTCAGAAAAACAATTACTGTTGACTTTCCATATGAAGTTTCTACACCAACTATAAGATTTAGAGGTGTACACGGTTTAAGAAATGTAGACGGAACAGAAGCTGACGATTTTAACAGTTGGATAAAAAAGCTTAAAATTAAACCACCTGAAATGGGAGAAACAAGATGTATTGCCTGTAAATTCTGTCAAGCAGCATGTC
Organism: Hydrogenothermaceae bacterium; assembly: GCA_015519975.1. Taxonomy (GTDB): domain Bacteria; phylum Aquificota; class Aquificia; order Aquificales; family Hydrogenothermaceae; genus Hydrogenothermus. The sequence continues at coordinate 25,548 of WIAL01000037.1, read as the reverse complement.
CAGTACCTGAGCTATTTACAATTAAGGCAGAAAAATTGAATGTTCCTGAAGACCATCCTCATCACGGTCTTAAAGTTTTATCTGTTTTTGACATGGATTTATCAAAATGTATGTTCTGCGGGCTTTGTACTCAAGCTTGCCCAACTGACTGTATTATTCACACAGATGTTTACGATTTATCTTCTTATACTAGAAAAAGCTGGGTGTTAAATAAAGAAGAACTTTCAAGAATTGCAGATGATTTTATTGCAAGAAGAGGAAAAGAAAAATTTGACGAAAAATCAAAATGGAGACAGGATCAGCAAATATGGCCTGATTACGATACTCCAAGAGCTAAAGCATGGGATGGATGGATGCCTTCTTATACACCTAATTATATAAATACTCAGAAAGGAACTAATAATTCTACAGAATCGCAATAAAAACAGGGGCTTTTTAGCCCCATCTCTCACAGTATCATATATTCCTTTTGATTAAAATCTATTTTTATATGGAATTATTATAAAATGTTATTAAATTTAATTATCAAACCTTAATAATTCCTGCGGAGTTTAAAAATGCCGTTAAAAAATTTTGAAGTATTAAATAAAATAAAAGATTATAAAGATTTACATAAACTTTCTAAAGAAGAAATAAAAAAATTATCTGAAGAAATAAGACAGTATATTATTGAAGTTACATCAAAAAATGGGGGACATATTGGACCTTCACTTGGTGTAGTTGAGCTTACAATAGCACTTTTAATGGCATTTGATCCTGAAAAAGATAGAATAGTATGGGACATTGGACATCAGGCATATCCTTATAAAATACTTACCGGAAGAAAGGAAAGTTTTAAAACATTAAGACAGTATAAAGGAATATCTGGATTTTTAAAAAGAACTGAAAGTCCTTACGATCATTTTGGAGCAGGACACAGCTCAACCTCAATCTCAGCAGCTTTAGGGATGAGGGTCGGAAAAGATTTAAAAAAGGAAGAAGGTTATACAATAGCTGTTATTGGTGATGGTGCTATGACAGCAGGTCAGGCTTTTGAAGGCCTTAACAATGCAGGCTGGTTAGATCCTGACAAATTTATTGTCATACTTAACGACAATCAAATGTCAATTTCTCCCAATGTTGGAGCAATTTACACATACTTCAACAAAATCATTACAAATCAGGTTTTCCAAAAACCCAGACAAAAATTAAAAGAAATTCTTAAGAAAATATTTGGGGAAGGGGGAGCTAATCTGGCCAGAAAACTTGAAGAGTATGTAAAAGGATTATTTGCTCCAGGCATTATATTTGAAGAACTTGGATTTACATATGTTGGGACAATAGACGGACACAGTCTATTTGACCTTGAGAAGACACTTGAAAACGTAAAAAATATGAGAGGACCCATTTTAATTCACGTTATAACTCAAAAAGGTAAGGGGTATAAACCTGCTGAAGAAAATCCGACACCATTTCACGGAATATCTCCATTCGATAAAATAACAGGAACGCCTATAAAAAAAGCATCTTCAAAACCAACATGGAGTAAAGTTTTCGGCAGAGCTTTATGTGAACTTGCTGAAAAAGATGAAAAAATAGTTGCAATAACCCCAGCTATGAGAGAAGGTTCAGGTCTTTTCGAGTTTTCACAAAAATTTCCTGAAAGATTTTTTGATGTGGGAATTGCTGAGCAACACGCAGCAACATTTGCAGGCGGACTTGCTGTGGAAGGATTAAAACCAGTAGCTGCTTATTATTCAACATTTTTGCAAAGGGCTTATGATCAAGTTATCCATGACATAGCGCTACAAAAACTGCCTGTTGTATTTGCTATAGATAGGGCTGGATTAGTTGGAGAAGATGGTCCTACACATCATGGGGTTTACGACATATCATTTTTAAGAGCTGTTCCAGAAATCATAATATCAGCTCCAAAAGACGCTCAGGAACTTAGAAATTTACTATATACCGCTTTAGAAAGTGGAAAACCTTTTGCTATAAGATATCCAAGAGGTGAAGCAGTTGGAAAGATTAAAGATAATTTTGAAAAAATAGAAATAGGAAGCTGGGAAGTATTAGAAGAGGGGAAAAATATCGTATTTTTAGCGGTAGGGAGATATGTAAATAAAGCCCTTGAAGTTAGGAAAATTTTAGAAAGCAAAGGCATAAAAATAACAGTTGTAAACTCAAGATTTGTAAAACCTATGGATTACAAGCTTTTAGATAAACTTTTAAAAGAAAATGAGATTATTATTACAGGAGAGGACGGCTGTTTAAACGGTGGTTTTGGAAGTGCAGTTGCAGAATATATAATGGATAACGGATATATAAATAAACTCCTCAGATTTGGTATTCCTGATAAATTTGTAGAACATGGAAAGGTAAACCTTCTTGAAAAAGATTTAGGACTACTTCCAGAGCAAATGGCAGAAAAAATTGAGCAGTTTTATCTTTCTAAATCATATAAAGTTGTAGGTTAATTTGATAAAATATTCTCAAAAATCTGTAATATCCGGAGGAGTTAATGCTTATAAAAGAAAGACTTTTCACGCCAGGACCTGTTCCACTTCCACCACAGGTTATTAAAGCACTTGGACAGCAAATAATTCACCACAGAACACCAGAATTTACAAAAATATTTTTAGAAACAAGAGAAAAACTCCAAAAACTTTTAAAAACCCAAAGAGATGTTTTAATGTTTGCATCTTCTGGAACCGGTGCCATGGAGGCTTCCATTGTTAACTTTTTTAGAGAAGATGATACAGTACTTGTTATAAATGCAGGCAAATTTGGACAAAGATGGAGAGAAATAGCAAAGAGATACAACCTAAAAGTAATAGATTATGAAATTCCCTGGGGAAAAACATACGACAAAGATAAAATAATTGAAATTTTAGGTAAATATCCAGAAATAAAAGGAATATTAGTTCAGCAGTCTGAAACATCCACAACAACTTACCATGATGTTAAGTTTTTAGCTGAAAAAGCAAATGAAATGCTTGATGACTGTCTTGTAGTTGTTGACGGCATAACATCAGTTGGAGTTTATGAGGTTTATCCTGAGGAAATAGGAATAGATGTTTTGGTTACAGGTTCTCAAAAAGCTCTCATGCTTCCTCCGGGGCTTTCAGTTTTATATTACAGTGAAAAGGCAGAAAAAAGACTTGAAACGTCAAATCTTCCTAAATACTACTTTGATGTAAAGGCTGAAAGTAAAAAACAGTCAAAAGGTCAAACTGCTTACACTCCAGCAATAAGTTTAATAATGGCTTTAAATGAAAGTTTAAAACTTATTTTAGATGAAGGTCTTGAAAATCTTGCGAAAAGACATGAAATAATGGCAAAAGCAACAAGACAGGCCGTTAAAGAAATAGGTCTTGAACTTTTATCTGAAAGCCCAGCAAACTCTGCAACAGGTGTTTACGCTCCAGCTGGAATTAATGCAGATGATTTGAGAAAAGAGCTTTTAAAAATTGGATTTAGAGTAGCAGGGGGACAGGACCATCTAAAAGGAAAAATATTTAGGATTGCACATATGGGATATTTTGATTTCATGGATGTTGTTCAGGTAATTGGCGGGCTTGAAATAGCTCTTAAAAAAATTGGATATCCAGTAGAGCTTGGGAAAGGCGTTGCAAAAGCTCAAGAGATTGTAATGGAGGGATTTTAATGCTTGGGGTTATAGGCGGCAGCGGTCTTTATCAGATAGAAGGACTAAAGCTTGTAGATGAAGTTGAAATAGAAACGCCTTGGGGTAAGCCTTCTGATAAATATATAATCACAGAATATAAGAATAAAAAAATAGTTTTTCTTCCAAGGCACGGTAAAGGACATTTATACCCTCCACATCAGATAAATTATAGAGCTAACATATGGGGATTTAGAAGACTAAAAATAAATAAAATACTTTCAATAAGTGCAGTTGGTGGGATAAATCCACTGCTCAATCCGGGAGATTTCGTTATATCTTCACAGTTCTTAGATTTTACGAAAACAAGGCCATCAACGTTTTTTGAAGGTATTAATACAAAAGTTGATATAAATGACAAAATAGATGATCTTGTAAGTATTTACATGAAAAATGGAAGCGTAGTACACATAGACGTTTCTGACCCATTCTGCCCTGTTTTAAGAAAACAGCTTGAAAATAGTTTAAATACTCTTGGCTTTAGATACCATAAAAATGCAGTTTATGCAGCAACAGAAGGTCCAAGACTTGAAACATCAGCAGAAATAAAAGCACTTTCACTGCTTGGAGCAGATATTGTTGGAATGACATTAGTTCCAGAGGTTGTTCTGGCTAAAGAAATAAATATGCATTTTGCCTCTGTAAGTGTAGTGACAAACCTTGCAGCGGGAATAAAAGGAGAAAAACTGACTTCTGAAGAAGTAATAGAAATGATGGAAAAGAAAAATGAGGATATTAAAAAGTTAATCCTTGATTTTGCTGGGAATCTTCCAGATAGATATGATTGTGACTGTCCATTTAGTTTAGAAGGAGCAGCAATATGATAAAAGAAGGGAAAGCAAAGGTTTATACAAAATATTTGACATTTAAAACAGAAAAAAGAAGAGATTTAATAAGAATTACAGATATTGTAAAACAGACAGTTAAAGAATCTGGTATAAATGAAGGTCTTTGTCTTATTTCTTCAATGCATCTTACAAGCTCTATAATTGTCCAGGACGATGAAGAAGGGCTTCACGAGGACATATGGCAGTGGCTCGAAAAACTTGCTCCTTTTAAACCAGATTATAAACATCATCTAACAGGTGAAGATAACGGTGATGCACACCTAAAAAACTTACTTGTTCATCTACAGGTGACACTGCCAGTTACAGATGGAAAACTGGACTTAGGTCCCTGGCAGGAAATATTTTATGCAGAGTTTGACGGGCAAAGACCCAAAAGGGCCATTATAAAAATATTAGGAATTTAATTATTCCTCTATCTCTTCTCTTATATCTTCAAAAGATTTAAATTCTTCACTTTGAAGCACGTCAGTTATAAACTTATCAATGTCTTCTTTTTCCAGAAATACTCCAGTAAGTAGTCTTCCTGTGTATTTATTATCCTTAATTTCCCAGAACATATAAAACTCAGGATACTTTTCTTTTAAAGCCCTGTATGCCACGCCGTACTTGCTGTCTTTTAATGGGTTTTGTTCGAGTAGAAAATGATTTTCGGCAATTGTTATCTTGTATAAAAGAGCACCTTTTTTTGTTTTCACTAAATCAAGTCCTATGTCCCAATGTTTAATTACTTCCATTTTTTCCTCCTGTAATTTTTTCTCTAAATTTTACTAAAATTTCTGGATAATCTGTAGCCATTGCATCTGCTTTTCTCTTTAACATCTCTTTTGCCGTATTTTTATCATTTATAGTCCATACAACTACTTTAAGCCCAACTTTGTGTGCAGTATAATTTGCCTTTGCAGTTGCAATTCTATAATAAGGTAGTACAAAATCAGCATTTAGTTTTTTTGCATCAAATATTCTCCCTGGCGGTTTAAAGTATATTAAACCAGTTTTAATAGAAGGGAGAAGTTCTTTAGCACGTATCAAAGCCTTGTCATAAAAACTTATTATTGCTGTCCATTCTAATGCATTATGAAGAAGAACCCTTTCTAAAACATCATCTATAGTTTCAGGTTCTTTTATTTCTATAAACATGCCAACTTTTCCATCTATAAGCTCAAGTGCCTCATCTAAAGTGGCAACAGGCTGACCATCTATTTTTATATTTTCTTTAATGTAAGAAAGTTCCATATCAGAAGGTTTTATTTTTTTGCCGGTTAATCTCTCAAAATCTGGGTCATGAAGAAGTATCAAATGGTTATCTTTAGTCCTCCTAACATCAACTTCAACTATGTCAACACCTTTTTCAACAGCATAAGATAAAGATGCAAGTGTATTTTCAGGCTTTACTCCTTTTGCTCCCCTATGCCCAACTATTGAAAAGGGCTTTTTTGACAGTTTCTCTAGTATTTTCATCTTTCTATATAATCCTTAAGTATTTTCGCATGGTCAAAAACAAGTTTATCATAAGGAATTTCTTCAAGTTTATAAATTTTTGCCTCTTTTGCATCAGAACTTGCTACTGGCTGGCCATGGGCTTTACACACAAATACAACTGAGGCAGTATGAAATCTTGGGTCTCTATTTGGATCTGAGTAAACTCCTAAAATTCTTAAAATATCAACGTCTAGTGATGTTTCTTCTTTCATTTCTCTAATAACTGCCTGTTCAACTGTTTCTCCAATATCAACAAACCCTCCAGGGATAGCAAGACCAATAGGAGGATTTTTTCTTTCTATTAGAACAATACCCTTAAAATTTTCCTTTTCATCATAAAGCTGGATTATTCCATCAACTGCAAGATAAGGTGTTTTTATACTCATTTTCTCTCACCTAAACTGGAAATTTTATAAACATGATAAACCCTTTGTAAAAATGTAATAAACGAGCCTACAGCAAGTAGTGCTATACCAATTTCCACAATATTTAAAAATAAACTTATTATTAGTACAATTAATCTTTCTGGTCTTTCAAAAATACCAACTTTACAATCAAGTCCAAGCCCTTCTGCCCTTGCTCTTGTGTAACTTGTTAAAAATGAAAAAGCTATTGCAGAAAGAAGAAGAAACATCAAAAGATTGTTTTCTTTAAAAACAAAAATTAAAGCCGTTAAAGGTAAAAAATCGGATAGTCTATCAACTACAGAATCTAAAAATGCTCCAAACTTGGACGATAACCCGCTCCTTCGTGCAAGATGCCCATCTAAAGCATCAAATAAAGCTCCAATAGTGAGAAGAAAAGCTCCTATAAAAAAGTTTTGCAAATAAATAAAATATGCTGCAGCTGATGTAAACAAAAGTCCTGAAATTGTTAAAACATTTGGAGAAATATTTATTTTTGAGAACAGATTTATTAAAGGAAGAGTTGCTTTTTCAAAATGAGGTTTTATTTGTTTTACAAAATCACTCAATATTTATTTCCTCAAATGCTTTTTGCGCATTTTGTATATAATTCTTTACTTTATCCAAATTTTTAATGCCAGCTTTGATTTCAAGCTTTGAAGAAGCATCTACACCATAAGGTTTATATAACTTTATTAAATCATAAACATTTTTACCTGACAAACCGCCAGATAAAATAAACTTATCTGTCATACCTTTTACTTTTTCTACCAGTTCCTTATTTATCTGTTTTCCTGTTCCGCCGTATTCTTTTTCTGAATACGCATCAATTAAAATTAGATATCCTTCATCTACAAAAGGCTTTATCTGCTTTAAGGAATTTTCATCTTTTAATCTAAATGCTTTTATTACTTTTTCTTTTGGAAAATGTTTTACAAATTCTAAAGATTCATCGCCGTGAAACTGGATTATGTCGGCAGTTTCCAAAAGCTTTTCAACATCTTCTTTTTTAGGATTTACTACAACAGCAACTAGTTTTACATTTTCAGGTAAACTATTTTTAATCTTTTTTATCTGCTCCAAATTAATATGTCTTGGGCTTTTAGGAAAATAAATTACCCCAATATGAGAAACTCCTAAACTGGATATCTTTTTTGCCTGATTTTCATCTGTAATTCCACAAACCTTTATAAATGCCATTTTAAAGTGCCTTAACTTTTTTTATTTCTATTTTACCTATTTCTTTTTCATTTGCGAAAATTTCTATTACTGTCTTATCTGAATAATATTTATAGCTTAATTTATAAATGTCATAAATAATTTCCCTTAATTTTCCATTTTTAAAGATATACTTAATGTTTTTATCCTCAATAACAAAATCATTTTCTCTGCAGTAATATCTGGCATTTTTTGAGATAGAAACTTTTCCTATTAAAATATTTTTTAACTCTTGAGGAATATCAACACCTAAAAGTTTTGAATATAGAGATTTATCTCCGCATTGATTTAATCCTTTAAAATTTATGCATATTAAATCATCTTCCTTTTTGATTTCTCCTAATTTTTGACCAAAAATAGTGTAAAGTTTTACATACTCTTCATTAGAAAAATTTGCCTTGAATATAGCAGGAATATTTTTTATGTAAACAAGTCCTTTTGCTTCGTATTTTTCAGGAAGTTTTTGTTGATTTTTTAGCGTATCTTCATAAATAATATCACAGGACTTTTTTTTAACTGCACAAGAAGAAATAAAAATTAAAGCTATTAATAAAACTCTTACCATTTTAGATTTTTTAATCTTTTTTTTATTTTTTCTCTTATTCCTTTTTCTGGCTCTTCTTTCATTTTTTCTAAAATTTTTAAAGCCTTTTCATATATTTCCTTTGCTTTTTTCTTTTCTCCTACAGCCTCAAGTATAGCTCCGTAGTGGTAAAAAACAACTGGATCATCATTTATCTTATTTACAACCTTAAGCATTATATTTAGAGCTTCATTATATTTACCTTTTTTGTAATATCCCCACGCTAAACTATCAAGATATGCAGGGTTGTTTGGTGCGTACTTCAACGCTTTTTTCACAAGCTCTATACCTTTATCAATATCTATATCCCTTAAAATGTAAGAATATCCAAGATAATTTAATGCATCGTGAAAATCAGGTCTTAGCTGTATAGCTTTTTTCAATGCTTTTTCTGCTTCTTCCCATTTATCAAGCTTATCAAGGTATATTCCAAGATAAAAATAAAGCTTTTCATCCTTTGGATTAATACTTATAGCTTCCTTTATAAGCTTTACAGCTTCCTCTGTGTTTCCTCTCAAGTCTTCTATTTCTGCCATCATAACAAGTACGTTATAATTTTTAGGATTTTCAGCATATTTTTTATTAAGTAGATCTATAGCTTTTCTGTATTTTTTCTGGTTAATAAGAACAGACATTAATCTATCAAACGCTTCCTGATTATCTGGATTTAGATTTAAAACTTTTTCATAAATCTTTTCTGCTTTTTCAAATTTATTTAAAGACTCATAAGCCATTCCTAAAATCATTAAAACTTCAGGGTCATTAGGATGTGATTTTGCAAGTTTTTCAAGTTTTGGTATAAGCTCGTTTACTTTTTTTAACTTTAAGTAAAGATAAAACTGCTTTAATAAAACGTCTTTTCCTGACGGATTTAAAGTTGCAAGTTTATCTATAATTTCTTTTGCTTTTTCATACTGGTCTGTATCTACATAAAGCTGAAATAATCTATTTAAGGCTTCAAAATTATTAGGATTTTTCTTTAAAACTTCTAAATAAATTTTTTCTGCCTTTTCGTATTCTTTTTTTTGTTTGTAAATTTCTCCAAGTAATACATATATCTGTGAGCTTTTTTTATTCAGCTTAAAAGCTTTTTCTAAGTAATCTTTTGCTTTATCTAAATTTCCTTTTGTTAATTCTATCCTTGCAAGTAGATAATACGCCTTATCTTTTTTCTTAAATTTTGGATTTTTAATCAGTTTTTTTAGTAAATTTTCCGCCTTTTTTAACTCTCCACTTTGAAGATATATATCTGTTAAAAGTGAAAGAATTTCGATATTATCTGGATAAATGTTAATAGCTTGATTTAAAATCTGCTTAGCAGTATTTATTTTATTTAACTGCTCATACTTCCTGGCTACAAATAGAAAATCTTTAGGTTTTTTAAAATTTTCAATATAAATTTTTAGATATTTTTCAGCTTTTTCTTTTTTTCCTTCTTTTATTAAAATATTAATAACATCTTGATATGCTTTTCGTGTTTCAGGAAGTAGTGAGACAACTTTTTCACAAAGTTCTTCTGCAGATTTATAATCTTTATTGTACTGTGCATATTTGCACATTACATAATAAAAATAGGGATTTTCTTCTTTTGAAATGGCACTGCAGGAGAAATTAAAGAAAACTAAAAAAGCAATTAAGAGTCTAAGCATCTTTTTTCCTTACAATTAAAACAGAAGTGGGAGATTTTTTAACAATTTTCATTGCTGTAGAACCTAAAAACAGCCTTTTTAACTTAGAGCTTTTTCTTTTACCTACAAGTGTAAGGTCAGGATGGTATTTTTCTATCTCCTCTAAAATAGCATCAACAGGTTTTTCTTCTAAAATTTCATATTTTACAGGTATATTTTTCTTTTTTAACTGCTGAACAATCTCATTTAAAAGTTTAATTTTTTTCTCAATAACTGATTTTGTTATAGACGATAAATGAGGAACTGTTAGCTCTGTTTCTGCATGTACTATAAATATTTCACTCTGGCATTTTTCAGCAATTGATATGGCTGTGTTTAATGCCTCTTTAGAAGCAGGCAAAAAGTCATAACCTACTAAAAGCTCTTTTAATTTTTCTATAGGCTGACCTTTTACAACTAAAGTAGACACAGGTGATTTATTTATTACCTTTTCTGAAACACTACCAAGTAAAAGCCTATCAAGTAATCCTTTTTTATGACTGCCTAGAACTATTAAATCAGCATTTTCTTTCTCTGCATTATCAAGTATTCCATCAACAATATCGGAAACTTCAATAACTGTTTTAACATTAAATCCTTTTTCTGAAAGCTTAGAAGCATAATTAACCAGTTTTTCTTCAGCTTCTTTACGGAGCTCTCTTTCAAGCTCAATTAATAGTTCAATTTCTTCTGGTTCCACTAAATCTTCAAATCCTTCGTGTATGACAGGAACAGGTCTTTCTACAATGGTAAGCAATGTAATCTTAGAATCAAATATACTTGCAAAAACAGATGCAGAATCTACAACTGCATCTGAAATATCAGAAAAATCAACACATACAAGTATATTTTTAAAATCCATTATTTTCCCTCTAATTTAGCTTTTGCATACTCCATAAGACCGCCAGCTTCCTGTATTTTCTTTAAATCTTCTGGAAGGGGTTTTATTTTATACTCTTTGCCTTTTGTTAAATTTTTAACTATACCTTTTTCAATATCTATTTCAAGAATATCACCTTCATCAGTTTCTTTAGCTATTTCTGGTGATTCTATAACAATCATTCCAAGATTAATTGCATTTCTATAAAATATTCTTGCAAAACTTTCAGCTATTATCGCAGCAATCCCAGCACCTTTTATTGCAAGTGGTGCGTGTTCCCTGGAAGAACCACATCCAAAGTTTTTACCTGCTACTATAATATCTCCAGGCTGAACTTTCTTAGGAAATTCAGGGTCTGCATCTTCCATTACATGCTTTGCAAGTTCCTTTGGATCAGTTGTTATTAAATACCTTGCAGGTATAATCTCATCTGTATTAATATCATCTCCAAATTTCCAAACTCTTCCTTTTATTGCCAATGTTGCTTCCTCCTTTTCCAAGTTGTAAACTTAATTATATCAAAAATAAACAGAGGTTTTTTTAATGAAAATTGCTTTTTTTGAAGTTGAAGATTGGGAAAAAATACATTTAGAAAGAAAATTAAAAGAATATAACATAAATGAAGAAATAACTTTTACAAAAGAGGAACTTGACGAAAATAACGTTGAAAAGTATAAAAACTGCGAAATAATCAGCATATTCATATACTCAAAAATTACAAAAAATATTATAGATAAAATGCCAAATTTAAAACTAATAATTACCCGTTCAAGCGGTTATGACCACATAGATGTTGAATATGCTAAACAAAAAGGAATCATAGTTGCTAATATTCCAGGATACGGAAATAACACAGTAGCTGAATATACTTTCGGACTTATAATCGCACTTGCAAGGAAGTTAAAACCAACGATTTTAAGAGTAGAGAACGGAGACTTCTCAAGACAAGGATTAATGGGCATAGACCTTATGGGTAAAACAATAGGAATAATAGGAACCGGTAGAATAGGAGGCTATGTAGCAAGAATAGCTTACGGGTTTGGGATGAAAATTCTTGCTTACGATAGGACAAAAAAACAGGAGTTAATTGATAAGTACAATGTTGAATATGTTGGTCTTGAAGATCTTCTAATGAAATCTGATATAGTTACGGTACATATGCCTTACACAAAATCAACCCGATATTTAATAAATAGATTTAACATTAAATTAATGAAGATGGATGCAATGTTAATAAATACATCAAGAGGGGCAGTTGTAGAGCTTGAAGCTATTATTGAAGCATTAAAAGAAGGCAGACTTGCCGGCGGAGTAGCCCTTGACACATTAGAAGCAGAGGAAACTGCAATTGAGGAAGAGTTGTTAAAAAAAGAAGAAATTCCAGCACTAAAATTAAAAAAAGCTATGGAATCTTTTTACGTTTTACACGAAGAAAATGTTATCCTTACACCTCATTGTGCTTATTATACAAAAGATGCACTTGAAAGAATCCTTGATTTAACTGTTGAAAATATTGATAAATTTTTAAAGTATTATCCCCAGTGTAATTAAGCCATTTTTTCTATAATGTTTTCTACTTCTTGCAACATTTGCTTTCTATCTTCATCCCTAACATAAGGAACGGCAAAGAAAAATTTATGCTCTAAAACTCTTATACCGCAAAACTCAAATGTTCCTCCTATTGTTTTTTTCAAGCAGGGACAAATGCTAGAACTTTCGCACTGCTCTTTTGTTTCTCCCATCGTGTTGAAAACAATTACTTCTTTTCCTATCAAAAGAGGTTTAATGCCTTCTTCAGTTTGTGTATAAGCAAAACCGTAAGAAAAAACTCTATCAATATAACCTTTTAAAATTGCCGGCATTGAGTACCACCATATTGGATGTATAACTATCAATCTTTTAGCTTTTGATATTAATTCCTGCTCTTTTTTTACATCCGGTAAGTGAGTTCCTTGTTGAATAGCTATAAAATCATCTGGCCTCATTACAGGATCAAAGCCAAGTGCATATAAATCTCTTATTTCAAAAGACTTTCCTTTTTCTTTTAATTTGTTTTCTATTGTTTCTTTAATAGCATGGTTGAAACTTTTTGGATTTGGATGTGCATAAATTATTAAGTAATCCATCATTTTCTCCTATAATTATATTTCTACCCTTGAATTTTCATCATAAATATAAAGTTTGCCTTCTTCTTCATCTTTTGCTCTTTTGTGTGACCCATCACAAAATGGATACTTTTTGGAAAGACCACACTGACATATGTAGTAGTCTTCCTCTTTACCTTCCAGTTTTAATGGTTTTTTCTCGGTCATTTTAACAAGTCTTGCCATAATTATTACCTCCAATTTTTATTCAAAAGGAACTAAAGCATACCCTTTATTTTGCAAAATAATAATTTCCTGCCAGCTATTTTTTACTACATCCACAAAATCAACAATATCTTTCTTTGTTAAATTATACCTTGTTAAAGCTATATTACAGGCTTTTATTTTTATGCCGTAAAGCTCCTTTAATATCTCCAGCTGATTTTTAATGTCCTGTACTATTAACCTTTCTTTCGATGAGAAATCAGAGTTATTTTTCTTTAGAAACAGCACACATCCACCGTGCATTGTTATTTCAAATTTATATTTCAGATTGTCTTCTTTGAAATCTTCAGCTGTTTTTTTGAATTAAAAAGAGTCTATTTAACACAAATTTTGCATTTGAAGAAAAACAGTCAAAAACTGCCCTGTATTCATTTGCAAAAGAAACAGAAAAAATAAAAAGCAAAATATATAGTAACTTTTTCATAACTTTATTTTGACAGCTTATCTTTCATCATTATTGGAACCTCGTGAACATTATGGCATTTGTAACAGGTACCTCCTATAGCTCCCATCTGTTTATTTATATTTTTATTATTCTTAGCCACTATAGCTTTTTTTAAAGCTTTTAAAGCATTTTCTGTTTCTTCTCCAAAGTAAACATCCTCAACAATTTTATTTGTATGGCACTCGCTGCACATCTGGGTCAAAGCTTTAAATCTTTTTGAAAAATTATCTGCAGTTTTCAAAGCTTTTTTAAACTTACCATCTGATGAATAAACTTTTACCAATTTATAATCATTTGTTATTTTTTTCATATAATCTTCAATACCATATTCATTACCTGACACAGGATCTTCTATTGAAACAAGATCATAAGACGGATAGTGATATTTTATTTTTACAGGAAGCATGTATTTTTTATGGCATGATGAACAGCTTTGTCCAACTATCTGTGAATATTTTTTAATTTTATTAACATCTTTATTTTTTACTGCTTCAACTAATTTATTTATTTCATTTTTTCTTAAAAACTTGTCCCACTTTGGCACCATTTTCCCAACCTTTAGATAAGCTTTCCTCAAACTTTCAGCCCATTTTTGTGCATTTTTCCAGTCTCCCTCTTTTATGTTTGCAAACATTCCAGTAAAAGAAGTAGACGCAGTATACATGTTGTAAAGAAATACAGGGTTTTCTGAAGCAGGAGGGTAATATTTATCTAAATCTTTAGGTGGTTTTTTGAGCTTTACATAATCACCACCGTAAGATAAAAATGAAACCGCGAGTACACCTACCATTATTTTTTTTATCATTTTTAAAATCCTCCTAAAGGTTTTTATTTGAATATAAGTACTATATTTTCTATAGTCAACATATAAAAATGAGGATAATCATTGGAATTTGATATATATTATTATTATATTTTAATAATATAAAAGAATGGAGGTTGCGAAATGGAAGTAAAAGTAGATGAAAAATATATTGAAAAAATGAAAAAGTTTGCTGAAACTTTTTCTGAAAAATCTGGAACTGTCGTAAATCCTAATAAAGAAGTTTCAGAGGCAGTAATACTTGGTCTTGCTGAACACTTGCAAACTTTAGGAAGACCTTTATGTCCGTGTAATTTCTATCCAAACAAAGAAGAAGAAGTTAAAAAAAGAAGATGGATATGTGCATGCGATGAAATGCAGATTTTCAAATACTGTCACTGTTTGTTATTTGTAACTCAGGAAGGACTTCCAATTACCGAATACTTACCAGAGTGGCACGAAGGAAGGCAAATTTATGGTCTAGTAAAAGACCCAACTCCAGACAAGGGAAGAGCTTTAGCTAAATTTGACAAAATTGTTGAATATTTAAAAGAGTATGTAAAAGAACATAATTTAGACATTCCTGAAGAAGAGATAATAGCATGGGCAGAAAAAGTGGCAAGGAAAAAATAATGAGAATATTTTGGGGATTTGTATTTTTATTACTTGGGATAGCAGGGATCATTTTACCTATTCTCCCTGGTCTTCCTTTTTTTGTAGTGTCAGCTTTTCTATTTGGGATAATTTCTGAGAAGCAGTTAATAAAAGGTTTAAAAAAGTTCAAAATTAAAGATGAAAAAATGGCAAAATGGACTAATAAGCTTATAAATCATATTATTATCAGGTATATACATAAAAGACAAATTAGACTTTCATGAAAAAAGCGTTAACTATAGCCGGAAGTGATAACAGCAGTGGTGCCGGAATTCAAGCAGATCTAAAAGTTTTTAAAGAATTTGGTCTATTTGGGCTTTCTGCTGTAACTTCACTAACAGTTCAAAATTCAAAAGGTGTTCAACGTACACAGCCTATAGATTCAGACTTTCTTTATAATCAAATAAAATCTTTAGCTGAAGATACCAAAATAAATGCAGTTAAAATTGGAATGATTTTAACAAAAGAAAATGTAAATGCTATTTCTAAGGCTCTAAAAGAATTTAATTTAAAAAATATTGTTTTAGATACTGTTTTAAAATCTTCGAGTGGAAAATATTTACTTGAAAAATCAGGTATAAATGAGTTTATAGAAAATCTAATACCGTTATCAAACATAGTTACACCAAACAAATTGGAAGCAGAAGAGTTAACTGGAATAAAAATAAAAACTATTGAGGATATGGAAAAAGCCTGTGAAAAACTTTATCAACTTGGAGCTAAAAATGTTTACTTAAAAGGCGGACATTTTGATTTTAAAGGGCAGGTTGTTGATATATTTTTCAACGGTAAAAAATTTATTCACTTGATTTATCCTAAAGTAAAAGTTAAAAATGTTCACGGAACTGGATGTGTTTTATCTTCTGCAATTGCTTCAAATTTAGCTTTGGGAAAAGGTTTAGAAAAGTCTGTTAGAATTGCCCGATCTTATATTCAGCAAAAGATTGAAGATAGTTTTAAATTTGGAAGTGGCTACTTTTATATGAAATTGTAAAAGGGGCTAAAAGCCCCTAATTTTATCTTCTTGCAAATCTTCTTCTTGGTTTTCTTTGTGGTTTGTTTAAAGGCTTATTTGAAAGGTTTTCAAGCTGTATATTTGCTTTAGTTGTTTTTAATATTCTTTGAAACTGCATATCTTCTGAAGGTGTGAAGAAAGATACTGCAAGTCCTTCCTTTCCAGCTCTACCTGTTCTTCCTATTCTGTGGACATAACTTTCAACATCTTGTGGAAGGTCATAGTTGTATACTGTTTCAACACCTTTTATATCAAGTCCTCTTGCTGCAACGTCTGTTGCCACTAAAATATCAAGCCTTCCAGTTCTAAAGTTTTTAAGAACTCTTTCCCTTTTTGCCTGTGAGTAATCACCATGGATTGCATCAGCATTGAATCCTTCTTCTCTAAGTCTTTGAGCAACTTCGTCAGCCATTGCTTTAGTTTGGGTAAATACAATAGATTTCTTACCCATTGTTTTCTGAAGTACATCTACAAAAGTGTTAAATTTGTTTTTATTATCTGTTCTGTAAGCTACCTGTTTAATTCTTTCAACAGTAACTTGTTCAGGTGCTATTTTTACTGTCTTATAATTTTCATCTAAAAATTCTTCTGCAAGTCTTCTGATTTCATTAGGCATAGTCGCGGAAAATAAAAGTGTTTGCTTATTTTCTGGAAGTTTAGACATTATATACTCAATATCTTCAATAAATCCCATATCAAGCATTCTATCTGCTTCGTCTAAGACAAAATATTTAACGTTATTAAGCCTTAGATGACCTCTGTTTATTAAATCTTTTACTCTTCCAGGCGTTCCTACAACAACTACGTCATTTCCTTTTCTTAAAAAATTAATTTGATGCTGAATTGATTTTCCACCGTAAACTGATAAAACGAAAACCTTTTTTGTTTTTCCTATGTCTTTAAGTTCTTTTGCTACTTGAATTGCAAGTTCTCTTGTTGGAACTAATACAAGTGCCTGAATCTTTCTAAATTTAGTATCTACTTTGTCTATTAAAGGAATACCAAACGCAGCAGTTTTTCCTGTTCCAGTTTGCGCCTGCGCAATGATGTCGTTTCCTTCAGCTACGACTGGGATAGTTTTTTCCTGTACTTCAGTAGGTTTTTCATATCCCATTTTAGAGATAGAATGAAGTACTTCCTTAGAAATTGGTAAATCTGTGAATTTTGACATAAATGTCCTCCTGTTTTTTTAGAGGAAATACCAGATTACTACTTACTTGAACTTTTGGAAGTTAATTTAGTGATAAGCTGATACTTCCTGCTTACTTTTTATTTTTAATCTTTTAGTTATTATACGCTATATTTTTTAAATTTCAACATTGTTTAACTGGTCTTCAATTTCAGAAACATGTTTTCTGCCAGCAAATCCTTCATATAATCCGTGCCAGTACTCTATCTTCTCTTCATCTTCTTTCCAGCATAGAAGTATTTTTTCACCGTTGTATTCTGATGGAAAGTCAACTAAAAACGGATCTAATCCTTTAACCATGACACCAAAACTTTCAATTATCTCAATAAGCTCATTTATTTCCTTGTTATATGTATCTATTTCTGTTTTATAAAACATAACCTCAAGTTTATCATTTCTGCCTTCTATTTCATCTTCATATTTGTCTAATGCCTGGTATAGCTTTTTTCTCTTTTCTTTTATTTCATCAACTAAGAGCTTTATCTGAGGCAGTAAACTATTAGCTTCTTTTAAAGTAAAAAATTTCATAGTTTAAATCCTCCAATAATTGCATATATTTAATTATATAAAAATTTAGGTATTTAACAATAAAACTTGACAATGCAAAATAATTTAATATAGTTATAGTTAAATAATATGATTATATTCATATTAAATTTCCAAAGTTGTATTAAATTTTGCCAAAAAGGCAAAAATGGAGGTAATAAATAATGAAAGAAGTAAAAGTAAGAAACATAGGACTTGATTCAATTACAGGAAGCCCAATTTTAATGCTTTCAGAAGTTGATAATGAAGATTTCATATACCCAATTTGGATTGGGGTTGCTGAAGCAGAAGGAATTATACTTGCTCAAAGTGATGTTGAAACACCAAGGCCTTTAACTTACGACCTTATAAAAAACATTATTGAAGCTTTAGGAGCAACAGTAGAAAGAGTGGCTATAGTAGATTATAGAAATGGAGCATACATTGCTGAACTTATTTTAAGAAAAGAAAATGGAGAAGAAATTGTTATAGATGCAAGACCAAGTGATGCCATAAACATAGCTCTTAGATTTGGCGCGCCTATATTCCTTGATGAAAATGTGGTTAAAAAAGTTAATATTAAAGATATCAAAGAGGAACTAAAAGATACTAAAGAAGAAGTTGAAGAAGAAACAGAAGAAATTAAAACTGTTGAAGAATTAAATAAAATAACAGAGCCGGAAACAGATGAAGAACTTGAAAAATTTAGACAAATGCTTGAGAATTTGAGACCTGAAGATTTTGCAAAAAAACCTGAAGAAAACAAAAAAGAGGAGAAATAATCTCCTCTTTCTTTTATACTAATTCGTATTTAATCAAAAGCTCAGCAATCTGAACGGCGTTTGTAGCAGCTCCTTTTCTTAAATTATCTGCAACGACCCACATTGAAATTCCGTTATCAAAAGCTAAATCTTTCTTTATTCTTCCAACAAAAACATCATCTTTACCATCAACATCTATAGGCATAGGATAAACCTTATTAAATGGATCATCCTCAACTATAACTCCAGGAGCGTTTCTTAAAATTTCTCTTGCTTCCTCTACAGTAATAGGCTTTTCAGTTTCAATAACTACATTTTCACTGTGACCGTTAAAAACAGGCACTCTTACACAGGTTGGAGAAACTTTAATATCAGGAGCATGCATAATTTTTCTTGTTTCATTTACCATTTTCATTTCTTCTTTTGTATGCAGATTATCTAAAAATACGTCTATATGTGGAACAACGTTAAAGGCTATATGATTTGGAAGAGCTTCAGGTGTGTAAAATCTTCCTTCAAGTCTTGCCTTAGTCTCTTCCTCTAAATCCTTTATAGCTCTTGCTCCAGCACCTGATACTGCCTGATAAGTAGAAACTATTACTCTTTTTATCTTCTTTTCTTTATGAATAGGATATAAAGCAACTACCATCTGTATTGTAGAGCAGTTAGGGTTTGCTATAATTCCTTTATGCCATTTAACATCTTCAGGATTTACTTCTGGAACAACTAAAGGAACATTTTCATCCATTCTCCAAGCAGATGAGTTATCAACAACAACAGCACCTTTTTCAACTGCTATTGGGGCCCACTGTTTACTTGTAGAACCTCCAGCTGAAAATAAAGCAATATCAACTCCTTCAAAGCTTTCTGGTTTTACCTCTTCTACTGTATATTCTTCACCGCAAAACTGTATTTTTTTACCAGCTGAACGGGCAGAAGCTAAAAACTTTATATTATTTATAGGAAAATTCCTTTCTTCCAACACCTTCCTCATTACTTCTCCCACAGCGCCAGTTGCTCCCAAAATAGCAACATTATATTTTTTCATTAAAATCCTCCTGTGTATTGGTAAATTTACCTTAATTAAGAGATAATAATATTGTATATCTTCTTATAAAAAAAAGGTAGTAAGATGAAAATTAAAGAAAAATTAAAAGACCCTTTTGTACTTATTGTTTTAATTACACTTATATCACTACTACCTATGGTGGCTTTGTTATTTGATAAGTTACTGCTTAAACTCAGTTATTCTGCCCTTTTTTATATTGAGATAACAGCTGGTATAATTTTTATAAGCTCAGGATTTATATTTGCATATTTATTCATAAAATCTAAAAAGTGAGGTTAAAAATGAAAAAAATGATAATATTGTCATCTATCTTTTCTATAACTGCTCTTTCCTGTGTAAGTCAGCAGGATTTTACATCTCTTCAAAATCAAATGGCAAAACTTCAACAAGAAGTAAATGAATTAAAATTGCAACAGCAGCAGTTAAATCAGAAAACGGAAACCTTAGCAAAAAGGATAGACGAAGTATCAAGCATAGCAACCCAAAATTCAGTAGAAATTCAAAAATTGAAAATAGGATACAAACCTCCTGAAAATCCTCCTTTAGAAGGTGAAGAGCAAGTAAAAACAGCTAAAAACCCTGAAGACATCTATAATCAAGCATTAGATTTATATTACCAAGGAAAACTTGACGAAGCAGAAAAAAAATTTCAAGAATTTGTAAAAAAATATAAAGATAGCCAGCTTTACGATAATGCTCTTTTCTGGATCGGACAAATATATTACACAAAAGGGCAGTACGAAAAAGCTATCAACACTTTTCAAGATCTAATAAATAAGTGTGAAACGGGTCAAATAAAAGACTGCAATAAACTTCCTGATGCCCTCCTGAAAATTTCCTACTCTTACTTAAAAATCGGAGAAAAAGAGAAAGCAAAACATTATTTTCAAAAAATAATAGAAAAATATCCTGATTCTGAAGAGGCTAAAATTGCTAAAAGAAAACTAGAGGAAAGTAAATGAACCTTTATAAACTTCCCAGGCACGTTGCCATTATAATGGACGGCAACGGCAGATGGGCAAAACTACGGGGACTGCCACGGGTTTTTGGACATAGGGAAGGTGCAAAAACAGTTGAAAAAACAATAAAGTTTGCAAATGAAATTGGTATAAAACATTTAACTTTATACGCATTTTCTACAGAAAACTGGAATAGACCAAAAGAAGAAGTTGAAGCAATAATGTCTCTGCTGGTTGAATACATAAACACAAAAGTCCCCAGCTTAATTGAAGACAATATAAAACTTAGATTTATGGGAAGAAGAAAAGACCTTCCTGAGATGATCTTAAAAACTGTTCAGGAAGGTGAAGAAAAAACAAAAAACTGCAGTGGTATGGACCTGGTTGTGGCATTAAACTACAGTGGAAGAGCTGAAATAGTTGATGCTGTAAATGAAATTATTAAATCAGGAAAAAAAGAAATAACAGAAGAAGATTTCAAAAATTACCTTTATTTACCTGATTTACCAGACCCAGATTTACTAATTAGAACCAGCGGTGAACAAAGAATATCAAACTTTATGTTGTGGCAGATGGCATATACAGAGTTTTATTTTACACCTGTCCTATGGCCTGATTTTGATGAAAATGAGTTTTTAAAAGCTTTATATGATTATCAAAACCGTGAAAGAAGATTTGGGAGAGTAACTGCTGTTGAATAAATTACTTATAAGGACTGTTTCAGGGATCATACTTGCTACAACAGCCATTTCAGCAGTTTTATTTTTAGATAAAAATATTTTCAAATCTTTTATAGCCATTTTATCAGCAGTTGCCGTATGGGAAGCAGCAAATTTATTTAAGAAAAAGTTTGAAAAGATAAATCCGATAAGTACAGCTATTATTGGTTTTTTAACTTCGCTTTCTATTTTATTTTTTAACTTTTACTTTGCAATTTTGATAATATTCTTATACGGCTTTTATGAGGCTGTTAAAAAGTGGGAAATAAACTACTTAACTTCTATTATTTTTTCTCTAATTTACGGTTCATTTTTTGTTTCTTCTTTAGGGCTTTTAATTGATGAAGGTAGACATTTACTTTTGATACTTTTTGCGACTGTTTGGGCAGGAGATACGTTTGCGTATTTTGTAGGTAAAACATTTGGAAAACATAAACTTGCTCCGCGGCTATCACCTAAAAAAACATGGGAAGGTGCTTTTGGAAGTGTTTTAGGTTCGCTTATATTTGGAGGAATAACAGCATATTATTTTAATCATTTAGAAGCACTTATTCCTATAGCTATTGCATCAATAATAATGCAAATTGGAGATTTATTTGAAAGCCTTATAAAAAGGCAAGTAGGAGTTAAAGATAGCTCAAATCTAATTCCGGGACATGGGGGAGTATTAGATAGAATTGATGCGTTAATTTTTGCATCTGTAGTTTTTCTTATTTTTTATAATTTTTATAATGTCATCAAGACTTCTTTTTTTCATTACGTTTTATTAAGTATGTAAGAATAATGGTTGCAGTTATACCAACAGCAGAAATCATAACAACTATCCATGTAAGATATTCTTCAACACTCATCTTTCTTGCCTCCTGCAAAATATAAAAGAACTGCACCTATAAATAAAAATATAGTAAATCCAATAACAGTAATAATAATTAACTTAAAGCTCAACTCTCCTTTTACAAACGGCTGCAAGAGCATAAATACTACTATAGCTACAGCAATATTAAAAAATGTCTTTCCTAATTCATTAGCTATATTTTTTTAACCACTCATAAAATCTAATTATAGAATATTCTATAAAGTTTGCAATGTATGTTTTTGTTAAAATATTAACTAATAAAAATAAGATAGGAGCAGTTTATGGCAGATAAGTTTTATGTTACCACTCCAATATATTACGTTAACGATGTTCCTCACATAGGACATGCATATACAACTGTAGCAGCAGATGTGCTGGCAAGATACAATAGACAAAAAGGTGTGAAAACTTTTTTCTTAACCGGAACAGATGAGCACGGACTTAAAATACAAAAAGCAGCAGAAGAAAAAGGAATAACCCCAAAAGAGCTAGCTGACCAAACGCACCAAAAATTTAAAGAGCTCTGGCAGGTTTTAAATATATCTTATGACAGATTTATAAGAACAACAGATGAAGACCACATAAAAGCTGTTCAATATATATTTCAAAAATGTTATGAAAACGGCGATATTTATCTTGGAAAATATGAAGGCTGGTACTGCGTCGGTTGTGAAGAGTTTAAAACCGAAACAGAAATTAAAGATTTAGATTATAAATGTCCGATACATCAAAAAAAATGTGAAAAAATCGTTGAAGAAAGCTATTTTTTTAGACTTTCAAAATATACAGATAAACTTCTTGATCTTTATGAAAAAAATCCTGAGTTTATACAGCCAGATTACAGAAGGAATGAAGTAATATCCTTTGTAAAACAAGGTTTAAAAGATTTATCTGTTTCAAGGAAAAGAGACAGAGTTAAATGGGGAATACCTGTTCCTTTTGATGAAAACCATACTATATATGTTTGGTTTGATGCATTAACAAATTATCTAACTGCAGTTGGCTACCCTGATACCGAAAGTGAGCTTTTTAAAACATTTTGGCCGGCAGATGTTCATATTGTAGGAAAAGATATACTTAGATTTCACGCAGTTTACTGGCCAGCATTTCTAATGAGTGCAGGACTTGAAATTCCTAAAAAGGTTTTTGCCCACGGCTGGTGGACAGTTGAAGGTAAAAAGATGTCAAAATCTCTTGGAAATGTTGTTGACCCATTCAAAGCAGCTGAAGACTACGGAGTTGATGAGCTTAGATATTTTTTACTGAGAGAAGTTCCATTTGGACTTGATGGAGATTTTTCAAAATCGGCAGTTGTTGGAAGGATTAATTCTGATCTTGCAAATGATCTTGGGAACTTAATATCAAGAAGTTTAACAATGATTAACAAGTTTAAAAAAGGCATCGTTGAATGCGGAGAAAAATATACAGATTTAGAAAAAGAGTATAAAGAAATTTACCTTTACACTGTAGAAAATGTAGATAGGCATTTAAAAATTCTTGAGTATAATAAAGCACTTGAGCTGATATGGGAATTTATTGACTTTTTAAATAAATACATTGTAAAAACCGAGCCCTGGGCATTAAAAAAAGCTCAGGACCCTTATCTTGATACTACACTTTACGTACTTGCTGATGGGATTTACGCAATTGTATGGCTTTTATCTCCTTTTATGCCAAATAAAATGAAAGATGCTTTAAATATGCTGGGACTTGAAGAATTTACATATGTTCCACAGCCATTTAATTTTCCGACAGGAACAAAAATCGTAAAAAAAGTAAAACCACTATTTCCTAGAATTGAAATTAAGGAGGAAGAAAAAGTGAGCGAAGAGAAAAAAGAAGTTAAAGAAATAGAAGAAGGTGTTGTTTCAATAGAGGATTTTGCAAAGCTAAAGTTTAGAGTTGGGCAGGTTATAGAAGCTGCAAAAGTTCCAAAGGCAGAAAAACTCTTAAAACTTTTAGTTGATCTTGGAGATGAAAAAAGAACTGTAGTTTCTGGAATAGCTCAGTACTACACACCTGAAGAACTTGTTGGAAAGAAAATTATAGTATTTGCTAATTTAAAACCAAGAAAAATATTTGGAATAGAATCTAAAGGAATGATTTTAGCTGCAAAAGATGATGAAACTTTATCGCTTTTAACAGTTGATAAAAATGTCAAGAATGGAAGTTATGTATCCTAATCTTTGAAGTTAAAATTAAAATAAATTAAAATTATGAGCAAACAAAGAAGGCTAAGAGACTAATTGAATGGAATATAAATACCTTACAAAAGAAGTTATTGAAAAAATTGAATATTTTAAAAATAAGTATCTAACAAAAGAGCAGGCTATAATTCCATCTCTCCATACCATACAGGAGATTTACAGGGACATCCCACACGAAGCTGTAAGGGAACTATCAGACTATCTAAAAATACCTGAAGCTGAGATTGAAGGTATAGTTACATTTTATGATATGTTCAGATTTGAAAAAAAAGCGAGGAACCATATTAGATTATGCAGAAATCTTCCTTGTCACCTTGCAGGAAGCAGAAAATTTTTAAGAATGCTTGAAAAATTGACAGGTGCTGAAGCTGGAGGACACAGTCCTGATGGAAAATGGTATATAGAGCTTGTTGAATGCATAGGAAGTTGTGCCATTGCTCCGTCATTTTTAATAAACTACGATCTTTACGATGGAAGCAGTATAAAATCAGAAGAAGACTTAAAGAAAATCCTTGAAAGGTATGACTGATGAATATTAGAGATAAAATACCACATCTTCCAGAAATTTATGTAGATAGCGACATAAATTTGCTTTTAAAAAGAGCTAAAGAAAACAGAACAGTAGATATTGAAGAGTATGAAACAACCGGAGGATATTCAGCTTTAAAGAAAGCCTTAAATAAATTTTCTCCAGAAGACATTATAGCTTTAGTGGAAGAAAGTACATTAAGAGGAAGAGGCGGTGCAGGTTTCCCAACTGGAAGAAAATGGAGATTTGTTATAGCAAATCCAAAACCAAGATATTTAATATGTAATGCTGATGAATCTGAACCAGGAACATTCAAAGACAGAATAATAATAGAAAGAGATCCTCATCTTCTAATAGAAGGAATGATTATATCTGCCTATGCAATAGGGGCAGAAAAAGGATTTATTTACATAAGAGGAGAATACCCTGCTGGATATATGATACTTGAAAACGCGATTAATGAAGCCTATGAAAGAGGTTATTTAGGAAAAAACATACTTGGTTCAGATTTTTCTTTTGATTTGTACGTTTACAGAGGAGCTGGAGCATATATATGCGGTGAAGAGACAGCTTTAATAGAGAGTTTAGAAGGAAAAAGAGGACATCCAAGACTAAAACCTCCATATCCTCCTCAGGTTGGATTATTTGGAAGACCTACAGTTGTTAATAACGTAGAAACATTATCTAACATACCAATTATAGT
>WIAL01000036.1 GCA_015519975.1 Hydrogenothermaceae bacterium | reverse complement strand
TTACTATTTGGAGACGAAGATGCATTAATTAGACTTGACATGTCTGAATTTAAAGAGGAACACTCTGTTGCTAAATTAATTGGTGCACCTCCAGGATACGTTGGATACGAGGAAGGTGGAAAACTTACTGAAGCAGTAAGAAGAAAACCTTATTCTGTAGTACTTCTTGATGAGATAGAAAAAGCTCATCCAAGAGTTTTTGACGTATTCTTACAAGTGTTAGACGATGGAAGATTAACAGATGCACAGGGAAGAACTGTAAGCTTTAGAAATACTATTATCATAATGACTTCTAACATAGGTAGTCAGTACCTTACATTAATACCATTTGATGCTGATGAAGAAACTATAGAAAAAGAGTTTAATCTTGCGAAAGAAAAGGTACTTGAAGAAGTTAAAAACTACTTCAGACCAGAGTTCTTGAACAGACTTGATGAAATACTTGTATTCAAACCACTATTTAAGAAAGAGCTCTTACAAATTGTTGACCTTATGCTTAAAAATCTTAATGCTAGACTCCATGATAGAAGTATACAGATTGAAGCTACAGAAAAAGCTAAAGAGCTTATTGCTAAACTTGGATACGATCCAGTATATGGTGCTAGACCACTTAGAAGAGCAATACAAAAATATGTGGAAACTCCACTTGCTGATCTCATACTCAAAGGTGAAGTAAAACCTGGAGATGTTGTAGTAATTGACGAAGAAAACGGAGAACTAAAATTCATACCTAAGAGAAACACAGAGGAAACTACAGAAAAATCTTCACAATAATTGTTAGGGGGCTTACTGCCCCTTTTTTATTTTTTCTTCTAACTGTTTAAATTTTTTATAAAGTAAAACTTTTTTTGCAAGAAATTTATACTTTTTTATTACTTCTAAAGCTTTTTCTTTTTCACCTATTTTTGATAATGATTTTGCTAAAAAGTATGCTGATTCTACAGTAGATTTAATATCTCCAAGTTTCTCATAAACTTTTAATGCTTTTTCAAAATAAATAGAAGCATTTTTATACTCTTTTAATTTATAGTAAGCCATAGCTGTATTGTAATTTAAAAGGGCTGTATAATGTGGTCTTATATCAATACTTTTAATTTCTTTTAAAGCTTTTTTGTAATATTCAAGAGCTTTTTTATAATCTTTTTTATAAAAATACACGTTTCCTATATTAAGGAGTGCTATAGGTACCATTTTTTCATTTTTATTTTCCTGTGCTATTTTTAAAGTGATTTTGAAATGCTTTAACGCCTCATCATATTTTTTCAGATAAAGCATTATTTCAGCCAAAAGTGTATGTGCATAAGCTTTCCATCTGTAGTTTGGCTTGTCTTTGGAATATTCAATTGCTTTATTTGCGTACTCTATAGCTTTATCAATATTGCCCATCATAAAATAAGCAATTCCTATATAGTAGTATCCTTCAGCTATACCTTTAGGAACATTTTCTTTTTTGGCATATTCTACAGTTTTCTTTGCCTGATCAAGCATCATATAATAGTTTCCCTGTTCATAGTACTGCCAGGCTTTTAACAGCATTTTATCAACTTTTTCCTCAGGAGTAGCAAAAGAGAAAGAAAAAATAAAAAAGAGTAATATGAATATACGTTTCATAATAGCCTCACATTTATAAAGTTTTCTTATTAATTAAAGCTTTTAATATATAATGTTTTTATGATTTTATTCAATTTAAAAAGCTTAGGAAAAATAGAAAAAGCAACTTTTTTAGAAAGACCAAATAGATTTAAAGCAGTTTGTGAAAAAGACGGCAGAAAAATAACCTGTCATGTTGCAGACCCGGGAAGGCTAAAAGAAATATTTATAAAAGGAAGAACAGTTTATATTGTAAAAAATAAGCCTGGGTTAAAAACTGATTATAAACTAGTCGCTGTAGATGTTAATGGGGAAAAAGTTTTATTAAATACCTCTATTCATTCAAAAATTGGTGAAGAAGCTATAAAAAAGGGAGTTTTAGGATTTATACCTAAAAAAATAAAAAGAGAAGTAAAATTTGGAAAAAGCAGGATAGATTATCTTGTTGATGATAATATTTTTGTGGAATTAAAGGGCAGTAATTTACTTCTCAATGGTAAATGTTTGTTTCCAGATGCACCTACTGAAAGAGGTTCTAAACATCTTGAAGAGCTAATAGAGGCCAAAAAACAAGGATACAGAGCAGTTATTCTATTTATGGGAATTAGAAACTGCAGATGTTTTTATCCATACAAAGAAATGGATAAAAGATTTTTTAATACTTTTTTTAAAGCATTAAAAGAAGGAGTAGAATTTAGAGGGTTTAAAATAGAAATTGATAAAAACTTTAATGTAGTATTAAAAGATAGTTTAAATCTGTGCGAGGAATAAATGGAGCACGGGCAAGTTATTTTTTACATTATGAATATAATTGGACTTATTGCCTTTGCCGTTTCTGGTTCTTTAAAGGCGATAGAAAATAAACTTGATCTTCTTGGAATAACAGTTTTAGGTATTATGACAGCTTTAGGTGGAGGTATCACAAGAGATATTCTGGTTAATAAAATACCAAATGCATTAATTTCAATATCTGACATGTCCTTTGCGTTAGTTGGGGTGTGGGTGGCTTTAATTTTATATAAATTCTTCGGCATAGATATAAAAAATAGATATATAATTTTAATACCTGATGCCGTTGGGCTTGCAGCATTTACAACTACTGGAGCTATAGTCGCTTATAATGCAGAAGTTTCATTTTTTGGCATAATTATACTTGCAACCCTTACAGGTGTAGGTGGCGGATTAATAAGTGATATTTTACTTGGTAAGATTCCTTCTGTTCTTCATGATGATTTTTATGCTTCATGTGCAATAATTGGCGCTGTTGCTTTTTATATATCAGTTTTGTCAGGTTTCTCATTATTTGCCGGTGGATTTATATGCAGCAGTGTGGTGCTTATGATAAGGATATTAGCAATATTTTATAAGTGGAGTTTGCCAAAATTCTCATAAATTAACTATATTTAAGGTCTACATATATGTTAACCTTTAATTAAACATAAAAAAACTTGACAAATATTAGTAAAAAACTTTATATTATTTTATAATAATAAACTAAAATCATGGAGGATAAGAATGTTAATTAAAAAAGAACACGCACTTGCACTTTTAAACGCAAAGTCTCAGGAAGAGAAAGGTCTTTCCTGTCAGATAGCAGTAAAGGCAGAAAGTGACCCTTATGTGGAGCTTGAACTCCAAAATCTACTTGAACAGGGAAGCAGCCCAGTTGAATTTGTTTTAACGTACGCAGGAAGAAATCTTGTTTATCTTTTAGAAGAGATGATACAAAAAGGTTTAATCAGCCATCCATCTGAGTGGGATGAAAGATTTAGATGGATAGGTTCTGAAGTTATAGCAATGATTGAAGCGTCTATTAAAAGCGGGAATTTAACTGGTGAAAAAGTCTTTGATGCTTTGAAAGAAAGAGGATTTGCTCAAGAAATTCATGAAGAGAAAAAAGGCTGGTTTAAAGAACTAAATGAGTACGGAAAGTCTATATATGAAATTTATAAAAACACAAAACCAAGACTTGAAATTTCCAAGGAACTGGCCGAGTATATTTCAACTATGCCCCCTGGACCGGCAGAAACTAAATTTTTACCAGTTCACGGTAGAAATGTTGAAATAATGGAATCAATGAGACTAATATCTTTTTCTGTTCCAAGATCAGATGTATATAACTTATCAGGTCTTGGACTTGCAGTTCAGAAAACAGTTCAAACTATGGTACCGGCATTAAATACAGTAATAAATGAAGATTATATGTATGCACTTGTAAAGCTGTTAGATAGAGGAATGGAAAGTTTAACTGATCAGGAAAAAGAAGTTTTAGAAGAGCTTGCATTTATAGACAGCGAAGGAAATATCTTACCTGCTGGAGAGCATTTACTTGAAGTTTATAAACTCTGGAGGGAAGGAGACTATAAACCTGTAAAAACATTTAACCTTGAAACTTTAGATGAAGAGCTCCTTCTTGGTATAGAGAAAGTATGGAAAAAACATAAAGAAAACCCTGAAATAGTTCCAACAGATGAAGAAATTGTTCACTACTTAATGGGAAAACCTTTAAAAGAGTATAAGCATTTAAAAGAATGGTACGGCAGAATGTTAAATCAAGCTATGGGCTATCAAAAGAAAGAAGAACTTAAGAAAAAATGGGCAGAGCTTTTCACAATTGAGGACCTGTTTAAACATTTCTGGGAAAAAGGAAATGAATGGTACGAAAAATTATTTGATACAGTAAAAGAATCTTTATACTCTTTAGAAGCATTTAACCTTATAAAGTCAGAGATTGATGAAAAAACAGGAAAAACAGTTTATAAATTCACTCCTTACGGCATAGAGGTTTTAAAAGATATTAAAGAAAAAGGTGTTAGGGAAATTACATCTACTGCTGTTAAGGCTGTTAGTATACCTGAAACAGAGTTTGGTGCTCCAAATTATGAGTGGTATCAGCAAGCAGTAAATGAGCATCTTGTAGGTGAAGGATATCCTACAAAATCAGGACAGCTTTATAAAGACCTTGCTTACGACATTAAAAGAATTCCACATATCTCAAGATTTGAGCTGATGGTTCTTCATAAAATACCTGAGTATGGAATATTTTTAGATGAGCTTTTCAATGAGTTTGATGAAACATTAAAAGAGGAAGTTCAGTACGCAGTAAATAAATTAGAAGCAAGATATATACTTGATGTACTGCCAAATGATGGAATTGTTTTAACAGAGCCAGGAAAATTAATTAAAAAAGCTCTTTCCGGCGTTCCAGAAGGTATAGCTAATCCTATAAACCCTGTAATGGTAAAAATACTTGAAGCTATTAAACAGGTTGGAAATCTTTATGTAAAAGAAAGAAAGGTTAGAATACTTCCTAAAAACTGGGAAGAGGCAATTAGATTATCTGGACTTGATAAAGAAACATTTGAAAAAGAAATTGCTGTTGCGAGACTTGCAGGATTCATCGGCAGAACTTCACTTCATGAATCTGCACTTGAGATACTTGAAGCGTATGAACTTTTAAATAAATAAAATAAGGGGCTTTATGCCCCTTAACACTCTTCTTTTAACATATAATTAACATCTTCTTTATCTAATACTCTTATAATACTTGTTGACCCTGTAACACCTCCAACAAATCCAACTAGAGCAATAACAACATCATCAGGTTTGAAATCTTTTTTATAAGCTCTATTTACAAATTTACATAAAAGTTCTTCAGAGTTTTCGCCTTTTTCAATAATCATATATGGTTTTACACCCCAAACTATATTAAGTCTTCTAAATGTTTTAATATCATGGGTTATTGCAAGTATTGGAGATTTAGGTCTAAATTTGGAAACATTTCTTGCTGTTCTTCCAGATTTTGTGAATGCAACTATTGCCTTTGCTGACAGTCTTTGTGAAAGTTTTGTAGCAGAATATGCTATTGACTGGGTTTTGTCTTTTATTGATTCATACTCTTTATGGAAATTATAGATATTTTCTGCTTCTATAATTGTCTTTTTCATTACTTTAACAGCTTCTACAGGATATTTTCCTACAGCTGTTTCATCTGAAAGCATAACAGCATCTGTTCCATCCAAAACAGCATTTGCTATATCAGAAACTTCAGCTCTTGTTGGTCTTGGAGAATTTAGCATTGAGGTAAGCATTTGAGTTGCCGTTATAACAGGCTTTCCCGCTTCATTACATTTTTTGATAATCATTTTTTGAATAACTGGAACTTTTTCCATTTCAATTTCAACTCCAAGGTCGCCCCTTGCAACCATTATTCCATCAGAAAATTCTATTATTCCATCTATATTTTCAACAGCTTCGTGTTTTTCAATTTTTGCAAATAAAGGCTGGTCTCCACCGTAAGATTTTATTATTTCTTTTGCTTTTAAAACATCTTCAGGGTTTTTAACAAATGAAAGGGCTATTATATCAATACCTTCTTTTACTCCAAACTCTATATCTTTTATATCTTTTTCAGTAAGTGATGATATGTCGAGTTTAACTTTGGGAAAATTTACTCCTTTTCTTGAAGATATAACCCCTCCAACTAAAACTTTTGCTGTCACCCCTTCCTTATCAGTATCAATAACTTCAAGTCTTATAAGCCCATCGGCTATGTATATCATATCTCCTTTTTTTAGTTTATCTAAAATCTCTGGATGGTTTATGCTTATCTTTTCTTTTGTTCCAACAACTTCTTCTTTTACAATTTTTATAATATCCCCATAAGAGACAGTAAACGGCTTTTTAACTTCTCCTATTCTTATTTTAGGGCCTGATAAATCCTGAAGAACTGCCACATGTCTGTTTAATTTTTCACTTACTTTTCTAACTTTTTGTAGATTTTCCTTATGTGTTTTATGATCTGCGTGCGAAAAATTAAATCTAAATACATCAACACCTTCATTAATAAGCTTTTCTATCATTTCTTCAGATGCTGTAGCTGGTCCCAATGTTGCAACTATCTTTGTTTTTTTCATTTATATAACCTCAAGTTTCATCTATTTTTATTGTTCCATCTTCTATTTTAATACGAAGGTCAGTTTTTTGATCTTCATTGGATATTATAAGTTTTCCTTTATTTCTTTCTTTATCTGTTATTTTTAGATTTATTTTAAAAGATTTACCTTTTTTTTCTGCTTTAAATACAAAATCGTCAACTATTCTAGAGATTTCACGGCACCATCCTTTTGCCAGATCCATCTCTTTACTTTTATATTTTTCGCGTATTCTGTCAGAGAAAAATTTTTTCACTTTATCATAATCTTTAAGATTACAAGTTAGAAGAAAAGAAGACACAAATGTTTTGGGGTTCATAAAATCATATTTTGCCATGTTTCCAATATCCACAATTTTCTTATCACCCAAAGCTATTCGTGCTAATTTTAAATTATTACCTAAAGGTGTAATTTCTCCAAATAAATCAAAGATATAACCTGTTGGTAATACAACAAAGTTTTTGCTTGGATTTTTTACACTAAATGACATTTTTAAGTTCATCTTTAATTTTTTAGATGCAAGTTCATCGATAGATTTATATGTAGGTAAAGGTATAGACATAAATCTAACAAATGTTTGACCATCTGAACTTCTTTTAACAGTAAGACCTATTGCTAAAAATCCAGCTCTTTGTACAGATAAATCTATATTATCTATGGAAAAATCCCCATAATCCCATTTCAAAAGAGTTTTATAATTTGTTAAATCTTTATCGATAACTAAAATCTCTGCACTTTTGTCGTTTTTATTTGCCAAGAATATTGTTCCATTTCTATCAACAGCTAAATCTTGCAGGTTATCCCAGCCTTTTTTCTTTACTATTAAAGAGTTATCCATAGTTAAATTTTTATTTAGATATCCTACCCAAGCATCATAGCTTGTAGACTTATTTTTTACATAACCTAGGAATATTATGTTATTTTTATCTTTAGTAGTTATAAATTTTAAAAAACCTTGACGATTGGCAAACTTTAATTCATTTTCTTTCTCTAAATTTCCATTCCAGTTAATTACCCCTATCCACGCAGTTTCCTTTGAGGATTTTGGGTTGTAATAATAGTTGTATCCTCCTGCATAAATTTTGTTATTAAAAAATAATGCTGTTTTTATAGGACCTCCTATTTCTTTTATAGAAAGAGTTTTTTCTTTTATAATAGATTTTTTATCTATATCTAAAATAGCAAAATATTTATCTGAATAATTTTTTCCACCAACGAAAGTTAAATGATTTTCATTTATTGTTAAGGTATTTAGAGTTAATCTTTTTCCTCTAAGACTACCCATTAGTTTCTGCCAACCTATTGTAGGATTATTAGTAGCCTTTTTTAAAAGAGCTATATATCCTAATTTATTATGCTTATTACCATATAGATAGAAATCTCCAACTATAACTAGTTGACTAAAGTAACTATCTGGAACGAGTTTTAAATCTTTTATTTCAAATCTATCTCTTCCTTGAGTAGGAACTATATTAGATGTTGTATATTTTGATATTATATTATCTATTTTCTTGTCTGTTGTTTCCACTAATGATTCTTTTTCAGTACCTACAAACTTGTTTCTTAAAGTTTTTATTTGGTTTTCCATCAAACTTAATGGACTATTTCCTTCTATATCAACGGGGTCTAAATAAGCTCCGTGTTCTAATAAGTATTCTAAAATTATTTGGTTATTTTTATTTTCCACATTATGGTAATATAAGAAAGTAGTTAAAGGGGTCCTATTAAAAATATCTACTGCATTTACATCTATACCCTGTGTAATTAAAAATTTTACCAGTTCCAAAGAAGGATTATACTTTAGAACATAATGTAGTAAAGTTTCTCTAGTTTTTGGATTTATAGATGAATTTATATCATTACTTCTAATATAATTTTTTAGCTTGTTGAAATCTTCTCTTTTTATAATTTCTTTCAATTGTAAAGATAAGTTTTTAGAATAGGTAGAAAAATTTAAAGCAAACATAAAGATTAAAATAAAGATGGTAGATTTTTTCATCATAGCACCCTCCATTTTATTAGGATTTTTACCAATTTGAGTAATTATACAATGTTTTTCTATAGTAATTTAAATTTACTTATGTATGTACATTTGATACTTCTTTGTTTTTCCTTGTATTTATATTTTGTTTTTCTTTAACCGCTTTTTTATGTAACTATGTTCTTAATATTGCATATATTAATTTAAAGATTTATATTTAAGTAAAATATTAATTAAATATTTAAGGAATACTTATGAAAACAATAACTTTAAAAACAGAGGAAGATTTTTTTGAATATCTTGATAAACTTAGTAAAAATCTAGGAAAACCAAAATCTCAGATTATTAGGGAAGCTGTTCTTGAATATGGAGAAAAGATAAAAAGAGAAAAAATCCATAAAAAAATGGAAAACCTTGCAAAAAAATTAAGTAAAGATAAAAATTATCTAAAAGAAATTAAAGAATTTGAAATGCTCGGTGAGGATATTATTGAATAAAGGAGAAATTTACCTTGCAAAGCTAAATCCATCAAAAGGTTCAGAACTTAGTAAAGTTAGACCAGTTATAATTTTTCAATCTAATTATTTAAGTAATTTACCTACTGTGATAGTAATTCCTTTAACAACCCATTTAAAAGATGATTGGTTTCCATTGAGAGTTAGAATTTCAAAGAGAGGAAAACTTGAAAAAGATAGTGATGCAGTCGTTGAGCAAATTAGAGCTATAGATAAAAATAGAATTATAGGAAATCCTATAGCTTCTTTGTCGAATGATGAATTAAAAATATTAGATGAAGCTGTTTTATTCGTTTTAGGTATAAAATAACTATGAGCTTAATAAAAATATCTGAAAAAGCAATACTTGTTTATAAAGATAAAAAGATAAATTATAAAGAAATTAAAGAAAATATTGATTTTTTCTCAAAATTTATAAAAGAAAACTCAAAAGTATGTATTATTTCAAAAAATAGACCTGAATGGATTTATACATTTTTTGCTACATGGAAAAAAGGTGGAGTAAATATCCCTATAGATTTTATGTCCTCTTATGATGAAATAAATTACATTTTAAAAGATTCAAAACCAGATTTCATATTTACTTCATTTGAAAATCTAAAAGAAGTTGAAAAGGCTTTAGAAAATCTTGATTATAATCCCAAGATAGTAGTTTTTGAAAATATGAAAGAAGGAAATTTTGACAATAAAGAAGTTGGAAAAGATATAAAAGATACTGCTGTAATACTTTATACATCCGGAACAACAGGAAAGCCAAAAGGAGTTATGCTTTCTTATGAAAATCTGCTTTCAAATATTGAAGGATTAGATGATAGGGAAATAGCATCATCTGAAGATTCCACAGTAGCGATACTTCCTTTTCATCACTCTTATCCTCTTATGGTAAGTATGCTTTATCCTTTATACATAGGAGCAAAAATAGCTTTTATAGAAAATTTATCTTCAACTGAGATATTAAATGTAATGAAAAAAGAAAAAATATCCGTATTAATTGGGGTTCCAAGGCTTTATGAGCTTTTCCACAGAAAGATTTTTGAAAAAATAAATAAAAGTTTAATTATAAAAACCTTATTTAATATTTTAAAGATAATAAATAATCAAAAAATTAGCAAAATTTTATTTAAAAAGGTTCATGATGAGTTTGGAGGGAATATAAAATTTTTCGTTAGCGGAGGGGCAAAGCTTGATTTAGACATTGCTAAAGATTTATGGGCACTCGGTTTTAAAATAATTGAAGGGTATGGGCTTACGGAAACATCTCCAATTATTTCATTTAATCCTAAAGAAAAGATAAAACTTGGTTCTGTTGGAGTTCCTATAAAAGGGGTTGAGGTAAAAGTTGAAAATGATGAGATACTTGTTAAAGGAAAAAATGTTTTTAAAGGATATTTAAATTTACTTGAAAAAACTAAAGAATCTTTTAAAGACGGATGGTTTTTAACTGGAGATTTAGGATATATGGATGAAGATGGATATATTTACATAAAAGGAAGAAAAAAAGAGATTATAGTTCTTCCAAACGGAAAAAATATAAATCCGGAAGAAATTGAAAATAAACTAAAAAAGATTTCAGATATATTGAAAGAAGTCGCTGTAATATTAAAAAATAATCAATTATTTTTAATTGTTTATCCGGATTTTGAAAAGATAAAGGAAAAAGAAATAGTTAATATTGAAGAATATATAAAATGGGAAATAGTAGACAAGTATAATTTAAAAGTTCCTCCTTATGAAAGGATTTATGGCTTTAAAATAGTAAAAAGAGAACTTCCTAAAACAAGACTTGGAAAGATAAAAAGATATAAACTTGATGAATTTTTAAAAGAAGAAGAAAAAGAAGTAAAAAAAGTAAAAGAACCAGATTTTTTAGAATATAAAATAATAAAGGATTATCTTAAAAAAGTAGTTAAAAGAAAAGTTTATCCAGATGACCATATAGAAATAGATTTAGGTCTTGATTCTTTAGAGAAAGTAGAATTTTTAACATTTTTAGAAGATAGTTTTGGAATTAAGATAAATGAAGAAGACTTAGCAAAATATCAAACTGTTATTGACGTTGCAAATTTTGTAAAAGAAAAGAAAAATAAATTAGAAATAGAAGAGATAAACTGGAAAAAAGTTTTAGAAAAAGAGGTTAAAGTTGCTTTATTTGAAAAAGGATTTCCTTTAATAGTTTTAAAATACATTTTAAAGCCAATATTTAAAATTTACTTTAGGTTAAGTGAAAAAGGGATAGAAAATATAAAAGAAAAAAATTCTATTTTCATATCAAATCATCAAAGCTTATTAGATGGATTTTTAATAATTTCAACCCTTCCGAATAATGTTTTAAAAGATATATATTTCTTAGCAGAAGAAAGCTATTTTGATACAAAATTAAAAAAATTTATTGGAAAAATATTTCATGTTATACCTGTAAATATAAATAAAAATTTAAAAGAAACATTTCAAAAAACAGCTTATATATTAAAAAATGGAAAAAGCATTTTAATATTTCCAGAAGGAGCAAGAACAAGAGATGGAAATTTAATGGAATTTAAAAAATTTTTTGCAATTTTAAGCAAAGAACTAAATAAACCTATCCAACCTATAGTAATAAAAGGAGCATTTGAAGCATTTCCAATAGGTTCAAAACTTCCAAAACCAAAAAAGATAAAGATAATGTATTTAAATCCTATATATCCAGATGAAAAAAGCATAGATGATTTAGTAAAAATATCAAGAAAAGAGATTGAAAAATGTTTAAATACTTCTGATTAAATCAGCAGCCCTGTCTAAAGCTCCTTTTTCTCCAAGTTTTTCTCTTACTTCTTTTAAATTTTGCTTTATTTCATTTTGTTTATTTTTATCCATTAAAACGTTTGCGCAGTAATTTGCAAGGGTTGTAGGACTGCATTCTTCTTGAAGAAATTCTTTTATAATTTCTTTACCTGCTATTATATTTGGAAGACCCAAGAACTCTATAGAAACGAGCCTTTTACCGATTGCAAAAGTTAATGGAGAAACTTTATAAACAAGTGCAAATGGATTTCCTATAATAGATGCCTCTAATGTTGCAGTTCCGGATGCTATTAATGAAAATACAGATTTTTCCATAACTTCATAAGATGGATTTTTAAAGTCTTTCCTTGTTATTACTTTTAAAGGAATATCATATTTTTTTACTAAATTTTTTACATTTTCTTCCTGATTTTCTGTTGCTGGAATGACAAAATAAAACTCCGGAAATGCCTTTTTTAAAATTCTTGCAGTTTCCAGTAATATTGGAAGAAGTACTTTAACTTCGCTTTCTCTGC
This sequence comes from Hydrogenothermaceae bacterium, assembly GCA_015519975.1. GTDB lineage: Bacteria > Aquificota > Aquificia > Aquificales > Hydrogenothermaceae > Hydrogenothermus. The sequence continues at coordinate 6,117 of WIAL01000036.1, read as the reverse complement.
TTCCAGCTAAAAGCCCAAATATTTTTGAATTTTTTGGAATTTTTAACTTTTCTTTAAAACTTTCCTCCGTTTCCTCAGTTTTCACAATGTCTAAAAGAGAATGTCCAACATATTCAAATCTAAAATCTTTACCTATATAACTTTCATAAATCTTTTTTTCAAATGGAAAAATAGATATTAACAGATCAGTATTTTCAACAATTTTTGGAACTCTTCCTTTACCCCAGGCCCATACTTGAGGAGCTATGAAATAAACAGTCTTTATTCCTCTTTTTTTTGCTTCTTTCAAAAGTTTTAAATTAAATCCAGGGAAATCTATAACAACTAATAAATCAACATGGTCAAGCTCTTTAACAGCCTTTTTAAAGGTTTCTTTTATTTTAAAATATTTTGGAACAGCTTCAGTAAGTCCAACAACAGAGATATTTTTTATATTTTCAATACTTTCAACACCAGCTTCTTCCATTTTTGGGCCAGTTATTCCAACCCAGTCAAATTCAGGCAGTCTTTTTACAAGCTGTGCTCCATAATTATCTCCTGATATTTCTCCAACGCTTATAAATGCTCTTTTTTTCATTTAATTCCTTAATTTTAATTTTTGCTTTAAATTATACATTACCTTTATATATTCAATAATTTTAATTTGACAATCTATTTTTATAGGCTTAATCTTATAAAAAAACTTAATGGAGTGTAGGATGAAAATAGTTTTTACATGCGTAAATGAGAATGATATTAAATTTTTTAAGGAAAATTTATCAGATTATGAGCTGGTTTTTTATAAAACTTATATTGATAAAATTAACTTAGAAGAAATAATCGATGCAGATATTTTATCTGTTTTTGTTTTTGACAAATTAGATAAAGAAAAATTATCTAAATTTAAAAATTTGAAGCTTATAGTAACAAGGTCAGCAGGTTTTGACCATATAGATATTGATTACTGCAAAGAAAATAATATAAAAGTTGCTCATATGCCTGCCTATTCACCAAAATCTATTGCAGAACATTCTTTGGCACTTCTTTTAAACTTAACAAGGAAAATAAAAAATAGCTACCAAAAAACAGAAAAAGTAGATTTTTCTCAAACTGAAGACTTAATGGGAATAGACCTAGATGAAATGAGCATAGGAGTTATTGGGACTGGAAGAATTGGAAGCTGGACAGCAAAGCTTTGTAAAAGTTTAGGTATGGAAGTTTATGCATTTGATATTGTAGAGAATAGAGAGTTAAAAGAACTTGGAATTAAATACATGAATTTAGATGAGCTTGTAGAAAATTCTGATGTGATTTCCCTACACGTTCCATATACTCCAAAAACGCATCATCTAATTAACAAAGAAAGAATAGAAAAAATGAAAGATGGTGCTATTTTAATAAACACTTCAAGAGGGGCAGTAGTTGATACTGATGCTTTATATGATGCTTTAAAAAAAGGAAAGCTTTCGGCGGCAGGTTTAGATGTTTTCGAGGATGAGGACATTTTAATTTTAAACAAGTATGAAGAAGGTATTTCAAGTGATAAAAATTTAAAAATCCTAAAGCTGAATACACTTCCTAATGTAATAATAACGCCCCACATAGCCTATTACACAAAAAAGGCTGTTAATAATATAAGAAACTGTACAGTTGAATGTATAAGTATGTTTATAAAAGAAAGAAACCTTGGAAGATTTGAGGTTTCCTAAATTAAATTATTTATTTTTCTTAAATTATTCAATTTTTTAAAAATGATGTGTTAATCCAATTACGTAAGAGTTATTAGACAGATCTAATTTCACTTCATCAGATATGTTTTGTGTAAATTCATTACCAAAAGAATTGTAACAGGTAGCTTTTCCTTTAACATCTGCTTTCACTTCAGAAATATATTGATATTTATACTGTCCAAAAATACCCCATTCTCCTCCTATAAATCCTATACTACCAAATATATACTCTCCTCCTATAAAAATTTGAGCACCATATGTTGTATCTGTTTGAGTATCTGCCTGAGCTTGACAGTAAATATCGGTAGAATAGTCATAATAATCTCCTGTTACATTTACATAAGCTATTGATAAATTTATACCTCCTCCTATCCAGTATGAAAATTTACCTATATTATCGGCATATGCAACATTCATTTCTATTGGTATCAATTGACCTACACCCACTATCAAGCTTTCACTTGTTAGATCAGATTCATACTCAGCAGCAACTTCTGTGGTGGCAGATACAGCATAACCAAAATGAAGGTGATTATTCAATAAAGGTGTTTTTGCAAAGAAAAAAGACCTAACATTTAACCCATTTTCATCGGAGTCGGTAAAAGATGTACTTCCTATCCATACACCTCCAAAACCGTTATATTCACCTGCAATAGTTAAAGAAGAAAGTAATAATGTTGAAATTAGAGTTTTTTTGATAAAGTTACCCATCTTGACCCCCCCTTAACTCTAAGCTTATGCATATATAAATTATTTTTTCTAAAGACAATAATAAAGACCTACTTACTTTATAACCTCTATCATTTAAATCTTTTTCTAAAAGGCATAAAATTTCCAAAAATTTAAAAACCTTGGAGATAATTATGCCAAATAGACTTATAAATGAAAAAAGTCCTTACTTACAGCAGCATGCACACAACCCTGTTGACTGGTATCCGTGGGGCGAAGAAGCATTTGAAAAAGCAAAAAGAGAAAATAAACCAATATTTCTATCTATCGGATACTCTACCTGCCACTGGTGCCATGTTATGGAAAAAGAAAGCTTTGAAGACCCTGAAATAGCAAAAATGATGAATGAAACTTTTGTAAATATAAAAGTTGATAGGGAAGAAAGACCAGATATAGACCAGTTTTACATGAATGTTTGTATGCTTTTAACAGGCAGAGGAGGCTGGCCTTTAACTATTATTATGACTCCAGATAAAAAACCATTTTTCGCAGGAACTTATTTCCCAAAAGAGTCAAGACACGGAATAATAGGGATGAAAGACTTAATTCCACAGGTTGCAAAAATATGGAACGAAAATAAAGATGCTTTAGAAGAAAGGGCAGAAAAAATAATAAAGGCAATTACAGAAGATGTAAAATCTGCTCCTTCTCAAACAGGTCTTGATGAAAATATCTTTAAAATAGCTTACAGGCATTTTGAAAGCTCATTTGATGAAATTTACGGAGGATTCAATCAGCCTCCTAAATTTCCATCTCCTCAAAATTTGCTGTTTTTACTTAGATATTATCATCTTTTCAAAGAAGAAAAAGCACTTCAGATGGTTGAAAAAACATTAATAGAAATGAGAAAAGGCGGAATATACGACCATGTTGGAGGAGGATTCCACAGATACTCAACAGATAGAAAATGGCTTTTACCTCATTTTGAAAAAATGCTTTATGATCAGGCTATGCTTTTAATGGCTTACACTGAAAGCTACCAGATAACAAAAAATGAGCTGTTTAAACAAACGGCAGAGGAAATTATAGATTATTTAGTCCGTGATATGAAAAGTCCTGAAGGAGCTTTTTACAGTGCAGAAGATGCAGACAGCGAAGGGGAAGAAGGAAAATTTTACACATGGACATACGAAGAGCTTAAAGAAATATTGAAAGATGATTTTGAAGTTTTTGCAAAAATATCAAACATAAAAGAAGAAGGAAATTATTTAGAAGAAGCAACAAGAGAGCCTTCTTACAGAAATATAATTTATATTTCAAAAGACTGGAAAGTTTTAGAAAAAGAAACAGGGCTGCCAATAGAAAAGTTAAAAGATATATATAAAAGAAGTTTGAAAAAACTATTTGAAGTTAGAGAGAAAAGAGTAAGACCTTTAAAAGATACTAAAATCCTTACAGACTGGAACGGACTTTTAATATCAGCACTTTCTAAAGCAGGACTTGTTTTTGAAAATGAAAATTACATAAAACTTGCTAAGGAATCAGCAGAATTTTTAATTGAAAAAATGTACCGAAACGGCGTTTTGTACCACAGGTATAAAGACGGTGAAATAAAATACGAAGGAAACTTAGATGATTATGCGTTTTTATCTTTTGGGCTTTTTAATCTTTATCAAGCAACTTTTGAGGATAAATATATAGAAAAATCTCATGCACTTTTAGAAAATATGCTTGAAAAATTCTGGGATAGGGAAGAAGGAGGATTTTTCTTTACTTCTGAAGATAATAAAGATGTGATAGTTAGACAAAAAGAGGTTTATGACGGTGCATATCCTTCTGGAAACTCCGTAGCCTTTAATGTTTTAGTTAACTTTTATAAGCTCTTATCTAAAAATGAGCTTTTAGATTATATAGACAAAACTGTTAAAGCTTTTGCACATAATGTGAAACTTGTTCCAACTGGGCACAGTATGTTTTTAATTGGCTATATGAACTTTTTACACGGAAGTGAAATAATTTTTTCAGGGGATAAAGAAAAAGCTCTTGAAATTGTTTACTTTTTAGAAAAGTATTATTTTCCTTTAAAGGTAGAAGGTTTAAAATCAGACATATTAGATAAACTTTCACAGTTTATCGCAAGCATTCCACAAGAAAAAGATATTAAAATTTATATATGTAAAAACTTTGCCTGCGAAAGACCTGTTTCAACTAAAGAAGAGGCACTTAAAATACTTGAAGGAGAAAGAGCTTGAAAAAAGTTTTTCTTTCAGACTTTGACGGGACAATTACTAAAAAAGATGTTATTGAATCTATTATGGAAAATTTTGCACCGCCCCAGTGGAAAAAAATATATGATGATCTTGTAAATGGAATTATAGATATAGATGAAGGAATTAAGAAAATGTTTAACCTGCTTCCTTCTTCAAAAAAAGATGAAATTATAAACTGGGTAATAGAAAATATCGAAATAAGAGAAGGGTTTGATGAGTTTTTAGATTATTTAAATGAGGTTAAAATTCCTTTTGTAGTTTTAAGTGGTGGACTTGATTTTTATATGGAACCTTTACTTGAAAAGTATAAAGATAAAATTTATAGAGTTTACAATAACAAGGCTGTTTTTGATAAAGAGTATATAGATGTTGAGTTTATATATCAATGTGGAAATGTATGTGAAAGAAACTGCGGTGTTTGTAAACCCTATATTATTGAAAGAGATTTTAGAGATTACTATAGGTACTATGCTGGAGACGGAGTTACAGATATTCAGGCTGCAAAGTTTTGTCATAAGATATTCGCCACGTCTTCATTAAAAAAATACCTTGATAAAAAAGGTTTAGAGTATATTTCATTTAACAATTTTTATGATATTTTAGAGGCTGTAAAGCAGGAGGTTTCTCATGGAGTATAGAAATTTAGGAAACTCTGGTCTTAAGGTTTCAGTTGTATGTGTTGGTGCAATGACGTTCACAGAAAAGGGATGGAGAAGTGCCGGAAGTATGCCTTTTAGCGAAATACAAAAGGTTGTTGATTATGCGATTGACAATGGAGTTAACTTTTTTGATACAGCAGATATTTATGCCTTTGGAGAAAGTGAGGAGCTTCTTGGAAAAGCCCTTGGAAATAGGAAAAATGATGTGATAATTGCCACAAAAGTAAGAGGCGTAATGAATCAAAATGACCCAAACAACAGAGGTCTTTCAAGATACCATATATTTAAATCTGTAGATGAAAGCTTAAAAAGACTTGGGAGGGATTATATAGACCTTTATCAGGTCCACTGGTGGGATAATCATACTCCTATTGAAGAAACATTAGAAGCTTTAAATGACCTTGTTAGAATAGGAAAGGTCAGGTACATTGGAATTTCAGATTTTGCAGGGTGGCAGATAACAAAATCTGTACTGCTTCAGGAAATGAAAAATTACTCAAAGTTTATTTCTGCACAGATGTATTACTCATTACTTGGAAGGGATATAGAGTTTGAAGTTGTTCCTGCCTGTAAAGATTTAGGACTTGGAATACTTCCATGGAGCCCACTTGCAGGAGGATTTTTAACAGGAAAATACACAAAAGACACCCCACATCCACAGGACAGCAGATATGCAAGAATGGAAAGACCGTTTTTAAGATTTGATTTTGAAAAGGCTTACTTTATAGTTGATGAGCTGAAAAAGCTCGCAGAAAAATATAATGCAAGCGTTTCTCAGGTTGCACTAAACTGGCTTAAGGCTAAGCCTTT
>WIAL01000035.1 GCA_015519975.1 Hydrogenothermaceae bacterium | reverse complement strand
TACATTTTACAGCTGTAGGTCCTATATTTGTATTACAAATAAGAAACATGCCCAAGTGATTTACGCAAAAATATAGTCCCTTGGTCTGCCTCAAACCCGCATAAAATCACGATTTTCACCCAAAAAACCCTGTTTCAACTCCAATATGACAATTTTGACAATTCGGCGGTATATTTTTCGCGGAAAACTAATAAGTGGTGCGAGAGGGGGGAATCGAACCCCCACGGCCTTGCGGCCAAGGGATTTTAAGTCCCTCGCGTCTGCCAGTTCCGCCACTCTCGCAGTGAAGAGATATATATTATATTCAAAATAGTAAAAAAAATCAATTCTTTTATATAGTTTTGAATTGTTGTATACTAGCGTTTATGAAGATAGGAGATATTTTAAAGCAAGTAAATACGAGCATATCATTTGAGTTTTTCCCTCCAAAAAATAAAGAAGGAGAGAAGCAACTTTTTTCTACTATAAAAGAACTAGAGCCCTTAAAGCCAACTTTTGTTTCAGTAACTTATGGAGCAGGTGGTTCAACAAGAGATAGGACTAGAAATATTGTAAAAAAAATTCACGAAGAAACCTCGCTTACAGTAATGGCACATCTTACATGCATTGGTCATACCAGAAAAGAGCTTATAGATATATTGGAAGATTATAAAAATATAGGCATTCAAAATATTCTTGCCCTTAGAGGGGATATTCCTGTAGGTCAAGAAGATTTTATCTTTCCTGAAGATGGTTGTAAGCATGCGAATGAACTTGTAAGTTTGATAAGAGAAAATTTTGGAGATTGGTTCAGTATAGGAGTTGCGGCATATCCTGAAGGACACCCTGAAAGTCCTAATTTAGAAAGAGATATTTATTATTTTAAAAAGAAAGTTGAAGCTGGAGCAGAATTTGCTATAACACAGATGTTTTTTGATAATAAATATTTTTATGACTATTTAGACCTTTGCCAAAAGGAAGGAATAAACATACCAATTATTCCAGGAATAATGCCGATTACCAATTTTAAACAGATTAGAAAATTTGCTTTAATGTGCGGTGCAACTATACCTGAGCATCTCGTTAAAAAACTAGAAAAATATCAAGATATCCCTGAAGAAGTTGAAAAAATAGGTATAGAGTATGCTGTTGAGCAGTGTGAAGATTTATTAAAACACAACGTAAAAGGCCTTCATTTTTATACTCTTAATAAATCAAAAGCAACTCTTGAAATATATAACAGAATTAAACATTTAATAAAATAGGGGAAAATCCCCTAAAGTTTTAAGAAACTAAGATTCTAAATGTAATTGTAGACTCTAAATATCCAATAATTCCACTTAATATTAAATAAAAAATTACAACTAATATAATAAATTGAAAACTCTTTGAACCTTCAGATGGAAGTTTTAAGACTTTTTCCGCTGCTATAAATACTAAATAAAATGTATAAAAAGATGCTAAAAATAATATAAACATTGAGATTGGAGAATTTACAGCATAAAAAACACCAGCAGCCCATTGAGGGATTAAAGCAAAAATGGAAGCTGTAAATGATTTATTTATATCTTTTTCTCCGCCGAAAGCTCCTGCTAAGAACATTATTATCCCAGCAAGAACTACAGGTTTAAAAAGCTCAAAGCCATAAGTTGTTAACATTACAAGTATTTCTTTTGTTAAATCATTATCTTGAAGTGTTTTTAGAAGTGCTTTCATATACTCTATTGTTTGTGGGCTTTGCTGTGAATCTTTTTCTGCCATTTGCAGAAAATCTTGTATACCTTGAATATAAACATTTTTGAATAAAGTAAATCCAACAAAATGACTTACAGCAGGGATAAATGCAAAAACAACAGCAAACTTTAGATAAAGTTCTTTAATTGTGAATTTTTCATTTGCTAATTTTTCCCAGCCTTGTTTAGGTTTAAAATAAAGCTCAAAAAAGTAAGGGAGCATTCTTTCCTCCATTTATTAATTGTTTACTTTATTATATACTGTTTTTCTAAAAAAATTTTGGAGGTAATTAGCTTGGAAGAGTTAAAAAATTTAATAGTTGAAGCATGGGAAAATAAAGAGCTTTTAGAAGAGAAAAAATATCAAGATGCTGTAAGAGAAGTTATTGAAATGCTTGATAAAGGAAAAGTGAGAGTTGCTGAGAAGAAAGACGGAGACTGGATAGTTAATGACTGGATAAAGCAGGCAATTTTACTTTATTTCCCTATACAGGATATGCAGGTTATGGAAGTTGGACCTTTTGAGTTTTATGATAAAATTCCACTTAAGAAGAAATGGAAAGATGCTGGAGTTAGGGTTGTTCCTCCTGCAACTGCAAGATACGGATCTTTTATTGAAAAGGGTGCTATTTTAATGCCTTCTTATGTAAATATTGGAGCATATGTTGGATCGGGAACTTTAGTTGATACGTGGGCAACAGTTGGTTCTTGTGCTCAAATTGGTAAAAACGTTCATCTTTCAGGTGGAGTTGGAATTGGCGGTGTTCTAGAGCCGCCTAACGCAAGACCTGTTATTGTTGAAGATAACTGTTTTATAGGTTCAAGATGTATTATTGTTGAAGGGGCAGTTATTGAAGAAGAAGCAGTAATTGGAGCAGGAGTTATTATTACAGGTTCTACAAGAATCATTGACGTTTCTGGAGATGAGCCTGTTGAGTATAGAGGAAGAGTTCCTGCAAGAAGTGTTGTTATTCCAGGAGTTATGAACAAAAAATTCCCGGCAGGAGAATACGGCGTTCCAGTTGCTTTAATTATAGGAAAAAGAAAAGAATCAACAGATAAAAAAGTTTCTTTAAACGAGGCTTTAAGAGAGTTTGGCGTAGAAGGATAATGCCTCTTGAGGTTCTTTATGCAGGGCTTTTAGTTTTTTTATTAACTAGTTTTGGTTCTTTACTTGCTGTTATTTTAAAAAGATTTCCAAAACTTGGACTTGATATAAGTTTAGCATTTAGCGGCGGCATAATGCTCGTCGCTTCCTTTACTTCTTTGATACTTCCTTCCATAGATAATGGCAATATCTATATATCCATGCTTGGAATAATTTTTGGATTTTTAATTATTCACTTAATTGAAAATTATGTTCCTCATGAAGAGCATTTTCTTAAATATAAAATTTCTCAGGCTTATAAAAATAAGGTAAGGAATATCCTTTTAATAGTTCTTGCAATAATAATCCACAATATTCCAGAAGGAATGGCTGTTGGCATATCAATGATAAATGACGTAAACAAAGGATGGGCAACAGCCGTAGCAATTGGAATTCAGGATATACCTGAAGGTCTTGCTGTGTCTTTACCTCTTGTTTTTTTAACAGGAAGATTAATAATTCCTATCATAATTGGTGTGCTGAGCGGTTTTTCTGAATTTTTATTTGCAGTTATTGGAGGATATGCTTTTTCTATTTTTCACGCACTACTTCCATTTGGTCTTGCTTTTGCAGGTGGAGCTATGATTTACGTAACCGTGAAAGAAGTTTTTCCTGAAGTTTATAAAAATGAAGAAAGCAAGGATTACGTAACCCTTGGCTTTCTTGTAGGAATGCTGATTATGCTTTATCTTGATGTTTCTTTAGGCTAGTCACTAAAAACTCTTGTTTTATATACATAAATCTCTGGATGGTATTTTATCCAGCAGTCTGGAGAAAGTCCTGCTTTCATACACAAGTTAGAAAGAAAGGATTCTTTTTCAGGAAGCTGCTCCCATACATCAGGTAAAAATGTACCCTGATATTCCCCAAGTTTTAATATTAATCCATCTTCAAATGGTTTTATTTTATTTAGTAAATCCTCAGGGTTTTTATATTCTAATTTTTGAGGAAAAGATAAAACAGAAACTTTTGTCCGAATTAAAGGAAGCTCATCTAAACTTACAGATATAAATCTTGGGTCTTTTGTTGCTGCTGCAATCGCATTAGATATTACATCTTGATATAAAGGTCTATAAGGAATTATAGAACCAATACAGCCTCGAAGCTGACCATTATCTCTTCTCTCAAGTGTAACAAAAGATGCTCCTTTTTTCTTCCAGTTTTCGTAAGGTACTTCTTTAAGGTCTATTATTCTTCCTGTTTTTAAATATTCTTCTATAGCAATTTTAGCAAGTTCTACTAAAGCCTTGCCTTCTTCTTCTGAAATTTCATTTATATCTTTAATAATATCTTCCATTTTCTTACTCCTTATAAAAAATAGCACTTAAATATCCGACAACTGCATCTTTATCACCGGCGGTATCTCCAGATGTTCTATAATCTAAAACTTTTGATTTCCAGCCCACTTTAGATGCCCAGTCAATAATAGCTGCCATACCTATCTCACCGCAAGCTTCACATTTTTCAAGATAGGAAATATCTTCCTCTTCAACAGCAAGTAAACAGTATTTATCTATTTGCTTTGCAGTTTCGTAAGGATAGTAATGACTTAAATCTGTGCTTATTACCACAACAACATCGTCTCTATCCCCTTTAATATCAGCTATTACTTTTTCAACAATATGAAAATCAATCTGTCCATAAACAACAGGTATTATTGAAAAATCTTCTAAAACCATTTGTAAAAATGGAACCTGTACTTCCAGTGAGTGTTCCCTTTGGTGAGGAATAGTATTAAACGTAATTGGCAAATCAGAATTTTTCATTGCAAATTTTTCTATCTCTTCTTTATCTACTTTTACTTTTCCAAGAGGTGTTTCCCAGTAATCATAATAACCAAAAGATATACCGTTAAATGGTACAAAATGAGAAGGTCCTATTAATAATACTTTGTAATGTTTATTTTTATCTAAGTTCAAAAACTGTTTATAACTATAAGCTGCAGTTTGCCCGGAATATATATATCCTGCATGTGGACTTATAACAGCTTCAGGTTTTATATTATAAAGTGGAGCATTTTCCAAGAAATATAAAAGTATCTTTTTTAATTCTTCTGGATTTCCTGGATAAAATGCATTTGCTACGGCAGGTTCTCTAACAACTGTACTCATTTTATTACCCCCTTAATTTTGGGTACAAATTTATATCCTGTTTAAAATTTGTCAAGATTTTATAAAAGTAGACTAAAATTTTTTATTTTTAGAGTAAATAAAAGCCAAAATTTTTGCCACTACTTCATAAAGCTGGGGAGGAATTTCCTCTCCAATATCTAGTGAAGCTAAAACTTCGACAAGTTCTTCATCTTTTTCTATAGGAATATTTTCTTTTTTTGCAATTTCTATGATTTTTTCAGCTATCTTTCTTTGACCTTTAGCAACCAATCTAGGTGCATTATCTTTCTCTTTTACATATTTAATAGCTGCAGCTTTTAATATTTTTTCATTCATATCTTTACATTTATCATTCCATCAAAATCTTTATTTAAAAGTTTTTTTTCATCAAATGTCTTATTAAAAAATGAGAATGTTATATTAAAGGATGGATTAAGTTCTTTTTTCAGCTCATTTAAATTATCCTTTAAAAAATCCATAAAGTTTTTATTTTCAATGAAAAAGTTTATAAATAAACTGTTATCAATTAAATTGATATTTATATCTACTTTTCCAACTTTTTTAAATTTTAGTTTAATAAGCACAAAATGAACAGTAGATTTTTTGTGAAGCTTTTTATATAAAAACTGTGCATCTAAGATACCCTTTTCTAATACAGGAATAAATGTCCAAAAGATATCAGTTAATTTTGATAAATACTGGTAATCTTGAATGTCTTTAATCAGCTGTTTTATTTTTTCTCTATCTTCATTTGATATTTCTTTATTGCTCAACAAAGTAAATAATTTAAATTTCATATCATTTTTAAAATCCTGACCTTTTTTTATTTTGTTTTCAAAAAGAATGCCTGTATTTTTTATTACCTCAGAAAATTTTGACATGTCATATACAGAATAAAAGTTGTTTACTAGAATAGATTTAAATTCAGGCTTGAGAGCTGAAAATTCTTCTAAAAGATTAGCTGTATTTATATTTTTAAATAGATTCATTATATTCTCAATTTTAGTGTTACTTATATTATTAGGTATAATTTGGAATTTAATAACATTTTTATCTGAAAGTTCCAGCAGTTTTAAAAGCAGTTGAGAGCCTTTCTGTAATGGTATCTCAGACTGCACTTCTACAAGTTGCCCTTTTACCCTTAAAGCAACACCTCCATTTGGAAGTATATCTACAACCTGAGCTTTTATGTTTTCTCCTGGTTTTATAGTTAAAGATTTTGCAACTGGTTTTATTATTGTTAAATATTCATTTTCTAAAGCTATTGATTTATAATTAATCACTTGTCATCCTCTGGAAAATTTGTTATATATAAATTTGTAATGGAATATGATTTAAATCAAGGTTTAAGCTGTGTTAAAATTGTTGTGAAATTTTTGTGAAATTAAATTATTGCCTTGTAGTTATTGGTTTTATAGAATTAAAAGTTAGCAAATTATAACTTAAGGAGGTTTTTCTCATGGGAGAAAACACAACTGTCAGGTGGCTGCTGTTCTTCTTTATGCCAGCCCTGTTTGTGTACGGTCTTTTGCATGTTTACTCATCAAAACCGGCACAGGCTAAAAAGACAAAAGAGCTAACAGCTCAAGAAGAAGCAGGGAGAAAGGTTTACAACAAGTTTTGTGTTGGGTGTCACGGTGTGAATGGTGATGGAAAAACTCAAGCTGCACAGTTTTTCAAAGATAAACCACCTAACTTCCATACTGCTGTTTTCAGATGGAAATCTACACCAGAAGGTACGCTTCCAACTGATGAGGATTTACTGCACATATTAAACTGGGGTATTCCTCAAACTCCAATGCCTTCATTTAAACTTGTTCCTGAAGTTCAAAAGAGAGCTGTTATCGCTTACATTAAAACTTTCTCAGACAGATGGGAAAAAGAACAACCTGGAGAATCTGTATACAAAAACATTAAGAGACCTGATTATTTCGGAACTCCAGAATCAATTGAAAGAGGAAAAAATCTTTACGCTACTAACTGTACAGCATGTCATGGACAACAAGGACACGGGGATGGTCCTATTGCTGCAACACTACCAGTTCCTCCAACAGATTTAACTTATCCTGTAAGAGCTGCTGGACCTAAACCAGAAGATACGTTCAGAGTATTAACTGTTGGTCTTGAAGGTTCTCCAATGCCAGCATTCAGCTATCTTTCAGAACAGGATAGATGGGATTTAGTTTCTTACATTGCTTACTTAATGAACAAAGGTAAATAAGGAGGGCTGAAAAATGAGTAACACTCAAGAATTGAAAAATTTAGTTAATTATGGACTTGTTAAAGCCCATGTTGCAATGGGTTTAGTATTCTTTATTATTGTTGCATTAATGGGATTTTTATATTCTTTACAACTTGATGGAATTTATCCATTCCCTGGAATAGAGTTTTTATCTCCAGGAAGAGTTAGAATGATTCACACAGCTGGTGCTGCATATGGTTTCTTAGTAAACATGTTCACTGGTCTTTTATACTGGGCTGTTCCAAGATTTACTGGATACAGAGTTTTAAGTGATGCTCTTGGATGGTTCATGTTCTGGGCATTACAGGCTGCTGTTTTAATTACTGTTGTTGCTATTTTATTCCTTGGAATGGCAGATAACGTTGAATGGGGGGAAACTCCTTGGTGGATAGACCCAATAATTGTATTCTGGTTATTATTACACTTAATTCAATTTGGAGCTCCATTATATAAAGCTTCACAAAGAGGACCTTTATACGTTTCTGGTTGGTATATATCTGCAATGCTTGTTTGGACTCCACTTGTTGTTTTCATGGGTAATTTAATTCCAAGATTCTGGTCTGTAGGTTCTGGTGCAGGTGCAGTTCAATCAACGTTTATTCATGACCTTGTTGGACTTTACGTTACACCAGTTGCATGGGGATTAATGTATTATTTTGTTCCTGTGATAATGAAAAAACCAATGTGGTCTCACGGTTTATCACTCCTTGGATTCTGGGGATTGGCATTCTTCTATCCAATGAATGGTGTTCACCATTTCTTATGGTCTCCAATACCAATGTTCGCTCAGTACTCTGCAGTATTTGCAACAGTTGCTGTTGAGTTTGCAGTAACTTCAGTTTTAATTAACTTTATGATGACTTTAAGAGGTTCTGCAGAGCAGCTCAAATACAATGTTCCATTAAGATATATGTATACAGGTGCTATTTTCTACTGGATTACTTGTTTCCAATGTGCATTCCACGTTACACTCACATTCCAAAAAATAATACACTTTACTGACTGGGTAACTGGACACGCCCACCTTATAATGTTTGGAACATTTGGTCTTTGGGTTCTCGGAATGGCCGAATATATTTGGCCTAGACTCTTTGGTAAAGAAACTATGTACTCAAAAGGATTATCAGAAGGTGCGTACTGGCTACTTGGAATTGGTGTATTTGCTATGTTCGTAGACCTTACAGCTGGCGGACTTGTTCAAGGATTTGATTGGATTGGATTAAACCCTTGGATTGATTCTGTAAACTTCTCTAAACCTTTCTGGATCTTCAGAAGTGTAGCTGGAATTATGATGATAACTGGTCTTTTAATGTATGCTGTTAATTTCTATAAAACTGCAACTGCTGGAAAAAGCTTATCAGCTGAGCTTAAAAGCCAGTCTGTATAAGGGAGGTAATATATAATGGGTAAAATGGAAAGATTTTCATTTGTGGCTTTAGTGGCTGGTATAATTTTCTTCCTATTTGCAGACTTTGTTTCTTGGGCTCTTCCTATGTTCGTTTTAAAGGATATCCCTAAAAAGTCTGTAATAGATTTAGCTAAAGAAGCAAAGGCTAAAAATACAACTGCATGGTCAGATTTCCAAAAGATAGCGAGAGCTTATCCTGAGCAGTTTAAAAAATACTACGGCGAAGTTAACGAAGAGTCTTTTGCAAAAGCTTTATCTGTAGGGCACAGATGGTACATTGCGGAAGGATGCTGGAACTGTCACTCTCAAATGGTTAGACCAGTATCTAACGAGACTTTAAGATTTGGAATACCTGGAGTTTCTAACACTGTATCTTATCCTTCTGAATACAACAATGAACTTCAAGCTCCAGTATTATGGGGTACAAAAAGGATCGGACAGGACTTAATAAGAGAGGCTGCTGTTCACAACCTTGGATGGCAGGTAGCTCACCTTTACAACCCAAGAAACACTTCTCCTGGTTCTGTAATGCCTGGGTATCCATGGTATTTTGAGAAAGATGAAAAAGGAAACATAGTTCCTAACGAGAGAGGTATCGGATTACTTGCTTATATTATGTGGCTCGGATCCTGGGAAGTTAAACCTCCTAAGGATTTTAGAATTGAAGTTGCTAACAAATAATTTAAGGGGCGTTAAGCCCCTTTCTCCAGTTAAGGAGGTGTTTTAAATGAGAATTTCTCAGAAAACAGTAGCGTTATTAATATTGTTTATCTTTATATTTGTAGTTGGAACAATTATCGCTATAAGAACTGTTGCTTATTTAGAAGCAGGAATGGCAGGTTCTGAACTTAAAGGATTTTTGGTTGAGGTTATCGCATACATTATTGCTTTAACTGGCTGGCTTTTCCTTTTCTTATATTCTTACTTAAAAGGGGATTTTAAAGATATAGAAGCTCCTAAATATGATATCTTGGATTTAGAAGAAAAAATAATCAAAGCAGAAAAAGAAGGAGGTAAATACTAATGGCTTCACATTTAGAAAATACTAAGGCTGTAGATAAAATAACATATGTTACTGATGCAGTTCCAACTTGGTGGATGTTATTTTGGATAGGATACCTAATATTTGCAATAGCATACATAATTTTTGATTGGATTCCTGATTTTACAGGATGGCTCGGTGTTGTTGGACAAGGACCAGATGCTGCTGATAAGTATATCTGGTTAAGAGAGTTAATGAGAAATTAAAAAAGTTAATAAAAAACTTGACAAGTTATGAACTTTTATAATATATTATTAATCCCTCCCCCCTCCCTCCCCCAAAAATTCTGGCGTCCTGCAAAGGGACGCCCTTTTTATTTTTCACGAGAAATTTTGATTAATAATAGAGGTTCTTAAGTTGATTCCTATAGCAGATAATATTCCAACACGAAAAACCCCAGTAATAAAT
>WIAL01000034.1 GCA_015519975.1 Hydrogenothermaceae bacterium | reverse complement strand
TTTTTCACAGTAAAAAAGGCAGAAAAAGTTACACCTCCACTTCAAATGATGATATGGGCTTCTTTTGCGATAGCTGTTTTATACATAGCTGGTATGCTTCCTCTACAAAAGATTATTCCAAACTTTACAATAGATGATTACTTTAGATGGTGGGTTGTTCATTTATGGGTTGAAAACACATTTGAATTATTCGCTGCTGGGACGCTTGCATTTTTAACTGTTGCCCTTGGTCTTGTTTCTGCAAGATTTGCAACAATTATGATGTTCTTTGAGGCATTTTTAATAGTTGCTGCCGGAACAATTGGAACAGGACACCATTATTTCTGGATGGGTGAGAATGAGTTCTGGATTGCATGGGGAGGTGTGTTATCTTCTTTAGAACCACTACCTCTTGTTATCCTTATGATAGAAGCTACTAAAGAATATTTACACATAAAGAAAAAAGGCGAGGCATTCCCATTTAGAATGGCATTTTTATGGCTTGCCGGTTCTGCATTTTTAAACTGGCTTGGAGCTGGATTTTACGGAATGCTTATAAACCTACCAATAGTTAACTATTATGAACATGGAACTTACTTTGGAATGGCACATGGACATGTTGCCTTACTTGGTGCATTTGGGTACATATCAATAGCATTCTTATACTTTATAGTTAGAGCAAATGCTTTAGCAAAAGGACTCCAGTGGGATGAAAAAATATCAAATATTGGATTTTGGTTAACTACCGCTGGAATATTCTTATTTGCTATACCTGTTTTAGTCATAGGTGAAAAACAGATGGAATGGGCTTACAACTACGGATACTGGGGTGCAAGAACAAGGGAAGTTTTAGAAGGTCTTGGATTTTGGATGTGGGTAAGAATAATTCCTGATTCTTTAATTGTTGCCGGTGCGGTAGTTATATTAGTTGACCTTGTTTATAAACTTTATCTTTCAAAGAAAGTATATTCAAAATAATTTAAAAACTATCAGCCCCTTTTAGGGGCTCTTTCCCTTCTTTGACTTTCAAAAACAATTTCATATTATAATTTTAATGATAATAAAACAAATGGAGGAAATTAAATGTCAGCTCAAGATTTTAAAATAGAAGATGGATTATATTATACAAAGGACCATTTATGGGTAAAATTTGAAAAAGAAGACGATGCTGTAGTTGGTGTTACAGATTACGGGCAACATCAGCTCGGAGATGTTGTATATGTTGAACTACCACAAGTTGGAACTAAAGTTGAAGCTGGTGAAAAAGTAGCTTCTGTAGAATCAGTTAAAGCTGCTGTAGATGTTTTATCACCATTATCTGGTGAAATCATCTCAGTAAATGAAGACTTAAAAGAAGAACCTGACCTTGTAAACACAGACCCTTATGGTGATGGCTGGATATTTGAAATCAAACTTGACGACCCATCTGAAATTGAAGATCTAATGACTGCTGAAGATTACAGAGCTTATTTAGAAGAACTTGAAGAGGAAGTTCAATAAATGAAGTATTTTTTAATAAATGCTTTTGGAAAGGACAGACCTGGTATTGTAAAAGATGTTTCAAAACTACTATATGAGCTTGGATTTAACATTGAAGATTCTACAATGTCAAGACTTGGCGGTGAATTTACAATAATGCTTGTTGTTGAAGGCACAAATAATGTAGATATAAACAAAGTAAAAAATGCATTTAAATCCTTAGAAGGGAAAGGGATAACAGTTAATGTAAAAGAAATCTCTGATATTGAGCACGAGAAAAAAGAACCCGAAAATATCTATAAAATAATAGTATATGGCGGCGATAAACCAGGAATTGTTTATAAAGTTAGCAAAATGCTTGCTGATAATAATATAAATATTATTGATATGAATACAGAAAAAGCTGGGGATTTATATATCTTAATAACCGAAGTAGAACTACCTGAAAATTTCAAAGAAGAAAAACTTCAAGAAGAGACAGAAAAACTGAAAGATAATTTAGGTGTAGACATAAGTGTAGAAAAAATAGAATCTATAGAGATGTGATATGGAAAAACTTAAAATTCTTACTTATCCAGATGAAAGATTAAAAGTAGTTTCAAAAGAAGTTGAAGATTTTGGTAAAGATTTTAAAGAGTTTGTAGAAAAATTAAAATACACAATGTACAACTCACCTGGTGGTGTTGGAATAGCAGCTCCTCAGGTTAATAAACATATCAGAACAATTATTGTGGACGCTTCGCATTATAAACATAAAAAAAATAAACTAAATCACGGCTTATTGATTTTATCTAATCCTAAAATAGTAGCCTATGATGGAGAGATAATTATAAGAGAAGGCTGTATGAGCGTTCCTGATTATACAGGAAATGTCAAAAGGCATAACTGGATAAAGGTTGAAGCTCAGGATATAAATGGCAATATTATTGAATTTGATACAGAAGGATTTGAGGCTGTTGTTATACAGCATGAACTTGACCATCTGGATGGAAAACTGTTTATCGATAGAGTATCATCTCCTAAGGATATCTTCAAAAGGAAAGTTTATAAAAAATAACCTTGAAAGAAAGATTAGATAAATTCTTACAAAAAAAAGGACTGGTTGAATCACGGGAAAAAGCATCTGAGCTTATAAAATCTGGCAGTGTAGAAGTTAACGGAAAAATAATAAAAAAACCTTCGTTTAAAGTATCTGAAGAAGATAAAATCAAACTACTTCAAAAATTTCCTTATGTTTCAAGGGCTGGATTAAAACTAGAAAGGGCTTTAAAAGTATTTAAACTAAATGTAGAAGATAAAATTTGTCTTGACATTGGAGCTTCTACAGGAGGATTTACAGATTGTCTTTTACAAAATAAAGCAAAAAAAGTTTATGCAGTAGATGTTGGGACAAATCAGCTTCATGAAAGTTTAAGAAAAAATCCAAAAGTGATTTCATATGAGAAAACTGATGCAAGAAAGCTGACTGAAAAACATATACCCGAGAAAATAGATATTTTAGTATCTGATGTTTCCTTTATATCTATTTTAAAAATAACGCCTCATATAAAAAGATTTTTAAAAGAAAGTTTTGAAGGAGTTATATTAATAAAACCCCAGTTTGAACTTTCAAAAGAAGAAGTAAAAAAAGGAATAGTAAAAGATAAAAATCTTCACATAAAAGCCATAAAAAATGTTTTTGAAGGTCTAAAACATTTAAATATTTCAGTTACCGACCTAAATTATTCATATCCGTTTGGAACAG
Organism: Hydrogenothermaceae bacterium; assembly: GCA_015519975.1. Taxonomy (GTDB): domain Bacteria; phylum Aquificota; class Aquificia; order Aquificales; family Hydrogenothermaceae; genus Hydrogenothermus. Next base: position 66,622 of record WIAL01000034.1, on the reverse strand, counting down.
ATGGAAATATAGAATTTTTAGCATATATAAAATATGGAAATAACTTTATCTCTGAAGAGAAAATATTAAATATAGTAAATACTGCACATCAAAAATTTAAAGAGGAAAAAAATGGAAGTAGTTGATTATAACAGATTAAAAATTTTTAAAACAGTCGCTGATTTAAAAAATTTTTCGAAAGCAGCTGAGGTCCTTTTTTTAACACAGCCTACAATTACACTGCAAATAAAAAAACTGGAAAATTATTTAAATGTAACACTATTTGAAAGAACAAAAGAGGGAATTAAACTCACAAAAGCAGGAGAGGTTTTATATAAACATGCAACAAAGATACTCGATGACTATATAGAAATGGAGGAGGAACTTTCAAAACTTTCTAAAAAGCTGGAAAAAAACCTTACAATTGGAGTAAGTAGTACTATAGGTGATTATTTTCTACCAAAAATACTTTCAAAATTCTTAGATAAAAATTTAGATTTAAATGCAAATATATTTATAGGTAATTCAAAAGAAGTTGAAGAAGGAGTTCTATCAAAAAGTTTTTATATTGGCCTTGTAGAAGATGAAATTCATTCAAATAAATTAAAAACTGTAGACTTTTATACTGATGAAATAATATTTGTAGCTTCTAAAAATTTGAATATTCCCCCTGTTATTAATAAAAAAGATGTAAAAAATTATAAGTTTGTATTTAGAGAAAAAGGTTCAGGAACTAGAAATATAGTAGAAAATCATTTAAAAAAGGCAGGAATAAAAATAACTCCTGATATAGAAATAAGCAGTAGTAAAGCTATTATATCACTTATATCAAATTCTGATTATATAGGATTTATATCAAAACTTGTTGCAAATGATATGCTAAAAAGAGGATTAATAAAAGAAGTAAAAATAGATGGGCTTAAAATTGAAAGAAAATTTCTATGTATTATGCAGAAAAATATAAGACTTCCAAAAACAGAAAGAGATTTTTTGAATTTTTTATTAAATAATTCAGCTAATATCTGAAAATATTTCTTTTGTAATTGGTCCTTCTGGAAGACGGTTTATAAACTGCTGAACCACTGGATCAGGTGATTTTTTTATTTCTTCTGGAGTTCCTATAGCATAAATTACACCTTTATGAATTATTGCTATCCTATCTGCTATATCAAATGCACTTTCAAGATCATGTGTAACTACAATAGACGTAACTCCTATTTCATCTCTAAGCTTTAATATTAATCTATCAATAACTGCGCTCATTACAGGATCAAGTCCAGATGTTGGCTCATCATAAAGGACAATTTCAGGATTTGTTGCTATAGCCCGTGCAAGGGATGCTCTTTTCCTCATACCTCCAGAAAGCTGGGAAGGATAAAGTTCCTCAACTCCTTTAAGACCAACTAATGCAAGTTTTTCCTGTGCAAGTTTATAAATTTCTTTAACTGGCATTTTTGTATTTTCAAGATAATAAAAACCAACATTTTCCCAGATTTTTAAACTGTCAAATAAGGCACCTTCTTGAAAAAGATAACCCATCCTTTTTCTAAACTCTATAAGTTCATCTTGAGAAAGCTTTGTTATATCTACATCATCAACTATTATTTGCCCTGAAGTTGGCTTTAAAAGACCTATAATATGTTTAATTGTAGTAGACTTTCCACTTCCACTTCCACCCATTAAAACAAAAACTTCACCTTCATAAACTTCAAATGAAACATTTTTAAGTACTTCTCTGTCTCCAAACTTTTTAGTAAGGTTTTTTACTATTATATGTTTTTTTCTCATGTTTTTATTATAACCTTATCGCCTTTTTTTAGACTGAAAATATCTTTTGCAGATGCTAAAGGCGTTACCAGTTCATAATATCCAAAACTTCCCTTTATTAGATAAAGCTTCCCTTTTTCCCCTTCTAAAAATGAGTTTATAATGCCTTCTATTTTTTTATCAGAAACAAATCCTTCTTTAAAACCAGAAATGTTTTCAATATTTGTTATAGCATTCCCAAATTTATCAAACTTTATTATTTGACCTTCAATTATACCTTTTTCATATTGTGGTTCAGGAAAATCTATTTTTTTTAAACTTGTCAGAGAACTTCCAAACTTCTCAATTGGAACACCTCTTGATATATATGCAGAAACTGGAGCAAAAATATCCCTGCCGTGAAATGTGTTATTATCTTTTGGAAGTAAAAAATTTTCATTTTCTATTTTTATAACTTTATCAACTTTCTCTTCTTGTAAAACTAAAGATAAAATGCCGTTGTCTGGAGCTACAAATATATAATTTCCTGTTTTTACAATAATTGAATATCTATCTGTACCAACTCCTGGATCAACAACTACTGTAAAGATTGTATACTTAGGGAAATATCTGTAAGAGGCTCTTAAAATAAGAGCCCCTTCTAAAATATCAAAAGAATCAATATCGTGAGAAATATCTATAATATCCACTGCTGGATTTATACTTTTTATTACACCTTTAACAGTTCCTACAAAACCATCTTTAAGGCCAAAATCAGTTAAAAGAGCTATAAGCATACTTATTTTAAAAAGTCAGGCTTTTCCTTTGCATATTTTTCATCTAAAAATTTTAAAAACTCAGCAGTTTTATCGTAATTTTCCTTTCCATAAAGCACAGCTTGCCCATCAATTACAAGTTCATAACCTTTTGACTTTGCCCATTCTTCAACAGCTTTTTTCACAAAATTTGCAAAGTTTTCAACTGCCTTTTGTTGTAATTTTTGTATTTCTTGCTGTTTTTGCATTGCCTCTTGCTGAAGCTGCTGCATTGCAAGTTGATCATTTTTTTTAACTGTAGAAGCTTTTGCCTGAATTTCTGCCCTTGCTTTTTCTGCCTTTTGCTGAAGTAAAGTTTTAACATCAATTCCAGCTTTAGATTGTGTAAATACTTTTTGTGTGTCTAAGTAAACAATTTTCTCTGCAGAAAAAGAAATATTAATAATAAATACAGAAAATAAAAGAGCAAAGAGAAGTTTTTTCATAGAGATTCTCCTAGGTTTTCTTTTTATTCTATCACAGAATGTATGTAAGATTTAGGCTGAAATTAATAAAAAAATGAAAGGGGCTGATGCCCCTAATAATTACATTGTTAAATCTAAAACTCTTCTTGCCTTTTCTATATCTTCAGAAGAAGGTTTTCTTGTATCAGGAGAAATTTCTTTAATTAACTTTGCAATAATGTAAATTAAAGTTCCAACAATTTCAGGTAATCTTTTTTCAAGTTCAGCTTCTAAAGGGTATTTTAAAGGAGGCATTGTAGCTAAAAAGTTTAACACATCCTCAATTGGAAGTTCTTCTTCTAATTTTCTAAACTGCTGCATAGACTCTAAAAATCCTTTAGTTAAAGGAACATCACTTTCCCAGATAACATCTCTGTTATTATAGCTTGCATTTCTTTCTCCAATGAGAAGCAAATCGTAAAGCTTAGCTTCAACAATATCAGTAATTTCCTTTACTTTACTTTTTTCAATGTCTAAACTTGCTGCCTTTCTCATTAAAGCTTCAAGCTTTGCTGCACCAACAACTGCCATTTTATTACCTCCATTTGTTTTTTTTAAACTATATATTATACTTGAAATTTTAAAAATCTTTACTATTTTATCCAAACAGCATAGCTTTTGGGGCTGTCGCTCCTGCATAAGCAGGAGAGGAAAGTCCGGACTCCAAAGGGCAGGAAGCTGCCGAAAGGCAGGTGGGGGTAACCTCACGGATAGGGCCGCAGAAAATAGACAACCTTACCTAAAGTAGGCTGGGATCAGCCGAAATAAAGAGGTAAGGTTCAGGTGAAAAGGTGAGGTAAAAGCTCACCAGTACCATCGGCAACGATGGTAGCTGGCAACCCCCTTCCGGAGCAATCCCAAGTAGGAGGGCTTTTAAGGCTTGCCCGGCCGATGCCCTCGGGTAGGGAGCTTAGACAAATGACAGCCTAAAACAGAATCCGGCTTACCCAAAAGCTATGCTGAATATATTCTATAATATTAAAACCATGAAAAGATTTTTTACTATATCAATATTTCCACAACTTATAGAAGGCTTAAAAAATACAGGCATCATACACCAAGCAATCAAAAAAGGCATAATATCAATTGAAAATATAAATCCTAGAGATTTTACAAATGATAAACATAAAACTGTTGATGACACAGTTTACGGCGGTGGTCCTGGAATGCTCTTAAAACCAGAACCTATATTTAAAGCCTATGAAAGTATTTTAGAGAAGGGTCATAAACCTTATATTTTAATTACAGAACCTTGGGGAAGAAAATTTGATCAAGACTTTGCTAAAGAACTTTCCCAAAAAAATGAGATATTAATAATATGTGGAAGATACGAAGGTATAGATGAAAGAGTAAAGAGCATAGTTGATGAGGAAGTTTCAATAGGTGACTTTATACTATCTGGAGGAGAAGCTGCTGCTGTAGTAATAATAGATGCTGTTGCAAGGCTTGTTCCGGGAGTAGTTGGGGATAAAAATAGTCTTAATGTTGATTCTTTTTCAGATAATTTAATTGGATACCCAAACTATACCCGTCCTGCAGAATTTAGAGGAATGAAAGTACCTGAAGTTCTACTTTCTGGAAATCATAAGTTAATAGAAAAATGGAGAAGATGGCAGCAATTAGAAAGAACTTATAAAAAAAGACCAGACCTTTTAGAAAAAGCAGAATTGTCAGAAGAAGATAAAAAAATTTTAAACCTTATAAAAAAAGGAAAAAATTTTGAAGAAGTATTTAAAGGGGCATAAAGCCCCTACAGTTTTAAACTCCCGGTGCTATAAGACCGTAATTTCCAGCTTTTTTTCTATAAATAACGTTTATTTCACCAGTTTCTGCATTTCTAAATGGAAGGAAAAAAGCTCCCATTTCTTCAAGTAAAAGCCTCGCATCTTCAACATCCATAGGCTTTTCTATAGGAAGTGGCTCTAAAACTATTAAAGGTTTTTCAATGCTTTCTTCTTTGATACCTTCTCTTCTTTCTTTTTCTTTTAATTTTGCAAGTCTTCTTCTTTCTTCTACCCTTCTTGCTTTTAATCTTACAAGCTGTCTTTCAACTTCATCAATAACAAAATCTATTGCAGTATATAAATCATTACTTTCTTCCCAGGCGTGTATAACTCCACCGCCTGGAGTATTAAAATAAACATCTATATCTACTCTGTTTCTATGTCTGTGTTTTTCAAAATCATACGTAACTCTTACTTGAACTGAATCTTCAGCTACGTCTATATCCTTTAAATAAGGTTTTAATCTTTCAAGCTTATGCTCTGTGTAATCCTTAATGAAATCTGTAACCTGAATGTTTTTACCGACATGTTCTACTTTCATAACTTTATCCTCCTTTTTCTTGATCCTGGTATATTCATTTCTTCCCTATATTTTGCCACAGTTCTTCGTGCAATGTTTATTTTATGCTCTTTCCTCAAAATTTTAGATATTGCTTCATCACTTAAAGGTTTAGATTTATCTTCTTCTTCTATTATTTCTTTTATTAAAGCTTTTACCTGTTCATTAGATATATTTCCTTCTGTTCCTACAGATGATATTTTTGTAGCAAAAAACGCTTTTAAAGGTATTAATCCTATTGGAGTTTGCGCATACTTACTTGAGGTTATTCTGCTTATTGTTGATTCATGTAAATCTACCTTCTTTGCAACATCTTTTAAATTTAAAGGTTTTAAATAGGATTTTCCTTTTCTTAAAAATTCTGATTGATATTCGACAAGAGCTTTTGCTATTTTTAAGAGATTTTCTCTTCTTTGCTCAATTCCTTTAACTATTCCTATTGCCTTTTGAAGTTTTGCTTCTAAAAATTTTCTAGTTTCTTCCGGCAAGTCTTTTCTTGAAATAAGTTTTCTATACTGGGTTGTAAGTTTTAATTTTGGTATGTCCCATTCATTTATCTTTATTTCAAACTCATCTCCAAGGTCATAAATATAAATATCTGGTTCTACATATTGTGTATGACTTTCTTGAAAATTAAAAGTTGGATAAGGAACAAGCTGTTTTATACTGCAAATTATTGTTTCAAGTTCTTCATCTAACAAATTATACTTATGTTTTAAATAGTCTATTTCATTTAAATTAAAAGCATCTTCTTTTAATATTCTTTCTACTTTTTCATTTTCACCAAATTTTTCTTCATACTGAACAACTAATGCTTCTTCTAATGTTTTTGCCGCTATTCCAGCTGGTTCAAGCCTCATTACCCGCCTGCGAATTTTCTCTACTTCAGAAACATCTATTTTCAATTTTTCTGCTATTTCTTCTATAGGAATAGAAATAAGTCCTTTCTCATCTAAGTTTCCTATTATTTCATAGGCTATTTTCTTTTCTTTTTCATCAAATTCCAAATCAATTTGAAATTCTAAAACATCAATTAAAGAGGGTTTATATGCAAGCCTGTTTAAAGGTGAAAGTTTTTCTTCCTCTTCTTCATAGTAGCCTTGAGCTAAATCTTTTGGCATAAAAACATCAGGTTCGATATTTAGAACTTCTTCTAAAAATGGATTTTCTTCTAATTCCTGCTTTATTTCTTCTTTTAGCTGTAAATGGTTTAATGTTAAAAGTTTTAACTGCTGTTTTAAACTAAGCGTTAAATTTAGCTTGTTTGTAAGCTTTAAAGCCAGTGTATTTTTCATATTTGCATTTTTTCTTTTATTTCTTTTATTTTTTCATTTGGATTTTCAGCTTTTATAATAGGTCTTCCAACTATAAGTATATTTGCACCCTTTCCTACTGCCTCATCAGGTGTAGCTATTCTTTTTTGATCATCTTTACTATCTTTTTCAAGTCTAATTCCAGGTGTTACTGCAATAAAATCTTTATCTATATTTTCTTTTAAAAATGAAACTTCCTCCACAGAGCACACTATACCATCAATACCAACATCAACAGCAGTTTTTGCAAGATTTAAAGTAAGTTCTTTTATAGTATATTTTGATCCAATATATTCCACATAGCTATTGTCATGACTGGTAAGAACAGTTACGCCCAAAAGTTTAAGATCACTATCTTTTTTGGCTTCTACAGCTTTTTCAAGCATTTCTTTTCCACCTAAGGTATGAACAGTAAGATAATCAGCTCCAGCATAAACAGCACTTTTAACACCGTTGTAGACTGTATTTGGTATGTCATGCAGTTTCAGATCAAGAAAAAGCTCAAAACCTCTACTTTTTACAAAATCAGTAATATCTTTGCCGTATTTTACAAATAAGGAATAGCCTACTTTAATTATTAAATCTTTATCCTCTATATCGTACAAGAACTTTTCAGCATCTTCTATTTCTGTAAAATCAAGGGCTATTCCAAGTTTTTTCAAACTAACTAATCCCCTTCAAAATTTATGCCAAAAATATATTAATATAAAATCTAACAAAAATCATTTTTTTAGCTGTATAAATAAATATAGAATAAAATCAAAAATTTTAAACAGGAGGAAGCTGTAAATGGCAGAACAAACTTTTAGACACATTTTCGTATGTATGCAAAACAAACCACCTGGAATGCCTTCTTGCGGGGCACAGGGCTCAGACAAAATATTTATGAAATTCCAAGAAGTATTAATGAGCAAACCTGAACTTATGACAAAAATGGCTGTTACTCCAACAGGATGTTTAGGACCATGTATGTTTGGACCTAATGTTGTTGTTTATCCTGATGCTGTTTGGTACGGAAGAGTAACACCTGAAGATGTTGAAGAAATTATTGAAAAACACATAATCGGCGGTGAGCCAGTAGAAAGATTAGTTACTTCTGTAGGAAAACCTCCAGGAATGATGTAAAAAATTTGGGGCTTTTGCCCCTTTCAAGTTTCCTACCAAAATAATCTGAAAACTCCTCCCAAATCATATATAATTTTCTTTATGGAAAAAGGAAAATTCTACCTATCTGAATCGAATGATAATTTTATACAAAAAGGTTTTTGTTATATGCTTCTTGAAAAGAAAAAACTGGATAATAACAGTTTTTATATAAAAATAGGCAAAGTTTTTGCAATCTTCATAGATAGAGTTATCTTTTCTGAAACTTATGAACTGATAACAGATAAACCTGAAAATATTTTTAAAAATTTAAAAGAAATTCCATATAAAGAAGCTAAAAAAATTACTGACAACACACAAGCTTTACTTGATAAAAATATATTTAGAAGATAAAGGAGAAAAGGCAATGATAGACAATCTAGGTGATTTTAAAAGAGATTACTATACTGGAGATTTAACAGAAAATAATATTGGAGATGAAGTTAGACTGCTTGGATGGGCAGAAAGTGTTAGAGACCACGGCGGAGTTATATTTATAAACTTAAGAGACCGAGAAGGGACTATTCAGGTAGTTTTTGACCCATCAAAATCACCTCAAGAAGTTGTTGAAAAAGCAAAAAAAGTAAGAACTGAATATGTAATTGGAGTTCTAGGAAGAGTTGAAAGAAGACCTGCAGGTACAGAAAACCCAAAAATTCCTACAGGAAATATAGAAGTTATAGGTCAGCGACTTTTAATACTAAATACATGCGACATACTTCCTTTCCAGATAGAAGATGAAATAAATGTAAGTGAAGAAGTAAGGCTTAAATACAGATATTTAGACCTTAGAAGAAACAGTATGTTTAAAAAGCTCCTTTTAAGGCACGAGGTGTACCAAAAAACAAGGGAATACCTTGCAGGAAATGGATTTCTCGAAGTTGAAACACCAATGCTTACAAAATCAACTCCTGAGGGAGCAAGAGACTTTTTAGTCCCATCAAGACTTGAAAAAGGAAAATTTTATGCACTCCCACAGTCCCCTCAGCTTTTTAAACAAATTCTAATGGTTGCAGGAATAGAAAGATACTTTCAAATAGCAAAATGTTTTAGAGATGAAGATTTAAGAAAAGATAGACAGCCAGAATTTACCCAGATAGACTTTGAGATGTCTTTTGTTTCAGAAGAAGATGTAATGGCAATATCTGAAGGTTTAATTCATACACTTTTTAAAGAACTTCTTGGAATAGATTTAAAAATACCTTTTAAAAGAATGACTTATCAAGAAGCAATTGAAAAATATGGCTCTGATAAACCAGATGTAAGATTTGAAATGCATTTAAAAGATATTTCAGATATAGCAAAAGAGGTGGAGTTTAAAGTATTTAAAGACACAATAGAAAAAGGCGGAATTGTTAAAGGCTTAACGATAGAAGGTGGTGCATCATTTTCAAGAAAAGAGATCGATGATTTAACTGAATATGCCAAAAAGTTTGGTGCCAAAGGAATGGCATGGATAAAAGTAACAGAAGAAGGATTTCAATCTCCTATTACAAAATTCTTTACAGAAGACCAGCTTCAAAAAATAAAAGAAAAAATGAACGCAAAAGCTGGTGATTTAATGGTATTTATAGCAGATGTACATGAGACAACCCATAAAGTTTTAGGGTTTATGAGAAAACATCTTGCAGACAAGTTAAACATTGTACCTACAGGAAGATGGGACTTTTTATGGATCGTAGATTTTCCACTTCTTGAATGGGATGAAGAAGAAGGAAGATATGTTGCACTTCACCATCCATTTACAAGCCCAAAAGAAGAAGATCTTCCTAAACTGGATAAAGCTTTAGGAAATAGAGAAATTGCAACTTCAATAAGAGCAAGGGCATACGACCTTGTTTTAAATGGTGAAGAAATAGGCGGTGGTTCTATTCGTATCCACAGACCCGATATTCAGGAAAAACTGTTTAATGTACTTGGAATCTCAAAAGAAGAAGCAGAGGAAAAATTTGGATTTTTAATACAGGCATTAAAATACGGGGCACCTCCTCACGGTGGTCTTGCTTTTGGTCTTGATAGACTAGTTGCTCTAATGACTGATTCTGAAAGTATAAGAGAAGTTATAGCATTTCCAAAAACTCAAAAAGGAAGCTGTCCATTAACAGATGCTCCTGATTATGTATCCCAAGAACAACTTGAAGAACTTGGAATAGAGGTAGAAATACCACAGGAAGAGGAAGGATAAACTTCCTCTTGCCTTTTTTCTACTTTTAACATACTCTTAATAAAAAACTTGAGTATAGTCATAGAAAATTTTTTATTAATAATTATTATTAATAGTTAGAATCAAATAATATATTAGGGGAAAGCATGGCTGACAAAGAACAAACTACTTTAAATCTTTATATACAGCAAATGGCACAGCATCCTCTTTTATCTCCTGAAGAGGAAAAAGAACTTGCTATAAAGGCAAAAAAAGGAGATAAAGAGGCTTTAAAAAAACTTGTTGAAGGAAACTTAAGATTTGTTGTTAATGTAGCTAAAAACTTTATGGGATGGGGTGTGCCTTTAACAGACCTAATAGCAGCTGGAAATCTTGGCTTAATTGAAGCTGCAAAAAGATTTGACCCTGACAGGGATGTTAAATTCATATCATACGCTGTATGGTGGATTAGACAGGCTATAATGCAGACAATTTTCCAACAAACAGGTGCAGTTAGAATACCAATAAAAGAGTCTTTATTTATAAGCAAAGTAAAAGAAGCATACGAGAATCTAAAAGAAAAGTTAGGTAGAGAACCTACACTAGAAGAAATTGCAAAAGAGGTTGATTCAAATCCTAAAAAGGTAAGACAGGCTCTTCAAATAGTAAGGATGCCTTACTCCCTTGATATGCCTATGGGAGAAGAAGAAGATATTACACTTTTAGACCTTCTATCTAAAAAAGGTACAGAAGATGTTGAAAAGGAAGTTGTAGAGGAATCTTTACATAAAGAACTAACAAAGCTTATAAAAGCACTAGATGAGAGAGAAAGGGCAATTATAAAACACAGATACGGACTTGAAGGGGAAGAACCAAAAACATTAAATGAAGTTGGGGAAATGCTTGGAATTTCAAGGGAAAGAGTAAGACAGCTTGAAAATAGAGCATTAAAGAAATTAAGAGCTTTAGCTATGAAAAGACATTTAAAGGATTTCTTATCATAATAAAGGGGATAGGTATGTTTCTCAGGAAAATACTGCTTTTACCCCTATTGTTATTTTTTTCTGTAAAAGCTTTTGATGATGTGAAAAATGGATGGTATATTAACCCAAATATTGGTTTTGAAAGTGTTTATTTAAAAGAAAAACTTTACGATACCAACCAGGGAAAAACTGTTTCAAAAGATACTACCGTATCTGCACTGAATCTAAATGCAGAATTTGGATATATATTTAAAGATGGATTTTTAATTGGAGCTGGAATTTATGGGTCATCTTTAGGCGATAAACCTAAGCTTCTCACAAACAAAAAAAGAAATAACTATTTTGATATAAGAGAATCAGGAACATACCTTGTTATAGGATTTAACTTTAAGGAAAAACATTTTATTAGACTCTACGGCAGTTCATCAATTATTACAGGAGATGATAAGTTCATAAAAGATAGTGATGAATTTGATGGAGATGGTTTTACATTAAAGTACTCTTATGAACCCTTTAACCATTTCTTAATTTCTCCTTTTTTAAGAAGTTCTTATCTAATAAACGAAAATGAATGGAGTAATAAAATTATTTTATCTTCATTTGGAATAGAAATAGGATGGATATTTTACTAGGAGGTTTGAGTTGAGAACTATTTTAATGCTAATGGGTATATTTTTATTTAGTTTTTCTTTTGCAGGAGAAAAAAAGCCCAAAATTACTAAAGAGCAGTTCTGCCATTTTACTTATGGTATATATCAGCAGTGTTATCAGAGAGGATTGATGGCAGGTACAAACTGTGAAGCTTTATCAAAAGGGATAAAATTTGGAAAAGCTTTTACAGAAGATCAAAAAAAATACATACAGGAAAGTTGTAAAATAGGATGCTTTTTAGGAAAAAGTAAATTTAATATAAAAGATGAAAATCAGTTTATAAAGAGCTGTTTAAAATGAAACTTTTAGGAATTTTTACAGTTTTTGTAGTTTATATATTATTTTCCACATCCTGTTCTTATCCTGATAACGAACTTTACATTACAGATAAGGAAGATTTTTTTTATGAGAGACCTTACGAAAAATTTTTTGCTGAAAAAATAAACGGTTTTTGCAAGTATACACATAAACAGGACGCTCTAGTATTTAATATAGTAAGTTATGAAAACCTTAAAACAACAAAAGAAGGTCTATTCTTAACTGAGCATTTAAAATCAGCCCTTTCTAACAAATGTAAGTCTAAAATTATTCCAGTAAACTTTGAAGAAAATATAACTTTAAGTAGTAGTGGAAAACCTCTTTTAAATGAAAATTTAAAAAATAAAGGTATAAAATATGCAATAATCGGAACATATAAAAAAACAGATTTTCATGTTATAGTCTTTTTAAAGCTTATAAATACTGATAGTAAAGAAATAGAGCAGTTTTCCACACTAAAAATTAGATATTACAGTCCTATCTGGATTAGATTCTAAGTAGCTCTTCCCTATTTAATTATCCTGTTATAATATTAGTTTAAAATTTCATCAAAGGAGTCTTTTTAATGATAAAAAGATATACTCTACCTAAAATGGGACAGGTTTGGTCTGAAGTCAATAAGTTCAAAAAATGGCTTGATGTCGAAATTGCTATTTGTAGAGCATGGAATAAACTTGGAAAAATTCCTGATAATGCATTAAAAGAAATTGAAGAAAAAACTTATATAGATGAAAAAGTCGTAGAAAGAATTCATGAATTAGATAAAATTTACAACCATGACGTTTTAGCTTTTGTAACTGCTGTAGCAGAGCAAGTTGGAGAAAATGGCAGATATATACATCTTGGGGTTACATCTTCTGATGTGATAGATACAGCTTTAGGACTTTTAATGAGAGAAGCTTTGAATATTTTAATTGAAGATGTAGAAGCATTACTTCCAATTTTAAAAGAAAATGCATTTAAATACAAAGATACAGTAATGATGGGAAGAACCCACGGAGTTCATGCAGAGCCTATGGTTTTTGGACTAAAGTTTGCTCTCTGGTATGAAGAAATGCTCAGAAATAAAAGAAGACTTGAGCAAGCTAAAGAGACAGTATCAGTTGGAGCAATATCAGGGGCAGTTGGAACATACTCTAATATACCTCCTGAAGTTGAAGAAATAGCTTTAAATGAGCTTGGACTAAAGCCAGAACCGGTATCTAACCAAGTAGTCCAAAGAGATAGGCATGCAGAATTTATGACTGCAATGGCAATAACTGCTTCTTCCCTTGAAAAAATTGCTGTAGAAATTAGACATCTTCAAAGAACAGAAGTTTTAGAAGCACAAGAGCCATTTAAAAAAGGACAAAGAGGCTCATCTGCAATGCCTCATAAGAAGAATCCTATTACCTGTGAAAGAATTACAGGACTTGCAAGAGTAATAAGAGCAAATTCAATTCCAGCAATGGAAGATATAGCTTTATGGCATGAAAGGGATATATCCCATTCATCAGTTGAAAGGGTTGTTATGCCTGACAGTGCAATAGCCCTTGATTATATATTAAACCTGACTATCAAAGTTTTAAAAGATTTAGTAGTTTACCCAGAAAGAATGAAAAAAAATATGGATTTATCAAAAGGTCTATATTTTTCATCTAAAGTTTTAGTAGCACTTGTTGAAAAAGGTCTTTCAAGGGATGAAGCTTATGATATTGTTCAAAGAAATGCAATGAAAGCTTGGGATACAGAAGGATTGATGTTTATAGATGCTTTAAAACAAGACCCTGAAGTTATGAAATATTTAACAGAAGAAGAGTTAAACGAAATATTTGATGTCCAAAAATTCCTAAAAAATGTACCATATATTTATAAGAGAGTCTTTGGTGAGTATTAACAAGTAAATTATCTTAACCATACCTAAAGAAATATCATAGAAAAAATTTTTAATAGTGATATATTGATGTGAATTTTTAATAAATTTTAAGGGGTAATATTTTGAATCAAATGGAAGAAAAAAAAGCAGTTAGACAGGACATTAGAAACATTGCAATAATTGCACACGTTGACCATGGTAAAACTACTTTAGTAGATGCACTTTTAAAGCAAAGCGGAACATTTAGAGACAATGAAGAAGTTGATGAAAGAATAATGGATAACATTGACCTTGAAAAAGAACGTGGCATTACAATTATGGCAAAAAATACAGCTATAAGATACAAGGATATAAAAATAAACATTGTAGACACTCCAGGTCACGCAGACTTTGGCGGAGAAGTAGAAAGAACTTTAAAAATGGTAGATGGAGTTATCCTGCTTGTTGATGCAGCAGAAGGACCTATGCCCCAAACAAGATTTGTTTTACAAAAGGCTTTAGAAGCAGGTCTTACTCCACTTGTTGTTATTAATAAAATTGATAGACCTGATGCTAGAATAAATGAAGTTATTGATGAAATATATGACCTTTTTATAGACCTTGACGCTGAAGAAGACCAGCTTGATTTTCCTATTATTTATGCAATTGGTAGAGATGGCATAGCAAAAGAAGATATAAATGATGACTCAAAAGATTTAAGACCTTTATTTGAAAAAATTGTTAACTACATGCCTGCTCCTTCTTATGACCCAGAAAAAGGACTTCAGTTTTTAATAACATCCCTTGATTATGATAATTATGTTGGAAGACTTGCAATAGGAAGAATATTTAATGGAACTGTAAAAGTAGGACAGCAGGTTTCAGTTGTAAAAAGGGATGGTTCTATTGTAAAGGGGACAGTTAGAGCATTATATACATATGAAGGTCTTAATAGGATAGAAACAAAAGAGGCAAAAGCAGGAGATATAGTAGCAATAGCTGGACTTGACGATATTTATATTGGAGAAACAATCGCAGATGCAGAGAATCCAGAAGCCCTTCCTCCTATAACGGTAGAAGAACCTACAATATCTATGATTTTTTCTGTAAATGATTCTCCATTTGCAGGAAGAAGTGGTAAGTTTTTGACTTCCAGACACTTAAGGGACAGGTTATACAAAGAAACACTTACAAACGTTGCTATTAAAGTGGAAGATACAGATAACCCTGAAAGCTTTTTAGTAATGGGAAGAGGAGAGCTCCAGCTTTCAATACTTGCAGAAATGATGAGAAGAGAAGGATATGAATTTCAAGTTTCAAAACCAGAAGTTATAACAAAAGAAGAAAATGGACAAAAGTTAGAACCTGTAGAAAGAGTGGTAATAGACATTCCAGAAGAGTTTGTAGGAATTGTTACAGAAAAGCTAGGTTCAAGAAAAGGTCAAATGGTAAATATGATAAACCATGGATACGGTAGAGTAAGACTTGAATTTATAATTCCTTCGAGGGGACTTATAGGATACAGATCTGAATTTAAAACAGATACAAAAGGAGAAGGTCTAATAAATGCCATATTTGAAGGATGGCAGCCTTGGGCAGGAGAAATAAGAACAAGACAAAATGGAGCGTTAGTTGCAGACAGAAAAGGAACAGCTACCCCTTATGCAATAAACAGTTTACAGGATAGAGGAGTTTTCTTTATACCTGCTGGAACAGAAGTTTATGAAGGAATGGTAGTTGGAGAACACAGCAGAGATAACGATCTTTGGGTAAATATTACAAAAGAAAAGAAACTTACAAACGTTAGAGCTGCCAGTGCTGATGAAGGTATAAAACTAACGCCTCCAAGAAAAATGGATTTTGAAAGAGCTATGGAATGGATAAATAACGATGAACTTATAGAAGTTACACCTGATGCTGTTAGAATAAGGAAGAAAAATTTAAGAAAACCTTAAAAAGGAGGTTGTATGAGATACAAAACTTATACGGCTAAATCTTTTAAAGACATTCCTCAGGTTAAAGAAAATTTAACAGATGAGCAGATATTTGACATAGAAGTTGTATCAAGGGTTTTCCCATTTAAAGTAAATAATTATGTAATTGAAAAACTTATAAACTGGGAAAATCCCCTTGGTGACCCAATTTTTAGATTAACATTTCCACAAAGAGGTATGCTTCAAGACGAAGATTATTATGAAATTGCAAAACTTATAAAAAATGGTGAAAGTGAAGAAAAAATAAAACAGGCAGCAAATGAAATAAGAATAAAATTAAACCCTCATCCTGCAGGGCAAAAATATAACGTACCTGAAATAAATGGGCAAAAGCTACACGGTGCACAGCATAAATATAAAGAAACAATACTATTTTTCCCAAAACAGGGACAAACATGCCATGCGTACTGCTCATTTTGCTTTAGATGGCCTCAGTTTGTAGGTATAGATGAGCTAAAATTTGCAATGAAAGAAGTTGAAATTCTTATAGAGTACATAAAAAATCATCCCGAAATTACAGATATTCTCTTCACAGGTGGTGACCCACTTATAATGAAAACACATGTATTAAAGCAGTATATAGAACCTATACTTGAGGCAAACATACCACATTTAAAAACAATCAGGATTGGAACTAAAGCCCTTGGGTTTTGGCCTTATAGATTTTTAACAGATAATGATGCACAGGAGCTTTTAGACTTGTTTAAAAAGATAGTAGACAAAGGTTATCACCTTGCTTACATGGCCCATTTTAACCACTATAAAGAGCTTGAAACAGATGAAGTTAAAGAGGCCGTTCAAAAAATAAAAGAAACAGGAGCAGTAATAAGAACCCAGTCTCCTATATTAAGACATATAAATGATAATCCTGATGTTTGGGCTAAAATGTGGAAAGAACAAGTTCAGCAGGGAATGATACCTTATTATATGTTTATGGCACGAGATACTGGAGCACAGCATTATTTTGGAGTTCCCATCGTAAGAGCATGGGAAATATTTAGAGATGCTTACAAAAAAGTTAGCGGAATTGCAAGAACAGTAAGGGGTCCTTCAATGT
This sequence comes from Hydrogenothermaceae bacterium, assembly GCA_015519975.1. Lineage (GTDB taxonomy): Bacteria > Aquificota > Aquificia > Aquificales > Hydrogenothermaceae > Hydrogenothermus. The sequence goes on along the minus strand of WIAL01000034.1, from coordinate 49,839 downwards.
CTGCAACTCCTGGAAAAATAAGAATTCTTGGAATTACAGAAATAAACGGGAAAAAATATATAGCTTTAGACTTTTTACAGGGTAGAAATCCAGATTGGGTTGGAAAACCTTTCTTTGCAGAGTACGATGAAAATGCTCTATGGATAGATGATCTAAAACCAGCTTTTACTGATAAATTCTTCTACGAAGATGAGCTTGAAGAAATGTTAAACACAGAAAATAACCTTTTACAAGTAATTTAAAAAAGTGGGGATATTATTCCCTGCTTTTAAACTACTGCAACTTTATTTTTTCCTGACTTTTTTGCTTTGTACATTAAACTATCAGCCCTATTGATAAAAGAATTTATATTTTCACTATCTTTGTAATCTGTAATACCTATACTTACGGTTACTTTATCTAAATCATCAAATTTAAAACTTGACACAACATGACAGATTTTTTCTCCTAAAATCTTAGCTTCATTTAAATCTGTAAAAGTCAAAATAACAAATTCCTCTCCGCCCCAGCGCGCAAAAATATCAGATTTTCTAATGTTTTTAATTACTAATGTAGAAAATAACTTTAAAACAAAATCTCCAACTTCATGACCATAAGTATCATTAATTTTCTTAAAATCATCTATATCCATTAAAAGAATAGAAAGCTTATTATCGTATCTTTTACTTTTTTCAATTTCTTTTTCCAGTATATCTAAAAATTTTCTTCTGTTGTATATCCCTGTAAGGCTATCTTTTTCAGCCAGTTCTTTAAGTTTATCTTTTAATTTCTTCTGCTCTGTATAATCACTTCCTATAGATAATATTTCTACAAAATTTCCATTTTCATCATAAACAGGTTTATTTCTCCAAACTATCCAATATCTATTTCCATACTTATCCACATTTTCGTTTTCATTATAAATAAACTCTTCAGGATTTTCGGAAATTTTTTTTATCATTTTGTATAAATCATTTCCACTGTCATCATAATGCGGAACTATCGTATCTAATACAGATTTTCCAACAATCTCATCTTCTTTAAATTTGAAAAATTCTAGACCATATTTATTTATAAACTTAACTTTCCCGTCAGGTTTCCATCTGAGAACAATTGCGTTTACATTTTCAACTAATTCTTCATATTCTTTTCGTGCTTTCAATAATTTTCTCTCATACTTTTTTTCTTTTGAAACATCTCTTATTAAACATACCCTACCTTTAAAAACACCATCAACATAAAACGGAAGTGATTCTTTATAAATTATTTTTTCATTTCCATTCTTTATACATAGATAATCCTTAAATATATCAATCTGGTTCTGTAAATAATTTGCTTTAAGTTTATGTAAAACTTTTTTATCCGAAACACTTTTCTCAACTATTTTTAAAATTTTAAAAATATTAAAACTTTTTAGTTTTTCTTCTGAAACCCCAATAAGCTTTGCAAAATTTTTATTAAAAAACAAAACCTTTTTGTTTTTTCCAATTACTATATATGAATCAGAAGTAGTATTTAATACATTTTCAAGAATTGAAACTGTTTCTTGAAGTTTTCTTTGGGCCTCTTTATATTCAGTAATGTTATATAAAAATGCAAAAACAGCCCTTTTACCTAACCAATTAATAATAAATGCCTTAGAATGGAACCATATTATATTTTTATCTTTTCCAATTACTCGAAAGTTATACTCATTCTCTACTTCTTTTCCAAGCTGCCTTGCCTTTAAATTGTATAAAACCCTACCTTTATCCTCAGGATATATAAAATCTGATAAAGGAGAATTTAAAACCTCGCTTAATGAATATCCAGTAATATTTAATACTCTCTCATTTAGAAAAACAATTTTTTCTCCTTGAATAATAACAATTCCTTCAAGGGCATTTGAAAATATTTTATCTATATCCTGATGATTTATTTTTAGTGCTTTAGCATATTTATTAAATAAACTTAGCTGGGCATATTCACTCATAATAAAAATCCTTTGAATTTAAAATAAGTTAAATAATTAACTTGTCAACAAGAAAAACAAAAATTTATCTGACATATAGATGAAATAACTGCTGTTTCCATTCTTAAGATATTTTTAGAAAGCGAAAGGGATTTGTATCCTTTTTCTTTTAAAAATTTAACCTCATCTTCTGTAAAACCACCTTCATTACCAATTACAGAATTTATATTTTCTATTTTTAAATGGCAATAATTTTTTAAATTATCTTCCCTTTCTCTTTCATAAAACAATGCATTAAAATCTGCGTCTGATGGAAGATCCTTTATTTTTATAGGTTTCTCAATAATTACCGGATATAGCCTTTTACACTGTTTTATAGAGTTTAAGGTTATTTTTTTCCATTTATCTATTTTTTTTAATACATCTTTTTCTTTAACTGCACTATTTTTACATAAAACTGGAGTAAATTTATAAACTCCAAGTTCTGTGATAAATGGAAGAAGTTCATCTATTTTAGATAATTGATTAGGACAGCAAAGATAAAGATTTATTTTTAAATCTGCTTTCTCTGCAGGAAGTTCTTCTAAAATCTTGGCCTTTAAATGTTTTTTAGATACTTCTAAAACTTTAGCTAAATAAATATGTCCATTTAAATCATTAACCTTTATTAAATAATCAGGCTTAATTCTTTTAACAAATGCATGATGGGCCTCATCCTTATCAAGGATTACAAACCCATCTTCTTTTCTTCCGATAAATATGGGATAGGACATAAAGATTAAGCTTGAGTTTTTTCTTCTACCTTAGCTGAAGGCTGAACTTCTTCCTTCTTTACCTCTGCTTCAATTTCTTTAGCCTTTACAACTTTTTCTTCTTTCTTCTCTTCTTCTTCACCGCTTAATGATGATTTAAAACTTCTTATACCTTCACCAAGACCCTTTCCTATTTCGGGAAGTTTCCTTGCACCAAATAAAAGAAGAAGTATCCCAAATATTAATAAAAGCTCAGGTATACCTATTCCACCAAACATATAATTGCCTCCTATTTTTTCAAACTTTTAATTATATTAATTATATCATCTATACTTTCTTCAATTACTTTTGGTTCCCAAACTCCTATTATATAACCTTTTGGATTTATTAAAAACACTGTAGGAACCACTTTTTCTTTTTCTATACCATTAACGTTTACTTTTTCATAAACACCGTACCCTTTTATTGTAACCATATTAGGATCTGAAAGAATAGGAAAATCTATATTATGATCTCTTGAAAATTTTTCATGTTCAAATACAGGATCTTCATCTATTACAATAGGAATTACACTAAGTTCTTTTACTCTATCTAAATTTTCTTTCAAAGGACATCCGCTTCTATCACACCTTTTTTTCTCAGCTGAGGAAACAAAATATAAGAGAACATATTTATCTTCTCCTAAGAAGTCTGCTAAGCTAACTGTTTTTCCATATTGATCTTTAAGATTAAACTCTGGTGCTATTTCTCCAACCTTTAATCTTTTGTCTTTTGCCATTTAAATTCCTCCATTTATTTTTTGTTTTAAATCTTCTATAAGCTCAGGCATATGTGTAAATCTGTGATTTCCTCCCGGATACATTTTTACATAAATACCGTGTTTTTCATAATAGTCTTTTGTTTTTTTACTGTCAAGAAGTTCATCTTCTTCATCTAAGTAAACAAAAATTAAATCTTTTATTTCTTTTAGCTTTTCTTCAGGCACATAATATTTTTTTAGACTTTCAAGGTGCTGTTTCGTAAACTCATACTCTTCATCACTTTTATAATTTTTTTGATGTCCCACCTGTGAGCTTAATGAAGTGTAAGGGTCTATTGAAGGATTTATTAAAACTGCGAGAACTTTATACTTATAAGCAAGGTAAGCTGCATAAAATCCACCAAGTGATGTTCCTACAATAATTAAATCATCTTTATCTTTTATTGCATCAGTTAAAAATTCAAGCTGTTTCATTGCTTTTTCTGGATCATAAGAAAGAGTAGGAGATATTACATTTTCATCACCAAATGCTTTTTTTAAATGATTTATCTTTTCTCCATATCCTGCTGAATTAAAACCGTGTATATAAAGAATTTTCATCTTTCACCCTTTAAAAAAGTTTTGGCTAAAATTATAATATAAAAAGATTCTTTTAATCTTCCACAGGAGAAATTTTGAAAAAAGTAATTGTTAATAAATCTGGTTATGAAAAATTATCTTATTTTAACCCATGGCTTTATAGAAATGAAATAAAAAAATTCCCCAAAAACGTAACTGCTGGATCACTTGTTGAAATTTATTCAGAAAAAGGTCAGTCTTTAGGCATAGGATACATAAACCCTAAAAGTTTAATAACTGTAAGAGTTTTAAGTTTTGAAAAAGAAAATATAGATATAAACTTTTTTATAAAAAAAATAAAAAAAGCTTTAGAAAAAAGAAAAAAACTTGAAAAAATTACCGATTCTTACAGAATAATCCATTCAGAAGCAGATGATATTCCAGGGCTTATAGTAGACAAATACAAAAATTATTTATCAGTCCAGTTCAATACACTTGGAATAAATAACTTCAAAAATGAAATCATTGAGGCTTTAATAAAAATATTAAATCCAGAAGGAATTTTCCAAAAATGTGACGAAAAAGTCGCAAAAATAGAAGGTTTTGAGTGCCAGGAAAAAGAAATATCTGGTAAAGTTCCTGAAGAAATCATAATTAACGAAAATAATATTAAATTTTTAGTTTCTATAAAAGAAGGACAAAAAACAGGATTTTTTTTAGACCAGAGAAAAAACAGGAAAATAGTTTCAAATTATGTAGAAAAAGGTTTTAAAGTTTTAGATTTATTTTCAAATGCCGGTGGATTTGGCATATATGCCCAAAAAGCAGGAGCATCAGAAGTTGATTTTGTTGATATTTCCAAACAAGCCTGCGAAAGTATAGAGAAAAACTGTAAATTAAATAATATTAAAAACTACAATATTTACAATGAAGATGCCTTTGATTTCTTAAATAAAAATCAAAAAAAATACAATCTTATTGTTATAGACCCTCCTCCTTTTGCAAAAACTAAAAAAGAAAAGGAAGGCGCAGTAAAAGGTCTTCAGTACCTGGTAATAAACAGTATAAAAGCCCTTGAAAATGAAGAAGGATATATTGCTGTTTTTTCATGTTCGCATCACATAAGTTTCGAAGAGCTAAACAGAGTGCTTTTATTTTCCTCTTTTAAAACAAAAAAGAAAATAACTGTTTTAGAGCACATGTATCAGGACATTGATCATCCGATTGTTTTAAATATTCCAAACTCATTATACTTAAAAGGTTATCTGGTGAAAGTGCAGTGAAAATAAAGGATGCGTTAAAAAAAGCTGTAGAAAAATTAAAAAAAGCGGGGATTGAAACACCAGTTTTAGATGCACAGATTTTACTATCCTATATTTTAAAAATTCCAAGATGGAAGCTGATAATAAAAGAAAATGAGGAACTCTCACAAGAAATAGTAGAAAAATTTTTTAAACTTGTTGAAAAAAGAGCAAATAGAACACCTATTGCTTACATTACAGGAGAAAAAGAATTTTATGGACTACCTTTCAAAGTAGAAGAGGGTGTTTTGATACCTCGTCCCGAAACAGAAATACTGGTTGAAGAAGTTTTAAAAAGAATAAAAAATAGAAAAAACCCAACCGGTATTGAAGTTGGAGTAGGAAGTGGATGTATATCAATATCTTTATTGAAAAATAAACCAGACCTTAGAATGATTGCAACAGATATATCAGAAAAAGCTGTAAAAACAGCAAAAGAAAATGCTAAAATACATGGTGTTGATGAAAGACTATCTATTATCAAAACTGATAAATTAAAAAGCATAAAAGGAAAATACGATTTTATAGTTTCAAATCCTCCATATATACCGCAGTATGAATATGAAAGTCTTCAGCCAGAAGTAAAGAAAGAACCAAAGGAAGCATTAATTGCAAAAGATGAAGGACTTGAGTTTTACAAAGATATAATAAACGAAGGATATAAATTATTGAAAGAAAATGGATTTTTTGCATTTGAAGTTGGATACAACCAAGCAGAAAAAGTTGAAAAATTACTGCAAAAAAAAGGATTAAAAACCGAAAAAGTAAAAGACCTTCAAGGAATATATAGAGTAGTAATAGGGGAGAAAAAATGAACATAAAAACCGAAAACAAAGGAGAAGTCCTTGTTATAAAAGGAAATAGGAACTTAAAAGGTAAACTTTATGTGTCAGGTGCAAAAAATGCAGCCCTTCCAAATATGGCAGCTTCAATACTTACTGATGAGTATTTAATACTTGAAAATGTCCCTGATTTACTTGATACAAACACAATGCTTAAACTGCTAAATGATATTGGAATTAAAAGTATTTATCAAGATAATAGACTTTTACTGAAATTTGAAAATCAGCCAAACCTTTCAGCAAGTTATGATTATGTTTCAAAAATGAGAGCATCAATACTAGTCTTGGGACCTATGCTTACAAGATTTGGATATGCAAGGGTTGCTCTTCCTGGAGGTTGTGCAATAGGTAGCCGTCCTGTAGACCTTCATTTAAAAGCACTTCAAAAAATGGGAGCACAGATAACATTAAAAGAAGGTGACATTATAGCAAAAGCTCCAAATGGTTTAAAAGGCACCAAGATAACTTTTGAAAAAATTACAGTAACAGGAACAGAAAACATAATGATGGCAGCAGTACTCGCAAAAGGAAAAACTATAATTAAAAATGCTGCTAAGGAACCAGAGGTTTCAGACCTTGCAAATCTTTTAATAAAAATGGGCGCAAAAATAGAAGGTGCCGGAAGCGATACAATAGTTATAGAAGGAGTAAAATCATTAGGTAAAGCACGGCATGCTGTAATACCTGACAGAATAGAAGCAGGAACATTTGCAGTCCTTTCTGCACTTTGCGGAGAAGGCATTACAATAGAAAATTACCCTTTTGAATATTTAGAATGTTTCAATGAAACTTTAAATAATATCGGTGTAGATATTGTAAAAATTGGAAAAAATACAGCCTTTATAAAAAAAGCTAAAAATTTAAAACCTGCAAGTATAGAAACTAAAGAATACCCTTATTTTCCAACAGATCTTCAGGCACAAATAATGGTACTACTGAGTTTTGCAAGCGGCACATCAAAAATAAAAGAAAACATATTTGAAAATAGATTTATGCATGCAGATGAACTAAACAGACTTGGAGCTAATATAAAAGTTGATTCAAAAAATAACATTGCTGTTATTAAAGGAGTACAAAAACTTGAAGGGGCAAAAGTTAAAGCAACAGACCTTCGGGCAAGTGCTGCAATGGTAATAGCTGGTTTAGCAGCTGAAGGTACAACTGAAATTGAAGATATTTATCATCTTTATAGAGGATATGAATATATTGATGAAAAATTAAAAAACATTGGAGCTGAATTAGAAAAAAGAATAAAGGGGCAGTAAAGCCCCTAATTTATTACTTAGTTCTAAATGAAACTATATGCTTAGTTCCATCCCATTGAACAATTTCTACAACTTTTATGTCATCATTTTCTTCATCAACATAAATCTCGGTTGGTCTGTGGATTATATGGTCGTGTCTTTCTGCTGCAACTTCAAAAACATCATCTTTTGGGTCATAATCTAGCCCTACTAGTTCCTGCCAGTGAGTTTCCACTTGGTCGCCAAGTTCAGGATTTACTATTTCAATCTGAACATCTCTTTTTGGAACAAGACCTTCCCTATACTTTTTATCCCACTCGTTAAAGTAAGATTCCCATTCAGATTTTTCAAGTTTTCTTACTGCCATTGACGTGCCCTCCTTTGGTTATAATTTTTATTAGCATAAATTAACATATCCCTAAATTAGAATAAAATCAAGTTTTTTAAGGTGAAAAATTGAAAATTAAACAGTTAAGCGAAGAGGTTATAAACAAAATAGCTGCCGGGGAAGTTGTAGAAAGGCCGGCAAATGTTCTTAAAGAACTGATTGAAAATGCACTGGATGCAAATGCAAATAAAGTAGATGTAAGCATAGAAAAAGGCGGAAAAAGATTTATAAAAGTTAAAGACAACGGTCATGGAATATCGAAAGATGACATAGTAAATGCAGTAAAAAGATTTTCAACCAGTAAAATTTCAAACATTGACGACCTTTTTAATTTAAACACTTATGGGTTTAGAGGTGAGGCTTTATCCAGTATATCCGCTGTTTCAAAGTTTAAAATATCATCAAGAACAATAGATGAAGTTATTGGAAGTGAGCTTTACATAGAAGGAGGGAAAATAAAATACCTTCAAGAAAAGGGGCACAGCATAGGAACAACAGTTGAGGTAAAAGATTTATTTTTTAACGTTCCGGCAAGGCAAAAATTTTTAAAATCAGAAAGAACTGAGCTGATTCATCTTTTAGATATTTTTTCAAAGTACTCATTTTTACATACTGATAAATATTTTTCCCTTGAAGTTGACGGTAAAAAGATTTTTGATTTTTACCCTTCTACACTAAAAGATAGAATTTTATCAATACTTGGAGAAGATTATAAAAATTCATTGATAGAGATAGATTATGAAGGGGCTGTAGGAAGTGTAAAAGGATTTGTCTCTACAAAAAGTATCTCTTCCAGAAAAAAATATATATTTATTAATAAAAGACCTGTACGAAATTATATAATTTCAAACACTATAAAACAGATAATAGGAGATAACTTTTACATTTTATTCTTTGAATTTCCATCATATTTTGTTGATTTTAATGTTCACCCTGCAAAAGAAGAGGTAAAGTTTGTAAAAGAATCATCTGTTGTATCATTAATAAAGTCAGCTTTAGAGGAAAATCTAAACCAGTTTACAAAAAAAACTGTTTCTTACAGTTTTCAAAATGAAAACAGCCAAACAATTGCTCAAAAAACAGCTTCTTATTTAAAGGATTCAAGATTTGAAATAATTGGTCAGGTTGAGGATACATTTTTAATAGTTTATTTTAACGGAGAAGTTTATTTTATAGACCAGCACGTTGCTCATGAAAGAATATTTTATGAACTTTTAATGGAGGAATTTTTAGAAAAAGGTAAAATACCATCCCAAAATCTTATAAGTCCTGTAATTTTAAAATTTTCTCCAGATGAAATTCAAAAATTTGAGATTTTAAAAGAAAGATTAAATGAAATTGGATTTAGTTATGAAACAGATAAAAATATTTTAATTTTGAAAGCTATACCATACAATCTATCACTATCAAGTGCTGAAAAAACACTTCAAGATGTTGTGGAAACAGGAAATCTTCATATAACTGCTCAGGAAATATTTTCAAAAATGGCATGTAAAATGTCTGTAAAAGCTGGAGATAAACTAAATAAAGAAAAAGCCTACAGTTTAATAGAACAGTGGTTAAAAACAGACAATCCAAACTTGTGTCCCCACGGAAGACCCATATATTATAAAATTTCTATGGATGAAATTAAAAAGTATGTAGGAAGGAAATAATGGAAAAAGTAAATATTACTGATAAAAATAAATTGCTAGAAAATTATTTTTCAAAAAAAGAAGAAATTATAAAAAACCATTACAGCGGTGAATCTGGACTTAATACAGTAAGGGCACTTTCAGACTTAACAGATGAAACAATAAAAGGATTTGCAAATCTTGCTTTTGATAATCCAGAAGATGTTTCTATTGTGGTTTTAGGCGGATATGGAAGAAGGGAGCTTTGCTTTAAATCAGACATAGATATATCTCTAGTTTTTGAAGAGTCAAACTTTGAAAAATTAAAGGCAGGCCTTGAAAGTTTCTATTATATGCTACTTGATCTAAAAGTTGATATTGGATTTTCACCAAGGGATATTCAAACATTTATGAAACTTGCAGATGAAGATTTAACAGTAGCAACTTCACTTCTTCAGGGAAGACTTTTATGGGGTAATGAAGGGATATATCAAAAACTTATAAAAAAGTTTAAAAACTTAATAAGAAGAAAAAAACATGCTTATATAAGTGCAACATTAAAATCAAGAAAATCAAGATATCAAAAAACAGGTAGCAGTATATACATGATGGAACCCCATGTAAAAGAAGGTGAAGGGGGGCTTAGAGATTTTCATGAAGTCTACTGGATAGCAAAAGTCTTAGATGATGTTGAAGACTACAGATATTTTGTAGAAAAAAATATCATTCTTGAAGAAGAATATGTAGAACTTGAAAGAGCCTATGATTTCATTCTTAAAATAAGAAATCAGATGCACCTTATATGTAATAAAAAATGTGATGTACTTGTTTTTCCACTACAAGAAGAGGTAGCAAAAAAACTAAACTTTGCAAAAGAGGATGATGATGAAGAAACATTAAGAAAATCTGTTGAACAGATGATGAAACTTTATTACTTAAATGCCAAATCTATAAATACTATTACAAAAAGAATTTTAAAAAACCTTACAGAAGAAAACGAAATAGAAATACATACACCTATTGATGATGTTTTCGCAAGAACATCAACGGAGCTTGAAGTTATAAACCCTGCAAAATTTGAAAGAAATCCTGCAAATATACTAAAAGCTTTTAAATACTACAAAGACTATCATCTTGATTTTTCTTCCCAGCTTGAGTATTTACTTAGAAAAAATGAGAAAAAACTGAAAGAAGAAACAAATAATCCTGAAGTACAAAGGCTCGTAAGAGAAATATTTTCTGAAGTAAAAAATCTTCCGAATACCCTTAGAAAGATGCAGGATTTTTATGTTATAGATGATTTAATCCCAGAGTTTGGATATCAAAGATGTTATTTTCAGTACGATGCCTATCACAAGTACACTACAGATGCACACGCGATAAAAGCTGTAGAAATGCTTGAAGGACTGAAAAAGCTTGATAATCCACACAAAAAACCAATTTATGAGATATATAAAGACATTGAAAGAAAAGATCTTTTAATATGGGCTATATTTTTACACGATATTGGGAAGGGTCATAATACAGACCATTCAACTTTAGGTGCTAAAATGGCAGTTGATATATTAACACGTTTTGGATATTCAAAAAGAGATGCAAAAATTGTTAGTGATTTAGTACTTCATCATCTTGAAATGGCAAAAGTTTCACAAAGAAGAAACATAAACGACCCAAAAGTTTTAGACGATTTTATAAAAATTGTAAAAAACACAGAATTTTTAAAAATGCTTACAGTTTTAACATGGTGTGATGCAAATGCTGTTGGACCAAATGTGTGGAATGACTGGAAACAAACCCTTTTAATGGAGCTTTATACAAAGGCTTACAACATATTAAGGGAAGGTATAACAGCTCAAGAATACAGTAATAGATTATTTGAAGAAAAAATTGCAAAAGTTAAAGGTGCACTTGAAGAAAAATATGGATTGGAAACAGCAGAGGAACTTCTTTCCAGAGTATCTAAATACTATTTAAATTCAATACCTGCAGATGAAATTTTAAAACATATGGAGCTTGAATATAGGCTTTTAAAAACAGGTGATCCACAGTTTTATTTTGAGGAGAACATAAATGTAGGATTTTCGGAGATAATTATGGCTGTTAATGATATTGAAAATCCGCTTCTTATATTTACTGGAATAATCAGTTCTATGGGACTTAATATTCTTTCTATTTATAGTTTTTCAAGAAAAGATGGTACAAGATTAATAGCTTCTCAAATTTCAACACCAGCTTTAGAATCAGTAAGCCAGCAAAAGTTTGAAAAGTTTTTAACTATCTTTAATGATTACAAGAAAGGTTTAATAACGTTAGACGACATTAGAAAAACAATTAAATATAAAGGATTTAAAGTAAATACAATACCTCCGCCAACATTCGTAAAAATAGACAATAAAACCTCTGACCAGTACACAATATTTGATGTTTCTGCAGAAGACAGAATAGGTCTTTTGTTTGACATAATTTATGTATTTTCAAAATTTGATATATACGTTCATATTGCAAAAGTTACAACACAGGGAGAAAGGGCAAGAGACGCATTTTATGTTAGAACTCCGCAAAAAGAAAAAATCACTGATGAGAAACTTTTAGAGAAAGTAAAAAAAGAACTTTTAAAGGTAATAAAAAAATGAAGTTGACAGGAAAACCTGAGCTTGTAAATATTATCAAAAATAGGATAAAAGAAAAAGGAAGTATTTCCTTTAAAGAGTTTATGGATATTGCACTTTATTATCCAGAACTTGGATATTATACCTCAGATAAATCTAAAATTGGGGGATACGGGGATTTTTTCACATCATCAGAACTTGACCCTGTATTTGGACAGCTGCTCGCAAAACAGTTTGCAGAAATTTTTAAAAAACTAAATACAGATAATTTTCAAATAGTTGAAATAGGAGCAGGTAAAGGATATTTAGCTTATGATATTTTATCCACATTAAAAGACGAATATCCGAATGTTTTTGAAAAAACTACCTACTTTATAATTGAAAAATCTCCCTATCACATAAAACTGCAAAAAGAACTTTTAAAAGATTTTAAAAATGTAGCATGGAAACAAGATATCATTGATTTTGAAGACAACTCCATAGAAGGAGTTATTTTTTCAAATGAGCTTTTTGATGCATTTCCTGTTGATGTGATAAGAAAGAAAAATGGTCAAATTTACCAGATATTTATAACTTTGGATGAAAATGATAATGTTATAGAAATAGAAAAACCAGCATCGCAAGAAATAACTGAATACTTAAACCAGTTAAAAATTAACCTTCCAGAAGGAATGACAACAGAAGTTAATTTAGATGCTAAAGATTATATAATGAAAATTGCAGAAAAACTAAAAAAAGGCTATATAATAACCATAGACTATGGATATCCTTCAAAAGAGCTTTACAAGCCTTATAGAATGAAAGGAACACTTCTTTGCTATCATAAACATAAATACTCTGAAAACTTTTATGAAAATGTAGGGCTTCAGGATATAACCTCTCACGTAAACTTTTCAGCTTTAAGTTATTATGGAAAGTTAAAAGATTTAGAAACTGTAGGTTTTACAGATCAGGCTCATTTTTTAACAAATCTTGGACTTCTTGAAATATTTGAAACACTTCAAGAAATTGGAGATTACAGATCTTATGAAAGAATGAATCGCTTAAAAACTCTTGTGATTCCAAAAGGTATGGGAGAAAAATTTAAGGTTTTAGTACAAGCTAAAAATGTAGAAAATCCATTGGTCAAAGGTCTTGAAATAATGCCTCCACAAACAGATAGGTATAAACTTTGGTAGAAGTTATTATTAGTTTTTTTGCTTATTCTCTGCTATTTATATTTTTCTCAAAAGTTTTAAAGCTAAATTTGCCGGTTTTTAAAGGAATTTTTATTTCGTTTGTAACTGTAAGTATATTTTATCTGTTATTTTTTATCGTAAAATCTGTTTCTATAAGTATTATTTTTGCCTTATTTTTTGCTTTTTTTATAACCAAAGCAGTTTGCAATATCTGTCCTGCAAAAATATTTATTTCACATATATTTTCAGCTGTTTTTACAGCTTTAGTTGTTTTATCTTTAAAACTTTTAGAAGTATAATAATCTTATGATTGACTTAAAAGATAAAGTTATTTTAATAACTGGCTCATCTATAGGTATAGGAAGGGCTACAGCATTTGAATTTGCAAAAGAAGGTTCAAAAGTAATTATTACATATAACAAAGACAAAGAAGAAGCCTTTAAAGCAAAAGAAAAATGCGTTGAACTTGGCTCTCCGGAAGTTTCAGTATTTCATTTAAATCTTATGGAAAATAAAAGTATTGTTAATTTATGGGAAAATGTAAAAGAAATTTATGGAAAAATAGATATACTTATAAACAATGCAGGCGTTTTAGCCTGGAAGCCGTTAAGAGAACAAACATTTGATGAAATAGAAGCTCAGGTAAGAGTTAATTTAGAAGGATTAATAAAAATTACAAAAATATTTTTACCATACATAACAGACTGTATAATAAATATAGGAAGCGGTGCAGGGAAAAGCCCATTTCCAGAACTTACAACATACTGTGCCACAAAATATGGAGTAAGAGGTTTTACACAGTCTTTAGCTTTGGAAGAAAGGAGTTTAAGAATTTATGCAGTTAATCCAGGTATGACCGCAACAAGAATGACTAACTATAGAGGAGTCCCTCCTGAAAAAGTTGCAAAAGTGATTTTAAATACTGCAAAAGGTTTATATAATCTTCCTTCAGGCTCGGATGTTGATGTATGGGAATATATATGACATAAATTATTGAAATTATTACAAATTTCCTTAAATTTCCCAAAAATATAAAAAAGAGGGGTAAGATGGAAGAGCTTAAAATAAAATTAGACGAACTTAAAAATACGTTTAAAACGATTGAAGAAATAGCAAAACCTGAAAATATAGAAAATGAAATAAAAGAACTTGATAAAGTAATGTCTTCTCCAGATTTTTGGAATGACCAGCAAAAAGCTCAGGAAGTATCTTCAAAAAGAAATTACCTTGCAAATAAACTTGAAAAACTAAAAAACATAAAAGAAAAAATAAATTATTTAGAAGAATATATTGAGCTTTTAGAACTTGAACCTGATGAGGAAGCACAAAAAGACCTTGAGAATGAAATAAACTCCCTTGAAACCCTTATAAATAAATTTGAAGTTGAAAGTCTGCTTTCAGGAGAGTATGACGCAAAAAATGCAATAGTATCAGTACAGGCTGGTTCAGGCGGTGTAGAAGCATGTGACTGGGCAGAGATGCTTCTTAGAATGTATCTAAGATGGGCAGAGAAAAACGGATATGATGTTGAAATTGTAGATTATCAGCCAGATGATGTGGCAGGTATAAAAAGTGCAACATTTATTGTAAAAGGTCCTTATGCTTATGGATATCTGCAAGGTGAGCAGGGCGTTCATAGACTTGTTAGAATTTCACCGTTTGATTCAAATAAAAGAAGACACACATCTTTTGCTGCAGTTTCAGTAATTCCTGAAGTAGGAGAAGATGTTAAAGTTGAGATAAATGAAGATGATTTAAGAATAGATACATTCAGAGCATCTGGAGCTGGAGGACAGCACGTAAATAAAACAGATTCTGCAGTTAGAATTACACATATACCTACAGGTATTGTGGTATCTTGCCAAAGTGAAAGATCTCAAATTCAAAACAGATCAAAAGCGATGCAAATGCTAAAAGCAAAACTTTATCAGCTAGAGCTTGAAAAGCAGAAAGAAAAAAGAAAAGAGCTTGAAGGAGAGAAGAAAGATATAAGCTGGGGTAGTCAGATAAGATCTTATGTATTTCATCCTTATCAGATGGTTAAAGACCTTAGAACAGGCTGTGAAACAGGAAATATCCAGGCTGTGATGGATGGAGATTTAGATAACTTTATAGAAACATATCTAAAATATAAAGCATCAGCAAATCCTAAGAATTAATAATGAACTGCTTTTTCCTTATCTTTCATTAAATCTTGTATAACTTTTAGTTCTTTAAATATTTTTTCACTGGCAGTATTTATCTCTTCAGCTTCTTTTATTGTATTTATTATCATTGGCTTTATTTCATTAATAATACTTGTGGTATTTTCAACAAGTTCTTTAACTTGATTAAAAATAATTGAAAATTTTTGTTCCCCAAGTCTTGCAGACTCAACAAGACCATTAAGCTGTATGTAGTGAAGTTCTCTAATAATACCCTCCACTTCATCTATGTATTTTTCTGTTCTTTTCAAATAATTAATTAACTCTTTAACTAAATTAGAGTTTTTCTCAATATTGTTGAAAACAACAGAAATTAAATCTTTTAAATTTTCTTTATCTTTAGATACATTTTCAGCGCTACTTTCTTGGAGAATTTCACTTATAAAATAAGTTGTCATATATATACTTAGTTTAGAAATATTTGTATACAGTAAAATTTCCCTTACTATTTTTAGAAGTTTTTGAATGTCATCTCTAAGTCCTACTACAAGCTTTCCTATCCTTTCAGAATCTTTTTTTATCTCTGATGAAACTACAAAGAATGATGCCCCTGTTGAACCAAGCTTATAACTTTCAACAGAAGAGTTAAGGGCTATTAAGGAAAGTTCATCTGTTATTTCGTATATATAACTAAATTTATCCTCGAGTTCTTTTTCTACGTATATAAAATTACCCGCAGTTTTTGCTACAACATCAAAAATATTTTTTACTTTTTTATTTTTTAAATAAATTTCTTTAAAAATTTCTAAATTGCCGTCAAGTTTAGATATATCAATTTCTTTATCTAGATATTCATCTTTTCCTTTTAATTCTTCTATTAAAGTATCTATCATAAAATCATCGTAAGACTCATATCCCATTGCCTTTAGATTTTCAAAAAATTCTTTTTCAGAAGCTTCCACACCTTCAGTTTTTTCAACTTTAAGAATTTTTTCATAAAGATTTTTTACAACTGTAAAAAAATGGGAAGTAGGCTTTATTCTTATGGATAAATATTTCTCTTTTTTCATATTCTGGTGAACCGGAAGAACAACAGCATAAACCCAGTAATAAGAACCATCTTTTGCCAGGTTTTTAACATATCCTGAAAAAGGTCTACAAGCCTTTATATAATCCCACAGAAGTTTAAAAACAACTTTAGGCATGTCAGGATGCCTTACTATGTTGTGAGGTTTTCCTATCATTTCTTCTGGAGAATATTTAGAAACTCTATAAAAAACCTCATTACCATCAAGTATTATTCCTTTTAAATCTGTTTTTGAAAAAAACATTTCATCAATATTAAATTGAGATTCAACATTTTTTGGCTCAGGTTTTTTCATTTTCACCCTCCGTAAACTGTATTATTCACATTATCGGATAAAATAAACTATTCTAAAGGTCTACCTGCTGTTTCTCTAAGCGTAACACCGGCAACAAATGCAACAACAGCTGCAAATATTAGGTAAAAAGCAGGTGAAGCTAAATTTCCTGTTTCTTTTATTAAATATGTAGCAATTAATGGAGATGTACCACCAAAAATAGCAAAAGGAAGGTTGTAGCCTATAGAATAACCAGAGTTCCTTATACTAGTAGGAAATATTTCAACTAATGTTGTAGGAAGAACGGCCATAAATCCGGCAGTAATGATTGCAAAAACAACCTGTCCTATTAAAGCATTTTCAAAATTACCTGATGAGATAAAAGCAAAAATAGGATATGCCAATAAAATAGTAAGACCTGTAGAAAATAAAATTATAGGTTTTCTTCCTATTTTATCCGATAAAAATCCCATTACAGGAATAAGCAGGGCAAGAATTATCATGCTAATGGTGTTTATTGTTAAAGCTGTAGATTTAGGAAATTTAACAAATACTGCCAAATGATTTGCTATGTAAACAAAAATCGTGTAAAAACCTACAGCCTGAAAGGTACTTAATGCAAAAGCTTTAAATAGTTTTGACCTGTAAACAGAAATTAATTCTTTTAACGGAGATTTAGATTTTAGTTCTTCATATTCAAGTTCTAAAAATTTAGGAGTTTCATCTATATTTTTTCTAACATAGTATCCAACAAGCCCAAGAATTATTCCTGTAAAAAATAAAACTCTCCATCCCCATGAGTAAAGGTCATCTTCCGGTAAAACCTTTGTTATGAAAGCTCCAGATGCAGAACCTAAAAGTATACCTATAACAGCTCCTAAAATTCCCACACTTCCATAAAGTCCCCTTTTATCAGATGGTGCATGTTCTACCAGAAAAGATACAGATGTTGTATATTCACCACCTACAGAAAGACCTTGAATAAGTTTTAACAAGACCAATAAAGTTGGTGCTAAAATCCCTACAGTTTCATAAGTTGGAAGGATCCCAATTGCAGTTGTAGAAACTGCCATCATAACTATAGAAACAGTTAAAGCTTTTTTCCTTCCAAATTTATCACCAATATATCCAAATAAAATTGCTCCAATTGGTCTCATTAAAAAGCCAACGGCAAAAACAGCAAAAGACTTTAAAAGTTCTACTGTTTCATTTCCAGAAGGAAAAAAGAGTTTTCCAATAATAGCTGCCAAAAAGCCGTAAACAACAAAATCGTACCACTCCAGAACATTACCTATCATTCCTGCAAAAAGGGTTCTTCTCTCAGCTTTCATCTGTCTCCCTTCTTAAGAAATCTTTTGAAAATCCAAGATTGTATAAAATAGCATCTGGGACAAGCTCATCATCTTCAAAATTATCAAGTACTTCAAGATAAATCTGAGCAACATTCTCATCAGGATAACTCTTTAGATACTCTTTTAAAGCCTTAACTGTTATTGATTTATTATCTTTTGCAAGGTCAGACATTATTCTCCTCTAAAATTTCTATTTTTTTTATTTAAACCTAAATCCATCTTTTGCCGTGTTTTAAAATTTCTTGTTTAAATTCATCTGATATATGTTTCATATCAACTATATCAACTTTCTGCGGAAGGTTACTTTCTTTTATAATTTCCTTTAGAAGAGATATATTAACGTCTCCTTCAATTGCTATATCTATATCAGAGTGCTGTGAATAATTTCCTTTAGCCCTTGAACCAAAAAGATAAACTTTGACATTTTTTCCTTTTAAGTTTTCTTCTAAAAACCTCTTTAAATCATCAATTGATGAAATTTTCTTACCTTTTAACACCTTTTAAACCTTTAACCATCTTATCTTTCATTATTTTATACCTTATATCCTGTTTAGCTAATTTTTCCATTTCTTCTTTTATATACTTTTCAGCCTCGTCTGTAGCCATTTTATAACCTAATACATATGCAGTTACTGCAAGAATAGAAAATCCTGTAAGTTCAACAATTTTTGATACTATTTGGTTTGGTATGAAAAGTGCACCAACAGCCAAAATCACACCAACAGCAATGAGAATTTTCCAGTATTTCAATAAAGTTTGTGCTAACATTTTATCTCCTTGTAGTATAATTATTGGGATTATATTTTAACAAATAAGTATTGACAAAACCATTAAAAAGATATATTACTATCCCTTAATTTTTTTATTTTGGAGGAGATTTATCATGGATTTAGAAAAAATAAAAAAAGAGCTGTTAGAAAAAAAGGCTCAAATAATGGAATCTCTAGAAAACAATATAAAGGAAAGTCAAAATGAAAAAAGCGATGTTGAAGATACTGCAGATGAAGTTACTGCAGAACTTTCAAGGGAAACCCTATATAAACTCTCACAAACAGAAAGGGAAAAGCTGTTTTTAATAGAAATAGCACTTAAAAAAATAGAAAGCGGAAC
The DNA here is from genome assembly GCA_015519975.1 of Hydrogenothermaceae bacterium. Taxonomy (GTDB): domain Bacteria; phylum Aquificota; class Aquificia; order Aquificales; family Hydrogenothermaceae; genus Hydrogenothermus. The sequence goes on along the minus strand of WIAL01000034.1, from coordinate 30,697 downwards.
TTACGGAATATGTGAGGAATGTGGAGCACAAATAGGAGAGAAAAGACTTGAAGCACTTCCATGGGTAAGACTATGTATAGAATGCAGTGAAAAAGATGAAGCAATGAGACTGTCTACAGGTTATGAAGATATAAATTACTACAACATTCTTCCTGATACATCTACATTTATTGAAGAAGAAGATAACAAAAATATCGCAGAGTAATGGATAAATTTAAAATATTTTTAATTATAGTAATTGTTATAATTCTTTCAGATTTAATAACAAAAAGCCTTGCTGTTAAATTTCTTGCTGATAAAGATATAACAATCATACCAAATATTTTAGATTTAACGCTGGTATGGAATAAAGGAGCAGCCTTTGGAATCCTTGCAAATTCTCCTGAATGGGTTAGAAAATTAATCCTTTTAGGAGCCTCATCAATAGCTGCTTTAGCAACTGGTATTTATGCATTTGTTAAAAGAAAAGAACTTTCAAATATTGAAATGGTATTATTAGGGCTGATAGCAGGAGGAGCCCTTGGAAACCTTTATGATAGATTTATACTGGGAAAAGTAAGGGATTTTATTGATTTTCATATTTTAGATTATCACTGGCCGGCGTTTAACATAGCAGATGCTTCTATTTCTATTGGAATAGCAGGATTTATATTTAACGAGCTATATTTAAAGAAAAGATTGAAAAATAAACAAGATGATAAAATTTAAATAAAAAGCTCCAATTTTTAGGAGGTATTTTTAATAAATGATAGGTTTTCTTGCAAAAAAAATATTTGGAACAAAAAATGAAAGGGAAATAAAAAAGTTAAAAGGTGTTGTTGAACAAATTAATGCCCTCGAAGATGATTTAGATAAACTCTCAAATGAAGAGCTCAGGGAAAAAAGCCTTAAGTTAAAAGAAAAAATTCAGTCGGATAAAGAGCTTTCAGATGCAATTACTAGAGGGGAAATTGTAGATATACTCCCTGAAGCGTTTGCTGTAGCCAGAGAAGCTGCAAAAAGAACCCTTGGAATGAGACCTTTTGATGTTCAGCTTATTGGTGCAATAGCTCTTCATCAAGGAAAAATAGCAGAAATGAAAACAGGTGAAGGTAAAACACTTGTTGCATCAATAGCTATATACCTTAATGCTCTTACAGGAAAAGGGGTTCATCTTGTAACAGTAAATGATTATCTTGCAAAAAGAGATGCCGTTCAGATGGGGACTATTTATAAATTTTTAGGTCTTACAACAGGTGTTATAAATACAAATCAGCAGTCTTTTTTAGTCGAGTGGGCAGATGAAGAAGCTTTTGAAAAAGCAATAAAAGAAGATTTAAGAGTATGGCCGCAAGGATTTAAAGGAGAACTTTTACCACAAGATAAATTCAATATAGAAGCAAGAAAAAACTATTTTACAATTGCAGTAGATTCTGAAAGAAGAGATGCTTATGAAGCAGATATAACATACGGAACAAACAATGAGTTTGGATTTGATTATTTAAGAGATAACATGGTGTTTTCTAAAGACCAGATTGTTCAGGTTAAAGGACATCATTTTGCTATTGTTGATGAAGTTGATAGTATCTTAATTGATGAAGCAAGAACTCCTCTTATTATATCAGGTGCATCAGAGGAAGATGTTTCAATTTACTACACTGCAGATGGATTTGTGAAAACCCTTGTTAAAGACGAAGACTATATTGTAGATGAGAAAAATAAAACAGCTGTACTCACAGAAGAAGGGATAAAAAAGGCCGAGAAGTATTTCAACATAGATAACCTTTTTGACCCTAAATATATAGATATTCTGCACGCAATAAACCAGTCTTTAAGGGCAAACACATTATTCCATCGAGATAAAGATTATGTTGTAAAAGATGGAGAAGTTATTATTGTTGACGAGTTTACAGGAAGACTTATGCCGGGGAGAAGATGGTCTGACGGACTTCATCAAGCTATAGAAGCAAAAGAAGGTGTAAAAATTGAAGCAGAAAATCAGACACTCGCATCAATAACATTCCAGAACTACTTTAGAATGTATGAAAAACTTGCAGGTATGACAGGTACTGCAGAAACAGAAGCAGAAGAGTTTAAAGAAATATACGATCTCGATGTACTCGTAGTTCCTACAAATAAGCCTGTAATAAGGAAGGACTATTCTGATTTAATATACAAAACTAAAAAAGAGAAATTTGATCAGGTTGTAGAAGAAATTGAAAGACTTCATAAACAAGGAAGACCTGTTTTAGTAGGAACAGCATCAATTGAAACATCTGAGTACTTATCATCATTATTAAAGAAAAGGAAAATACCTCACAATGTTTTAAATGCGAAACACCATGAAAAAGAAGCAGAAATTATCGCACAGGCTGGAAGAATTGGAGCTGTAACAATAGCTACGAACATGGCAGGTAGAGGTACAGACATACTACTTGGTGGAAACCCTGAGTTTTTAGCAAATCAAATACTTAGAAAAAAAGGATTAACCCCAGAAAAAGCAACAGAAGAACAGTACAAAGAGGCTTTAAAAGAAGCTCAAAAAATAACATCTGAAGAGAAGAAAAAAGTTATTGAACTTGGTGGACTTGCTGTAATAGGTACAGAAAGACACGAAAGTAGAAGAATAGACAACCAGCTTAGGGGTAGAGCAGGAAGACAGGGAGATCCTGGAAGCTCAAGATTTTATCTATCTTTAGAAGACGACCTTCTAAGATTATTCGGTGGTGATAAATTAAAAGCAATAATGAACAGATTGAAAATTCCTGAAGGTGAACCAATAGAAAGTTCCATGGTATCTAAAGCAATTGAAAATGCCCAAAAAAGAGTAGAAGGTCAAAACTTCCAGATAAGAAAAAGACTGCTTGAGTTTGATGATGTAATGAACAAACAAAGACAGGTAATCTATTCCCTTAGAAGAGATATACTTGAAGGAGTTAACATTAAAGAAGAGTTGAAACAGTGGCTTTATGATGTTGCATACTCATTTATTGATAAATACGCACCAGCTGAAGAATATCAAGAAAAATGGGATTTAGAAGAACTTGAGAACTCATTTAAAGAATGGCTTGGGGTTGATATAGAAATAGATAAGAATAAAGAGTGGGACAGAAAAGAACTCGAAGACTACATTTTTGAAAAATTAGAAGAGTTTTACAAACAAAAAGAACAACAAGCAGGAGAAGATATAATACGAGAGTTTGAAAGATATATAACCCTTCAAGTTTTAGATAATTTATGGAAAGAACACCTTCATTTACTTGATAGATTAAGAGAATCTGTTTCACTCAGAGGCTACGCTCAAAGGGACCCTCTTGTAGAGTATAAGAAAGAATCTTTTGAGCTTTTTGAAGATATGCTGTATAAGCTAAAGTACAATACTCTTGAGTACTTATATAAAGTACAGCTTATTTCAGAAGAAGAATTAAAACAGCAAGAAGAACAGTTAAAAAAACAAGCAGAAGAAAAACTTGAAAAAGCTCAAAGCAATATAGAAGAAGACCAGCCTAAAAGTAAGAAAAAGAAAAAAGTTATAAAATATAAAAATAGAATGGAAAGAAGAAAAAGAAAAAAATAGCCCACTACTCTCCGTGGGCTAACACTTCTTCATATAATGCAAAAAGTTTATCTATAATATCTTTGGATGACTCATACATTTTCACTGCAAGATCATAAGCTTCTTTTAAATCTCCTTCCTGTGCTTTCTTTATAGCATTAATACCAAGGGTATGGAGTCTTGCGTGTGCATCTTCTATTGAATTAAATATCTCAACAGCCTTTAAACCATATTTATCAATCTCTTTTTTACCTTCTGAGTAATACCATTTTCCAAGGTTACATTTTGTATGATCTGTTGGTATCCAGTCTGATTTACCTTCTAAAGACTTAGCCACATTGTCCATCCATATGGCATGGTCTATAACCCTTTTAAGCAGTTCCACACTTAATCCTTTCTGATCTTTAACAAGTTCCTGCCAGATTTCTATGTACTCATTTAAGCTAGCTCTTGCTTTTTCATCTATAGAATCTCCAAGGTGTATAACATTTTCAAAAGCTTTTTCCATCTCTTTTATATTATTTAATATCTCAGAGATAAAGCCAGAAATCCTTTTAGCATTTTCATAGAATTTATCAAGTTTTTCATTTACTTCACGACTTTTTTCCCTAATATTGGAAAATATAACCGATACTTCTTTAGAATTATCTATAACTTTACTAATAGTTTCTTTAGCTTCCATAACGTCTTTTATTGTTCTTTCAGCATCTTCGACAACAGCATCTATGACCGATCTAATTTCTTCTATGCTGTGAGATGTTTTTTCTGCTAAATTTCTAACTTCGTCGGCAACAACAGCAAAACCTTTTCCATATTCACCTGCCCTTGCTGCCTCTATAGCTGCATTTAATGCAAGTAAATTGGTCTGACTTGCTATGTCAAAAATAACTTTTAAAATTCCCTCAATACCATCAATTTTATTTTTAAGCTCATCTGTAGAGCTTACAAGTCTTTCCATAACATTTTCAGCAAAATCTACTACACCTATAGTTTCCTTTATAGACGAGGTACCTTTTTCTATAACTTCCTCCAATGTTTTTTGAAACTCATATAAATCATTTATGGAGCTATTTAACTCATCGACTAATTTCAACACATCGTCTGCATCTCTTGCCAGTTTATCAAGTCTTTCTCTGTAAAATCCTATTTCGGTTTTTATTTTAAAACCTTCTCCAGAAATAAGTGAACTATGGTAAATTGCCATTGCAATCTTAGGTAAAATTTTTCTTATAAGGGAATGATTACTATCAACCTGCTTTACATCTGTAGAATAAACTTCATGTTTATTTTTATTATTAAAACCCAGAAACATTTTTTAACCCCCTTATTTAATATAAAATTAAAAAAATATATATATTATATTCGACATTTTAAACAAAAAATTGAGTAAATTATGCTTTCAATCATATGAAAATATAAAAACTGAAATAAATTTCGAAGAAAAAAATTAAAAAAACTTAATTAAAACTTCATAAAAACTTAACAATTAAGTCTTAAATTAAATTCCAAATCAAAAAGGAGGTGAAAAAAGAATGGCAAAAGCTAAAGTAAAAAAAGAACCTGACGTTAGATTTGAAGAAGTAAACTTCAAATGTAAATGTGGTCAGGAAGGTAAAGAAGTTATTCCTGTAGCAGAAAATACTGGCGTTCTTGACACAAATTGTTCTAGATGTGGAAAAAGGATATTAGAAATTAGAATCTTTGATTCTAAATAATATTCCTTTTTCAATCCTTTCCTCATTATCTCAATCTACATAATACATAAAAAAAAGTTATCCACATGGTTATCCACAAGCAAAATTACTTAAATTTCAATAACTTAACCTACTTATCCACAAGTTATCCACATTTTATTTATAAGGTTGTGGATAACTCAGCAAAAATTGTGGATAACTCCGATACAAATTGTGGATAAGTTGTGGATAACTCGGTTTAATCTGAAAGTTATCCACATTTGTAAGTCATTGATATTTAAAGATTTTTCAAAAACATAATCTTGTAAGTTATTCTAAATAAAGGATTTTTTAATTTAAAAGTTATCCACAGGCTATCCACAAGTTATCCACATGGTTATCCACAAGCAAAATTACTTAAATTTCAATAACTTAACCTACTTATCCACAAGTTATCCACATCTATTATTATTATTATTGATTTATATTATTATGATAAAATTAAAAAAAGAAAAAAAATTTAAAATGTGGATAACTTAAAATGATTTCAGAAGAAATTAAAAACAATCTAAGTAAAGTTTTTAAAAATTTAATAGATCCTGTAAATTTAATTTTAGATAAAGATAATTCACAGCTTTCAAATAATATAAAAGAGCTTTTAGAAGAAATATCAAATCTAAGTGAAAAGATAAATTATTTAGAAGAAAATCTTTACTGTATTGGAAAGCCTTGTATTGCTATAAATTCAACAAAAGATTTTGGAATTAGATATATGGGGATGCCTTCTGGAGGTGAATTTAAAACATTTATAGATGCTATTTTGATGGTTTCTAAAAATGAGTATGATTTATCAGAAAGAACAGTTGAAATACTTGAAATGCTTGATAAACCTGTTGAGGTAAAAGTTTTTATAACAAAATCCTGCGGATGGTGTCCGCTGGTTTTAAAGAAAATGTACAGTTTTGCTATGGCCAGCGATTATATAAAAACATATGCAATTGATTGTCATGATTTTCAAAATCTGGCATTAGAGTATAATGTTTCTACTGTTCCTAAAGTTGTAATTAATGACAAAATAGAGTTTGTTGGTTTCAAAGAGGAAAACGATATATTAGGACATATTATGTCAGCAGGTATGTAATTGAAAGAGATCGCAATATTAGGTTCTACAGGTTCAGTTGGTCAACAAACTTTAGATATAGTTAGAAGATTTAAAAATCAGTTTTCAGTCAAGCTTTTAGCTGCATCTAAATTTTCAGAAACACTTCAAAAACAAATTAAGGAGTTTAGACCTGAATATGTATATATTGAGCATTTAAATGAAGATATAAACGTAGATAACACAAAATTATTAACAGGAAAAGAAGGTATTGAATTTTATTCATCTTTAGATATAGATCTTTTTATAAATGCAATTTCTGGTATAAACGGCATTTACCCAACTTATTGTGTACTAAAAAATAATAAAAAACTTGCCACAGCTAACAAAGAAGCAATTATATGCTTAGGTGAAATTTTAAAAGAAAAATATTCTCAGATTTTACCTATAGATAGTGAACATTCTGCAATTTTTCAGCTTTTAGAAAAAACAAAGAAAGAAGATATAAGCAAAATAATAATAACTTCATCAGGTGGTCCTTTTTTTAAATATCCAAAAGAAAAATTAAAGGAGGTAACAGTAGAACAGGCTCTTAATCATCCTAAATGGAAAATGGGAAAGAAAATTACTATAGATAGTGCCACATTAATGAACAAAGGACTTGAAATAATTGAAGCACATTATCTTTTTAATATAAATTACGATAAAATAACAGCAGTTATCCATCCACAAAGTATAATTCATGGTATTGTTGAACTTGTAGATGGTACATTATTTGCTAATTTATCTTCAACAGATATGAGATATCCAATATCTTATGCTCTTTTTTATCCTGAAAGAAGGGAGATTGGTATTGAAAAACTTGATTTAGTTAAGCTCGGAAAGTTAGAATTTTATGAACCAGATTATGAAAAATTTCCTTTATTAAAAATTTCTGTTGAAGCTGGGAAAAAAGGTGGAGCTTATCCGATAGTTTTAACTGTAGCAGATGAATATCTTGTTAATAAATTTTTAAATGGTGAAATTAGCTTTTTAGATATTTCTTATTTTATTGAAAAAGTGCTGAATAGCGTTAAATTTAAAGATCCTAAAAATATAGATGATGTTTTTGCTGTTATAAAAAATACTGAAAATTTATTGGAGGAATTAGTTGGTTAGTATTATAGCCTTTTTAATAATGCTTGGAGTTCTTATTACTATACATGAACTTGGTCATTTCCTGTTCGCAAAAATGTTTGGCGTAAAGGTTGAAGTTTTTTCAATAGGTTTTGGAAAACCTATATTTAAGTGGAAAGGAAAAGAAACTGTTTATCAGATTGCATTAATTCCACTCGGTGGATATGTAAAAATGTACGGTGAAGATTCTATGACTGAGCCGATACAAGGGGAAACAGAAAAGAATATAACTGACCCTCGTTCCTTTGTATCAAAACCAAGATGGCAGAAAATGTTAATAGCATTTGCAGGACCTTTGTTTAATATTGTTTTTGCAGTTTTTGCGTTTGCTGTTGCTTATATGATTGGAATACAGGAACCTGGATATATGAAGCAGCCTGTTGTAGTTGGATATGTTGAAAAAGACAGCCCCGCTGAAAAGGCTGGAATAAAACCTTTTGACAAGATAGTAGCTGTAGATGGAGAGCCTGTTAAAAATTGGAAAGAGTTTACATTAAAAACAGGATTAAAAGCAGGTAAAGAAGTCACATTAACAGTGGATAGAAATGGAAAAAAGATAAAAGTTAAATTAATTGTTCCTGAAAATATTAATAAAGAAAGTATAGGGATTGCTCCATTAATACCGTCTATAATCGGCAAAGTCTTACCTAACACCCCTGCAGAGAAAGCAGGATTAAAACCGGGAGATGAAATTATAGCTGTAAATGGAAAACCAATCAGAAGTTGGTATGAGTTTGTTGATTTTATGTCGCACATAAATAAAGATGAACAGTTAACCTTACTTATAAAAAGAAATGAAAAGATTATATCAATTAAATTAAAACCTGAATATAATTCTCAAATTAAAAAATATGTTGTTGGGATATCTCCTAAACTTGATACTAATATAGTTAAATATTCTCCTGTAGAAGCTTTTGAAAAGGCTATAGACAAATCATGGGAGTTAACAGTTGCTATAGGAAAAGTTATTAAAGGGCTTATTACAGGTGAAGTGTCTATAAAAACTCTTGGAGGGCCTGTTGCCATTGCTCAATTTTCTGGGCAGGCTTTAGAAACAGGTATTGCTACATATTTATTTGCAATGGCATTTATTTCTCTTCAACTTGGATACTTAAATCTTTTACCTATACCAGTGTTAGATGGTGGTCTTATCGCACTTTTACTAATTGAAAGTATTATAAGAAGACCTTTACCAGAAAAAGCAAAAGAGTATTTAGCATATGTTGGTTTTGCAATATTAGGTACTCTAATGATATTTGTCATTTTTAATGATATTTTAAGGATATTACAATAATATATGTAGATATATTTTTATAAAGGAGAATTGGATGGCAACAACTAGAGTTGGTATTATTGTTTTAAGTGGGACGCTAGATAAAGTAATGCCTGCATTTATTTTAGGTACAACTGCAGCTGCAATGGGAATGGAAGTTGGAATGTTTTTTAGTTTTTATGGTATTAATGTTTTACATAAAGAAAAATTTAAAAATTTAAAAGTTTCGCCTGTAGGAAACCCTGCAATGCCCATGCCGATTCCTATGCCTCAGATATTAACAATACTTCCTGGTATGGTTGATTTATCAACAGCAATGATGAAAAAAATGATGGCTAATAATAAAGTACCTGGAATAGAAGATTTAATGCAGCAGGCAAAAGATCTCGACATAAAACTTTTTCCTTGTAATACTGCCCTTCAGCTATTTGGTTACAAAAAGGAAGATTTAATTGATGGTGTTGAAAATCCTGTAGGAGCATCTACATTTTTAAACTTTGTTGCTTCAGCAGATAAACCTATAGTTATGAACTTTTAAAGAGGAGCGAGTCTCCTCTATTTTTTAATATTTCATATATTTTTGAATCTTTAAAAATCGCTTTTTCTAGTTTCTTATTGGTTTGAATTATTATGGAAAAATAATATAAACAAAATAATCCTATTAATAAGCCCATAAATGCGCCGGTCAACCTGTTTGTTAATGTTAAAATTTTACTTTGATGAATTATCTTTTCTAGAATTTTATGAATAATAGAAAATGTAGAGACTGAAAACAGAAAAATAAATAAAAAAGAAAGAATTTTCAAAGTTAATTCTTGTGTTTTGAAAATTTGAGAAAATAATCCTATTAGGTAGTTATTAAACTTTATTGCCAGATATATACCTGTAAAGATTGAGATAAAATTTATTAATATATAGAAAAAACCTTTATAAAATCCAATTAATATTAAACAGACTATAAACAATAAAAAAATAATATCTATCATTAAGATAGTTTTTCTTTTACTATTTTACTAACAATGGATCCATCAGCTCTACCTTTTACTTTTTCCATAACAGCTTTCATTACTTTTCCCATATCTTTCATTGAGGAAGCACCGGTTTCTTTTATCGTTTCTTCTACAATCTTTTCAATTTCTTTTTCAGATAGAGCTTCAGGTAAAAATTCTGACACTATTTTAAGCTCTAGCTCTTCTTTCTCAGCTAAATCTTTTCTACCTGCTTCTTTATACTGTTTTATAGATTCTTTTCTTTGTTTTGCATATTTTTGCAAAATATTTATAATGTCATCATCAGTAAGTTCTTTTTTTGCGTCTATCTGGGCTTTTTTTATCTCAGAAATGAGCATTCTTATAACAGAAAGTCTTTCTTTATCTCCAGATTTTAAAGCAGTTTTCATCTCTTCCTGGAGTTTTTGTAAAAGCCCCATTTATGAAACCTCTATTAAAGAAGACCTTTTTTCTTGAGTGCCTTGATTAATCTCTTTCTTGCAGCTCTTTGTTTTCTTTTTCTTTTTACTGAAGGTTTTTCATAGAACTGTCTTCTTTTCATTTCTGTGATAATACCTTCTTTTTCACATATCTTTCTAAATTTCTTTAATGCTTTTTCAAAACCTTCTTCAGGTTTAACTTCAACTACTGCCATAAAAAACACCAACCTCCTAATTTAAAGTTTTATCCTATTAGGATACATTATTTTTTGTTTCAAAGTCAATCGTTATTGTATTTTTTCAACTTCATAAATATCTTCTTTATCTTCATAATATAAGACAATTTTGAATTTATCAAGATTTGAAAGTATTTTTTCCATTGCTTCCTTTTTCATTTGTATATGTTTTGAGTTTGTGGATAGATCTATAACTTCTTCTGGATTTGAGTTTTCAACACTAAATATTTTTGAATCTGTATGCCATTGACGGGTAATTTCTCCCATAAAGGGATGCTCTTGAACCTCTATAGGAAACATTTGAATTAATTGTTTGTCGGTAACTTCTATTTGAATTTCTTGTGGAAAAAATCTTTTTAATTTAAACTTTGCCATATAAAAATTATACTATAAAAGGGGCTTTTAAGCCCCTATGTTTTTATTCATTTAATGCTTCGTAAACTTTCCCAACTAATTCTTCAGATGGTTTTAATGTTTTCTTTCCAGGTTCCCATTTTGCAGGGCAAGCTTCTTCAGGGTGTCCTATTAAGTATGCATTAGCTTCCATTTTTCTTAAAAGTTCTTGAGCGTTTCTTCCTACGTTGTAGAAGTTAACTTCCGAACCAACAAGTTTTCCTTCTGGAGAAATGATGAATGTTCCTCTAAGAGCAAGACCAGTGTTGCAGTCATAAACACCAAACATTTTAGAAACTTTCCCAGTTGGGTCAGCGCCCATAGGATATTTTACATTTTCTAAAAGTTTTTCATCTCTGTGCCATGCTAAGTGAACAAATTTAGTATCAGTAGATACAGAAACTACTTCAGCACCAAGTTCTTTTAATTTTGGATAAACCTCAGCTAAGTCTGCAAGTTCAGTTGGGCAAACAAATGTAAAGTCTGCTGGATAGAAAAAGAGAATTGTCCATTTGCCTTCCTTTTTTGCTTCTGCAAGTGAAAAAGTTCCAAATTTACCTGTTTCAGGTTCATAAGTTTCTAATTCAAAATCAGGTACTTCTTGACCTACTAAGATTACATCTGACATGATCCTACCTCCATTTAAAGTTTTTATTAATAATAATTCTCAATTAAACTAAATCTAAAATAAATGAGCTAAATCAGGTTTATATCTGAAATTATAAAATTTATGACTATCTTATTATTAAATTTAGAAAATTTTGGAATGTATGCAATATTGATTTTTTGTCCAACTGAAAGCTTGTTGAGGTAATTTTTGGCCCCCCACCAGAGTGCTTCAAAATAGTTTCCATTTTCATCCTTAAGGGAAAATTTTATGTGGCTGTTATCAATTCCTATTGTCATAAAATCCTGTATTCTTAAATTTTTAGCTATAAATTTAGGAAATGGATTTTCTTCTCCAAAAGGTTCAAGTACTGACAATGATTTCAGCGTTTTTTCATTCCAGTAAGAAAGCGGAACCTCCATGTCTATTTCTAACTGTATATCTTCTTTTTCTACATTTTTCATTTCTTCTTTCAATATTTCTTTAAGCTGCGGTATTTTTTTTGATTTTATTGTGAAACCTGCAGCCATAGAGTGACCGCCAAATTTTTCAAAGATGTAAGAATGTTTATTTAATATTTTATGTATATCAATTTCAGGAGTGCTTCTTACAGATGCAACCGCATATCCATTATTAACTGCAAGGACAAAAGATGGAAGTTTATATTTTTCTAGCAGTCTTCCTGCTACAATACCTATAACCCCCTGATGCCAATTCTTTCCAGCAACTATTACAAAATCTTCAGGTTTTTCATTTTTTATAATTGATTGGCTTTCTTTAAATACGTTTTCAGTTATTTTCTGCCTTTTTTTATTTAAAATCTCAAGTTCATAAGCTAATTGTCTGCTTTGATTTTCCTGCCTTGATATCAAAAGCTTTACAGCTTTTTTTGCATCATCGAGTCTTCCTGCTGCATTTATTCTAGGGGCTATTTGAAACCCAACATCAAAGCTGTTTACTTTTTCAAGATTTAATTGGTTAAGCAGTGCTCTTATACCTTTTCTTTTTTTACGGTTTATTTCTTCTATTCCTTTTTTTACTAAGATTCTATTTATATAAGTTAGAGGCACAACATCTGCAATTGTTCCTATTGCTACTATGTCAAGGTAGGGACTGAGAGGAATATCTTTGTTTAAAAGTTTTCGTAGCATTATCATAAGATAAAAAACAATACCAACAGTTGAAAGATGCTTAAAATAAGGATTTATTTCATCAAATAATTTGGGATTTAGAATATTTACATTCTCATATTTCCAGTTTTTATCTTTTGGTTCATGATGATCAAGAACAAACACTTTAAGTCCATTTTTTACAGCAAATATAAGTTCATCGTAAGCACTTGTTCCGCTGTCTAAAACGATTAATATATCAGCTAAAGATGCTATTTTCTTTATTGCTGATTTGTTAAGACCGTATCCTTCTGAAAATCTACTTGGGATGTAGTATTTAACTTTTACTCCTATATCGTGCAAAAAATTTGCAAGCAGTGCTGTACTAGTTATACCATCTGCATCATAATCACCATAAATTGCAATTATTTTTCCTTTTTTTATATCTTCTGCTATGTTCTGTGCAATTTCTTCAAGTTTTGTGAAATATTTTGGCTCTATAAGGTTTTTTATTTTTGGATAAATGCTTTCTTCATCAAATTTATTATTAAATAGAGATCTCCTATTGAATATTAACTGTCCTAAAACTTTTCCATATTTTTTAATTAGGTAATCAGGGGCTTTCTCTATTTCTTCTAAAACAAGCCACCTTTGCCCTGTTAGTCCTTTAATCATTGTTTTTCCTTTTTTTGTTGGAAAACAGATTATATCATATTATATTTAATATTAATCATTTTTAAAGAGGTATTTGGCATTGGGTAAAATTATAAAATTTAATGGTGGTAATAATAAAAAAGAAAATTCTGAAAATAATAAAGCTGAAGAAACCAGCATAAAAACTGTTAACTTAGAAACATCAAATAACAATTTAAAAAATTCTATAGAAGACTATTTACTTTCTACTTTTGCAATTAAAAATATTCTTGCACTTGAATATATAGATAAGGTTAATAAATCAGATGTTGGGTTTATTGGAAGAGTTGCTTATGAACATAAAAGAAGGGAAGGAGTATTTGTAGCTGATTTTATAGGACAGGCAGTAAAAGAAAAAAATAATAATTATATAATAATAGAAATTGCATTTGAAGCAGGAGAACCTCATCTTTATAATCAAATCAAAAATATTTTAAAAGCAAAAAATGTACTTCCTGTCATAAAAAAGCAGTAAAATTTATGTTATATTTTAAAGTTAAATTTAAAATGGAGAAATAAGATGGGTTTTCAGCCGTTAAGAATAGGAAAATATGAAATACAGTATCCTATAATACAGGGTGGAATGGGTGTTGGTATTTCTTGGGAAAATTTAGCAGGATCTGTTTCTAAGCATGGTGGACTTGGAGTTGTTTCATCTGTAGGCACAGGATACAGACATCCAAATTATGTAAGACTTAAAGATGGAAGACCAGTTGGAAGTAAATATATTCACAATAAAGAAGCTTTAACACAAATAATTAGAGATGCAAAAGATATAGCTGGCGGAGAAAAAGCTGTAATTGGAGTTAATATACTTTGTGCAATAACAGATTACGGAAGAGTTGTCAAAGATTCAATTGAAGCTGGTGCAAATATAATAATTTCAGGGGCAGGTCTTCCACTTAGGCTCCCAGAGTATGCAGCAGAATCGGATGTTGCTCTTGTACCGATAGTTTCGTCAGCAAGAGCTTTAAGGGTTATATGTAAGCACTGGAAGAAAAAATATAATAGACTTCCAGATGCTGTTGTAGTAGAAGGTCCAAAATCAGGAGGACATCAGGGACTTCCTTATGAAGATTGCTTAAAACCAGAATTTCAGCTTGAGAATTTAGTTCCGCAGGTTATAGAGGAAAGAGATAAATGGGGAGATTTCCCAGTTATAGCTGCTGGAGGCATATGGGATAAGAATGATATAGAATTTTATCTAAATCTGGGTGCTGCTGGCGTACAGATGGGAACAAGATTTGTAGGTACTTATGAGTGTGATGCATCTGAGGAATTTAAAAAAGTTATCATAAATGCAAAAAAAGATGATATACAGCTTTTAAAATCTCCAGTTGGATATCCTGCAAGGGGAATAATAACAAAACTTTTAAAAGACATTCAGGAAGGAAAAGCTCCTGAAGTAAAATGTGTTTCTAACTGTGTTGTACCTTGTAATCACGGTGAAGAGGCTAAGAAAGTAGGATACTGTATAGCAGATAGACTCGGAGATGCTTATCTTGGAAGATATGAAACAGGTTTATTTTTTAGCGGTTCTAATGGATACAGGATAAAAAGACTTGTTCATGTTAAGGACTTGATGAGAGAACTTGTTGAAGGTATTCCATCAGGTCAGGAAATTCCGGAAGATGTAAGTATTACCTTATGATAAATTTCATTAATTGAATGAAGATAATATTTAATATATTATATATATTTTAAATTTCCAAAAAGAGGTGTTGTTAATGTCTTTTCAATTTACTGAAGAACAGATAAAAAGATACAGTAGGCATATAATACTGCCTGAGGTGGGCGGAAAAGGACAGGAAAAACTTTTAAAATCCAAAGTACTTGTTGTTGGAGCTGGAGGCTTAGGTTCGCCTGCTTTATACTATCTGGCGGCAGCCGGTGTTGGTACTATTGGTGTTGTTGATTTTGATGTTGTAGATTTTTCTAATCTTCAAAGACAGATACTTCACAACACCTCAAGGGTTGGAATGCCTAAAGTTGAATCTGCAAAGAAAACTCTAGAAGAGCTTAATCCTGATGTTAAAGTCGTTGCTTATAATGAAAAAATTCATAAAGGAAATGTTTTGGATATAATTAAGGATTATGATATTGTCTTAGATGGATCTGATAACTTTCCAACAAGGTTTTTGGTAAATGATGCATGTTACTTTTTAAATAAACCTCTTGTTTCTGCAGCGATACTTAGATTTGAAGGTCAGCTTACAACTTTTGATTACAGAGATAAGGAAAACTCTCCTTGTTATAGATGTCTATTCCCAGAGCCACCACCTCCAGGGCTTGTACCTAGCTGTCAAGAAGCAGGATTACTTGGCGTTGTTGGTGGAATAATGGGAACCCTTCAAGCAAATGAGGCTCTAAAACTTATACTTGATATTGGAGAGCCTTTAGTTGGTAAACTTTTAATATTTGATGCTCTTGGTACAGAGTTTAATGTTGTTAAACTTAGAAAAGACAAAAAATGTCCTTTATGCGGTGAAAATCCAAAAATAAAAGAACTTATAGAATATGATCAAGAAAGCTGTGAGATTAGGTTTTAGGAGGTTTTAATGTCTGAAATAAAAGCAGATAGAGAACTTGATTTAAAAGGTGAAGTTTGTCCATTTACTTTTGTAAAAAGTAAGCTAATTATGGAGCAAATGGAGCCAGGTCAAATTCTAAAAGTTATACTTGATTATCCTCCTTCAGTAGAAAATGTGCCAAAAAGTATGAGAGAGGAAGGTCAAGAAGTAATAGAGTTAAAGCAAATAGGAGATAATCTCTGGGAACTTTATGTTAGGAAGGTAAAATGAAACTGCTTTTTATAATGGTAAGCAACCCGTATTCTAATGACTTTAATACATTAATTAAAATGTCTCAAGCTTCTATAAATCAAGGACACGACACAGCTATTTTTTTTATGGGAAATGGTCTTTATTCAATAGTAAGAGAAGAAATTAAAAATCTTGCAGAAAACGGTGTAAAAATTTACTACTGTGCCCATAATGCAGAGCAGAGAAAGATAAAGCCTGATTCATGGGCAGAAAGCAGCAGTATGTATGGACTTGCTAAGTTAATAAAAGAGTATGAAAAAGTTATCATATTAGATTAGAGGATAAAATGGCTAAAAAGAAAATGTCTGTTGTTATTCGTTCTTCTCCCTTCAGCTGGAAAACATTTGAAGCTTTAAGACAGGCAGTCGGAAGTGCTATGGAACATGAAGTATCAGTTATTTTTATAAGAGATGGTGTGTATGCTTTAACCGACTGGAAACCTCAGTTAATAGGTATTGAACCTTTAGATAAATCAATTGAAGCTCTTGATATGATGGGAGCAAAAATTATAGCAGAAGAAGAAGCGTTGAGAGAAAGAGGACTTAAATTAAAAGACTGGGGAGTCGATATAGATAAACTACCTAAAGATGATATTTGCGAAATAATAAAAGACAGCGAGGTTACCTTAACATGGTAAATACACTTTGGCTGGTAAAAAGACCTGCAGACTTCCCAGAAGCAGACTTAATTAATGATGATGATATTATTGTTTTAATTCAGGATGCGGTACTTAGACTTCCCTCTAAGAAAAACTGGGTTGCATGTGAAGAAGATGTTATTGCAAGAAATGTAAAGGTACCTCAAGAAAATCTTGTTTCTTATGAATATATAATAAACTTAATCGAAAAGGCTCAAAAAGTAGTTGTCTGGTAAGAAAATAGCTATAACTTTAGGAGATCCTTCAGGAATTTCTCCAGAAATACTTGTAAAATCGTATTATAAACTTCCATCTAATTTTTCTTATATAATCTATGGTTCAAAAAAAATTATTGATAATTACATTTTTCTTTTAAAAAAGGAAAAATTTTATAAAGAGATAGATGATGCAGATGAAGCTAAAGATAAAGGTTTTTATCTTATAAATATATTTGATAAGGAGTTTTCTCCAGGTAGTCCTTCTGAGCTTACAGGTAAAGCATCTGTTTTATATCTTGAAAAAGCTGTTAATGATATTAAAAGTAGAAAAATAAATGCATTAGTTACACTTCCAATATCTAAAGAGTATACAATGAAGGCAGGCTTTAAGTATGCAGGTCATACAGATTATCTTGCAGAAAGTTTTGGCATAAAAGAATATGCTATGGTCTTAATGTGTGAAAAACTGAAAGTTGCACTTATAACAACCCATATTCCATTAAAGGATGTTCCTAGAAATATAACTAAAGAAAAGATAATCTCAAAAATAAAACTTTTAGATAAAGAGTTAAAAACAAAATTTAAGATAAAAAATCCAAAATTTGCTGTTCTTGGTTTGAATCCTCATGCTGGGGATGGAGGAAACATAGGAAGAGAAGAAATAGATATTATTATTCCAGCCTTGGAAGAACTTAGGAAAAAAGAAATAAATGTTATTGGTCCTTTGTCTGCCGATACTGCATTTAATAGTTATAAAAATTTTGATATGTATGTTGCAATGTACCACGACCAGGGGCTTATACCACTGAAACTACTTTGTTTTAAAAAAGCAGTTAACATAACCCTTGGACTTCCATTTATTAGAACATCTCCAGACCATGGAACGGGATATGATATTGCTGGAAAATTGAAAGCTGATCCTTCTTCCTTTATTGAAGCCGTAAAACTTGCTGCTAACTTAATTGAAGCTGATTATACCAGGCAATAGCTTTAAGCTGTGCTTCCATAATATCACTTATATTTATCCCAAGTTCATTGGATCGTTTTTCTACGGTTATTAGATCCTCTTCTTCAAGTTTTTCTATAATGTCAAGAAGTTTTCCTATATTTGTATTTCTTTCTAATAAAGATCTTTTTATATCCTCTGTAACGTTTATTTGAGAAAGAATATCCTTTATATCTACTTCAAGAAGTACGTTAGATAAAGATAATACACCTACTAAAAAACCTTTTTCTTTATCTTCTCCTATCTTCTCTGATAAAAATTCCATCATTTTGGCACGGATAGCTGCAGTTTCAAGTAAATAATTTTTTGAAGAATCTTCACTATAGTACATTTGAAGTAAAATCCAGTTAAGAAACTGTTTCTGACCTAGTATAGAAACTGCATGTTTCAGTGAAGTGATTTTACTTCTAAAGCTAAAAGCTGCAGAATTAACATATCTAAGTAAATGTAAACTTAAATCTGGATTTCTTTTTAATGCGTCTTCTATTTTCTTGGTATCAAAGTCTTCCATAACTAAATTAAATAAATTTATAAGGTCAAGTTTTGAAGACTTTATCTTTTCATTTTTTATTTCTTTTACTTTTGCAAAAAAGAAACCTTCAAAATAACTTATTTCATTTTTATTCTTTAAGCTCTCAAATTCCTCTTCTGTTTTTATATTTTCATAAATTATTTGACCTTTGAATTTTACAGCCTTTTCCAGTTCATCAATGTTTCTTATAAATATAAAGTCTGCTTTTTCTACAGCTTCTTGTGGATAATCTATATAAGCTGCAGTTTTAAAATTATTTACTTCTGCTTCTGTAATAAGTACTGTGTTCTCATGATTTAACAAGGAAAGAATTGTTTCGTTTTCCAAAATATCTTTAGATAAATTTATGAATGTGTATTTTTTTTGCTGAATATTTTCAATAAATGAAGATAATTCATCTTGAGTTATCTCTTTATCATTTTCAAGCTTTATTCTTTGACCAAATTGTTTCTTTTCTCTATCTAATATAGGTAATTTTAAAAATTTAATGAAATTCATCTTAATCCTCTATTAATTTTACCCTTTCAAATTTTTTCTCTTTTAAATTTACAAATAAACCTTGAAATAACAATCCTTCTTTTGAAACATCAAATTTTTCAGATATGCCTGTTAAAAATCTTTTAATAGGTTTATCTATCTCCATACCAATCACTGAGTGATAAGCCCCTGTCATCCCAACGTCTGTAATATATACAGTTCCGTTTTTTAAGAGTTTTTCATCTGCTGTTGCAACATGGGAATGTGTGCCAAAAACAACATCTGCTCTTCCGTCAACATAATATCCAAAGGCATTTTTCTCAGATGTTACTTCTGCATGAAAATCAACTATTATATAATCTACTTTATCTTTTATTTCATTATAAATCTTATCAAATTTCCTAAAAGGGCAATCTAAAGCTATACCCATAAACACTCTTCCCATTAAGTTTATGACGCCTACTTTAATGCCATTTTTTTCAAAAATATTGTATCCTCTGCCGGGGACTCCAGGAGGATAGTTGGCAGGACGAAGAATATTTTCAGCTTTGTCTATAAAATCAAATATTTCTTTTTTATCAAAAATATGGTTTCCTGAGGTTAATACATCTATATTTAAATTTACGAGCTCATTGTATACTTTTCTAGTTAAACCATTTCCTCCTGCAGAGTTTTCTGCATTTGCCACAATGAAATCAATTTCATATTTTTTTATAACCTCAGGGAGAAATTTTTTTAAAGCTTTTCTCCCTGTTCTTCCAATGATATCTCCTATTAAAAGTACGTTCATCATAGTATATCCATATATGCTTTTTCCCCATGCAGTTGTTCGTCAAGACCAGTTATTTCTTCTTCTTTTGATACTCTAATAGGTGTAATCTTATCTACTACTTTAAATATCAAAAATGTAACGATTGCCGTATAAATACCAACAGCTATTATTCCAACTATTTGAGGAATTATTAATGAACCATTTCCAAAGAATAATCCTGACACTCCTCCAATAGATTCTTTAGCAAGAAATGCAATCATTAAGGCACCTAGCATACCACCAACACCGTGTACACCCCAAACATCAAGGGAATCATCATATTTAAATTTAGCTTTAAGGTAAACTACTGCTAAAAAGCATACCAAACCACCTAAAAATCCAATTAATACTCCACCAAAAACATCTACAAATCCAGAAGCTGGTGTTATTGTAGCAAGTCCTGCTATAAATCCAGTTATTAATCCAAGTGTAGTTGGCTTTTTGAATTTTATCCATTCAGCAAACATCCAAGTAAGTCCGCCAGTAACAGATGCAAGTGTTGTTACAAAGGCTGCAGAAACAGCTTGACTGCTTATAGACAGTGCAGAACCACCATTAAATCCAAACCATCCAAACCAAAGAAGCCCTGCACCAACTGCTGCAAGTGGAAGGTTTGCAGGTTTCATTATGTTTTCCCTTCTTGCCCCCAACAGTACAGCTCCTACTAATGCACCAACACCACACGTTTCGTGAACTACAAGTCCTCCTGCAAAATCTAGAGTGCCGAGACCTGAAAGCCATCCACCACCCCATATCCAGTGGGCCACAGGAAAATAAACAAAAGTAGCCCATAAAATAGATATTAGTATCCATGCTTTAAAATTCATTCTTTCAATAAAAGCACCAACCATTAATGCAACAGTAATTGCTGCAAATGTCATTTGAAAGAATATAAATAAATAGTGATATAAATTATCTGCAGAAGGTGCTGGATCAGATGGATTTATACCGTTTAAAAATAAATATTTTAAATCTCCTATTATTCCTGAAATATCTCCACTAAATGTTAATGAATAACCATAAATTATCCATAGTAAAGATGTTACACAAAAAGAAACTAGAACCATAACAAAAGTGTTTAAAATATTTCTTCCTTTCGTAAGTCCTGCATAAAAAGAAGAAAGTCCAACTACTGCCATTAAAAGAACAAGTGCTGTAGAAACGAGTATCCATACGTTGTCGGCAAGATTAATATTCAATGAAACTCCTCCTTATTTGATGATCATCAGAAAATATATTGCCATAAAAGAAAAAAAGGGGCAATTGCCCCCGTCCAATTATTTAGCTATTTCAACAAATCTTGATTCTCTGATAGTTGTTATTTTAACTTGACCAGGGAATTCAACTTCTTTTTCTATTCTTTTAGCTATCTCTTTAGTTAAAAGATAAGCTTCTTCATCAGACAGTTTTTCTGCATTTACGATAACCCTTACTTCTCTACCTGCCTGTATTGCAAATGATTTTTCTACATTTTCAAATGAGTTAACTATAGCTTCTATTTTCTCAAGTCTGTTTATGTAAGACTGAAGTGCTTCTCTTCTTGCTCCAGGTCTTGCAGCTGAAAGTGCATCTGCTGCAGCAACAAGTACTGCTTCAGGGTATCTTGCAGGTTCATCATTATGGTGATAAAGGATAGCATTTATAACTACATCTGGTTCTCCATATCTTTTGGCAAGTTCTGCACCAATTTTTGAATGTGAGCCTCCAACTTCATGGGATATTGCTTTTCCTATATCATGCATTAATCCGCCTCTTCTTGCTGCCTTTTCATCAAGTCCAAGTTCTGCTGCCATCATCCCAGCAAGGTATGCAACTTCTTTTGTATGGAGTAAAACATTTTGTGTATAAGAAGTTCTGTAATTAAGTTTTCCAATATAGTAATAAAGTTCAGGGTTTACATCTGTAAATCCAAGTTCAAGGCAAGTCTCTTCTCCAAGTTTTCTAACACTTTCTTCCATTTCTTCTCTAACCTGTCCTACAACTTCCTCTATTCTTCCTGGATGTATTCTTCCGTCAGCTATTAATCTTTCTAAAGACTGTTTTGCTATTTCCCTTCTAAGCGGATCAAATGAAGATATTGTAACTATATCTGGAGTATCATCTATTATTAGATCAACTCCTGTTGCTAGCTCAAATGCTCTTATGTTTCTTCCTTCTCTACCGATTATTCTCCCTTTTAAATCATTACTTGGAAGATCAACTACTGAAACTGTATATGAGGTTGTTATTTCAGGTGCAAGTCTTTGTATAGCTGTAACCAGGTTCCATTTAGCTTCTTTATCTGCTTCTTTTCTTGCCTGTTCTTCTATTTCTTTCATAAGTTTAGCAGCTTCTAATTTAGATTCCTCTTCTACTTTTTTCATAAGCTCAGCTTTTGCCTCTTCTTTTGTCATAGAAGCTATTCTTTGAAGCTCAAGCTCGAACCTTTCTTCTGCTTCTTTTATCTTTTTCTCTTTTTCTTCTATCTCTTTCTGAATTTCCCTAATTTCCTCTTCTAATTTTCTAACTTCTTCCCATCTTTTATCTATTTCCTCTTCTCTATGTTCTATTCTTGCAATTCTCTTTTCAAGCTGTGCTTCCCTTGTTATAAGTGCTTTTTCTAATGCTTGAAGTTCCTCTCTCTCTTTTTTAAGCTCATTTTCAAGTTCTTTTTTTCTTTTTAAAAGTTCTTTTTCAATTATAAGTTCTTGCTGTCTTTTTAGATCCTCTGCTTCCCTTTTTATCTGTTCTGCTTCTAGTAAGGCTTTTCTTTTTAGTTCTTCAGTTAACTGCCTTCCTTTTTCCTCTGCCTCCTTAACTATTTGTTCTTTCTTTTTTAATATCTCCTCTGCTTCTTTAGCTTTTTCTTCTACTTTCTTCCCATAAGTTGCTTTACATCCTATAAAGCCAGCAGCTCCACCTGCTGCTAGTGCTGATATTCCAACCACAATTTCAATCATTTTCATTATCCTCCTTATTTACTTTAATTAATCTTGTTGGAGTTACTATAATGTCTACAGGTATATCATGCTCATGGTGAGGTATCTGATCCACAACCTGAAAATCATAAGCAACTCCAACTTTTAAACCTTTAAGATCTTTTAAAAACCTGTCGTAAAAGCCTTTTCCGTAACCAATTCTATAACCTTTTTTATCAAATGCAACTGCCGGAACAATGACTATATCAATATAATCTTTTTCGGCTTTCTCACCTTCAGGTTCCAGAATACCAAAGTTTCCTTTTTTTAGGTTTTCTAATGAGCTTACATGGATAGGATGAAGTTCTTCATTTACCGTTTTTGGAAATAAAACTTTTTTGCCTTTAAAAGAAAGTATCTCAAATAATGGGAGGACATTTACCTCATTTTTATGAGGATAGTATATGAGCACTGTATGTGCGTTTTGGATTTCAGGAAGAGAAAGTAATTCTTTTATAATTTTTTCAGAATCTTCCTGCGCATTTTTGTACTTTAATCTCTTATTTAATAAATCTTTCCTTATTCCTTCTTTCATATGACCTCCCATTATTATGGAAGGCCACGCGGAAAGCTAATAAAAATATTAAGCCACCCGCAAGGCCGACGGGACTAGCCCTATCTTTCAGGGCTGATAGCAATAGGTGGGTGTCCGCATCGGTACCCTACTGGGTATCCGAGATGTAGGACTCCCTTTCTTTCTGTCATAGCCCAGAAAATTTCAGGACATCCCTGTCGCACCTCGCAGGCCGATTTTATTCAATTTATTTAAATTAAGGGGTTTAAGCCCCGTTTTTTTTCCGCGTATACCTTCCATCACTTCCTTAGCTTTAGTCCAAATTTTTCATTTAATTTATTAACCAGATCTTCTACCATCTGATTAACTTCTTCATCTGTTAAGCTTCTATCTCCTGCATTAAATTCTACAGAAACGGCTATACTTTTTCTGCCGTTTCCAAGGAAATATACGTCAAATAATTTAACCTTTTTTATAAGTTTGCAAGTCTTTGGTATCTCATCCAGTAATGTTCCTACTGAAAAGTCCTCTTCAGCTTCAAAAGCCAGATCCCTTTTTACAGATGGGAACTTAGGTATTTCGTTGTAAACTATTTCCTCTTTTTCTTTTATTAGATCATAAATGTAAGGTTTATGATCAGGTTCTTTTAAATCTCTTGATACATACTTAAGATAAAACTCTCCAATATATGTATCTTCAGGAATTTCAAGATTTTTAGCGGTTTTTGGGTGAATTTTCCCAATGTATCCTAGTTCAGTATTGCCTTTTAAAAATTTGACTGCTTCATATTTGTTTAAGAACTGCAGCTGTGGTAAATTAACATTTAAATTTTTAATTCCAATATACTCGAAAAAGGAATTAATTAGTCCTTTGACTTTTAAGAAATCCCATTTTTCTGTTGTGTTTAACTGCTGTTTTTCTTTTGAAAAAGTATATCCGTCTATGAATTTTCCTGTAAGTAGTATTCCTATTCTGTATTCTTCGTGATCATCGAAAAATACCGTTCCTGTTTCAAATACAGATAAATCTTTACTGCCGTATTTAATATTTTCTTTTAAAGTGTTTATTAAGCTTACTGCAAGGTTATTTCTCATTAAACTTTGGGACTTTAAAATATAGTTTATAATCTCAATATCTGGCTTTGGCAATCCTAAAGCTTGATGATCTTCTTCAGATGAAAAAGTGTATGTTAAAACTTCTGTTAAGCCGTTTGAAATGAAAAATTTCCTTATTTTTTCT
The DNA here is from genome assembly GCA_015519975.1 of Hydrogenothermaceae bacterium. Taxonomy (GTDB): domain Bacteria; phylum Aquificota; class Aquificia; order Aquificales; family Hydrogenothermaceae; genus Hydrogenothermus. The sequence goes on along the minus strand of WIAL01000034.1, from coordinate 6,261 downwards.
TCTAATTTAAAGTAATCAGGGTAGTTAAAGTTTTCTGTTGAAATAGATGGATATGTCTCTTCCAAGTTATTAAATCCTGTAAGTCTTCCAACTTCCTCTACTAAATCTATTTCCCTTTCTAAGTCATATGCTCTAAATGCAGGAATTTCAGATAGAGTTCCATCTTCAACAATTTCTGTAGGAATTTCAAGTCTATTAAGGAGTTCACTACACTTTTCTTTAGGTATTTCAGCCCCTAAAACCCTTTTGATTTGCTTTTCTCTAAGTTTTACCTGCTTAGGTTTATAAACATTAATATGCACATCACTTTCACCAACTGCTCTTCCTCCTGCCGTTGATGAAATAAGCTCAATGGCTTTATCCTGTGCATTTGGAAGATTTTCAATATCAACTCCTCTTTCAAATCTGTAAGAAGAATCTGTTGATATTCCAAGTCTTTTAGCTGTTTTTCTTACAGAGGAAGGATCAAAATTTGCAGCTTCAAGGAGTACGTTCTTAGTATTTTCATCAACTTTAGTGTTATCTCCACCAATAATTCCAGCTATAGCAACTGCCTTTTTATCATCAGCTATAACAATATCATTTTTGTTTAATGTATACTCATTACCATCTAAAGCTACAATTTTTTCACCTTCTGATGCCTGTCTAATATGAATTTCACCTTCTAGTTTGTCAAGGTCAAAAGCATGAAGCGGCTGTCCTTCTTGAAGTAGTATAAAGTTTGTAATATCTACAATGTTATTTATAGGTTTTTGTCCAGACTTAATAAGCTTTAGCTGAATATCTAAAGGGGAAACATTTACTTTTACATTTTCTACTATTACTGCTCTATATCTGTTTAATTTATCTGTTTCTACCTGTATCTCAGGTATATTTTCCTGCAATATGGACACTACAGGAAGTTTTTCTGTCCTTTTTTTACCAAAAATTGCTGCTATTTCCCTTGCAAGGCCTCTAACACTTAATGCATCTCCTCTGTTTGGAGTAATTTCTAGTTCTATTATGTAATCTTCTCCAAGGTCTAAAAGTTTTGATGCATCTACTCCGATAGGAGCATCTTTCCCAAGAATAAATAATCCTTCAGATGGAATTTCTATTCCAAGTTCTTCAAAAGATAAAAACATACCTTCTGAAGTTAAAGAGCCAAATTTTACAGGCTTTATTTCTATGCCATTTATAACAGCTCCTTCTTTCGCAAGTACTACAATATCTCCTTCCTTTACATTTTTTGCTGCAGTTATAACTTGATATTCTTTACTGCCATCAGTTGCTCTACATACAAGTAGATTATCTTTTTCAGGATGTTTTTCTATAGATAAAATTTTTACTGTTGTTAGATTGGGGATATAATTTCCAAATTTTTCATAAGTAGATTCAAGTCCAGTTTCATTCAGCTTTTCAACTACTGTTTCAATATCTTCATCAAAATTTTCTATGAACTCTTTTACCCATTTATAGCTAACTTTCATCATATCCCCTTAAACTGAAGGTTAAATCTCATATCATTTGAAAAGAGAAGTCTTATATCAGGAATTTGATATTTAAGCATCGTAATCCTTTCTATTCCAAGTCCAAAAGCAAATCCGGTATATTTTTCTGTATCTATTCCAACTGCTTCAAATACATTAGGATCAACCATTCCACATCCCAGTATTTCTAGCCAGCCTGTATTTTTACAAACCCTACATCCCTTTCCTTTACACACAGTACATCCAATATCCACCTCAGCAGAAGGCTCTGTAAATGGAAAATAACTTGGTCTGAATCTAATTGGTATGTTTTTACCAAAAACAGACTCTAAAAATATTTTTAGAATTCCTTTCAAGTCTCTAAAGGTGATATTTTCATCAACAACAAGCCCTTCTATCTGATGGAACATGGGCGAGTGTGTAGGATCAAGGTCTTTTCTGTAAACTTTTCCAGGTGCAATTACTGCAAGTGGTGGTTTTTGTTTAAGCATTGCCCTTATTTGGACTGGAGAAGTATGTGTTCTTAAAACATAACCTTTTTTATTAATAAAGAATGTATCCTGCATTTCCCTTGCAGGATGGTCTTTAGGAATATTAAGCATGTCAAAATTGTATTCTTCTAGTTCCACTTCAGGTCCTTCTTCTATTTTAAAACCCATTGATACAAAAATATCTGATATGTATCTAAGAGTTGCAGTAACAGGATGAGGGGCTCCCGGACTTACCCATGCTCCGGGAAGTGTTATGTCAATCTTAGATTTTTTTAATTTCTCTTCAAGCTCTTTTTCTGTAAGCTGTTTTTCAAACTCTTTAAGTATATCTTCAAACTTTGCTTTAACTGAGTTTATTAAAGCACCAACCTCTTTTTTCTTCTCAGGTGGTACTTCTTTTAAAAGCTTAAATAGAGATGTTATTTTCCCTTTCTTACCTAAAAGCTCAGTTTTTATATCCTGAAGCTGTTTTAAATCTTTAATATTTTTAAGCTTTTCTTGATACTCTTTTTCTAAAGCTTCAATATTTTCTTTAATCTGCAACAGTTACACCTTATAAAGCAGATTTTGCTGTTTCAACTAATTTTGAAAATCCTTCAGGGTCTCTTACAGCTATATCAGCAAGTACTTTTCTGTCAAGCTCAACACCTGCTTTCTTTAATCCATTTATGAATCTGCTGTAAGAAAGCCCATTTGCTCTTGCTGCAGCGTTTATTCTTTGAATCCATAAAGCTCTGAACTCTCTCTTTCTGAGTCTTCTATCTCTATACTCATACTGTAATGATCTTAAAACCTGCTCTTTAGCTCTTCTGTACGATCTGTGTTTTGCTCCGTAGTAGCCTTTAGCTAATTTTAATATTTTCTTTTTATGTTTCCTTGATGATGGTCCTTTTACTCTCATTTTTCATTTCCTCCTTTTATACTTGGTAAGGTATTAATTTTTCAATTTTGTCTTTAATTGTTTCAGGAACGTAAGCCGGTTTTCTTCCTTGTCTTTTTCTTTTTCTGCTTTTTTTAGTGTTGTAGTGAGATACTCCACCTTTCCAGTACTTGATCTTTCCTTTTGCTGTTACTTTAAGCCTTTTAGCGGCAGTTCTATTAGTTTTCATTTTAACCTTAGCCATAATAAATTAGACCTCCTTTATTTTTAAATTAAAAAGATAGACTTAATAGTATAAAAAGTTTTTAAAAATTAATCAAATTTAACTTTTCTGATGAATCCTTTTAGAGAGTGGTTTCTTAAAAATTGGGAAGCTTCCTTATAGGTATTGAATTTACCTATAAAAACTCTGTAAAACCCGCCTTCTTCCTTTATAAATCCTTTTAATTTAAGTTTTTTGATGAATTTCTGGGCATTTTCTTTTGATTTAAAAGCTCCTACCTGTACCGAATAAAATACTATTTTTTGAACTTTTTGAGTTACTTTTTTCTTTGCTGCTTTTGCTTTTTCTAATTCCTGTTCTTTTTTAACCTGCTTTTTTTCTTTGGTTTCTTTGACCTGTGAAACTTTTTTTTCAGGTTTATTTGCAGAAATATTCTGCTTGTTTTCTTTTTTTTCAATTTGAGCTGTTTGTTTGTTATTGGATTTTGAGGTTTCTTTGATGTTTTGTATTATTTTAGGTTTATTTTTATCTATAGATAATTCTTTTTTAACTTCCTCTTTCAATGCCTGGTTTTTATTTTCAAGAGATACCTGTGCATTTTCTTCATCTGCAATTACTATTTCTGGCTGTGAAACTTTTTCTTCTCCGCCTTTATAATAAATGTTTATTCCTATTATTGCAGAAATTAAAATTACTAAAAATCCAGAAAGTAATATTATGATTCTTTCTATTTTTTCTTGTCTTTTCTTTGCCTCTTCTAATTTTTTTACTGTATCTTTTATATCATTTTCCATATTACATTCTCTCCCTTGGAGTTATTCCCATTAGCTTAAACAGTGCTCTTAATGTATTTCTTACAGCCCTTAAAAGGTATAATCTTGCTTTTGTTAATTCTTCGTCGTTTTCGTTTAAAAATTTATAGTTATTGTAGTAATAATGAAAACTTGAGGCAAGGTCGTAAGCAATATTTGTTATTTTATGGGGCTGTTTTTGCTGGGCAATATTATAAATATCTTCAGGAATAGTAGATATTTTTTTCATTAAATCTTTTTCTGCTTTTTCTTTTAAAAGTTCTATATCAACTTCTTCAATTAAATTAATATCAATTCCAAATTTTTCCTTTGCTTCTTTAAAAACTGAAGTTATCCTTGCATGGGCATACTGAACATAAAAAACAGGGTTTTCTGAAGATTTTTTAGTTGCAAGGTCAATATCAAAATTTAGATGGGTATTGCTGTCTTTAGATAGAAAAAAGTAAATAACTGCATCAGCTCCGACCTCTTCAACTAAGTCTCTAAGAGTTATAAATTCACCGGCTCTTTTTGACATTTTAATTTCTTGACTATTTTTAAACAGTTTTACCAGTTGAATAAATAAAACTTGAAGCCAGTTTTCAGGAGCTCCAAGTGCCATTACAGCAGCTTTTAATCTAGGAAAATATCCGTGATGATCTGCTCCCCATATATTTATTGCCTGATCGTATCCTCTTTTAAATTTATCATAGTGATAGGCAATATCTCCTGCGAAATATGTGTATGTACCATCAGATTTTTTTAGTACTCTATCTTTGTCATCTCCATACAAGGTTGTTTTAAGCCATAGGGCTCCATCTTTTTCATAGACAAGACCTTTTTCTTGGAGATAGTTAATAACTTCCTGAACTTTTCCTGTTTTGTAAAGCTCCCTTTCACTAAACCATATATCAAACTCAACATTTATTAACTTCAAATCTTCTTTGATCTTATCTAAAAGTATATTTTTGCCGTACTCTGCCATCCATTCTATTGCTTGATCTTCATCTAAAAATGTAAGAACTTTTTCTCTTTCGTGATAATAAATATCTTTGGCTATTTCTTTTATATATTCTCCATGGTAGCCGTCTTCAGGGAATGGGTAATCTGGCTGTTCTATTTGTCTGTATCTTGCATATATGGACTCGCCAAGTTTCCTTATCTGATTTCCAGCATCATTTATGTAAAACTCTCTTACAACTTCATATCCGCTGTAACTTAAAATATTTGAAAGAGCATTTCCTACTACTGCGCCTCTCCCGTGTCCAAGATGTAGTGGTCCAGTAGGATTTGCACTTACAAATTCAACATTTATTTTTCCTTTATCTTTATTTATTTCTTCTCCGTACCTATCTCCCTGAACTATAGCTTTATGTAAAAAAGGCTGGAAAAATTTTGTGGATAAAAATAGGTTTACAAATCCTGCTCCTGCAACCTCAACTTTTTCAAAAATATCTTCTTTTTCTAAAATTTTTTTTATTTGATTTGCAGTATCTAAAGGCTTCTTTTTTAAATATTTAGTAAGTAAAAAGGCGGCATTTATAGAAAAGTCTCCAAACTTTTCTTCCTTCGGCACTTCTATTTTTAGATTTTTTTCAATTTCATTAATTTCAGGAATTTCTTTTTCCAAAATCTTTATAATTTTTTCTTTAAGTTCTTTCTTCATGTTGCTCCTTTGAATTTGTTTTTGTTTCTACAAAAAACGACACTTAAAAGCAAAGTATAAAATATAATTGAGGTTTTTATTATATCATTTACTCCCGTTAAAAATATAGGTGTAAATATAATATTAGCTGTTATAAAAAATAAAACAAAGCAGTGCCTAAATTTAATTTTTTGCGTTGATAAAGGTATAAAAGGTATAAATGAAATTAATCCTGTAATAATTATTTGTGAATAGCCGCCAAATTTATTGTATTTTATATATAAATAGTTTATAACTGCTGATAAAAAAATTGTGAATAAAAGTAAAATAAAAAATAAAATTACTATTCTCTTCATTTAATTTGCCGTCAACGTATTTAAAGTTATATTATTTTTACATAAATAAAACAAAATTAAGAGAAGGTAGATGAATAAAAGCATTATTGTTCTCGTTTCTGGTGGAATGGACAGTGCCACTCTTTTATGGCTTGCGAAAAAAGAGTTTAAAGATGTTTACGCAGTAAGCTTTGATTACGGTCAAAAACATAAAATAGAACTAGAATATGCAAAAAAACTTTCACAGAAAGCAAAAGTTAAAAAACACTTTATTGTGGAAATCCCGCATTTAAAAGGAATAGAGGGAAGTGCATTAACAGATGAAAATGTGGAAGTTCCCTCTGAAGATTATCCTGAAGGACCACCGATAACAACTGTTCCAATGAGAAATTTAAACTTTTTATCAATAGCGGCATCTTTTTGTGAC
>WIAL01000003.1 GCA_015519975.1 Hydrogenothermaceae bacterium | reverse complement strand
CAAGGACAAGAACATCTTTTGAGCTTGCAGGTAAAATACTTGGAGCAGATACAATAAACATTTCAGCTTCCACATCTTCTGTAAAGAAAGGAGAAACTTTATACGATACTATAAAAACTTTGGAAGCAATGCAGTCTGATTTTATAGTTATGAGGCACTCTATGTCAGGAGCCCCTGCTTTAGTGGCAAAAGAGGTAAAATCCCACGTTATAAATGCAGGAGATGGAGCAAACGAACATCCATCACAGGCTTTGCTTGATACTTTTACAATACTTGAAGAAAAAGGAAAAATAGAAGGACTCAATATTTTAATTGTTGGAGATTTTCTCCACAGCAGGGTTGCAAGGTCTGATGTGAAACTTTTTAATAAACTTGGAGCAAAGGTATATTTATGTGCTCCTCAAACTATGACCCCTAGACATCTTGAAGTTTTTGAATTTGATAGGGTTTATACAGATTTAGACAAGGCAATAAAAGATAAAGATGTTGTTATATTTTTAAGAATACAGCTTGAAAGACAAACAAAGCCATTTTTCTCAACATTAAATGAGTATTCCATAAAATATGGACTTAATCAAAATAGAGTTAACATGCTAAAAGATGATGCAGTAATAATGCACCCTGGACCTGTAAATAGAGGAGTTGAAATTCAAAGTGAGCTTGTTTATGGAAATAGAAGTTTAATTTTAGACCAGGTTGAAAATGGTCTTTTTACACGTATGGCTATTTATAAATTTTTACTGTCTCAGTAAATGGATAATATCTTCCATTTTCATACTTCTTGAGCCTTTTATCCACACAAAAGACGGCTCTTTTTCTTTTTTTAAATAATAGGCTATTTCTTCTTTAGAGAGTAAATAGCTTTCTTTCTGATCTTTTATAATTTCATAAATATGCTTAACTTCATCTCCATGTAAATATATCCTGTCAATGTTTGAACTTAATATATACTTTCCAATCTCTTCATGTTTTTCCTTAGAAAATTCACCAAGTTCTTTCATATCACCAAGAACAAGTATTTTTTTGCTTTTTAAATCAGACAGTGTCTCAACTGCTGTTTTAGTTGAAGTTGGATTTGCATTATAGGTATCATCGATTATTGTCAGATTTTCATGTTTTATTATTTTTCCTCTACCGCTTAATGGAGAAAATTCCTTTAGAGCATCTAGAGATTTTTCAAAATCAAGTCCTAAATAATCCATTATTAGGATAGAGATTGCTATATTTTCAAGAATATTTTTATTGAAAACTGGAATGAAAACTTCATATTTTTTTCTTTTGTATTCTACAATTCCCTTTGTTCCACTTTGTGAAAGCCAAACATAATTTATAGTAATATCTGCATCTTCATATCCAAACGTTTTTATGTTTTTCCCATTTACGTTTAGCCACTGGGGAACTACTTTAAAATCAGCCGTTTTTAGTATGTTTTTCTTTTCTTCTAAGACTCTTTCAAATCCTCCGAGTCCTTCTGTATGTCCATATCCAACATTTGTTATTACTGCAATATCCTGATTTAAAATATTTGTTAAATATGAAATATCATCTTTTTTACTTGCTCCCAGCTCAAAAATACCGTACCTGTAATTTTTATCTATATTTGCGAGGGTTAATGGAAGTCCTATCTGGTTGTTATAGTTTCCTTTTGTGTAGTAAACTGGATAAAAGTACGATAAAAGATAAGATAAAATTTCCTTCGTTGTTGTTTTTCCTGCCGTTCCTGTTATTCCTATTTTTATGTTTATAAAATCTTTCTTGTACTTTGCAATATCAGTTAAAGCTTTTAATGTATCATCAACAACTAATACATTACCCTTTTCAATATTTTTTGAGGAAAAACTACCAGAAGCTCCTTTTTTAAAAACTTCATCTATAAACTGATGACCATCTACATTATTTCCTTTTAACGGAACAAAGAAATCTCCTTCTGTTGCCTGTCTTGAGTCTATGATGAATCTTTTAACTTTTTTATTAATTAAATTTTTAAATCTTGCATTGGTTATACTGGCTACTTGGTTTAGGTACATACTTAATTAACTGTGTTTTGGTTTTATCCAGAAAGCTATTAGAAATCCTAAGAAAATGACAGATATTATTGATAATGCTGCAAATATTAATCCTGTATCCATTTTATTTTTCCTCTTTGTTTTCTGCGCTTATTTTATAAGACAATATAAATATTATTGCTACTATAAATAATATAGCAATTAATCCAAGTATCAACCAAGGTAAATTTTCAGGCTTATAGTTATAGGCTATACCAACTTCTCCTATTAAAAGGGCTATAAGTATGTTCCAGATTTTATCTAAAGCTATTTCTTTAGGATTTTTCATTTCCTTCCAATTGCTAAAAACACAGGATAATCTTTTCCTTCCTTATTTATTACATTAACTGTAAATACATCTATATCTTTAAAGCCTGCCCTTTCATATAGCTCTTTAACCTTTTCTTTATCAAAACCAAAATGATGAACACCTTCATTATCAGAGTGGAAAGTTCCTTCTTCTTCTTCAAGGTCGGCTATAGCAATATATCCACTTTCTTTTAGAGCTTTATAGAGCTTTTCTAAAAACTTTTCTACATCTTTTATATGATGAAGTGTCATACTGCTTATAATAAGATCGTATTTATTTTCACCAAGGTTATCTTTTTCTAAATCTTTTAAAACAGGATTTATATTATTCACGTCAGCCTTTTCTGCCTTTTCTTTTAAAACATCAAGCATTCCTTGTGAGTTATCTACAGCATCTATCTGCTTTACAAAAGGCTGTATATAAAATGTCAAAAGACCTGTTCCGGCTCCAAAATCCATAACAACCCAGTCTTTAGACAAAGGAATATTATCAATTATTGCCTGTCCTATTTTTTTTGCATTTTCAACTCTTAAAGGCTTTTCATCCCATTCTTTAGCAAGTTGATCAAATTTACTCATTTTTACCTACCTCTATCCAGTTTTGTTTAGCAACTTCCCACATACCTATTGCTCCGGCAGATGCAACATTTAAAGATGTTATTTTACCTTTCATAGGAATTGTTGCAATAATATCTGCCATTTTTATTATTGATTTAGATGTTCCTTTTCCTTCTGAACCTAAAACAAGTGCTAAAGGAAATGGAAACTTTAATTTATGTATAGGCTTACCTCCTTTTTCAATGGCAAGTATCCAGCCTCCTAATTTTTGGAATTTTTCAAGGCTATCCCTCAAGCTTGAAACTTTAGCTATTGGCAAATGAAAAACTGCTCCTGCAGAACCTTTCACAACAACTTCATTTATAGGGGCTGATCTTTCTCGCGGCAGAACAACTCCGGAAGCTCCTAAAACTTCAGCTGTTCTTATAATGTTTCCTACATTTTGAGGGTCTGTTATGTGGTCTAAAAAGACTAAAAAGCCTTTTTCTTCAATGGTTTTTTGCATAAGTTTAGTAGCATCCCAATAAGAAATAGGGGATACTAAAGCAACTATTCCCTGAGTTTTCTTAGTTCCTGCAAGTTCTTCAACTTTTTTTCTTGGAACTTTTTGAATTTTTATCTTTTTCTCTTCGGCAAGTTTTAAAATCTGCTTTGGAATGTGGCTGTCGTGGGCTATAAGTATTTTTTCTAAACTTCTACCAGACTTTATGGCCTCAATAACAGGATTTCTTCCCCAGATAACAAATTTTTCATTTTCCATAATATTATCTTTGCCCATCTAAATTATAACTTTCTTCTCTTTTTGAAGATTTTATAGCTTTATAGATTAAATATCCAATACCTATAATCAATAAAATCTCAAGTACTCCCGGCATTCCAAAGTGAAATCCATATCCCATTAACATAGATAAAATGGCTCCAAAAATCATTCCGCCAATTAGCCATTTAAATATTGGATTAGATAGGAAAGAAGGCTTGTTTCTGTAATTTTTCTGAGCAGCTTTTGTTGATTTAGACTGATTTGCATTAAATTTATTTTTTAATTTCTGAGTATCGTATTTTTTAGAGACAGGCTCATTCCCAGGTTTTAATGTAGATTGACTCTTATAACTTTTATATGATTTGTAGGATTTAAAGCCTCCCATTTTAAAACCTTTAGCATAGGATATTCCTGTAAAAACAAGAGACAAGGCTACTAAAAAACTAAATATTTTATTCATTATTACCTCCGAATTTTTCTCCAGTTTTAATATGATATCCTCTAACTGCATCATCTGCAGATATTGCTTTAGAGTTTGGAAACTGCATTTTTTCTATTAAAAGTCTACCTTTTCCTGTTTGTACTACGATTCCTTTTCCTTTAACAATATCAACAATTTCCCCTGCATTTCCATGAGAGTTCTCATCTAAGACTTTAGCTTCCAATATTTTCACTTCTTTGTCTCCAAATTTTGTAAATGCTTTAGGCCAAACTTTAAAAGCCCTTATCTGATTGAAAATTTCTCTTGCAGATTTTTCCCAGTTTATTTTTCCTTCTTCTTTTTTTATTGGTTTAGCATAAGTTGCTTTTTCGTGTTCTTGAGGACTTTTCTGAATTTCTCCTTTTTCTATCTTATCTAAAACTTCAAGTAAAAGCTTTGCACCTTCTTTTGCCAATTTATCATGTAATGAAACAATATCATCTTCATCTGTAATTTCAACTTCTCTGCAGGCATATACGTCTCCTGCATCAAGTTCTTCTGTAATCTCCATTATACAAACGCCTGTTTTATTTTTTCCTTCAAGTATTGCTCTGTGTATAGGCGCAGCCCCTCTAAATTCAGGAAGAAGTGAGGCATGGACATTTATGGTTTTATACTTTGGAAGTTCAATTATTTCTTTTGGCAGTATTTTTCCATAAGCAACTACAATAAATATATCTGGATTTAACTTTTTTAACTGGTTATAAAGCTGTTCATTACTTTTTACTTTTTCAGGTTGTAATACAGGTATTCCTGCTTCCTGTGCAACAACTTTTACAGGCGGAGGTGTTAATTTTTTTCCTCTTCCCTTTGGTTTGTCTGGCTGTGTTATAACAGCTAAAACTTTATGTTTTGAGTTTAAAAGTGCTTTTAGACTTTCAGCAGCAAAATCTGGCGTTCCCCAGAAGACTATATTCAAATTTTTCTCCTGAATTAAAATGTTGATAATCTATTATATAACCACATCAATTAAATTATCTATAAGCTCTTTAAGACCATTAGAGATTTCATTTTTTATTCAATGTAGATAATTATTTTACAAACTCTTCTTCATAATTTTTAAGAAATTCTTCATACTTTTTCTTCAAACTTAAACTCTCCTAACACACCATCTATAACTTCCTTCTCATTTTCTACTTTTGTTTCTGGAGTTATTTCAAAAATTTCAGTTGATATATCTACAGGAGTAATTTCATTCTTTTTAGATAGTTCTTTAGATAGGTTTAAAACTTTTCTTTTAATGCCTTTTGCATTTTCCTTACTTATTTCTGGGGCAGCTATTAAAAGTGTATGCTTATCCCATTTGACAAAAAGGTCGGTTATCCTCAGGTTGTTTGATATGCTTTCTGCAAAAATAAAAATATCATCATCAGGCACATTATTCTTTATATCTATTCTCAATATACTTAGATTCCTTTTGTATCTTTTTACTCTTGCGAGTTCCCTTTTTAACTGTTTCAAAAAGTACTCTCTATTATAAAAATGTTCAAGCATAACAATTTCTGATAAAGGCTTAGGTTTTCCTAAATAAAATCCTTGAGCATAGTCTATTCCAAGCTGTTTTACTGTTTTTAATATTTCCTCATTTTCAATAAATTCAGCAACAGTTTTTAACCCTAAAGTTTTTGCCATTTTCACGACACTTTCAACTATATAAAAATTTTCTTTACTTTTATTTAAATCTTTTATTAAAGAGCCATCTATTTTCAGATAATTTATTACACCTCCTGTTGTAAGCTCTACAACAGTCTTTATAGAAGAATATCCAGAGCCAAAATCATCCAGAGCCATTTTAACATTAGAGTTTTTTACAAGATTTTTTAATTTATCAATATTATCTACAGCTATTTGCTCTGTTATTTCGTATACACAATTACAAATGTCAGGTGTTAATTCTAAAAAATCCTTATCCTTAACAAATGGAGCGGAAATGTTTATAAAAAGATTAAACCCTTCTAATTTATCTAAATTGCCTTTTAAATAATTAAGAACAGCTTTGTCAATTTCTACAATAAGTCCAGTTTTATAAGCCACATCTATGTAATCACCTGCTGGTAGGGCTCTACCGTTATCTTCTATCCTAAACAAAACTTCATAGGCAAAAATTTTACCTGTGTTTAAATCAAAAATAGGCTGAAAATAAGGAACTATTTTTTCTTCTTTTATGGCAAATCCTAAGAAAATCTGTTTATCAAGTAGCTTTGCTACTTCAAGTTTTGAATCAATTTCCGGATTATACTCAACAATACCCCCTCTATTTTCTATTTTACCTCTATGTAAAACAATTTCTAATGTTTCTATTACTTCATCTGGTGAAGTAAAACTATTTATTTCGTCTATTCTCATGTATGCGGTTGTTATTTTCGGAAAGAATTTAACAGAATGACCTTCTATTTTTGTTTCAACTTCTATATTTTCAATTTTTTTCTTTAGTCTTTTTATAAAGTCTTGAGCATCTTTTTCAAAAATAATAGAAATAAATGTATTACTTCCAATTTTAAAGTTAAATATTTTTCTATTTTGTGATTCTTGCTTAATTACATCAGCCATTTGTTTTAAAAGAAGATTACCAATCTTAAATCCGTAAACTTGATTTACATATCTAAAATCATCAACATCAAAAGCAGCAATAAAAAATTTTTTCTTAGTTCTTAACTGTATATTTAGGATTTTGGAAAGTCTGACTTCATTATGAAGTCCAGTTATAACATCATGTTCAGAAAGTTTTCTTAGTTTCCTGACAATATTTTGAAGTTTGCCTTTTTTCTCAAGTAATATACTTTCTCTGTGAGCTCTTATATAGGAAAGAATTGTGAGAGAAGAATCCATAATTTCATTGTATAGATTAACGCCCAAGATATAATCTTTACTGCTTAGAGATTTTAATAAAGTTCTTGCAAGTTTATGAATTTTTTTGTGGGAAATGTTAACTAAAGAGTAATCCTCCTTTAAAAGTTCTCTTGCTTCCTTTGTATTAAGCCATGAATCAAAAGGACATTCTTCTGCATCTATAACAGGAAAATCATAATTTTTTTCTTTTATAGCAGAAGTTAAATTCAGCATAAAGAATATATGCATTTCTAAATATCCTTCATAATCGTTTTCTTTTACCTTTTCTTTTTTCAGGTCTATATAAAATGGAATAAGAATGTTGGCATGTTTATCTATATAAGATAATAAATATCCTTTTGCCGCATAATTTTTTATTATGCTAAAAAATTTATCTAACTCTTTTACTTCTACGCTTGATTTAAAAAGGTTATGTAAAATATTGAAAGCAAATATAAAGCTATAAAAAGGAACGCCTATGTCAAAATGAAGTTTGCCAACTTTTACAAATCTGTTTTTTAGAGCTTCTTCATCTTCTTTTAGTGCTGACTTTATGTTATCTATTTGCTTTTCAATAACCTGTTTTACCTGTTCTTCATCTTTAAAAAAAATCCTTAGATGGTCATTTGACAAAATTATCTGGTAAAACTGGTTAAATATATCCTTTAAAACTTTGTCAGATATCTTTTTCACTTTCCGAAACCTCCTCTATAACATTAGGTAGCGGTTTTCCTATGTAGTATCCTTGAGCATAATCTATATGTAATTCTTTAACTGCATCAAGAATGTCTTTATCTTCAACAAATTCAGCAATTGTTTTTATTCCCAGTTTCTGGCATAAACTTACTATACTTTCTACAAAAGCTTTATCTTTTTCATCTTTTACCAAGTTTTTTATAAATTCTCCTTCTATTTTCACAAAGTCTATTGGAAGTTGCTTAACATAGTAAAATGATGAAAATCCACTTCCAAAATCGTCTATTGCAAATCTGAACCCTATGTCTTTCAATTGGTAAACAAACTTCTCCAGTAAAGAGAAATTTCTAATAGTATCTCTTTCTGTAATCTCAAAAACCACTCTTTCTGGTGAGATGTTATATTTTTTTATAAGTTCTCTGACTTTTGATAAATAATCTGAAACTATCAAAGCTTTAGGAGTCAAGTTTATAAATATTTTTTCTTTCTTATTTTTTAATTTTTGAAAAGCTTTTTCCATTAAAAGTAAATCCATTTTAAATACAAGTCCTGTTTTTTCTGCTATTTCAATATACCTTGCAGCAGATACAAGCTCCCCATCAATTTCTATACGGCTAAGAACTTCATAGGCCTCTATTTTATTATTTTTTACATTGATTATAGGCTGAAAATGAGGAATTATATTTTTATTATTTATAGCTTCTATTAAGGCAACGCTAAGTTTATTCTCCTTTTCTAAAAACTCTGTTATATCTTCTTCCGTTGGAATTTTTGCCTGACCTTTTCCGCATATCTTTGCTTTATACATCATTGTATCGGCTATAGAAAAAAGATCCTTTATATTGTCTGCATGGTTTGGATAAGTTGCTATTCCTATTGAAAATCTTGGGTTAAGATTTTTTCCATCTGGAGCACTTACAAAGAAATTCTCGGCAGTTTTTAATATTCTCTCTGCTACAATATATGCTCCTTCTGAATTAGTTTCAGGCAGTATAATCACAAACTCATCACCACCATATCTTGCAACAACATCTCCAGGTCTAACTGTATGTTCTAAAAGGTCAGCAACTTCAACTAAAAATTTGTCTCCAAAGTCATGACCATAACTATCATTTATAGATTTAAAATTATCCAAATCTATAACAAGCAGAGAAAATTCATAATTATGTCTTTTTGCTCTTTCTATTTCATAATTTGCCAGTTCCCAGAAAACCCTCTGGTTGTAAAGGTTTGTTAATGGGTCTCTTGTAGCGTAATACTCAAGGTCTTTTGTATATTTGTATATTGCCTTTACTGAACCTACGACATTTAATAATGTAGATAGTACGCTTTCTATAACAAGAAGTTTTGTCCTATCTTTCTTAACATCTGGCTGTACACCGACACCAACAATTCCACCTATTCTTGGATTTTCTAAAAATAGCGTTTTCACCTGATAATCTATTTCATTGTTATTAAGATTTAAAATACATTTGTCTTTTTCAGCTATGTTATGGTTTATTTCCAGAATATCTTCATGCTTTAAAGCAAAATGTTCTCTTATTTTCTCTTTAAGTATTTCTTCTGCTTTTATTCTTAATTTATCGGATGGTTTTCCAATCCAAAAAACTTCAACTTCATATACTCCTTCCTCTTTAAATATGGAAAATATACTATAAGTAGGTATAACTTTGTTTATCTCTGCAAGCAACATCATTACGTATTCTTTCCAGTCTTTAATTACATCAGATGTTAATATAAACTTTTCCAAAAGCTTTATCTCAAACTCAAGTATTTCTTTATCAACTGCTATATCACATAATTTCTGTACAATCTTTTTAATATCTTCAAACAGCTCATTAAATTCATCAAACATAAAGTTAATGTCTTCTTTTAATATTTTCTTAAAGTCTTCTACCTCAGATATGTCTTCTATTGTTCCATTTAATTTTTTTAAACCTGTTTTTATTCTTTCAGTTATGAAATATCCGATGAGAATAACAACAATTAGAGGCAGAGGAATAGTAAGAAGTAAAGCCTTAGAAAACTCTTTTTCTGCAGATGAAGAAAACTTACCAAGGTTATATTTAACCTCCACTACTCCAAGAACATCTCCAATTTTTGCGTTTACATGACATTTTAAACATACTTGTTTTGCTTTTAATGGCATAATATATCGTAAAATTCCACTTTCTTTATTTATAACAGATTTCTTTTCTCTTATAGTTTTAAGAATTTCTTTATCAAAAGACGGCTGGTTTATTTTTCCAAATAGTTTTTCTACAATCTCTGTCCTGTAGATTTCTATATCATAATTCTTTTGTGAATTTTTTATACTACTTAAAAACTCAATTAAATCCTGCCTGCTCCAGCCTCTTTTCATAATTTGAAACATAGAGTTAAAGGTTTGTTCTGCTACAGATTTTGCATTTTCTGTTGCATTTTTTTCAAATGAAGAATTAAAAATTTTTGTTATTTCAAAATATAAGAAAGGAAAAACAATCAATGACATAGCTAAGACATATATAATAAGAAGCTTCTTAAGAGTAATTTTTTTCATGGCAAATCCCTAAAACTCTAAAGATAGATAGTAAATCTTATCAGAGGTGATATTCTACAGTATCTTTGCTATATTTAAGAAAAGAATATATTTGAATTTTACATATTTATACAACATTTTTTCTCTTTAATACATTACCAATAAATTCTCTATAAGTCTTTGTTGGAGATATATATATCTTACTTTCCAGAAATTGTTCAAAATTTTTATAATCTTCATTTATATCTAATGAAAAATAATCTGATACTTTCTCTAAAGCACTAAATAGTTTATATTCAATAAAAGGAAAACCTTTTTGATTTTTTAATCTTTGAAAATCAACACCACTATTTGAAAGAAGAGAAATAATTTTTATAGGTTTTTTATCTTTTTTTAGATATTTAATCTGTCCTATGTAAAAGATGTAGTAAAAAACCCTTTTTAAAAATTCATTTTTAGAGTCCACAGAATAAAACTCAGATGGTACATAAAAATGAGTCTCTTTATTGTTTTGATTAAGCCAATTTTCATTTATATTAAATCTTTCAATTAACAAATTAACTCTTGTTTTATACGGTTCTATTTGCTTAAACGAAGTAGGAGAAATAAGTTTTTGTTTGGTAAACTTATATAAATTAACAACACTGCTGAGATTATTTATATTAACTGCAGCAACAAGTATGTCCCATGTTAAAATATCTGCATTTAAAAAAATGTTTTTAAAAAAGTTATTAAAAGGTACATATATTTCTTTCTTACAAATGTAGTTTTCATCAAAAGAAAGCAATAATTTTGAAAAAAATGGAGAAGAAAATTCAATTTCGGTATCACAAAATACAGCTTTTATAGGATGAGCAAATAGTTTTTCTTTTTTTGTTTTATATAAAAGATAATTTATTATCAGAAATCTTTCATAACCATTTAAGTTAGGTATATAACCAAATTGATTTACCAAAAAGTAAAAGTTTAAATATTTTTTATTCCTTTTTTGGTTTACAATCAAATTTTTTAACTTTTTATTTAAATAAATCTTTTTACGAGACAGCTTATACTTTTTAAAAATATGCTCAAGTAAAATGTTTCTTCGTTCATAAATATATCTTTGAAACCCTTTATGTACAGGAATTTCAATATAACTTTTATTTTTTTCTGCAATATTTAAAATCTCTTTGTATCTTTTAGAGTGTAAAAGCTCAAGAATAAGGCTTTTATCCAACATTTTGAATTTCCATTTTCATCCTTTCAAACCATGAAAAAGATTTTAATTCATATTCCATAAGCTTTTTAGCATCTATATGATATTTTTCCATTAACTTTTCCAGGTTCTCAAATTTTCCCTTTTCACTTTCTTCTATTAGTGTTAAAAGTTCTCCTAATAAACCTTCTCTATGTATTAAAGCATTTAGCACTTTATCCTCAAGCTCCAATTCTTTTAAAATGCTTTGTTTCTCAATCACAGAAAGCATACCTACTAAAAAAGCATTGTCTTTTAATTCTGGCATAATATCTTCAGTTATAAATTCTAAAAGCTTTCCTCTAAATGATGCCTTTTCTAGCAGTAAAGTTAAATTTTTATTACTGTAAAAAAGTTGAAAAAGAAGCCATTTCTCTAAATTTTTATATCCTAAAATAGAAATAGCTCTTTTTAAAGAGTCTATCTTTGACCTGAAACCAAAATATGCAGAGTTAATATAAATTAAAAGGCCAGTAACCAATTTATGAGATAATTTAAAGTATTCTTCTATTTTATTAATAGGCTCCTGTCTTACGACTCCATTTATCAACTTTAAAATAAGCTTTTGATTTTCTTCTTTCAAATTAAAAGTTTCTTCTTCAGGATAAGAAAAATAGTACCCTTGATAGTACTCAAAACCTAATTTTTGGGCAATTTTATAAAAAATCTCATTCTCAATTTTAAAAGCAATAGGTTTTATATTATTTAATTTTAGAGCATTTAAATTTTTAAATATTCTCTCATCGTCTTTTATATCTACTTTTGCAAAATCTAAAACCTTTAATAAATCTTCATGTTTTATAAGGTTAAAATTATTTATGGAAAATAAAAATCCTTTCTCCTTTAAACTCTCTATTCTATTTATAATATTTTGATTAATTTCTATATCTTCCATAAGCTCAAAAACAATTTTTCCTTCCTGCTGAAAAACTTGAGGTAAATCACTTAATAAAAAATGTTTATCTACATTTATAAATACATACTTATTCAATTTAAGATGTTCAATTAAATAGTTAAAAGTGATTAAAGTTGCATGGAAAAAATTCTGTTTATTTTTACCTCTAAAAAAAAGCTCACATCCTTCTACTTTATTATTTCCAGCGTAAATATACTGTTTTGCTATATTGAAACCCTTTATCATTTTTTAATATCAGAAAGTTTGATTGATTGAACATTGTTTGAACAGCAACTTTTTAGATTAAGGTTCATGCTGTTTACAATTTCATTATAAGCATCTATAAAATTTAAAACTTTACCTCCAAAACCTTTAGCAAATTTTTCTGCCATTTCTTTAGAAGAAAATGGTATTACACTTGGGCTGCAGCAAGGCTGTGCATCACTTCCAACTACAAAATACGCATTAAAAGCAGTGATAGGATTTTCTGTAATAAAATCATAAGTAATAGCTGAAACTTCTTTATCTTCATACTTTTGATGCAGTAAAAATCCGCAATGCTCGCAGCAAGCTTCTAAAGTTTTTTTACCTTCTATAACTATTTTATAAGGATGTGCTCTTGTTATAGCTTTCTCACAAATTGGGCATGTATCGACTGTTTTAGAGTCTTTATTTTCCTTTGTATTTAAAAGAATAGAACCATGCTTCCTTATAATTTCACCTGTTTTTTCAAGTTGTTTTATATCTCTATAAATAGTCATTTCTGAAACTTTAAAAAGGTTTGCAAGTTCTTTAGCAGTAACTTCATTTTTTTCTTTTAATATCTCAAGAATTCTTTTTTTTCTATCCATCATAAAACTCCTTTTGTTGAGGGAGTATCATTTTGCCTTCTTGGGTCAATTTCAACTGCATTTCTAAGGGCAACGGCAAAAGATTTAATTAAAACTTCTGCTATATGATGTAAATTTTTTCCACTTAATGCCTTTAAATGCATTGTAATTCCTGCTGATAAAGCAAAACCTTTAAAGAACTCTTCCATAAGTTCAAAATCAAACTCTGTGATTTTTCCTCTTAATCCTAAATCATCATAAAATAAAAGAGGTCTACCTGATAAATCAATGGAGCACATTGCAAGGGCTTCATCCATAGGAATAATAGAATATCCAAACCTTTTTATACCTTTTTTATCTCCCAGTGCTTTTCTTACAGCCTCTCCTAAAACTATTCCTGTATCCTCAACAGTATGGTGATGGCTTACGTGAACATCACCACTTGCCATAACATTTAAATCTATAAGTGAATGTTTTGAAAAACTTTCAAGCATATGATTAAAAAAACCTACTGGGGTATCTATACTATACTTACCTGTACCATCAAGATTTATCTCAAGTTCTATTTGTGTTTCTTTTGTTTCTCTTTTAACTGATGCTTTCCTCAAGTCTATCCTCCTCTTTCTCATCAAGCTGCTCAAGGTAATCTTCAGGCTTTCCTCTTAAATCTTCTCCAGCCATATGTATAGGTTCGCATATCTCAAGTATTCTTGAGATAATAGGTTTTCCCATTCGTTCTTCTAAGGAGTCATCTATTTCTGTTTCTGACTTTAGTTCTAAATTTGTAGTTATTATTATAGGTTTTAACTCATTATATCTTTGAATAATTATGTAATGAAGTATATCCCTTGCCCAGTCAGAAAGCCTTTCTGAACCTAAATCATCAAGTACTAAAATAGGTGCCTCAAGAACTTCTTCAAGTATTTCCCTTGTTGAAGCAGAACCATCAAAAGTTGATTTTAAATCAAATAAAAGTGTCTTTGTGTCCCTAAAAAGCCCAACTATTCCTCTTTTCAGGAAAAACTCTTTAAGTATGGACACGGCAAGATGAGTTTTACCAACTCCCGGAGGTCCTATAAAAATTAATCCTTTTCCTTCCTTATAAAAAGGTGAATTTATATAGTTTTTAACTTTTTCTAGGACAAAATGATGCCCGTATCTCTCTATTGGTTTAAAATTAGAAATATCTTTATCTTTGTATCTTTTAGGAATTTTCATTCTTTGACTTATGCTATCTGTGATTTTAACTAAACGACAGGGACATCTATATACAAGATTACCTTTATGTATCCATCCTGTATCATTACATTTTGAGCATTTTACTTGAAATTCTTTTTCAAGTTCAGACTTCATGCTTTTCTTTTTCATCTAATAACTCTTTTAAAATTTCTTTTAATTCTTTTATTTTATTTACTATCTCTTTTCTTTTTTCTTTGAGGTTTTCTTTATTTAATTCTTTTGTTAATTGTTTTAATTTTTCTTTTATCTCATCTATTTTTTTATCGGTTTCTTTATCTATTTCATTTAAGATAATATTTATTCCTTCTTTTATCTTTTCAAGACCTTCATCTATTTTAGAATTATCCTTCGTACCAGCAAAAGAAAAAGAAAATATTAAAAGTAAAACTAAAAATTTCTTCATCTTTCCATTATTCCATAAAATATTTCTTCAATAAAAATATCAGGATTTGGAACTACAGGCCCTTCTCTTTTTTCAATTACTTTTGCAAAAACTTTGGCCTGAATAGAGCCAAGTATAAACATTGCAGTTTCTTCTGGATTTAAATTCTTCCTAATAACACCTTCTCTTTGTCCTTCTTCAATAACTTCTGATAGTAATTTTTTATAATTTTGAATAAAAGAGTGAAGTATTTTTGTGAATTTTTCGTTTTCTGACCTTGAAAACTCAAAACATAAAACTGGAACAGCTCCTTCTGTTTCTTCTAAAACCTGAATATGTGCTCTTAGCACTTCTTCAAGTTTTTCTTTAACTGTTTTTCCTTTTTGTATCCCAATTTCTGCACTTTTACTACATTTTGAAACATAATCATTAATTATTGTAAGAATGATATCATCCATAGTAGGGAAATGCTTAAATATAGCAGCATCTGTTATCCCAAGATAAGATGCGATATTTTTTGCAGTAAACTTTCTAAGACCTTCTGTAACTATAATATGAGCCGCTACTTTTACAATTTTTTCTTTAGTAGAAAGTTTTTCGAAATCTTGAGAATTTATCACCTAATTACCTCCTTGCATTACCATATTACAAAACTCTGTTAAACTTACACCAGCACCTGCAGCATGTTTATGACCACCGCCTCCTAAAGCCTTTGCAAGCTGCAAGGCAGTTAAATTTTGACCTTCAACACTTCTAAAACTTATTTTAACAAAATCACCATTTATGCTAAAAAGAGCAACCGGCTCATTATACTTTTTTGATAAAATATTACCAATTTCAGATTGAAAAAGTCCTGTATTAAAAGCCTTAACAATATAATTATCTATTTTAATATAAGTTGGATTTGCATTTTCAACAAATCTATCAATCAAATAATCTATAAATTCAGATATTAATTTTCCTTTCTCTTTTATTTCATTTATATCTTTATCTATTAATTCTTTAAGTTCCTCAGGTTTATCTGTAAGCATGATCAAGTAAGCATCAACATATTTTGTATCTTCTTTAAATTCCCATTTCCATATATCTTTGTCTTCAACATATTTAATAAGCCACGGCACAGGCTCACCAAAAAAGTATTTCCATGTCAAAGAAGCTCCAGAAGAGTGGTTGTCGAAAACAAATTCAAAATTTGGATACTTTTCTGCAAACTGCTGTAAAATTTCTTTGACTCCAATATGATGGTCTATGTTTACTACTTTTTTTGCCTTTTTTAAAAGTTTTTCCAGATCATCTGGTTTTAAAGAAAAATCTACAATATAAACGATTGTATTTTCATCAGTTTCTTCAAGTATCTGATTAATATCATCTTCTTTATAATTATGCCCAAGTGGAAATAATTTACAGTTTGGAAATTTTTTCAACAAAACAGCAGCACTTGTTGTACCATCAGTACAATTTTTATGGTAAATACATACAATTTTTTCCATTTTATTTTCCCTTTATTGATTTTAGTAATTTATCAAGATGTATAGGTTTTTCTCCTTGGAGGTCGTTTTTAGATGATAAACACATACTGCAAACCTGACCAACAGGAAGTTCTTTTTGTATTTCCTCTACAGAATCACACCCGTTGTTAATACATTCTAGGACATCTTTTAAGCTAATGTTTTTACATTCACAAACTAGAATATCTTCCAAATTATACCTCGAGCTTTGGGTAGTTTTTCTTTTTATCTACTACATGAATATCTTCAACTGCAAAATTTGCATCTTTTAAAGTATTAAAAATCTTTAAAGCTTCTTCTTTGTTTTTTGTACCAAAAACGAGCCCGCAGTGGGGATATATTTCCTTTGGTACAGGAAGCATAGTATATTTAAAATTTTTTTTATTTTCTTGAATCCATTTATCTGCTCTTAAACCTTCAGCTACAGAAACAAATGTAATCAAATATTTTGGTTTTTTTGTAAAAAATATATCTAGGAGATGCTTTTTAACATGAAGTTTTACACCAAGAGACACAAATTTTATTTTATCCCATATACTTTCGCCTTTAAAACCTTTACCCCTTTCTATTACAGCTATATAAACTCCGTTTTCTTCTTTAAACTCTACAAGCTTATTTCCTGTTTCAAAAGCCCAGATTGAAACATCCTTTTTAAATGCTTTATCATCAGCTAAAACTTTTAATTTTTCTCCAACGTCTATATTTTTAAGTTCTTTCGAAACTATAGTTAAAGGAAGCGGGCAAAATAACCCTCTTGTGTCTACTGTTTTCATTTCTTGCATACCAACTTACCTAGCGGTTCTCCTCCAAGCAAATGCCAGTGTAAATGAAAAACTTCCTGCCCAGCGTCTTTTCCGCAGTTAACTATAAGTCTAAAGCCTGTCTCAGCAATTCCTAATTTTTTAGCAATCTCATTTGCTTTTAAAATAATATGCCCAACTAAAGGTTTATGTGCACCTTCAAGGTAAAGGTTATTAGGTATGTGAAGTTTTGGGATTAATAAAACATGAACTTTTGCCTGTGGGTTTATATCTTTAAATGCCATCATTAAATCATCTTCATATACAATATCTGCCGGTATTTCTTTCTGCGCTATTTTACAAAAAATGCAGTCTTCCATAATTATCCTCCTACTTTTTCCAAAGAAGCTTTATTTTTCAGAATATCAAAAAGTTTATCTATATTCCACCCTTTTTCTGTTGATATTATAACAGCTTCCTTATCTCCCGATAAAACTGCATCGTCAGTATGTTCTAAGAGCTCAGCAGAAGGTATAACCTTATCAACTTTGTTTAAAGCAAGAACAGTTTCTTTATCTTTTACATTTATTTTTTCAAGTATTCTTTCAACCTGCTCCACCTTTTTAGGCCAGTTTTCATCTGACACATCAACAACATGGAGAATTAAATCTGCCTCTTCAACTTCTTCAAGGGTTGCCATAAATGCGTCCATTATCTCCTGTGGCATATCTTTTACAAAACCAACTGTATCGGTGAGAAGAATTTTCTTCCCTATATCAGGAAAATT
Organism: Hydrogenothermaceae bacterium; assembly: GCA_015519975.1. Taxonomy (GTDB): domain Bacteria; phylum Aquificota; class Aquificia; order Aquificales; family Hydrogenothermaceae; genus Hydrogenothermus. The sequence goes on along the minus strand of WIAL01000003.1, from coordinate 18,856 downwards.
TATGAAAGATGTCTTTGTATCAAGGGTAGCAAAAAGTTGATCTGATATAAAAGTATCTCTTTTTGTTAATCTTTTTAAAAGTGTAGATTTTCCAACATTTGTATATCCCACCAGTGCAACTTTGAAAATATTAGGGTTTTTATTTCTCCATTTTCTTTGTTGCTGGCGTTGTTTTTTTATCTTTTCTATCTCTTTTTTTATGGAAGCTATTCTATTTTTTATTGTTCTTGCCTTTATTTCTCCGTATTTTTCACCTGCACCTTTTGTTTTAAATCCTCCTCCAATACGGGAAAGTTTCTTACCTTTCTGTCCATAAACTCTTGGAAGTTCATGCTCAAGCAGTGCAAGTTCTACCTGAAGTTTTGCCTGTCTTGTTCTTGCTCTTTGTGAAAATATAGAAAGTATCAAATCTGTTCTGTCATAAACATCTACCATTAAAATATTTTCAAGATTAGAAATCTGAACCGGTGATAATGGAGCATCAAAAATTACAAAATCACTTTCAGTTCCTTCCACCAGCTCTTTAAGCTGGTAAGCTTTTCCCTTCCCAATGTAAGTGGCAGGGTCTGCCACTTCTTTATTTTGGTATAGTTTTCCTATAACTTTACCATTTACTGCCTTTACAAGACCTTCAAGCTCAGATAAAGACTCTTTAACTTCTTCTTCTGTTTTGTCTTTTGTTTTTACGCCAACTAAAATCGCTCTCATTTAATTTTAAAGTTTAAGTTTAGTGAATAAACTCAAAATAATGAAAAAAGTAAAAATTGCAAGGCTAGTCTATGACAATTGTACTTATTGCATGCTTGTAAATAAGTTGTTTTTCACCTGCAACATCAACAAGAATAGTAAACTGGTCTACAGCAACTATTTTCCCCGTAATTCTTGTACCTCTTGTAAGGTAAATTGTTATTTCTTTTTCCTCTTCCTTTATCTCATTTAAAATTTCATCCTGTATGTTCATTTTTCATTTCCTCCTTTTTTATTTTTTCTAATATATAGTTTATCAAATTATTTTCAGATTTTATATCAATAAACTCCCAGTTTTTGTCTTTAAATTTTGATCTGAAAGTTCTGATCTGTCTTTTTGCAAAATCTTTAGTATTTTTTATTATCTGATCCTTTGCTTCCTCTAAAGAAGTTTTTCCTTTAAAATAAGGAATTAGCTCTTTATATCCTATAGCCTGCATTGAAGTTATACTTTTCTCATACCCTTTTTCAATCAAAAACTTAACTTCATCTAAAAGCCCTGCTTTAAACATTAAATCAACTCTTTTTTCTATTCTTTCCATAATCTCATCTCTAGGTCTTTCAAAAACAAAACCTACAAAGTCGTACTGTGGTTTTTTACTTTCATTATGGAACGAAGAAAAAGGTTTTCCAGAAATATAATAAACTTCAAGGGCTCTTACAATTCTTTTTTTATCATTTGGATGTATTCTTGATGCATATACAGGATCAACTTCCTTTAATTTTTTATATAAGATGTTACTTTCTTCTTTATAAAGATTGTTTCTAATTTCCCAGTTTCCTTCAGGTGCATCAGATATACCGTAAAGCAGACTTTGAATATAAAGCCACGTTCCACCAACTATAATAGGTGTTTTTCCTTTTTCTTTTATCTCTTTAATTTTTTGTGAGGTAAGGTTGACAAAATCTTTAACATCAAAATTTTCATCAGGATAAACAACATCTATTAAATAATGAGGTATTCCTTCCCTTTCTTCAATTGAAGGCTTTGCAGTACCAATATCCATATATTTATAGACCATCATGGAATCTGCACTTATAACTTCTCCATTAAGCCTTTTGGCAAGCTGTATAGACTTTTCCGTTTTTCCAGTTGCAGTTGTTCCTGTAATTACTATAATTTTATCTGTATACAATTTATTAACCTTTACATTTTTCGTTATTTATAAAATAATAATATTTAAACAAAATAAAAGGACTTCTAACTTGGTAAAGAAAAAGGAAAGCAAAAGTTCATTAGAAAAGGCTTTAGATTTAATAGAAATTCTGAAAGAAAAAGATGAGGTAGGAGTAACGGAACTTAGCAAACTTTTAGGATTAAATAAAAATAACGTTTTTAGATTACTTGCTACACTTCAGGTTGAAGGTATTATAGAGCAGGAAGAGGAAACAGGTCATTATAAACTTGGAAAGAAAGTTCTTTATTTGGAATATGCATACTTAAGGGGACTGAGATTTTTAAAAGAAGCAAAACCGTTTTTAAAAGAATTAAGAAATATGTTCAATGAAACTGTATATATTTCTGTTTTACATAATACAGATTTAGTTTATATATATGCCGAAGAAGCAAATAGGTCAGTTCTGGTACATTCAAGGATAGGTAAAAGATACTCAGCAGAAACAGCTGCTCCTGGAAAAGCACTTTTAAAGGCCAAGAAACTAAAAAAGGCAGATTATATTGTTGAGTATGACTTTGAGGGTCTTGAACCAGAAGTTTCGGAAATATCTACAGTTCTTTGGGATGATAAAACTCCGAAGGCTGCCATTTCAATAGTAGCTCCTATAAGTAGATTAAATCCTTCAAATATTTTAGAATTTAAAGAAAAACTTCTTGATATAGCAGGAAGAGTATCAAATAAACTAAGTAGTAAATAACTACTGCTCTGGCTTTATTAAAGGAAAATTATAATTGAAGTGAACTATATTTAAAGTCAATGTTAAAACTTTATAAGTTTTATTAGTAGTTTTATTATAATCCTCCATATAGTTAAAACTTAAATACCAGCACCCTCTATCTAATGTAATATTCGCCCTTTTTTGTTGTACATAACCTTCCTTAATGTTATTTAATATAGACGCGTTAATTCTAAAAAGTTTAAATCTAGTACTAATTGAATGAAGAAGCTGGTTTGTAGAGTTGTTATCGAAAGAATGGGAAATAGTATAACTCAAATACCTAGACAATGGAACAGAAAGGCTTGATATTGATCTACTTATTTGCTTTTTACTAAAATCATAATATAAAGAATTTTCACCAGAAAAACCTTTTATCTTAAAAAATAAACCATTTATCAAAGGCTTTCTATGACCTTTATAAGAAGTATCTCCTATATAATAATTTTTTAAAAATGTATATCCTGTAGAAATTGTCCATCTAAAAAAATCGTTATTTTGAAAATCTAAAATATTATTTAAATAAAAATCAATGTCTTTTTTCTCGTTTACTCTATCTTCTTTATCAAAAACAGGAAGCTTTTCTTGGTTTACTTTAGAGATATAACTAAACTCTATGTAAGGTATTACCGTATGTGTAAACGTATCGTAATTTTTGAAAATATTTAACCCAGTTCTATTCCTTAAAAATATCAAGTTTCGAGACGGGGTCTTATTTTTGTCTGTATTGTTAAGATAATAAAGTGTAGCCCGTGGTGAAAATTCAAAAAAGTTGGTTATATATTTATAAGTTATAGGCATAGTTAATCTTAATGTGTTATCTGATCTTAATCCTCTAACTCCTGCATCTCTATAAAAATTTGTATTAACACTTAAAAAATCATAATAAACATTTTTAAATAAAGACCTCTCTTTCCAGTAAAATCTGACTTCAGGTAGCCTTTGAAGAGAATTCTCATTTGTGGGAGTTGTTAAGTCATATATAAAATCAAAATTTGTTTCAAGTGAAAAATCCTGTGTATCTGTTAATGTTAAAAGCTGAGATTTTGTATAAGAAAGATATCTTAACGGAGAAGTGTTATAAAAATCCTCATAAAAATAAGAATCACTTGGAAGATTTAAATTTAAAAATATTTTTGTGTTTTTAATACTTTCAGATTTTCCTCCTGCTTTTAAAAGCCATCTTTGTTTTAATCTCCCTACAGGCCTTCCTTCCCACCAAGAAGCATTTTCATTTTCTTTAAAGTAAAAAGTGTTTAATTTAAAACTAGTATCTGCAGAAAAAATTTTTCTGTACTCAATATCTAAACCTTTTCCTTGTTTATCTCTATAGTCAAATTTAATAGTAGTATCGGAACTTCTATTTATAGCCCAGTAAAAAGGAATTTTTAAAATTAAGTTATTATAAGTGTCCTGCCCAAAAGAAATTGGAAGGAGCCCTGTTTTTCTTGAAGATGTAGGATATAAAAAATAAGGTGTATAAAAAACAGGTAACTTACAGAAGCTAAATATTACATTTTTTGCATGTAAATAATCATTCTTTTTAACTTTTCCACTTGTTGAATAAACAAACCAGTCATATTGATTAAACGGACAGTTTGAAAATTTTGCACTTTCAAAGTAAATCCATTCTTTATCTTTAGTTAACTTTTTTGCTTTTATGAAATATTTTTTCTCCAAAACAACAGAAACATTGTAAAACTCCCCTTTTTCTTTTCTTAAGTTATAAAATCCTTTATTAGACTTTATATAAAACTTCTGAGAAATAATTTCAGTGGGAACATTATATTCAAGTTTTTTTTCTTTTGGATAATATTTTATTTGAGATGATTTAATAGTTATATCTTTATATTTAATAACAACCTCACCTTTAGCAATAACAAGACTGTCAGATATTTTTTGAATTTGTTTTGCTTCTATTAAGACTTTATCAGCAAAAGATACTGCATATATAAATAATGTTAAAATAATTATCGTTAAAAACCTTGCCAAATACATCCCCTATAACTATATTAGGAAATTTATTATAAACCATAGGAGTAAATTTTGAGTAAGCCCAGAGAATGGCTTCGGGAAAAAAGCATAGCAAAAAAAGTTTTAAAAGATGCAAATGTTATACTGCAGGTTGTTGATGCAAGAATTCCTTTTGAAACACGAAATAAAGTAGTTGAACAGCTTGCAAAAGGGAGAAATAAAGATTTAATAATTATTTTAAACAAATCAGATTTAGTACCTAAAAATTTTTTAGAAAAAATAAAAAAAGAGATTGAAAAAGAATATCCGGTTATTGTATTTTCAGCTAAAAATAATAAAGGTGTAAAAGAGCTTTTGAACTTGTTAAGAGAATATGCCAAAAAGAAAAAAATTATAAAAGTAGGAGTACTAGGATATCCAAATGTAGGTAAATCTTCTGTTATTAATGCATTAAAGAAAAAGAAAGTAGCAACCACGTCACCAAAACCTGGAATGACAAGAGGAGAAATGCTTATAAAGCTCGGCGAGGATATATTTTTAATTGATACTCCAGGAATAATAACACTTGAACTTCCTGAAGATTTGGCCCAAAAAGGTGCATGGATTCCAGATAAACTGGAAGATCCTGTTGAAACAGCAATTAAATTTTTAGAAAAAGTCATAGAAAAATCTCCTGAAAGTTTAGAAAAAACTTATAAAGTAAAAATAGAAAACGATCCTGTAAAAATGCTTGAAAAAATAGGAGAAAAGTTAAACTACAAAATATCTGGAGGAGAAATAGATTACGAAAGAACTGCAAAGAAAATACTCTGGGACTGGTTAAAAGGTAATCTAAAAGCATATTGGATATAATTTTAATAATACATATATTTAAAGATAATACAAAATTTTGAGGTAAAAGTTTTGGTTTATGAACCATTTGCAAGAAAATATAGACCTAAAGATTTTAATTCTGTAGTTGGTCAGAAACATGTCGTCAACACATTGAAAAATGCTGTAAAACTAAACAGAGTTTCACACGGATATATTTTTGCAGGACCTAGAGGCGTAGGTAAAACAACCATCGCAAGAATAATAACAAAAAGTTTAAACTGTAAACAAGGAATTACAGAAAACCCATGCGGAAAATGTGAAAATTGCCTTGAAATAGATAAAGGTTCATTTCCAGATATGTATGAAATAGATGCAGCTTCAAATAGAGGAATAGACGATATAAGAGCCCTTAAAGATAATGTAAATTATGCTCCAATAAAAGGAAGATATAAAGTTTACATAATAGATGAAGCTCATATGCTTACAAGGGAGGCTTTCAATGCTTTATTAAAAACATTAGAAGAACCACCTCCTAAAAATATATTTATTTTAGCTACAACAGAACTTCATAAAATTCCAGATACTATCCGTTCAAGAACACAAATATTTATTTTTAAACCAATTAAAGAGAATGAAATTAAAGAATATTTAAAGAGTATTTTAGAAAATGAAAATATCCCTTATGAAGAAGAAGCTTTAGAATTAATTGCAAAGTACAGTCAGGGTGGAGTCAGAGATTCTGCAAGCATTCTAGACCAAGTAGTTACATACTCAAATGCAAATGTCACTTTAAAAGCTGCTCAAGAAGTATTAGGTGTAATACCTGAAAATATAGTAAATAAATTCCTAAAAAGTTTAAAAGAAAGAAATATAAAAGAATCTATTTTGTTTTTAGAAAAACTATATAAAGAAGGATATGATCTAAATGTTTTTTGGAAGCAGATGACAGATAAAATTCACAGCTGTCTTTTAAATTTATCTTTAGAAGAAAAAGATGATATATTTGAAAAAGAAGATATTAAGTACTTGATATATCTGCAGTCTGTTTTCAATAAAGCCCAGATAGAAGCAAGAACACTTTCAAATGAAAAAAATGTATATGAACTTGCTGTTTTAAAAATAAAATACATTAAAGAGCTTGAAAATATAAAAGATGCAAAGGCCGTAGAAAATAAAACAGAGGAAACTATTTCAAAACCTGTTTTAGAAAAAGAAGAAAGTGCAGATGCAACTTCATATACTGCAGTAGATCTACAAAAGATTATAATGAATATAGGCAAAGAAGCAGGTACACTTGTTTCTTCAGGACTCAAAAAATCTAAAATAGATATATCAGAGAGTTTAGTGAAAATAGGTGTCCCAGAATTAATATACGACACAATAATTGAAAAAAAGGATGTTATAAAAAAGCATTTTCAAAAACCTGTAGAAATTGTTAAAATAGATGCTCCTAAAAAGACTGTTAAAAAGAAAAAGGAAAGAGATCCTGCTGTTGATAAAGTCTTAGAACTTTTTGAAGGAAAAATAATTAATTATAAGGAGGAATAAGATATATGTTTAATTTTGGTGACCTTGGAAATATGATGAAAATGCTAAAAGATATGCAGGAAAATATAAAAACAGCAAAAGAAGAGTTAAAAAATGAAGAAATCATAGTTGAAGTCGGCGGTGGAATGGTTAAAATAGTAGAAAATGGGCTTGGAGAAATTTTAGATATTCAAATAGATAAATCTCTTTTAAACGAAGAAAATGCAGAAGTATTAAAAGATTTACTTATTTCTGCTTTAAACGAAGCTAACGTTCGTTCAAAAGAAGTTATGAGTGAAAAAATGGCTAAAGCATCTGGTCTTCCATCAAATATTCCAGGACTTGGGAATTTATTTTAATGGAAAAAGCAGTTTTACCTTCAGCACTTCAAAATGCAATAGAGCACATAAGTAATTTACCAGGTTATGGAGAAAAATCCGCGCAAAGGTTTATTGAAAATTTATTAAAACTTCCAAAAGGAGAATCTATAGAAACAATAAGATCTCTCCTTGAGCTTTTGGAAAAAATACATCCGTGTAAAATCTGCGGAGTTTTAACTGAAGAAGAAGTATGTGAAATATGCTCTTCTGAGGAAAGAGATAAAACAACCATATGCGTAGTTGAAGAATCTTTTGATGCTTTTGCTATAGAAAAGACAGGAAAATATAAAGGTCTTTACCACGTACTCCACGGAAAATTATCTCCTTTAGAAGGAATAACAGCAGAAGATTTAAATATCAGCTCACTTTTAGATAGATTAGAAGGAGTTAAAGAAATAATAATTGCTACGAACCCTACAGTAGAAGGAGAAGCGACAGCTACATATATATATAACCTTTTAAAAGGCAAAAATGTGGAAATTTCAAGAATAGCTTACGGTCTTCCATTTGGTGCAACACTTGAAAATGCAGATGTATTCACATTATCAAAGGCTTTGGAAGGAAAACAAAAATTATAATCCTGCACAACTTTAATTCAATATATGCACAATATATGTGCAGTTTTAATTAAAAATATACTCTAATTTTTCTCAAAAATTCTTTCAACTTTTAAAAATACTAATAATCACACCTTTCATATTTTTGGCATGTTTTTTGCTTAATATAATAGGATATAAAAACAATACGGAGGTTTATGTAATGAAAAAAATTGAAGCCATAATCAAGCCGTTTAAGCTTGATGAAGTAAAGGAAGCCATTACAGAACTTGGAAACTTTGGTATTACAATTACTGAAGTAAAAGGTTTTGGAAGACAAAAAGGGCACACAGAGCTTTACAGAGGTGCTGAGTATGTTATTGATTTTCTCCCTAAAATTAAACTTGAAATAGTAGCAGAAGATGAAATGGTTGAAAAACTTGTAGAAGCTATAACAAATGCTGCAAGAACAGGAAAAGTCGGTGATGGAAAAATATTTATTCTACCTGTTGAAGATGCAGTAAGAATAAGAACAGGAGAAAGAGGAGAAGTAGCTCTTTAATGAGATATTTAAGATAAAAAATTAAACAAATAGGAGGTTTGACTATGAAAAGTAAAATTTTATCTATTCTTTCTTTACTGCTTCCTTTTGCAGCATTTGCAGAAGAAGCAAAACTTGACACAGGTGATACTGCATGGATGATTACTGCTACAGCTTTTGTTGTTTTAATGACTGTTGGTGGTCTCATCTTATTTTACGGTGGTATGACAAGATTTAAAAACGTGGTTAACACAGTAATGATGGTTTTAATGGCTTATGCTGTAGCTATAGTAGTATGGTTTTTATGGGGTTATTCTCTTGCATTTACAGAAGGTGGAGGATTAAATGCAATAGTAGGTGGATTAAGCAAGTTTTTAATGAATGGTGTTGATTATAAGACTTTAAGTGGAACTTATCCTGAATGGGTATTTGCAACTTTCCAATCAACTTTTGCAGCTATTACTATCGCACTTGCAGCTGGTGCAGTAATTGAAAGAATGAAGTTCATAAGCTGGGTAATTTTCGTTATTTTATGGATTACTTTTGTTTATGCTCCAATAGCACATACAGTTTGGGGTGGTGGATTTTTATTCAACGCTGGAGCTTTAGATTTTGCAGGTGGTACAGTTGTTCATATTAATGCAGGGGTTACAGGTCTTGTTTTAGCACTTTTACTTGGAAAAAGAAAAGATTATGGAAAAACAGCTATAGTTCCATCTTCTGTTGTACTAACAGCTCTTGGAGCAGGGTTACTTTGGTTTGGATGGTTTGGATTCAACGCAGGTTCAGCATTTGGAGCAAATGAAGTAGCAGGTGTGGCACTTTTAACTACAAATCTAGCAACTGCTGCAGCAGTTATTTCCTGGGTTGTGATGGAATGGATTACAGCTAAAAAACCAACTTTACTTGGTGCTGCCTCAGGTGCTATAGCTGGTCTTGTTGCAATTACTCCAGCAGCAGGATTCGTTAATGCAGGTGGGGCTTTAATTATTGGGCTTGTGGCCGGTGTAGTTGGATGGTTTGGTGTTTACGTACTCAAAAAAGCTCTTGGCTACGATGATTCTTTAGATGCTTTTGGTGTTCATGGAATGGCTGGTATATGGGGTGCTTTAGCAACTGGATTTTTTGCTCTTCAGTCTCTTGCATGGGATGGTTCACCACTTCAAAATGGAGATAGAGTAGGACAGATAATAGTTCAGGTTGAATCTATATTATTCACGATTGTATACACAGCTATTATGACAGCTATCCTTTACTTCATAACGTCTGCAGTAACTGGCGGTGCTAGAGTTGATGAAGAAACTGAAACAATGGGACTTGATGAAGCAACTCACGGAGAAAGAGGATTTAACTTATAAAGATATATTAATTATTTAATGTGCTATAATTTACAGTTTTAAACTAAGTTAAAGGAGGTAACATTCATGAAAAAATTAGTAGGAACACTTGCAGCAGCAGGACTTTTAGCTGGAGCTGTATCGGCTGCAGAAGTAACATTTAAACTTCCTGTAGAAGTACACGGTGGATTTTCTGCAGGTTACAAATACGCTGATTCAACAGCTGAAGGATTTGAAGTAACAAACTTTTTAGTGGAACTTTCAAAACCAGCTGAAACTGGAGATATTGGGTTTACAGCAGCATTTGGATTTTTACCAGCAAATGGTGCTTCAACATCTGGGAAATTAGGTGGTTCTAATGAAGAATTTGGTTTCCAATACGGATACCTAAGCATTGTCCCAATGGAAGGTGTAACTCTTGACGCTGGTGTACTTGCTACTAATGTTGGATACGAAGTTGCAAACACTTACGCAAATCCTAACATAACTATTGCAAGAATCTGGGGTGGACAGCCTGTTTACTATGGTGGAGCAAGATTAACTTACTCTGTAGCAGAAGGTATTAATGTATTTGGTGAAGTTAACGATGATGGAAAAGACGGAGCATGGTCTTTAGGATCTAAAGGTTCTTTAGGAATTGCTGACTATGTTGTTTCATACTACGACAAAAATAATCCTTCAGAACCAGATATTGTAGACGTAATTTTATCTACAGCTGCAACTGACAGCCTTGACTTAGCAGTTAACTTTGACTATCAAATAGGTGACAATGACAACGGATATGGTGTTGCATTTTATGTAATTCCAAAAATGGGGAATATCTCTTTACCTATAAGAGTGGAATCTTTTGATGATAACGGTTCTGGCGCTTATGGAAATAAAGGATGGGATTTAGCTGTAACTCCAACATACAATTTCAAATCTGGATACTTAAGAGCTGAAGTTTTCTATTACGACTATGACAATGCTGAAACAGTTGCAGGATTTACTGATGACTCAAATACAGTATTCAGAGTAGAAGCTGGATTAACATTTTAAATAAAGTTTACAGGGGAAATTCCCCTGTGCTTCTGCTAAACCTAATACCATCTTAGGGGCTTTAAGCCCCTTTTTTTTATTTTTAAACATTTTTATAGAAATTTTTTGCTTTCTAAAACCCATTTCTTGTTCACCTCTCGACTCACCTAATTCAAAGAATTATTAGAAATGGGATACTTCAAAGAAGGCGTAAGCCGTAAAAACCCTTTTAGCGTTTAATTTTACATTTTTTCTTAAAAGGCTTGCTTTTTTTCGTTAGTTTACAATAGGATAATCAAAAAATGGAAAGTTTAAGAGTAAAAAGAAGCTTAAGAATAGAGCTAAATAATATAGACCCAACCACAAACATAGTATTAGGCTATTTAACCTACCATGCAGGAAAACTATGGAATGAGGCAAACTACCTTGTGAAAAATAAACTGGCAAAACCAAATAAATTTGACCTATACAATAAGCTAAAAGATACATCTATACATAAAAAATCCCTGCAAAGTAGAACAGCCCAAATTGTTTTAGATGAACTATCAAGAGGCTGGCAGAATTTCTTTAAATATTTGCAAAAACCAGAAAAATACCCATCACCAGTAAAACCACCAAAATACAACAAAAAATCACTGCCACACAGACCAGTAATTTACGATAAAACAGGATTTACAATTGAAGGGAATACAATAAGACTAAGCCTATCAAAGGAACTAAAACAGCATCTAAAAGAAAAACACGGAATAGATATAGACTACCTGAGAATAGAAACAGGGTTAAACTTAAGCCAGTTAAACATACTAAATATACAAATCACACCCTATAAAGCATACGGAAATACAACATACAGGCTAAACATAGTATATGAGAAGAAAATAGAGGAACTAATACCACAAACAAATAAAGCCTTAGCAATAGACTACGGAGTATCAAACTTTGCAACTGTTGTAATAGAAAACCAGCCAATAAGCTATATAGTAGATGGAAAAGGAATACAGTCAATATTAAGAAAATACCTAAAGAAGTTAGCGAAATGGCAAAAGAAAAGAAATAATCTATTAAACAAAGGACTTTCAACAAGCAAAGTAGATAAGATACTCCACAGGATACAAAAGAGAATAAATAACCTAATAAGAGACTTTAGCCATAAAGTTTCAAATTTGATAGTAGAGCTTGCTAAAAGATACAATGTAGGGGCTATCGTAATAGGTAAACTCCAGGAGAGTAAAAGCAAAGAAAGTAAGCTATCCAGCATAATAGACCAAATGCTTAGTCTTTTACCACACGGCAGAGTATCAAAGCAAATAGAATACAAAGCAAGTGAATATGGGATAAAGACGGTTTTAGTAGATGAGAGCTATACTTCAGGTGTGGACAGCTTAAAGAAAGTAGCTGTCAGCAAAGAAAACTACATACCTGAAGCAAGGAAATATAGGGGGCTATTTAAAAGTATATTAGGTTTTGTAAATGCAGATGTAAACGGAGCAAGGAACATACTAAAGAAGTTTAAAAAGAGTTTTTACGATTGCATTACAGGGTTAAAGCAAGTAATAAGGATTAGAGTATTTGGAAAATTAGCAAGTAGCCCTAAGTCTGTCCGAGTATATGGACAGATAGGGGTAGCAAGGTGTGGTGACCACCTATCAGGGATAAGGTGAGCCGAAGGCGAACAGCCTCCCTGAGAAGCCACCGACTTTAGTCGGTGCGTAGTTCACTTTCAAAATAATCTAAAATATTAAACCGTCAACCAACACAGAGGTAAGAGATATGAATGAAACATTTGAATTGATCTTGACTATTGTTGTATTTGGACTTATGTTCGGGATTATTTTCTTTTTGATGATTTACTGGAGCAAAAAAGGAACAGTAGTCGATGAAAGGGATAAAAAATGGTATCAAACACAGCATGAAGATAATGATAAAAATACTTGAGATATGTTAAATTATTATTTAGATAATACTTTACGGAGGATACTTTGAAATCCTTAACTTCAAATGAAATTAGAAAAAACTTTTTAGAATATTTTAAAAATAAAGGTCATGAAATAGTTAAATCATCGTCAATTATACCGGAGACTGATCCAACCCTTTTATTTGTAAACGCCGGAATGGTTCCTTTTAAAAACGTATTTTTAGGGCTAGAAAAAAGACGTTATAAAAGAGCCGCTTCATGTCAAAAAGTTTTCAGGGTATCTGGAAAGCACAACGATCTGGACAATGTTGGTTATACACCAAGACATCACACATTTTTTGAGATGCTCGGGAATTTTTCATTTGGAGATTATTTTAAAAAAGAAGCTATAGAATATGCGTGGGAATATTTAACAAAGGTTTTAGAAATTCCTGAAGAAAAACTGCACGTTTCTGTTTTTATGGAAGATGATGAGGCCTATGATATATGGAAAAATGTAATAGGGTTATCTGAAGAAAAAATACATAAACTTGGCGTTGAAGATAACTTCTGGTCAATGGGAGAAACAGGACCTTGCGGACCTTGTTCTGAAATATACTTTGACAGGGGTGAAGAATACGGAAATCCAGAATTTGGCTCAGATGAAGATGAAAGATACTTAGAAATATGGAATCTTGTTTTTATGCAGTACAACAGAGATGAAACAGGCAAATTAACACCTCTTCCTCACCCAAATATAGACACCGGAATGGGTTTAGAAAGAATCGCATCTGTTCTTCAGGGAGCAAAATCAAACTATGAAACAGACCTTTTCATGCCGATTATAAAATGGACTGAAAATATTTCAGGAAAAAAGTATGACCCTGAAAACCCTAAAGATATAAATACAATCTCAATGAGAGTTATAGCTGATCACTTAAGGGCAATAACATTTTTAATATCAGATGGAGTTTTCCCCTCAAATGAAGGAAGAGGTTATGTACTCAGAAGAATACTTAGAAGAGCTTTAAGATACGGTAAAGAGCTTGGTCTTGAAAAACCTTTCCTTCATGAAGGTATAGACGTAGTAATAGACATAATGAAAGAAACTTATCCAGAGCTTATAGGAAACCAAAACTTTATAAAAAACCTTGTAAAAGCTGAAGAAGAAAGATTTATAAAAACCCTCAAAAGAGGAATGGAAATATTATACGAAATAATAGAAAAAGCAAAAAAAGAAGGAAGAAAGCATATCACAGGTAAGGAAGTTTTCACACTTTACGATACATATGGTTTTCCTGTTGATTTAATTGAAGATATTGCAAGGGATAATGATTTTGGAGTTGACATAGCCGAGTATTATAAATACTTAGAAGAGCAAAAGGAAAGGGCAAGAAAAAGCTGGAAATCACAGGCAAAAGAAGTTAAGCCTGTTTATATAGAGATTAAAAATAAGTTTGGAGAAAATGAATTTTTAGGATATCAACATTTAGAAGTAGATGATGCAAAACTTCTTTCAATTGTAAAAGAAGACAAAGAAGTAAACCAGCTTACAGAAGGAGAAGAAGGGGAAATAATTTTAGACAGAACTCCTTTTTATCCAGAAAAAGGCGGTCAAGTTGGTGATGTGGGAATAATAGAAACAGACGGAGCATTATTTGAGGTTTATGATACACAAACACCTGTAGAAGGAATTATAGTTCATAAAGGAAAAGTAGTTTATGGAAAATTTCAAACTGGAGAAACAGTCGCTGCCAAAGTAGATAAAGAAAAAAGACAGGATACAATGAGACACCACACAGCAACGCACCTTCTCCATGCAGCATTAAGAAATATTCTTGGGGACCATGTAAAACAGGCCGGTTCGTTAGTTTCTCCTGAAATTTTAAGATTTGACTTTACCCATTTTGAAAGCTTAACAGATGAAGAAATAAAGAAAATAGAAGACCTTGTGAATGAAGAGATAATGAAAAACGAGCCTGTTGTATGTAGAGAAATGCCTTATGATGAAGCAATTAGAACAGGTGCTATGGCAATATTTGATGAAAAATACGGAGATGTTGTAAGGGTAATATCAGCAGGAATTTCAACAGAGCTTTGCGGCGGAACTCATGTTTCAAGGACAGGAGATATTGGCTCTTTTAAAATAATATCAGAAAGCTCCGTTGCATCAGGAACAAGAAGAATAGAAGCTGTAGCCGGCAGAAAAGCTCTGTATCATCATCAAAAAGCATTTAAAACAATAAAAGACCTTTCACATCTTTTAACAGCAAAAGAAGATGAAATTATAAATAAAGTTAAACAGCTGCAGGAGAAGCTAAAGGAAGCACAAAAAGAAATAGAGTCTATCAAAAAGAAAAACATAGTTGAAAAAATAACAGAAATACTTAATGTAAAAGAAAAAGACGGTATAAAAATAGCTTACGGAAAACTGGAAAATATACCACCAAATGAACTTAGAGACCTTGCAGATGTTGCAAAGGCAAAACTTGGGAAATCTGTCATACTACTAGCTTCTGTAGATAAAGAAAAAGGAAAAATAAATATGGTTGTCAGTGTATCAAAAGAACTTACTGATAAGTACAAAGCAGGTCAGATAATAAAAGAGGTAGCACAGGTAGTTGGAGGAAAAGGCGGCGGAAAACCAGATATGGCACAGGGAGGTGGAACGCAAATAGATAAATTAGATGAAGCCTTTAAAAAGTTTGAGGAAATAGTTTGAATATAACTAAAAAAGTAAGATTAAAAGAAGAAGAAATTAAAGCTATAAAAACAACTATAAAACAGTTTGACCCAGAAGCTAAAATTTTCATATACGGAAGTAGAACCGATCTTTCTAAAAAAGGCGGTGATATAGATATACTAATTATTTCTGATAAAATTTCACTTCAGGAACAATTAAAAATAAAAGCAAGATTAATTACCAAACTGGGAGATAGAAAAATAGACCTTGTAATTGCTAAAAATCCAAAAGAAACCCCATTTGTTGAAATGATATATAATCAGGCGGTAGAGATTTGAGTTTAGATATAATAAATAAGATTGAAAATTATATAAAAAATGAAAAAAGATACTGTTTATGAGGTAAATAAAATGGAAAATTATGAAAATGAATTTGAAAAACTTCTGGAAGAATCAGAAGATTTAACTTATTACCGTAAAGGTGATATTTTAGAAGGTGAAATTGTAAAATTTGCAGATAAATACGCCTTTGTAGATGTTGGGCAAAAAACAGAAAGTGTAATAAACAAGGAAGAAGTTGAAGACCTGCAAGAAGGAGCAAAAATAAAGGCGGTTTTTACAGGAAAAAGAACGCCAGAAGGATATAACTTGCTTTCAAGAAAACCTCTAATCTTCAGAGAAGCCCTTGAAAAAGTTGAAAATGCTTATAAAAATCAAGAGAAAGTACCTGCAAAATTAAAAAAACAGCTTGAAAAAGGATTTTTAGTTGATTTAGGAGGAATACAGGCATTTTTACCTTACTCGGAATCAGGATTAAGAAAAGAAGAAAATTTACCTGAAGAGTTTGAAGTTTACATTTTAAAACTAGATCAAAACAGAAAAATACCAAATATAGTTGTATCCCGTAAAAAAGTATTAGAAGAAGAAAAACAAAAGAAAAAAGAAAAGCTCTGGTCAGAAATAGAAGAAGATATGACAATTCCCGCGAAAGTTGTAAAAGTACAGGATAACGGTGCAGTTGTTATTATCGGAGATTTAATATATGGATTCCTACCTGCTTCTCTTTACTCATGGGATAGGGAAAAATCTGTCTCTCAGCTTCAAAAAGGACAGGAAATAGAAGCTAAAGTTGTTCAAAAAGATGCAGAAAAACAAAAATTAATCCTTTCAACAAAAGCATTAGAAGAAAACCCGTGGGAAAAATTTCCATACAGCGAAGGAGATATAGTTAAAGCAGTTATAAAAGAAATAAACCCTTACGGTCTTGTTGTAAAAGTGGATAACCTGCAGGGATTTATTCACAAATCTGAAACAGACCATTTACACCCTGAAAGATTCAAATCTAAGTTTAAAGAAGGACAGGAAATACAGGCAAAAATTATAGAACTTGACAGAGAAAATCAAAAATTAAAACTTTCAATAAAACAGGCTGTGGAAAATCCTCTTGATAAATTCTTAAAAGAACATCCTGAAGGTGAAACAATAACAGCAAAAATAAAAGATATTAAAACAAAAGTGGCATTTATAGACCTTGGAGAAATTGAAGGTATACTTCATCTTGAAGATGCAACATGGAATCCAAAAATAAAAAACATTTCGCAGGTTCTAAAAGGTAAAAAAGAAGCAACATTTGTAGTTCTTGGAAAAGAAAAAGACAAAATAAAGCTTGGACTAAAGCAACTTAAAGAAAATCCATGGAAAACTTTCCTGCAGTCTCACAAAGTAGGAGATGTGGTTACAGGAAAAGTTATAAAGCTTATAGACAGAGGAGCAATAATTGAACTTGCAGAAGATGTCGAAGGATTTATACCTGTTGGTGAAATATCAAGAGAAAGAATCGAAATTCCAAGTGATAAGCTATCTCTTGGACAGGAAATAGAAGCAAAAATTACAAAAATAAAAGGACACGATATAGTACTTAGTATCAAAAAATTAGAACTTGACAGGATAAAGGAAGAAAAACTTAAAAAGAAAAAGGAAGAACAGCAAAAACTTAAAGAGAAACTTGAGCAGTTAAAACCTAAAGGTGAAGGTCTTGGTACTCTCGGAGAGCTGATAAAAGCTAAATTAAAAGAAAAGGAGAATAATAAAGAGTGATAATAGATATCCTCTTCTTTATAATAGGACTAGTATTTATACTTGTTGCCGGTGAGCTTTTCACAAACGGAATAGAAGCTATTGGGGACAAACTGGATTTATCAACAAATTTTACAGGCAGTGTCCTTGCCGCAGTTGGTACAGCACTGCCTGAAACTATCCTTCCAATTATAGCAGTTTTATTTTTTGCTGAAACAGGGCATGATATAGGTGTAGGGGCAATTTTAGGTGCTCCTTTTATGCTTTCCACACTTGCCTTTCCTTTAGTTGGGATAACGGTGATAATAGCTTTTTTACTTAAAAAAAGAAAATTAACAATAGATATAGAAGAAACTGGATTAAGAAGGGATCTGGCATTTTTCCTGTTTGCTTATACCGTAGCTTTATTCATAGTACCTTTTGAATCTCCTGAAATTAGAATTTTGACAGCTGTATTTTTACTTTCACTGTACATTTTTTATGTCTACCTGACATTAAAAGCAGAAAGTAATGAAATGGAAGAAGTAGAACATCTATATTTTGCTCCAAAATCAGAAAATCCATCTTTGTTTATTATGGTGTTTCAAGTTGTAGTTGCGCTTGTTTTAATGATTGGCGGGGCACATATGTTTGTTGAAGGTATAGAAAAAATAAGTTTATCATTTGGCTTTTCTCCACTTTTATTCTCACTTTTAGTTGCACCTGTTGCAACTGAACTTCCTGAAAAGGTAAATAGTGTTTTATGGGTGTGGAGAGGAAAAGACTCTCTTGCTGTTGGTAATATTAGCGGAGCAATGGTTTTCCAGTCTACTATACCTGTAAGTTTTGGTGTTTTATTTACAGATTGGAATATAGAAGGACTTGCTTTAATATCAGGAATATTCGCAGTTGTTGCTGCATCTTTTGTAATGACATTGTCATTTGCTGGAAAAAAACTTATACCTATTGGATTAACATTTGGCATTATTTTTTATTTAACTTATATTTATATGATATTAACAGGAAATGGATTAACAGGATGAGGTCAGCATGGATATTCAAGAGCTGAGGAAGTTACAGGACAAAATAGAAATTTATAGAAAAAAAGTAAAAGAAGGACAAAAAGAGTATTTAAATGATCTTATAAAACTTAGAAGAGAGTTTAAACAGCTTGCAAAAGAGATAAAAAATAAAATGTCTGCATGGGAAAAGGTTCAGCTTGCAAGACATCCAAGAAGACCCCATGCACTTGATTATATAAATAACATTTTTACCGATTTTATAGAACTACATGGAGATAGAAGATTTGGTGATGATAAAGCAATAGTTGCAGGGTTTGCATTTTTTGATGGACAGCCTGTATGTGTAATAGGACAGGAAAAAGGGAAAGATACGAAAGAAAAAATAGAAAGAAACTTTGGTATGCCTCACCCTGAAGGATACAGAAAAGCAATTAGAGT